>JBMYLM010000054.1:0-17808 GCA_049596335.1 Neptuniibacter sp.
AACAGGATACGCCATCCTTCTATCTCCCCATACACCAGAAATCACCATAACTCCTCTTAATTCTTAGAAATCTAAATCGTGAACAAGCAGAAACCAGCATGAAGCTTTTGGATAATATCCTTCACCCTATTGGAACACGATCCTATGTTCTTTCTTATGGGGGGAGGGGATTATATCTTGACTGCACAATATACTCTAGACTCCGAGGTGTGTAGGACAGATGACAATTTAATTAAAACTCTTTCCATTGATCTACATAAGCAAACACACCCCAATCTAACCTTTCGTATGATGAGCAGCCATTATATTCACAGGAAATTCCAAAGATCATTAGCATTCCATTTTCCACTAGACCCTTTCCAAAACCTGACACTACCTTCCGAATTCGGAAAAGCGTAAAATGGTCAAAACGTTGAGTTTTCTCTAACTACTGCTGTCCGAGAACGGAATACAGAAATCCATCACATTAAAAAAAGACTTATCTTTAGCGAAAAGAAAAACACAATTAAAACAACTGAAAGCAAATATGAAACTCAAACAAGCCTTGCTTACTTGGAAAGATAACACTCCATTTTCTAGGGCATTTGCTGATATATACTTCAATACCGGCCAAGGAATACAAGAAAGCTGTCATGTTTTCTTAGATAAGAACTATATCCAAGCCCGATCCCAATCCAACATAAAATTAACAATCGCCGAAACAGGCTTTGGTACAGGACTCAACTTCCTTTTAACCAGCACAATATGGCTAGAAAAAACAACAACAGAAACTAAATTAACATACATATCAGTAGAAAAATCCCCCCTAAAAAAAAACGACTTAAAACAAGCTCTTTTTCAGTGGCCAGCATTGGCCGAAATATCAAAAGAGCTTCTAGATCAATACCCCATCGCCTGCTCCGGCTACCACACCCTTTCATTCGCTGATGGTCGGATTAAACTAATCCTTATGTTCGGAGATGCTTCAGAATGCTATTCAAAGCTTCATGCTCAAGTAGATGCCTGGTATCTAGACGGTTTTGCACCCTCTAAGAATCCCGAGATGTGGAGCCCGGAGTTATTTGAACAAATTGGCAGATTAAGTAAACCAGGGACTACGTTTTCTACGTTTACGGCAGCGGGCATGGTTCGTCGTGGTCTTCAAGCAGTTGGGTTTGATGTACGAAAGCAAAAGGGCTTTGGGCGCAAACGTGAGATGTTGGTTGGGGAGTTCATTGGAGAGGACAAACCTAAGCCCTCAGCAAAACCTTGGTTTAATCTCCCAGAAAAGCCAAAACCAGATTCAGTTGTTGTAATCGGTGGCGGACTGGCGGGTTGTTCCACCGCATATGCTCTTGCCAAACGAGGCATTCAGGTCACTTTAATTGAGAAAGAAGCCGAATTAGCCACTGGGGGATCAGGCAACCCTCAAGGTGCGTTGTATGCAAAGCTTCCGGTTAAGCCGACCAATCAGGGCGAATTACATATTACCGGCCTGCTTCACACTCTCAACTTACTGAAGCAAGAGAACCCTGAGCAGACTTTTTGGCATCAAAGTGGGGTTGTGCAATTAGCCACTTCTGAAAAGGAAGTACAGCGTCAACAATCCATGATCGAGGGGGACTTCTATCCTGAGTCATTGGTTTGTCATAAGAGTAAAGAACAACTCACAGAGATTATTGGAACTCAACCTCAGCACTCAGGTTTATATTTCCCTGAAGCAGGCTGGGTTTCACCCAGAGAATTCTGCCAACACCTGTCTCAGCACGTAAACATTAAAGTTATAAATACTGAGCTTGATTCTCTTGAGAACAGCAATGGTCACTGGACCTTACACACCCGTAATGGCCAAGAGATAACAACCTCACACGTCGTGGTTTGTGCCGCAGAACAAACCAAGAATTTTGAGCAAGCAGATCACTTACCCTTAAAAACAATTCGAGGCCAGATCTCCCTTATTGATGTCCCCGAAGGCACTGTCACTCCCAAAACCGTTGTTTGCGGTGAAGGTTATATCTCACCGGCGAGAGACGGGAAGCTCTGTTTCGGCGCTACATTTGATTTGAAAGGCAAAGAACGAAATGTGACAGATAAGGATCATCAGGAAAATCTATCTAATCTTGCAGACATTATCCCCGAACTCGCACAAGCAATAAGCCAGCAATCAGATAAGTTAACGGGTAGAACCGCATTTAGATGCAGCACCCCAGATTACATGCCTATTGTTGGCCCGGCCCCTATATATAACAACTATTTAGAAACCTTTGCCAAGCTTAGAAAAGATCGAAAATGGGACTTTGGTGATGCCGAACCTGCCCATTACACTAACCTGTACGTGAATACTGGCCACGGCTCCAAAGGGCTGATTACCTGCCCAATTTCAGCAGAACTTATTGCTTCCATGATCTGTAATGAACCTCTGCCATTGCCTAAGGATTTGATCGATATGGTGAATCCATGCAGATTTATCATTAAGAACTTGATAAAACAGGCGATATAGTGGTTATTGAAGTGAATATTTTCACTGTTAACTTGTCCAATTGATTAATACTCAACCGCCGCGAGGTTTCTATGGCGCTGTATGTATATGACCACGGTTATCGAATACAGACACCCAAAGAAGGCCTGTTTAAACCAGGAGGGGTGAACTCGCTTAATCGTAGCCGACATACTCACAGAAGTGCGGATGTCGAGGACAAGCTGCATGCAGATGGTGAAAAATTTACGGTTCCCCATAAGTTCGACAACCACCCAAAAGAGCCGGCTGATGCAGCTTCTAAAGCTTATGCAGCCTTCGCTGAAGAACCTGAAGTCGATAACGAAGCGGCAGCATTAACCGTATCGAGAATTATGGTTTCACCTGTGCATACCACAACCGATGCAACACCGGTTGTTACCGCATGGAAACGTATGGAGTCTTTGGAAGTGAGCCATTTAATTGTTTCCAATGACGGCAATATGCCGATGGGCTTACTCTCCAAAACCGATCTCATTGAAGCAGGCAAGGACTCCATCAAAGCCATAACAGACATTTATTCGAGAAAACTGATTGCAGCCACACCGGAAACCCGGGTACAGGACGTCGCAATCAGCTTTATCGAAAATGAAATAAACGCAATGCCTGTTGTTGATGATAAAGACAGAATTGTTGGCATTGTCTGTAGAACAGACCTTTTACGCTTACTGGTCAGTGGCCCTCATCTGGAGCGTTGGGTTTAGAAGACCTACTTTGAAATTCCTTGCTGGTTGTTACCTGGATCATGAGCCAACTTTCCAGAGCCCGAGTTCTGTGGATCAGGCAGTTCTTTGGCTCCAAATAGTCCAGCAATGAACCGGAATACCTTCTTCACTCCACGCCAGATTTTAGGCAACAGCCAGATCAGTAATACGATAAAGACGACCAATGCCACCAGGAACCAAACTGGGTGATTCAATGCGGCCCAAATGCCTGCCAGCACCATCAAGTCTTCGCTTATTGAAGCCGTCCAGTTGGTAACAGGTTCAGGTGATGTATTGATTAATACTCGGCTCCCTGCCTTGGCTGCATGACTACCTGCCGCTAATGAGCCACCCACAAGTGCGGCTGCCACCTCCACGGCCGGGGAAATATCACCTACTGCACTGGCTGCAAGTGCCGCCCCCGCAGGTATTCGTATAAACGTATGCAAACCATCCCAGCCAGTGTCCACACCCGGAACTTTGTCGGCAAAAAACTCTACAAAGTACATAAAACCGGCGGCCATCAGGATTAATGGATCGCCCACTATCTGAAGCTCTTCCGGCAGGGTTATGTGCCCCATATTTTGCAGAACACCCAACATAAGGACAGTCGCGTACAGATTAATACCACTGGCCCAGCCGACCCCCATACTCAGGGCAACCAAGCTAACTATCTGTTCCATCTGGTCCATATCAGTACCTCAATAACCACCGCCGATGTCTGACGGAATTACAGTTTATCTTTAGGAACTATATTGCATTGGCCTGTACTTTCGCTGAACAGGATAACGGCCTCTCCGGAAATGAGCTTTTCACGAACCTGTTCAACTTTCTCAGGTAAAGACACTTCCTCTTCACCATAGTCTGTGCCGTCACGACTGACAAACTCTTCAATCAGAGAATTGAGCGTTTCTGATGCGAGTTGATCATGAGGAATAATCACTAGATAGACCTACCAGAACTTCAGTTTGCTAAACCAGCTTTTCTCTTGAAGTTGCGGCTTACAATTTTTCAACTGCTGCTGCCAGAGGTTGGACTTCTGCTCTATGCGCTCTGCCTGTTGCACCAACTCAGGATATTTCTCAGGCTCAAATCGATGATAAGCACCATGACCAAGGCGATAAGAAAGATAGTGAGCACTCACATCATTCCAGCTAATTTTATTCCGTTTCAAACTCTCACGGCTAAACCAGCCAATAAAATCGACAGCATCATAAGGTGATTTTTGTGAAGCCCCCCAATTTTCAGAACGAATCCTGTATTCGTCCCAATCTGCAGAGCGAGGTTGAATATGCTGTTTGTCCAGCTCTGACAGCGGCTGTTCCAGCAAAACAAGTGTAAGCGACAGGGGGGTTCCATACTTATTCTGAGCAAGCACAAGAGGTTGTGCCCACTCTTCGTTTTCTTCTAGCAACTGGCAAATACTCGGCTCAGATTTACTACCTGAACCAAAACAACCACTTAAGCTTGCCGCCACAAGCAAGAATAAACTCGTTCTGAAGATTACTGGTATGTTCATTTTATTGTTATCCCATGCCCTTGCAGGAATTCTACAAAGGCATCTTCATCCATTACCGGAATATTTAACTCGTTTGCTTTTTTCAGTTTTGACCCAGCTCCAGGCCCCGCCACAACACAATCTGTTTTTGAAGAAACGCTGCCAGAGACCTTAGCACCAAGATCCTGAAGAAACACTTTGGCTTCATTCCGTTTCATTTGTTCGAGCGTACCTGTAAGCACCCAGGTTTTACCCTTTAATACTGCCTCAGAATCTTTATCCGCTACAACTTCACAGCTCCAATGCATACCAAAGCTTTTCAATTGTTGCTCGACAACTAATAGCTTTTCACACCAGTTTTTATCCTGAAGTTTTTCTAAAACACCCTGCTGTGCGTTTTTAGATACCTTCTCAATCCCCGCCAGTTGCCACTGGTCTGTATTGAGTAATGATGGAAGATCGCCGTAAAACTCTGCAAGACGTTCAGCACCGACCTTAGCAATTCCCGAAATATCCATCCGCTCAATTAATGCCGCAAACGATATACTTCCCTGCAAATCAGAGTCTATTTCCCCTTCATCAGTAATCGCCACTCCCTGAGCGAGCAAAGCATCAATAACTTCTGAATTATGCTGATCTGAAAAGAAATGGGTAATTTCAGCAGCCACTTCTCGACCGATTTCAGGTAACCAGGTTAATACTTCGGCCAAAGCAACCCGAATGTTCGCCAGATTCCCCAGGGAGTTGGCAAGAACACGAGCCGTTTCTTCGCCAACTTCAGGAATGCCCAGACTGTATATAAAACGGGCTAAAGAAACCTGTTTACTGCTCGTAATAGAATCTACAAGGTTTTGAGCAGACAACGCAGCAAAGCCCTCTAGTGGCTCTAATTGATCTGTCGTTAATTTATACAGATCAACCGGAGAAGAAACTAAACCTTCTTCAACTAACTGTTCGACAATTTTATCGCCCAGACCATCAATCTCCATCGCCTTACGGGATGCGTAATGGATTATTGCCTGTTGCAACTGGGCCTTACAGCTTAAACGACCAACGCAGCGATAAACCGCTCCTGCCGATTGTTGTTCACCCGATTTAGTTCTCCGGGTAATCTGCACCCGTTCAACATCCGACGCACACACCGGGCATTGAGCAGGTGGCTCAATAACCTCAGCCCCTTCAGGCCGCCTATCCAGTACTACTTGCACAACCTGAGGGATCACATCACCTGCACGGCGGATAACTACAGTATCTCCAACACGCACATCCAAACGTGCGATTTCATCCATATTGTGCAGTGTCGCATTTGAAACAGTGACGCCACCCACAAATACAGGCTCAAGACGGGCCACAGGCGTCACAGCACCGGTTCGACCCACCTGAAATTCAATGGCACGAACCTGTGTCATCTCTTCCTGGGCAGGGAATTTATGCGCAATTGCCCATCTTGGCGAGCGAGAAACAAATCCCAGTTCCTGTTGTTGAGCAAGGCTGTTCACCTTAAACACTACACCATCGATCTCAAATGGCAGTGAATCCCTGAGCTGCCCGACTTTCTCGTAATAGTCCAGACAGCCTGCTACGCCATCAACAACCTCAAGCAGGTGATTCAGTTTAAAGCCCCAGTCTTTTAGTTGGCGCAAAATATCCGCATGCTTTTGCGGAAGAGCCCCACCTTCAACCACACCCACACTGTACGCACAAAATTCTAAAGGTCGTGTTGCTGTAATGCGTGAGTCCAGCTGCCGTAAACTCCCTGCGGCAGCATTTCGTGGGTTGACGAAAGTTTTCTCTCCCGCAGCTATGGCACGGGCATTAATCTGATCAAAACCCTGCTTTGGCAGATAAATTTCACCACGCACTTCTAACCGCTCAGGATAGCCTGAACCTTGCAATTTAAGCGGGATATTCCTTACCGTTCGGACGTTCTGGGTAATATTTTCACCCGTAGATCCATCTCCGCGGGTAGCTCCCCTTACCAGTTGACCATCTTCATACAACAGGCTGATCGCCACGCCATCTAGTTTTGGCTCACAGGCATACTCAATCACACCCTCGTCATCAAGGCGATCCCGGATTCTGCGCTCAAACGCCTGCATATCCTCTTCGTTGAATGCATTATCCAACGAAAGCATTCTCATCTCATGAGCAACAGATTCAAATTCACTTAACGGAGCACCACCTACCCGCTGGGTAGGGGAATCATCAGAAGCAAATTCAGGGTGCTCTATCTCAAGCGATTGTAACTGCTTGAAAATGCGGTCGTATTCCGCGTCCGGCACAGTCGGATCATCGAGAACATAGTATTGATAGTTATAGAGGTTTAACTGCTCACGCAGTTTCAGAATCTGCTGTTCAATAGACACGGTGGGTCTCAGTTTGAGTTCAGAAAAGAAACGCAGCCGGAATTACTTGCTGCGTTTTTTCAGGTTTTTCATTTCGAAATCACGTACACGCTGGCGATAGTGTTCTGCTGTTTGATTACGCATGACCGAACGGTCTTCATCCAGCATTTCACCGCCCAGATTCTTAGCAACCGTCTCAGCTGTGGCCAGCATACATTCAAAAGCATCCATAACGTCTTCAGGTTCTTCCATAGACATGAAGAACATCACTGCTTTAGTGCTCAGTGTTTCTGGCTGTTCTGGATTAAAGGTACCCGGTGGCAACGCATTCGCCATACTGAATTGCACAGCACCCTGCTGATCGTCATGTTCAAAGCGGTGATAAATATCCATATCACCAAAGCTCATTCCACACGCATCTACAATACGTTGCAGCATAGGGCCGTTAAACGTTTCCGCTTGTTTGGAAATCACCGAAATCACCAGCACATTTTCTGGATCGGGTTCTTTCTCAATGGCTTTTCTGGATTCAGCCGGAGTCTGCTCTTTTTGCGAATCAGCTACTGTGCCTGTTGCAGCTGGTGCAATAACATCCACCTTCGCCTCTGGCTCTCCTAGCTCTTCTGACTCGTCTACTGCTTTAACTTCTACTTCCTGAGTGATCGGCTGATCATCGAGTGCTGAACCAAGAGAAAGATTCTCATACCGATCAACAGGCTTGGTCTCAGCCTTCGGTTCAGACACTTGCGACGTTTTATCTTTATCTGACTCTTCCGCCGGCATATCAAAATCAAATGGCGTCTGCGGATCAACATCATGCGCCTTTGGCGTAGTGTTCTCTACTCCGGCCAGATCTAATTCTGGAAACCCTTCAGGCTCACTTGGCTTAGCCGGAGCAGACTCAGTCTCAGCAATATCATCCATTAAAGCTGTGATCGGCTTATCAAAATCCAGATCCTGATCAGGAATCGAATGCTCTACCACTTCTGGTTTCCAGGAAGCCTTTTCCGATTCTTCTAAAGTCTCTTCCAGAACCGGGATATCTTCTACGGTTAGCGGCAGTTCTTCTGGCTCTGGCTCTGGCTCTGGCTCTGGCTCTGGCTCTGGCTCTGACTCTGACTCTGACTCTGACTCTTCAGTGGATTCCGGTTCGTCCGTTTGATCCAGTGAATCCTCTACAACCAGTTCAGACTTTTCTGTCCCTAGCTGTTCTGGTTCTGGTTCTGGTTCTGGTTCTGGTTCTGGTTCTGGTTCTGGTTCTGGTTCTGCATTGTGAGTACTAACACGAACCTCACCAAGAATACCGTCATCATCTGCCCAGTTATCCTCTACCTCAGAACGCTCAGGGGTGATGGTTTCTTGAGTATCCTCTTCATCTGCAGAGGTTTCTTTAGTTTCGTTACTAACGCGGGCAGGGCCAAGAACGCCATCATCGATATCAAGATGATCATCCCAGTCATGCGCTGGAGCCTGAGGGGTTATTTCAGAATCTACCGGCAGGTCGTTAACGACTGGTTCTATCCGTTCAACATGATCTTCTGCAGATTCAACAACGGGATCGGGAACTACGGTGTCTGGAACAACAGTGTCGGCAGATTCAGCAGCAAGTTCTGGCTTATGGTCCGAGAATAGCGGGTCACCGTCCACTACGACCTTTCTTGCCCCACCATTAGGAAGTTCAGGATTGAAGCTTTCCGTGTTTTCCTCAGGAACATCAACAAAATTTTTATCGATATTCATCTTCAGTCGGTTGCGGCCGCTTTGCATGCGACGCCAACCATCAAAAACTATCAGCAGAATTAAAATAACCCCGCCGATAATTAACCACTCACGCAGACCAATTTCCATGACCCAGTCGCGCCTCTATCCTGTTTGTATGCTTATTTATGCCAACTATAAAAGAGCCAGTATTATTCGACAACTTTATCCATGTTTAGAATCAAAGGAAGTCGGTTACCGCGCACCTGAACCGGAGAAATAGTCGTGTAAATATCTCCTGCTTCCGCTCTTGGCTGTCCGGAATAAGAAACACGAGCAGATATCTCAACCGTAGGCACGGAAGATAATCTGATTTCTGGGTTCATAGCCGTACTGTCATCCAGTACTACATCGGCAGGCAGGTCAGACACTTTCAGCTTAACTGCAGCCAAAGGCATTCTTCCTCCCACTTCCCGGGCAAAAACAAACACTTCCTGGTCAGCCGTTACTTTATCCGAGAAGCTTTCTGCCACTTGTACTCGTAATGAAATTTTGGCTTCAGCAAGTTCAGGGATTTCAGGTACTTCTTCACCGGCTTCAATCAGCTTGTCACGTGCTCTGATAACTCCGGATCGCAGAGACTCAGCACTCTGACCATCCGCATTACGCAATGCAGTTAACCAGAATTCCAGAGCGGCGCGATAATCCTGCTTCTCAAAGGCATCAACACCTAGCAGTCCTAACGCTGTGATTTCATAAGGTTCAAGCTCTAACGTCTTATTGATCTGAACCCTGACTTCATCATTCACCTGATTACCATTTTTGAAGAACAGAGCCTGAGCCAACTGCCCCATTACACCCGCATATTGAGGCGCATCTTCAGGCAATACTTCCAGCACCTTACGGAATGCATCGGCACTTTCAGCAAAGCGGCCCTGGTTAAGGTAGGTTGTCGCCAGAAGGAACCATCCTTCAGGATTTTCAGGTTGGCTTTTCAGTTCCATCTCAAGTTGCGCAACGGCCTGTTCAAGAGTGGGCTGCTGACCATTGAAAGGGTCTTTTGGCTGCTGCAGGGAAATTTCCAGATCAGGAGCGCGCCCATAAATTGAGTAAAGACCAATTGCCGACACTGGAATCAGCAAGGCCAGCAACGTGACCGTTACTAGAGATTGAGTCGATAGTTTCAGCTGTGGCTTTTCACTGCTTTTGTCTTCAACATCGGTTAAAAGGTTGCGCTCTAGTTCCGTTTTAAGCGTGTTATATTCCTGATCATCAAGATTACCGGTGGATTTCTCCTGATCCAGTTCTGCTAATCGCTCGCGGAAAATCTCAATATTCTGGGTTTCACGGTCTTCAGTCTGTTCAGACAAGAATGCTTTGCGCGCACGCAGGAAAGGTAAATATACAAAAGCGATCGCTACTACTGTTAATGCAGCAATGCCAATCCAGAGTTGAATCACTTCTCATCTTCCCCTTTCAGAATTTTCTTCAGACGCTGTGATTCTTCATCACTCAAATGAGTATCCAAATCTTCACCCTGAACATTGGTTTTCTTTTTCTTACGCGAAATCACCACCACAACTATCACGCCGATAACAACCAAACCGGCGGGTCCATACCAAAGCAAATAAGTCATCTGATTGACTGGCGGACGATACAAAACAAAGTCACCGTAGCGTGCAACCATAAAATCTACGATCTCAGCATCATTACTACCTGCCTGAAGCATTTTGTAGATCTCATTTCGCAAATCAGTTGCAATCGGTGAGTTGGAGTCCTGCAGGTTCTGGTTCTGACACTTCGGGCAACGCAGCTCAAAGGTGAGTTTATTGAAACGCTCACGTGTTGCCTCGTCTTTGAACTCGTAAGTATCGATCGCAGCTTTAAGACTTAACGGCAGAATAAGGAGAATTAAAAAAATCAGATGCTTCATTGTACAGCCACCTTAGTGCCTGTTTTTAACTGGTCCACAATCTGTTTCAGTTGTGCCCAAACCCTCTCATCAACGACACCCACATGCTTGTAGCGAATGATGCCTTCAGCATCGATAACATAGGTTTCAGGCGCGCCATAAACACCCAGATCCAGTCCCAGACTTCCCTCGTTATCAAAAACGTTTTCAGCATAGGGATCGAGATACTTTTGCAGCCAAATCTGAGCTTTCTGGCGCTCATCTTTGTAATTAATGCCGATAACTTTATAACCTTCGGCTTTAATTTTATTGAGCTGCGCATGTTCTTCTTTACAGGAAGGGCACCATGTTGCCCAAACATTCAGCAATGCTGGCTCACCTTTAAGGTCAGCAGCAGTCAGAATCTGGTCAGGGTTATATAACGACTGCAGTTGAAATTCAGGCAGCGGTTTATCAAGCAACGCAGACGGCAACTCAGTCGGGTCAAGCTGCAAACCACGATAAAGAAAAACACCAATACCGAAAAAAATTGCCAAGGGTAGAAACAGTATAAAACGACGCATAATTTTCCCCTGATCAGGCAGCCTCTGCTGCCCGTTTAGCTTGTTTACGATAACGTGGATCAGTTGCAGCCAACAAACCACCAATGGTCATCAACAGGCCACCCAGCCATAACCATCGAACAAATGGCTTGTGCTGTACCCTTACTGCCCAGGCACCACCCTCTAATGGTTCACCTAGTGCAACGTAGAGATCTCGGGTTAAGCCCGGATCGATTGCTGCTTCGGTCATTACATTGCCACGCGCAGTGTACAGACGTTTTTCAGGGTAAAGTTCGCCGTACGGTTCTCCATCTTTCAAAACACGTAACCGCGCTGTATCTGAAACATAGTTAGGGCCTTTAACCTCACCGACACCATCAAATATAAATTCGTAATGTTTAAAGCTCAGTTTATCGCCCGGCGCCATTCTTAAATCACGCTCTTCGTTATAGATGGAAACCAGCGTCATGCCCACAACCGTTACAGCCACACCCACGTGCGCCAGAACCATCGCGTAATAGCTGCGTGAAAGCGATGTTAAGCCCTTAAACTTGTCTTTTTTGGCAGCGATCTTATTCCAGATATCCTTAGCCGATACCAGGGTAATCCAGAAAACCAACACCATACCGAAGGCCACTTTCAGATCAAAAGCACCGTCGTAAACAAATGGGAAAGCAAAGCCCAGAACCAGACTGCCCACAAACGGCAGAACTAACTGTTTGCTGAGAAATTCGCCCTTTGTCTTACGCCAGCGGGACACAATACCGAAGCCCATACAGACAACAAGAACCGACATCAGAGGGATAAAGAGAGCATTAAAATACGGAGGACCTACTGAAATCTTACCCATGCCCAGAGCATCAATAAGAAGCGGATACAAGGTTCCCAGCAGTACCATCATGGAAACCACGACCAGCAGGATATTATTGCCTAACAGGAAGGTTTCCCGGGAAACTAACTCAAAGCTCGATTCACTTTTCACATGGGCAGCTTTAACTGCATAGAGTAAAAGTGAGCCACCAATAGTGATCGCTAGCAACGCAAGAATAAAGTAACCACGCTCAGGATCAGTCGCAAATGCATGTACAGAGGTGAGGACACCCGAACGTACCAGGAAGGTACCCAGCAAACTCAATGAGAAGGCAAAGATTGCCAGCAGAACTGTCCAGCTCTTAAATACGCCTCGTTTCTCGGTTACTGCCAGGCTGTGTACCAGAGCTGTACCTACCAACCACGGCATAAATGAAGCATTCTCTACCGGATCCCAGAACCACCAGCCGCCCCAGCCAAGCTCATAATAGGCCCACCAGCTTCCCAGTGCGATGCCCAGAGTCAGGAATGCCCATGCAACCACAGTCCATGGACGAGACCAACGCGCCCATGCAGCATCCAAACGACCGCTTAAGAGCGCTGCAATAGCAAATGCAAAAGCCACAGAGAAACCTACATAACCCATGTACAGCATAGGTGGGTGTAGAATCAGACCAATATCCTGAAGCAATGGATTTAGGTCTCCACCCTCTTGAGGCGATATCGGCAGATGACGTTCAAACGGACTTGAAGTCATCAAGGTGAACAATATAAAACCAACACCAATGATGCCCATTACGGACAATACACGGGCCACAATGTCCAGTGGTAGGTTGTCACTTTTAACCGCTACAGCCCAGGTCCATGCACCCAGAATCACTACCCATAACAATAGAGACCCTTCATGGCCGCCCCAGATTGCACTGATTTTGTAGTAGATAGGTAGCGCTGTATTTGAGTTCGTTGCCACGTAGGCAACAGAAAAGTCATCTGTAACAAAAGCGTGGCCCAAGCACACCAGGCTTACAACCAGAAACGCAAACATCGCAGTTGAGAGTGGGCGGGCATAACCCATCCAGAGAATGTTTTTAGTAAACGTACCTGCCAGCGGAACAACCGCCAGCAGAGCAGCCATACAGAATGCCAGGATTAACGAGTATTGCCCTAACTCAGGAATCATTTATTAAATACCTCAGCTTCAGGCTTCGGCATATGTCCGGCTTTTTCCAGTGCTTCTGCGACTTCCGGCGGCATGTAATTTTCATCATGTTTAGCCAGAACTTCTACCGCTTGGAGAACGTTATTTTTATCCAGCTCACCCTGGGCAACAATGCCCTGACCTTCACGGAATAAGTCCGGCAAGATGCCGTTGTAATGCACTGTAACGGTCTTTTCGTAATCAGTTATACCAAACTCAACATGTAAACTTTCCTGATCACGCTTCACACTGCCGTCAACAACCATACCGCCCGCACGGATACGCGTACCCTGAGGCGCTTCACCTGCAGCAATCTGGGTTGGAGAGTAGAACAAATTGATATTCTGGCTCAGAGAATACATGGTCAGGCCAACAGCGGCGCCCACACCAAAAACAATGAACAATACAATGAGCAAACGTTGTTTGCGTTTGGCATTCATGAGGTTTTTTTCTCCCTGCGCAGACGGCGGGCCAGATCTGAAATTACTTTTTTCTTCTGTAACACCGGATTTACAATATTAATTACAATGACGACCAATGCGATGGCATAACTTAGCCAGACATATTTACCATGTCCGCCCATCGCTAAAAACTCGGAAAAACTGTCAAAACTCACGCTTTTTCCCCTACTTCTGTTCTATCAGCTCTTTTACCCAGCTGGCTCTACGTTCTCTGTAAAGAATCTCATTTCGAGTTCTCATCATCAGTGAGACCGCAAAGAAACAATAAAAACCAATAACCATAATCAGCAACGGCACCCACATCTCTGCAGGCATTGCTGGTTTCTCTGTCAAGGTGAATGTCGCAGGCTGATGCAAAGTGTTCCACCAGTCTACGGAGTATTTGATGATCGGAATATTAACCAGACCTACAAGCGCTAATACTGCAGAGGATTTAGCTGCAGTCACTTCGCTTTCAATTGCAGAATGCAAGGCAATCACACCAAGATACAGGAACAACAGGATCAGCATGGATGTTAAACGAGCATCCCAAACCCACCAGGACCCCCAGGTTGGCTTACCCCAGATCGCGCCCGTTGCGAGAGCAAGAATCGCAATGGATGCACCAATAGGAGCACAAGACTTCGCCACCATGTCGGCAACTTTCATCTTCCAGATCAAACCAATAGCGCCGGCAACAGCCATCAGCATGTAGCATGATTGAGCCAGTATGGCAGATGGAACATGAATATAGATGATTCGAAAACTATTGCCCTGTTGGTAGTCTTCAGGTGCAAAAAGTAACGCCCAGACAGTACCGCAGATCAAGAGTAACGCTGCTACAACCGCAAACCCGGGCAGCAATTTCCCCATGATGTCGTAGGACCAGCGGGGAGAAGCTAGCTGATAAAACCAACGGGGCATCCACTTTTTCTTTTCGCTCATAATTACCTTACTTCTATCCGCTCACGGAAATTCTGAGTGCAGCTCCGATCGCTAAAGGAGCCATCACCACCCCTAAAGCAAGCATTGCGCCAAGCAAGCCTAAGAAGCCGCCCAACGGTAATCCGGTAACTGCAGCTTGCACCGCACTTGTTCCAAAAATCAAAACGGGTATATACAACGGTAAAACCAACAACGATATCAATACCCCACCTTTACGCAGCCCTACGGTTAAAGCTGCACCAATCGCTCCCACCAGACTCAGGGTAGGCGTACCAAGCAACAAACTCAGCATCAATCCAGCCATACCATCTGCGGGCAAAAACAACATTACTCCCAATAGCGGAGCTAAGAGTGTTAAAGGCAAGCCACTCATCATCCAGTGAGCCAGCACTTTTGCCAAAACAATAAAAAACAGCGGTTGAGGGCTCAGTAATGTCTGCTCCAAGGTCCCGTCTTCAAAATCTGAACGAAACAAGCTATCCATAGATAAAAGCGTCGCTAAAAGTGCAGCTACCCATACAACCCCCGGAGCCACTTCCGCCAAAAAGGTTGGTTCTGGGCTTACCCCCAATGGGAACAACGTGGCAACCATCAGGAAAAAAATCAGTGGATTAAACAGATCACTTTTCTTGCGGTAAGCGAGCATCAAATCCCGTTTCAGGACAGCCCAAAACAGACCCGATACTGACGTTTGTAACTCTGCAGATTCTTCTTTCGTCACTATCTGGTCCATTAAGTTCCCGCAAGCTCATCTAAATTCAGGCGTCGAATTTGTTCTCCAACGCCTAATTCGTGATGGGTTGTCAAAATTACACTGCCGCCATTGCGGGCGTGTTCAAGGATAAGCTGCTCTTTTTCAGCAACGCCTTTCTTATCAATTGCCGTAAACGGCTCATCCAGAATCCAGAGCTTAGCTCCACTGAGATAAAGCCTGGCAAGACTAACACGGCGATTTTGCCCTGCAGAAAGGGTATGACAAGGGACATCTTCAAAACCAGTCAAACCCACCTTTCCCAGAGCGCAAGGAATTTTATCCAGATCAATACCCGGATGCATCGCCGCATACCAGCGCAGATTTTCTTCGGGGCTGAGAATCGCTTTCACACCTGGATGGTGACCGAAATACAGTAACTCACTGAGAAAATCGTCTCTGACATCGTCAATAGGTTCACCCCGCCAAAGGATGTCACCTTCAAAGTTACTCGACAGTCCACTCAGGATACGCAGCAGAGTCGTTTTACCACTACCGTTTTGGCCTTCAATCTGAATAACTTCTCCTTGCTGCAGTGAAAAGTTCAGATCTTCAAATAAAATCCGCTCATCACGCTCGCAAAAGAGGCTTTCAACTTGTAATAACGCAGTAGTCAAACTCATTCCTCAAAACCAGTCGTCCGACATAAACCCGGACAACCCACACCCGTCACATCACCTAAACTATACTTTTCAGGTAATCTGCCGATTAATAAGCGAGAGATTATATACGAATATCATGATGCACTGCACTGTTATGGATTCTAAATACATGATCAATTAGAACCCATCCAGAAGACCCATGCCCGGCATCAACTAATTGAATTTAATAACCTTAGGTAAAGTCGTTTTGCTGCCACAGTTCTCAGCTATTCCCCTGCAATCAACAGAAGCTGCATCAGATTCATCCCGGAACCTGAACCAGTTGCTGCCAGTAGGAAAAAACGTCAGCGCAACTGTAGTCGCAATCAGCCGTGACCAGGTACAACCTGAGATATTTCGGTTGAAACTTGAGATCAATAACCGTTTGATTCAGATGGGCGTTTTTCAGGCCCTGCCTATAGGCCAGAAAATCAACGTGAACCGCCAAAGCGATGGTCAGATACAAATCTCGCCGCAATCGAATCAGGGTGCCACCTCTCAAGTAGGAGACAAGGCCTCATCCACAGCACCTTCAACACCAAACACTCAAGCACAACCAAATACGCAAAGGACCGTTCAAGACACAAACATCAGGCTTCAGACCCCTTTGGCGACTACTACGAATAAACTGCCTGATACGGGAACTCTGCTGGCTGCAGTGATTAGCAGCCGACCCGTGTACCCAAGCCCTGCGCCGATTAATCAACAAACAGCCCCTGCTCAATTTCAAACGCCTTCTCAAACGCCTAGTCAAACCTCAGGCGCTACAACAAATACGACGAGTAACATAACAATAAATCAGGCGATCCAAATTCCAACGCAAAACACCGGGACTCCAGCGCCTGCAACTTCACAAGCGCCGAATGCACCAACCGCTCAATCTGCTGTAGTCAGCACACCACCCCAAAACATATCGGCAACACCTAAAGGTGATAACAAGCCATCAACAAGCAACCAGCCCCCTACTCAATCAGTAAGCCAATCAACCGGCCAATCGAGCAATCAGCCGGCAGGACAGATCACTTCTCAAGCTCAGGCATCTGCAAACCAGCCGAGTAATCCACAAGTAGCTTCAACAACAAATACGAACGCAGCTACGAGTAATGCTCCACAAAATGCGCCAGCGCCTTCTCAAACACCCTCCTCACAACAGGCATCCCCTGCTGTAAACACCCAAAGCACTCCCGTTAACAGCACCCGAACAGAGGCAACACCCCCTGCAAACAACACAGCTCCGATAAGGGATGTGAATGCACCTCAGCAAACCACTCAACAAACAACGGCCACGATTACCAACACAACCAGAGCCAGCCAACCACCTATTCATCATTCAATAACCATGGCGTTGCCAGATGGCTCTAAGATTGAGTTCAATTCGCCGAAACCTTTACCTCAGGGGGCGCAGGTTCTGTTACAAAAAACAGGCACTCAAGATGCTGTAATCGTAAAAGTACAGTTACCGAGCCTCAGCCCGAATTCTGCTCTGGATAAGCCAGCCATTCAGGAGATCCTGCGAAACGCCCTGCCGATTCAAATCCCAACGGGGGATGTATTCTCTCAACTTGCACAAACCGCAGCGGTAACTGAAGGCTCCCAGGCCGCCCAGATAAGCTCTGTTGTGAGATCTATGTTGCAGCTGTTCGGAGTTCGCCCTGGCAGCCCGGAAGCACCTTCACAGATACGTCAGAATATTGAGTTGGGAGGTTTGCATACTGAACGCTTATTAAGTGAAGGTAAGAGCCCAAACCCACAGGATATGAAGAGCCAGTTACAGCAGTTACAAAATTTGGCAGACAGACTGCCGGATGAACAACGAGAGCGATTTGAACA
>JBMYLM010000055.1:0-17724 GCA_049596335.1 Neptuniibacter sp.
GAAATTAATCAGGGTTTACCTCAGTTAGAAACAGCCATTCGGGAAACCACTACAGGTGTAAAAGCCTCTCCGGTTTCGGACGGTGGTGAGCTATTACAGAGTCTGACCGGCGTTTCTGCCATTCGTATGGGGGGCCGTGCCTTGGACCCGGTGATCCGCGGCCAGAAAGAAACTCAGCTGAATATTCTTCTGGACGGTGGTTATATTCACGGGGGGTGTCCTAACCGTATGGACCCGCCAACGGCGTATACCTCAGTAGACAGCTATGACCGTGTCACAGTGATCAAAGGCAACCGCACCGTGGTTTATGGCGGTGGCGGTTCCGGTGGTACGGTTTTGTTTGAACGTGACTGGCCAATGATTGATGACAAAGGCTACAACGCCGATGTAGCAGGCAGCTATCGTGGCAATGGAGAACAGTGGGAGCTGGGTCTGGATCTGGTTGCCGGTGACGATGACGGTTACATCCGCTTTATTGCCCATGAAGGTGAATCTGAGAACTACGACGATGGCGATGGCAACGAAGTAAGTTCCAAGTACGACAGCCAGTCGAATGCACTGCTTGCGGGTATCCGTCTGAGTGATAACACAACGCTGCAAGCCAGCTTTGAAAAAGCCGATGAGGAAGACGTTCTTTTCCCGGGCGCAAGCATGGACAGCCCCTATGCGGATGCTGAAAACAGCCGTATCAAGCTAGAGCATCAGTTCACTCAAGGCGCACTGCGTCAATTGAAGGTAGAAGCGTATCAGTCAGATGTTATCCACCTGATGGAAAACATGATGATGACATCACCTTCCAGCTCGGATACTGATGGCATGCGGATTGTCCTGGATGCACACGCCGCTGATATCGACTGGACTTTTGGCGCGGACCTGCAGAAAAACAACCGTGATGCTGTGGCATTTATGATTTCCAACGGCATGAGTGCGTTCAGCCAGTGGCCTGGGGTTGAGATTGATCAGCATGGCTTCTTTGTTGAAGGTGAAAAATCGGTTGGTAAAGACGATGTTGTAAGCGCAGGTCTGCGTTACGACCGTGTAGAAGCCAGCGCATCACGAGCGGGTGAAACCTTTAGTATGGGCATGGGTGCGCATACGCCATTGTCTCAGTACACCACATATTACGGTGTTACTGAAACAGACAACACCGAAGATAATATAGGTGGTTTTGCCAGCTGGACTCATCGCCTTAACGAGCAGTACACGGTTGAAACCACAGTGTCCCGTAGCGTAAGAACGGCTGATGCAACAGAACGATACATCGCGAAGAACCCGATGATGGGGCAGGACTGGATCGGTAATCCACAAATAGATCCGGAAAAGCACCACCAGATTGAAGCGGTATTGGCGAAAGCCGATGAAGAGCTGAACTGGTCTCTGACCGGCTGGTACAACCGTGTGGATGATTACATCCTGCGTTTTAACAATGGATCTGCCGATCTGTATAAGAATGTAGACGCTGAGCTTTACGGCATTGAGGCGGAAGTAAGTTATGCCTTCAGCAGCAATCTGACACTGGGCAGTTCACTTGCCTGGATAAAAGGTAAAAACAAAAACGATGACACGCATCTGTCACGCATTGCCCCTCTGGAACTTACCACCTCTCTGGATTACCAGATGCAACAGTGGAAAGTTGGTGCTGAGTGGAAACTGGTTGCTCAACAGAATGATGTCTGCCTGAGCTCAGATGCTAACTGTGGCGGTCAGGACGTTCGTCAGACTCCAGGATATGGCATTGTGAATCTGCATGGCGAATATGCGGCTAAATCCGGCTTCGTTGTCGCTGCAGGTGTGGATAATCTGTTCGATAAAGCGTACACCCTGCATGAAAGCCGCGACTACGTGCTGGACAGCGATCCGGTACAAGTAGCAGAACCAGGCCAGAACATCTGGGTTAGAATGAGCGCTCGTTTCTAAAGATTAATCGCTCTGACAACTTTCCCCCAAAGCATCAGATCTCAGGTCTGGTGCTTTTTTTGTTTTTACCGGAAGGGAACAAGAAATATAGGAAGTGAGGTTACAGGCTGATATTAATAAAAATGGCGACTGAGATCGTCATCGTAATCAGGGCGATTACATTGGCGAACATGGCTTCGCGTTGGGCAACCAACGCTTTTTTCTCTGCTTTAAATGCCCGTTCTTCCGCCAGTTTGGCAATCACGGTAACTTCTTCAATGATGTGGGTTTGCCTTTCTGTGGCTTCAATAACCTGAATCTGAGTCTGACTATCCTCCACCGCAGTCACCTGCATTTTCGGATTGGTCACAATTGGCTTTTGTTTAGTTCCTTTATAGGTTGCCTGAGCTTTGGCAATACGGTGTGCAGTTTCGCGAGCGGCGTTTTCACGCTTCTCGATCTGACTTTTTAACGCACTCACTCTGGCTCGAAGTTCGATAGTCATACTTTCCTTGAACAAAACTGGGCATTCGGTCTTTAAAGAAGACAAAAAGAACGGGTTCAGGAGAACGACTTGAAAACAATAGAATTTCAGACTGCACCGTTAATTTCTTCCAATTAAAAAAACATGCGCAAGGTGATACTAACTCCGTACATAAAGGCACGGTTATCCCTGTCTCTGTAATATGTATTGCGTTGCAGCAAAAAGCAACTAGACAAAAGACAAGCTCACAAAAGATAGAGATAAATCAATATTAGTAGGGAATTCGGGAATTTACAGAGTGTCAGCGAGTGAAATCTTCGATCTCTTCAAAAGCCTCTGCGGAAAGACGTTCGCCTAATTTCCGCATTGCCAGCATCTGTTCAATCAGGTTTCTTCAGCAAGCCTGGAAATATGTTGAACATGCTGATGCCTGAAAGAAAGCGGCTGCCCTAATCTCAGACCCTCGTATTGGGTAGAGCAGACATTGGAGAAGTCGGCTATCTGCCCAACTAAAAATCCCTCTGGGGCTAGTTCGATCTTGCGGACGTAAATTTCTAAGCCTTTGTAGAGCAGGGCCACTTCTTCAGCTTTATCGGCTATACGTTTAGCTGCGAGAGCGTCGGTATTTACATCTGAGTTCGAGGCTTGAGCACCCGCAATTTCAAAACCCAGTTGGTCTGCTTCTGTTTTCATAAGTTGACGTAATTAGTGCGTTAGAGACTATAGGAGTAACTCAGGCTGAAAGAACCAAATGAGTGGCCTTTATCCTGTCCTTTAAATTCACGGCTGCGATGGACTCTGGCAAAGGAGATCTTCCAGCCGTGATATAAAGCTGCTACACCAAATGCCGTTTCGCCTACCAGGTTTTCTTTATCGATGGAGTGGCTGTCTCTGAATGTATTGCCATCGAGGAAGATGTCCTGCAATACCCATCGACCATCCATGGAGATAAAGGCATGTACCCCAAGGTTATGATTTCTGCTGCCGCGTTGATAGCGGCCATCACCTAAGCCGGGTGCGCTGTTGTCACCGCCACTGCGTAGTGCGGAGGTGCCAAAGTCTTCGGGTAGGTTCCAGCCAAAACGGAATTCAGCGCCGCCGTTGGCGTAGGTGGCGACGTTACCCAGACTCAGGCCGCCGTGGAGAATGGTATCGTATTCCAGTAGTGGAGTAATGTAGCCTTTGCTAACGCGGTTTTTGTGTTCATAAACCAGTTGAAAACCGGGTTCGTTTTTAAGCTGGTTGTCCCAGCCATTGAATTTTTTGAATCCACGTAAACCGTGAATAGAATCCTGTGCTTGTTCACCCAATGCCCATGGACCCACAATACCCAGGCTTAGTTCGGCGGTGTTCATCTTATTCTTGGTTCGGCTGTGATAGGCAATGCTGCCGTAGAGCCAACCGGCATAAGGGCGGTCATTGGGATCGACGGTGTAGCGATCCACGTCAGTTGGGGTATAGATCTGTTGCCCCAGACTCAGTACGAGGTTTCGTTGCACATTACTGTCTTCCATATCACTCGGGTCGAACAGCGGCAGGTACTGGTTCAGGTCGCGGGTCCATTCGGGCAAACGCTCATCTTCAAGATAACTCTCAACGTTGGGTGAAACCCAGGATGCGCGGACGCCGTTGGTGTAGTTCTGGTCCGTTTCTGAAAACAGGTCGTTTTCAAAGTAGAGGTTCAGAGTCCAGGGCGCTTCTTCTGCATGCGCAGTAGGACTGCCAACGGCTAAAAACGCTGAAAACAAGATCGGGATTCTTACTGAAGTCTTTACCAAAATACTCACAGGAACATCCCTTGTGAACGTGGCTTATGGACCATAATTTTCCAACACAGAAGAAACAACAACAGGAAACATAACAATGCCTGAACAGGAAAACTGATGGGCACAGGTCCAAGCTTTTCTGCCATACAGTTACCTGATAACTGAAACAGAAGATGCATTTTTTCCGTAATAGCGGGTTGTTCTGCCATTAGCTTTTCAAACGGTTTTTCGCACAGTGAAATAAGCTCAGCGCTGATCAGCTCTGGTTTAGCCTGGATCCATATATGCCTTGCTGTAGCAACAAGCCCGGAGAGAAGTAACACAATATTGATAAAGCTGTAGAATCGCTGGCCGCCTGTTCCCGGGTTATGCAGTACAGGCAGAAAAAACAGAAAAGTGCTGGCAAGCAGGATAATTCTGGTTAGGGATGAGAAGGGAGTAGCGTATCCTGAAGTGGGAGTTTGCAGACAAACAATCAGGTAAGCCAGAAAGCTCAGACCACATAGAAAACCAAGAGCATTAAGGCGTCTGTAGAGGGAGTCTTTATTGGCCATAATGCTCTCGTCTTAAAGTGACTGATGGTTTAACTACTTCTTCTTCCACTTACCATTCGGCAGTTTTATATATTGCCCGGCAGGGGTTTTATCCTGAAGGCGTTGCCCCATTCGTGCTTCAAATACATTGCGTTCAACGCCGGCTTTCTTGGCACTCTTGATATAAGCAGCCTTACGTTTGTCGTTGATGCTTTTAACCAGTGTTTTCAGGTCAGCTTTTGGTGACGAGGTCACAATACCCAGGTAGCCGTTACTTTGTTCACCTATCAGGCCTTTGGCTTTGGCTTCATCTTTGGAAATCGCCCAGGCGGGTGCCGCAATCAGGGAGAAGGTAAGAGCAATCAGTGTAAGCAGTTTACGTAGTGGTAATATCATCATATCAACCTCCCTTTAAAAGATATCGCTGTTTTCAGACAGGAGTTCATCAATCTCTTTATCGACTTTGACCAGTATTTCATGTTCGATTTTTACATTGAGGTTGATGGTAATAGGTTCACTGGGAACAGCAACCTCCACACGCGGTGAACAACCGCTTATTCCTGCCAGTGCAACAAGCAGCACACTGGTTTGCAGAAGGTAATTCGGTTTCATGGTTGTTCCTCTGTTCTTTATCTGTGGTCACCGACTTTTTCTAACGGTAACGCTTCTCAATTGTTTTAGTCAATTTTTCAGTAAATTGAAGAGCTTGCAATAGTTTAGGGATGTTCTCTTCAATATTGATTGTGAAATCTACCGGGTGGCCATTATTCCAGTCCGGATTGTTTCCTTTCAGCCGCGTATTCAGATGCGCGGTACCGTCTTTACTGTAATTCAGTTTGATATCCAGCGTATCAAAGTGGAAGTTTTCCAGAGCTTCCAGTGCCATTTTAAGTCCCACATTCGTTGCTGCATAAGCCAGCACAGCAGGGTTGGGTGCAAACAGAATTTTTCCGCCCGGATCTAAGCTGAACAAACCACCGTCCTCGATGGCCAGCTCTCCATTTTTGAAGGCTACCGGGAAGCTGCCAGATAACTTGCCTTCGCCGGTTAATCCTTCCTGTTGTTCCAGACTTAACACCTCACCCAGATCAATCTGCTCAACGGTGACTGAAGTTTCAAACTCCGGGTTAACCGGATCAAAACTTACTGGCTCAACCGCTACTTTTCCTTGTAGGGTATTAGCCGTTAAGTTGTCCAAGCTTAATCGTTGTTTATCCGCTTTTAACTGGAACTGATAATCCGTTTTGATTTCTGTGATATCAACACCTGTTTTAGCGCGTTGCAGCTTAACAGAGCCTTTATCTGTGATGTTTCCTACGGTTTTCAGGTCTGTGACAGAATCCCAGTCGAGGTTTTCAAAGCGGTAATCATCCCAACCCGCATCTGCTGACCGAATACTGTTATAGGCACGGGCGTTCAGTATGCCGTTGTTTACTGTGCCGGAACCCTTATGAAACAGCGTGCCTTTTGAAATACTCAGCGCGGGTGGAAGTTTGTAGTACGGTGCAAGGGTTCGATCGATACCCGGGAGGGCAACCGGTGCCAGAGTCCAGTCCAGTTGGGTATTTGCTGTGGTGATATCAGTTTTGAATTCGCCCGTTACGGAGAGGGGAAGTTCTTTGCTATCCAGCGAATACTCACCATTCAGAGTGTCAGCTTTTAATGAGAAGGAACTGTTTAGCGTCAGCGCAGGAACGGCCTGATCCGGAACTGAAATCTGAATATCCTCGCTGCTAAAACGCCCGGAAATGGCTCTGTTTTTTAGGTCTACTTTTTCAAGATGAAGAAGACTCGACGTAGGAGCGATAGAGCCTTTTTCAAGACTGATTTCTGGAACGGAAAACTCCAAAACAGTGGGTGAAATCGTTGGGGAAAACGCTTCGCCATTCAAAATCGCTGATAGATCAGTAGTGATATTGAACCCTTCAGGTAGTCCAATCTCAACCCGTGATAATGGTTGGGTTGCAAAGTCGGGTTTTACTTTATCTGCTGTGAACTTGGTTTTGTTATCGAGGAGGATACTAAGCTGATTATCAGAGAATTTAAGAGCGCCGGATAAAACTGCGTCAACTGAGCCCATATTGTCAGCGGGCCTGGCCAGCTTAAACTGAGCATCCAGTGTCTGATCCGTTTCAATGCTTGAAAGCAGGGCGTCTGGCGTGAAGCGGGTTCGAACCGGAAAAGCGGTTAAGCCTGTTGTGGATAATGAGCCTGAAACATCTGGGATATTGAGTTCCAGGCCGAGTAGTTTGCTAAGCCATGTCTGAACCCCTTGAAGTTCTATCAACTGACTGGATTGCAGTTTAAGGGCATCTGCATAAACAAGCTCGCCGTTGATTACTAAGAACGGTTGATCGTTTTCCAATATGCGTAGATTGAAATGATCATTGGCTCGGGTTTCTATATCAGCCCAGCCTAAATCCTGATTATCTCGCTGGAAGTGCACCCGGCTGGTTAACTTCTCTTCGGCATATTGAAAAGCGCCGTCGAAATGCCAATCCGGTGTGCCTTCTGGGTAATCCAGAGACACCTTAAGCTCTCCAATTCGGACTGAATCGGCTGGAACTTTATCAAACCAGTGGCTGGGTAATGCCTGACTGAGATCGATGATCTCATTGTTGTCGCTGTTCTCAGGAAGGCTGCTGTAGCGCAGCACAACAGATGATTCCTGGACCTGCAATTCATTCACGCGATGCAGGGTAAACATCTCCACAGGGTTGAAGTGCAGAGTGAGGTTCTGGACTTCGAACAGTATTTCTTTGTCCTGGTCTTGTTTGATCAGTCTGGCGCTTTCAATGCGTAACTCATTCCAGCCTGGAGGTTGCATATTGAGTTCGATCTGGGAAAAGTTCTGCTGTTGTAACCAGCGTTGCAGGGCCAGTTCAGCAATTTGCGGAGAGAAGAGGTATAGGGCAGCAGTGGAGGACAGCAGCAGAATAGGAGGTAAAAGCCACAACAGCAGCTTAGTCCTGAATTGCATAGAGCCTCCCTTTCTTATTGTTCCGGGATATTGTGGGCTATTCCAGTTCTATATCGTAGATGCGTTCCACAGCATCCTTCAGGTGAAAAATGATATCTGTGTACAGATCACTGTCGTTTTCTATATCGATATCACCCAGCCGGTCTGCGGTTTCTTCCAACGATTCACCGCGATGTTCTACGCCATTATCGGCCAGTAACCAATAGATAAGACCGTAGATCTCTTTCACAGTTTCAACCTGATCCAGATCCTGCAGAAACTCATCACGAATTTTTTGCAAGAGTGGCATCACTGCAGAGCTTTCTTCCGTATCCAGATACAGCTCAAGCAGGGTGGAAGCCTGATTAATGACAACACCTTCTTCTTTACTTAGAGCGGTTGCCTCCGCCATTTGTTCAAGGGAAAGGGTATCTGAATTCAGACCTTTAAGCAGAAAAATCATCTGATCTTCCTTACCACATTCATACCATCACGCACGGTAAGGAAAATGTTTTCCACATTAGGATCGGCGGCAATCTCTTTATTCAACTCAACCAGTACATCATCAATATCCGATTCTGGCTGGATTACCTTACCCGACCAGAGCATGTTATCGAGTACGATCAAACCACCCGGGCGGGTCATCTCAAGGGCCTTACGATAGTAGTTGAGATAGTTACGCTTATCGGCATCGATAAAGGTGAAATCCAGTTCCATATCCAGTGTTTCGATGGTCTCGATAGCTTTACCGAAAATCACTTCAATTTTGTGACCATGGGGGCTACGCTCAAAAAATGTTTTTGCGAAATCGATGGCACGTGGGTTGGTCTCACAGCAGATGATGCGTCCATCATCAGGCATACCCTCAGCAATCGACAGGGCGGAATAACCCGTGAACATACCAATTTCCAGCACATTTTTGGGCTGGTGGAGTTGGGCAAGAAACTTAAGCGTACGTCCAACCAGACGACCCGACAGCTTTTGCGGCCAGCCCATGTTCTTGTTGGTTTCATCGATGAGTTCTTGCAGAAGCTCAGGTTCAGCTGAGGTGCTTTGAAAGGCGTAATCTTCTATTGCTTCGTTTACCAGGAATTCCACTTAGTCTTTCTCTATTTGTCAGGGCGTAACATTACTTTGCTGGCCCAGGCGTCATAAGCCGGGCTGCCATCTTCAGGGGTTATCTGAAATTGGCAAACAATAATATCACCTTCCGGGCATTGCTTGATAATCGCTTTTGCATTGGCAGGAGCAGGAAAGCATCCGGTTTCCGGTGGTGAGCCAACCCCATAGAGGGACCATTTCAACAGCTGTTGATAACGGGGCAGTGTGTCACACAGGGTATAACTGCTGTCGATAATCCGATAAACGGTTTCGGAAGCTCCCGCCTGTAGGCTCAGAAGCAGGAGCATTAAAGGCAGAGACTTTTTCATGTTCAGCTCACTCTTCAGGTTCAGCTCAGGGTGCAGTAATCGCTGACCAATCCAGATCTTTTAATCTGTTCTCAGCGATGTAATAAATAGCACAACCTGGCTTAATGCGTTTATCCAGAGTCGGGTTTACCTCGGGTTTGCCATCGTTATCCAGGTCAACTGCGATCAGAGTTGCGCCGTAGTTTTCCTTCAGCGGTACATATAAGTCCCGTACAGAGATCTCTGGTAGGTTCTCTGGCATGGTGATGGAGTACTGGGTCATTCCGGTGGTAGCGTTCAGCAGTTCGTGGTGGAGAATACTGGAACCCGGGTCCATGGCGGTTTTCACCATCATTTCTGTGGAGACGGAGGGCGTGCATTCCGCAGTAGGGCAGTGTTGTTTTAACAGCTTGCTCAGACTTTCATCGCGGAAATAAGCAATCATGTGCGCGCTGGAATTTAGGTTGTAGATATTCAGCGCCGCACTCAGTGTCTGGTCGTCACGGGCACAATCAATAATGATGGTAGACGCTTCAGTAATCGAAGCTCGCTCCAATTCATCGGCATCATTTAGGGTTAATGCCCGGACAAACTCGATAGTACCCGGCATGGGGTTTTCCATCTCTTCAGTAACACAGAGGCAGATGTCCCGGTTCAGATTTTGCTGGGTTTCTGTTCTCAGCAGTTTAAGTAATGGCAGGGTTCTCTGCTCATTCCAACCAACAACAACGATGTGGTTTTGTAGATCCAGATCTTTAAGGCCCATAACACCTTTTCTCCACTGATATGCACTGAATGCTGCAAATTTACCTACAGTCAGCGCAAACATGCTTAAACCGAAGGGAATGATATAAAAAGCCGTAATTGACTTACCTAAGGTAGTTTCAGGGGAGAGATCCCCATAACCCACCGTGGATGCGGTAACGAGTAACCAGTACAGGAAGTCTTTACCGGTAAGGCTGGTTTCTCCGGCATAACTTAAAAGCAGCCAGCTACTCAGGCCGTAAACAAGCAGTAACGCAAACACCGCCTGCCAACGCATGTTTTTGAAATGACGATAGAGAAGCTTACGTAACCCTTTGAAAAGCAGCATGAAAAGCCTTGGTTATGTCTGTGGTTGTCAGAATTCTACATCGGCGTTTCGATACTCGCAAAATGGATTAACACTCCTTGGTAGAATTGTGCTGTTTTTTTTCACAAATTCTTGGTTATGAACTTTGGGGAAACACTCAAAAGCCGTACAATGCACAAAATTACTGATGACCGGAGAGTGATGTGCCTTCTATAGATCCAATTATTATCTTTATCGTGACTGGTATGGTTTCTATGTCTGGCGCTTTGTGTGCTGGTGGAATTAATAAACTGGCTGATGAAGACAAACCTGCTTTTGCATCAACACGCGAAGGCATGACTAAGATTGTACTGGCGGGTAACCTTGCTGCCATTACATTTATCTTTGCGGCTGCATACGGTTTCAGTCATCTGGATTGGTGGATACCTCTGCTGTGTATGTTTGTTACCTTCCCGGTTATCCATTACGTTGTTGTTCAGCAGGTATTGGGTGATATTAAAGGGCTGGTAATTATGACGTTGTTGTCGGTTGCTTCCCTGCCTGTACTCTATCTTTACTGGTAAATCCTATGGGCGATCTCCTGAATACCCTTGACCATCAAAGCTTGTTGATTGGCATTGCTGCCGGTTTTGCTGTTTGTGCGTTCTTTGCTTTCTTGTGGGGACGTAACCAGATGCAAAAAGGTCAGGAGCAGGAGGCCTTATTACAAAGTCAGCTGGAGTTAAAATCTTCAGAGCAAACGCAGTTATTTGAACAGAATCAACAACTGCAACAGCAGCTAACTGGCTTGCAGCAGGAACAACATCATCTGGATCTGCAGAAAACCCGCTTAGATGAACGTTTAAACAATCTAGAACCTCTGCTGGCTCAGGCCGTGAATGATAAATCCACTGTAGAGAAAAAGCTGGAGCAAACGGCGTTTCAGCTGGCAGACCGCAATGAAGTGGTTGCCGAACTGGAAGCGCGCTTAGAAACAGAGCGTAATTCACATAACGAAAAACTAAAAACGCTGGAACAGGCACGGGAACAGCTGAAGCAAGAGTTTCAGAATCTGGCGAATCGCATCTTTGATGAAAAGTCCAAGCATTTTAAAGAGAGTAACAAAGAAAACCTTGGCACTCTTCTCACCCCTCTGCGTGATCAATTGGGTGAGTTCAAACGCAGGGTTGAAGATGTTTACGATAAAGAAGCCAAAGACCGCCGGGCTTTGCATGAGCAGATTGGGCATCTGAAACAGCTCAACCAGCAGATGAGCGAAGACGCAATCAACCTGACTAATGCCCTGAAAGGAGAAAGCAAAACCCAGGGTAACTGGGGTGAAGTGGTGCTTGAGCGTGCACTTGAAGAATCCGGATTGCGTAAAGGTCATGAGTTTGAGCTCCAGGTATCGGTTTCTCAGGAAGGTAAACGATATCAGCCTGATGCCATCATCCGTCTTCCGGATGGTAAAGACATCATTGTTGATTCCAAAGTATCGCTGACCGCT
The DNA here is from genome assembly GCA_049596335.1 of Neptuniibacter sp. Classification (GTDB taxonomy): domain Bacteria; phylum Pseudomonadota; class Gammaproteobacteria; order Pseudomonadales; family Balneatricaceae; genus Neptuniibacter. The sequence continues at coordinate 11,606 of JBMYLM010000055.1, forward strand.
TATGAGCAGTATTGCTCAGTGGATGAACCGGCGGAAAAAGACCGTTATCTTCGCGAGCATATCTTGTCTGTACGTGGTCACATTAAAGGCCTCAGCGATAAAGCATACGAGTCGCTTGATAGCATTCGAACACTCGACTTTGTTCTTCTGTTTATCCCAATTGAAGGGGCCTTCCTGTTAGCACTTGAACGGGAGCCTTCTCTGTTTAAAGAGGCGTTTGATCGCAACATTATGCTGGTCAGCCCGGCGACGCTGATGGTGACTTTGAGAACCATTCATAATATCTGGCGTTATGAACACCAAAACCAGAATGCGAAAGAGATCGCCAAACGTGGTGGTGAGTTACACGATAAGTTTGTTGGCTTTGTTGAGTCAGTAGAAGACATCGGACGCAATCTTAATAAAACCCAACAGTCCTTTGAAACGGCTCATAAACGCCTGGTGAGTGGTCGTGGTAATCTAGTTAATCAGGTCGCGATGCTGCAGAAACTGGGTGCGGACGGCAAGAAGAAGATCTCTCAGGATCTATTGGAAAAAGCGGCAGAGACGGATCAGTAATGATCTCAGTGGTCGGTTACGGATCTCTGCTCTCGGAACAATCTGCCCGGGAGACCGTTCCTGCACTTCAGAACTTCCGTATTGTCAGAGTTCCCGGCTATCGCCGTATATTCAATAAAGTTGGTATTGTCTTCCTTAGCCGCCATGGCGCAGACCCAGCATCGCTGGAATTAGCGTCCTGCTCGACCTTACCTGATCCACATTCCGAGATTATCTGCTCGCAATTTGAATGCACTGAAGCCGATTTCAGGATGCTCTACGAAAGAGAACATCGTTTTGAATGGGTGGATGTCGAAACCATTGAGAGTACCCGCCTGATAAGCTCAGGTCGTGTTTGCACCACCTCAACGGATGATTATTATCGTCATCGAAAATGTCAGTCTTCTCAGGAATATCATGAGCGGGTTGGGCAGCACTACCCGGGGAAGATATGGCGATCGGATATTCTACCGTTCCCGCGTTACCTGGCTTTCTGCCTGCAGGCTGCCCAGGGGCAGGGCACTGAGGTGCTCAACAACTTTCTGGACTCTAGTTACATCGCTGATGGGCAAACAACGATCAGGAAGTATATTGCGTCGCATCCACAGCTGCAGGACTGGCGGTCTATTGATTGTGGATACAGTTACCATTCCCGCTAGATTTCTACAGGCTTATTTCGCAAGCTGAACAAATTTCATACAGTTTCCTGCTATTTTCCTCAGTCTTCCTCCTGTCTTTCTCAAGTCACCCTGAGACAGTTCTTTACGTGATATTTCGATTAAATTTAAGAAATGAAATTTCTTGAAAAATCAAAATTAAATATTGATATTTATTTAATTATTCAAAATCAAGTTTTGATATTTTTATTATAAATCAAAATTTAAATTTGATTTATAATGGATTTATCAAAATTAAGTTTTGATTTTTGGTGTTTTTTTAACCTATTGAAATAGTGAAATTAAATATCCTGGAGCTTTTTTGGTGGTAATTTGAGCAAGGGTAGCTCATTGAAATTTATTGAATTTTTTTACTAAATAATCACTGGTTCTGCCGATAACATAGTTAAGTGGTCATTCTGCGCTGGATTTTTATGTACTAAAAAACTTTTAAGTATTTAAAAAAATTCATCGAAAAATAGTTGGCTTATTTAAGGCATCTAGTATAATTATTATTACCAAAACCGGTAAAAGTACGAAGGGAACATGACAGCTAATTCAAATATGGTCGTCGCATTAGATATTGGAACCTCAAAGGTTGTTTGCCTGGTAGGTGAAGTAAGTGTCGACGGACATATTGATATTGTCGGAATCGGTTCACATCCATCCAAAGGCCTCAAGAAAGGTGTGGTTGTAAATATCGAATCCACAGTGAGTTCAATTCAGCGAGCTGTTGAAGAAGCTGAACTGATGGCTGGCTGCAAAATCCACTCTGTAACCGTTGGTATTGCCGGTAGTCATATCAACAGTCTGAATTCCCATGGCATTGTTGCTGTCCGAGATCGAGAAGTTAGTGATTATGATCTTGAACGCGTTATCGATGCTGCCCGTGCTGTTGCTATCCCTGCGGATCAAAAAATTCTGCATATTCTGCCGCAGGAATATGAAATCGATCATTCTGAAGGTATCCGTGAACCTCTGGGTATGTCAGGTGTTCGCCTTGAGGCGAAAGTGCATCTGGTATCCGGTTCCGTTAATGCCGCTCAGAATATTGAAAAGTGTGTTCGCCGTTGTGGACTTGAGGTTGATCACCTCGTGCTGGAACAACTGGCATCTAGTTACTCTGTACTCACGGAAGATGAAAAGGAACTGGGTGTATGCATGGTAGATGTTGGGGGTGGTACTTCCGACATATCCATCTTTACCGGAGGATCTATTCGACACACAGCGGTGATCCCAATTGCAGGTGATCAGGTCACCAGTGATATCGCAATGGCGCTGCGTACACCTATGCAGCATGCCGAAGATATCAAAATCAAATATGCCTGTGCATTAGCGCAGCTGGCAGGCCCTGATGAAACGGTGAAAGTACCGGGAGTGGGTGACCGCCCGGCCCGTGACCTTTCTCGTCAGGCTTTGGCAGAGGTGGTTGAGCCTCGTTACGAAGAGCTCTTTAACCTGATTCAGGCCGAGCTTCGACGCAGCGGATTTGAAGACTTGGTTGCAGCTGGCATTGTTTTGACTGGCGGTACTTCCAAGATGGAAGGGGCGGTAGAGCTGGCTGAAGAAATTTTCCACATGCCAGTACGTTTGGCATCACCTCATGGTGTTCGTGGAATGGAAGATATTTTAAGTAATCCGGTTTTCGCGACATCTATCGGGTTGCTGCAGTACGCATATGATGATCTGGATACAGAGCCAGCATTAGCGGCTCATGAAATTGCTCAGCCGGAAATGATTGAGCGTTTTACAGATCGCATCAGTGTGTTTAACCGAATGAAAACCTGGTTTCAGGGTAACTTCTGAAATCAGTAACAAACAGATTCATAGAATTTAAAGCGCTACTAAAAAATAAATAAAGCGCAAACGAAATAACTGGAAGGAGATCGGTATGTTTGAGTTAGCAGATAGCATCCCTCAAAGCGCCGTAATTAAAGTTGTAGGTGTAGGCGGTGGCGGTGGTAATGCCGTTCAGCACATGGTGAACAGTGACGTTGATGGTGTTGAATTTATCTGTGCGAATACAGATGCGCAGGCACTGGATCACATGGCTTCTAAAACGGTTATCCAGATTGGTGGAGAACTGACCAAAGGGCTGGGTGCCGGAGCGAATCCAGAAGTGGGTCGCCAGGCAGCATTAGAAGATCGTGAGCGCATTGCGGATATGCTTGAAGGTGCTGACATGGTCTTTATTACAGCAGGCATGGGCGGTGGTACAGGTACCGGTGCTGCGCCAATCGTTGCTGAAGTTGCAAAAGATCTGGGTATCCTGACAGTCGCTGTTGTTACCAAACCTTTCACCTTTGAAGGCCGCAAGCGTCTGAAAATTGCAGACGAAGGCATCAAAGAGCTGAAAGAGAATGTTGATTCTCTGATCATTATTCCAAATGAAAAACTGCTGCCGGTGCTGGGTAAAAACACCAGCCTGATTAATGCCTTCAATACTGCAAATGACGTATTGAAAGGTGCCGTTCAGGGCATCGCAGATCTGATTATCCGTCCGGGAATGATCAACGTTGACTTCGCGGACGTTAGAACCGTTATGGCCGAAATGGGCATGGCGATGATGGGTAGTGGTAGTGGCCGTGGCGAAGACCGTGCAACTGAAGCAACGGAAGCCGCGATTAATAGCCCATTGCTTGAAGACGTAGACCTGAAGGGGGCGAGTGGCATTCTTGTGAATATCACCGCTGGTCTTGATCTCAGTCTGGGCGAGTTCTCTGAAGTGGGCAACATTGTTGAACAGTACGCTTCAGAGAACGCCACTATCGTTGTTGGTACAGTAATCGATCCTGAACTGACGGATGACCTGACTGTTACGGTTGTCGCAACAGGCCTGGGTCGTGCTGAAGAGCAGCATGTTGATGTGGTAAACACAGGTACAGGCGGACGTACAGCAGCAGTAGCAACGCCGGCAACTGTTTCCTCTGATTTTGATCAGTTGGAACTGCCTGCGGTAATGCGAAACGCGCGTGCAGATTCTGAAAGAAAGCCGAGAACCCCACCAACAGAAATTCATAGAGAAGTGGAGCAAGAGCAGCCACAAACTCTGCAGAAAACTGGCACTGACGATATGGAGTTTCTGGATATTCCAGCATTCCTGCGTCGTCAGGCTGACTAATAACTTATTACCTTCCAGGTATAGTTTTAGCCCGGTGTTTTCACCGGGCTTTTTTTCTTGCTATAACCACTAAGACCTAGCGCTTTTCTTGCGTACTTTCTCGGCGTACATGCGTTCATCAGCTGTAGAGATCAAGTCAAAAGCGTTATCCGGGTTGGCCTCACTTGGGAACTCCGCAATACCTGTGCTGAATTGGGTGAACAGTACGTGGCCTTTATAGTGATAAGGTTCAGAGTTGGTAATTTCTTCAATACGCCTGAACAAGCCCTCTGCTTGGTCGCAAGGGCAATCTGGTAGCAGAACAATAAACTCATCACCTCCATAGCGAATCACTTTATCTGTACCTCTCAGGTTCTTTTGCAGGACCTTGGTAAAGTGAATCAGAATCTCATCTCCCGCTTGGTGACCATGGTTATCGTTGATCTGTTTGAAACCATTTAGATCAATCATGGCAACGGTCATCGGCGTTTTATTTCGAATTGAATGCAGCGTTTCTTCAGTAAACAGTCGATCCAGCTGATGGCGGTTATAGCTGCTCGTCAGTTGGTCATAAATAGAAACCTGTTCTACCTGATGGAAGGCTTTATGCAGAAGCTCCTGTTGAGCATTAAATGAATGTTCAATGCTGAGGATCTCTTCCAGATCAGAATCCAGCTCAAGTCTTTCATTCAAATCATGATGGCCTTCCGTTTCTTTGAGCTTTCGTTCCAGCTTCTGCAGAGGATTGATCATATGGGCCAGAAGATCTGTAGAAAGAGCAATATAGGAGGAAATGATAGTGATAGAGAAGACCAGGAATAACCCCATCAGAACTTCGGTCACAGGAATACGAATACGGTTTGCAGGGAAGGAGATATCTAATACCCCGGCCATTTCCCCTACAGCAACATTGGTGTGGCACTGCAGGCACATCTGTTCGAATTTTATGGCCTGGTAGTAGTGGATATTATCCAAAGACTCCACATGTGTTGCATCGGGTTTGTCACCGATTCTTTGACTGATTGTCTCAGTTAAGCCGCGCCCTTCACCAAACTGCTCTTGAACGGCATCACTGCGATGGATCGTGTAACCAATATCAGGGGCAGTACTGTTAAGGTCGCTGAGTAGTTGATTCACTTCTTCATAACTGGCACCGCTGTCCATAGCTTGTCTGACTTCTTTAAACACCAGTTGCCCAAGGTATTTACCCTCTTCACGCATGTCCTTCTCAACAGACAAAAATATGAGAGTGCAAACGATAAGTGCTGCAAAGGCAGTACTGATAAGAGAAGATCGATAGAGAGAGTTAAAAAGGGCGTTTTTAAGACTGTTAACAGGGCGCATTGTTTAATAGTTATTTTATTTACATGTTTATAGCAGCGAGGCAGAGTTTACTTCTTGTACAAAAACTAGCAAGTAGAAAAAAAGACCATACGGTCGGCCATGAAACTAACCGTGATCTAAGCCTTTGTTTTTGATTAAACCCCTTGCGGAGAAGGACTGCTGTGATACAATGCGCGCCTCTTTACTTTTGAGGCTGAAAAGCACTTAAAAATAAAGCAGTAGTCAGGTGTCCGAGTGGTTGATTCGGAGGCTTGCCGGAGAAAACGTCGGAGTTTACGACGACGGTAACGAGCACGCTCAGGCGTGTAGGTTTGAAGCTGAAATATTGCATCGTAAATATAGAGCTGGTCAGGTGTCCGAGTGGCCGAAGGAGCACGCCTGGAAAGTGTGTATACGGAAACGTATCGAGGGTTCGAATCCCTCCCTGACCGCCATCAAATTTATGTATTAAAGCCTCGTTCCACAGCGGGGCTTTTTTGTGC
>JBMYLM010000056.1:0-16580 GCA_049596335.1 Neptuniibacter sp.
GACCTTTTTTAATGGATAAAGCTCAGTGTTGGCGAGGCGTGGTCATTATGCAGAACATCGCATCTGCATACCAATGGTTCGCACTCATGATGTCGTTGATGCTTTCAGATTCAAAAAGCATTTCAACGTAACCTTCATACAGTGCGTTGCTTTCTTCAAAAAAATTATCTACTTGTGCGATGATCGAATTCATAATAAACCTCTTTAAAACTCATACTCCTTCAAGCTTTTCCATGTGCAATTTATTGCCAAATAATTCCCGAGGATTTTACCCGGATATTAGACTTTGGTCAAATATTGATCTACGTGTTGGAGGGGGTAATGACTTCAATAGAATCCACAAATATGGCTTCAGAGCTGATTCGAAAGCGGATGTTGGTATGGTGTAAACGCACACCGTAACTTTTCTCAGGGTCATCTTTTTTATACGCAGGCCTTGGGTCGCACTTAAGCAGTTCTTCAACCTGTTTTTTATAGGGTTGCCGCAGTTGTGCTTCAATCTCAACGCAGATCTGGTCAGCTTGATCGGAGAAAAGTAGTTGCTGTGTAAGGAGGGGGATATCAGGGGCAAAGTCACATTCCGCCCCGGAGATATTATCTGAATAGGGCAGGTAGGGTTTGATATCAATAATAGGTGTGCCATCCAGTAAATCTGCGCTACTGACTAATAGTTCGACCTGACCGTTATTGTTTTCTATAGCAATCAGCTTTACCGGGGACATCCCAATAGGGTTGGGTCGAAAAGGTGAACGTGTCGCGAAGACTCCCATGCGTTTATTGCCCCCAAGGCGGGGAGGGCGAACAGTTGGGGTCCAGCCTTTATCCACACACTCGCTGAAAACAAATAGCAACCAGATATGGCTGCACTGTTCCAGCCCCCTTACTGAATCTGGATTATTAAACTCACCCAACAGCTTAACTTTTGAAATAAGGTTGGGAGCTAGGCCGGGTTGACGTGGAATACCAAACTTCTCGGGGTAAGGGCTCTCTACTAATCCAATGGGTTCAAATCGATAGCTTGATGTCATTTTTACGAATATGCAGTTGCTGTTACCGCGCGATTATCTAACTTTCAGAATAACAAATTCAATCAATTGTTATGAATGTGATGATAGCAGTTCCGCACGTGTTTCCATTGGTGTGATACCACTCCAGTATCTACCAGCCTTTTCAACTTGTTCAGCAAGGCGATGGATATGACTGAGTGCATCCAGCAGCATAATGCTGTCCTTAGGTTTGATCTGTCCGTTGATGGTGGACTCCATCACTTGTGACTTAATGTGCTGATATTGCTTTTCGAGTTGTTTCAACAATTTTCGACTTTCTATACCAGACAGGTCATAGGAGCTGTGTATCTCACAGCTGTCAATCAGCTCGATGATCTGTTGCTGGAATTCATGAATCAGTTCTTTCAGTGAACGGTCTGAGACCAGGTCAAAAAACTCATAATAGTTTGGCATCAATGCAGAAAGGCGTGCGATTTCGCTGTAATAACGGGTAATGCGCATGGCGGTTGGCAGTATTGTACTGATCTCTTCTGTAAGGTTTTCCCGGGCAATATTCTGATTATATTTACCTATTTTACCGTTCAGCTTGTGGATGCTGTTCATCATTGAGGTCATGCGCGGAGTTTCTTTTGTGTCCGCGCTAATAGCGGCTCTCGCCATATCTGAACTGATTTTGCTGACACGAATTAGCTCGTTGCTCATGGCTTCAACGGCCAGGCTTGGCGTAGTTAACAGTGTTTTATCGAGGAACTCGGTACGGCTGAGGTCCTCTTCCCGAGAGCGAAAACGTTGGGTAAGGAACTGTTCCAGCTTGTCGGTTATAGGCCACATAATGGCGACACCCACAATATTGAAGACAGTATGAAAGAGGGCCAGCAAGGTTACGTAGTCATAATTGATCTGGCCGCCGTCAATGATGCTGGCAGTCACAATAAGCAGCAAAACGCCTACGGTACCTGTAATCAGGTTAAATATAACGTGAGCCGCGGCAATGCGTTTGGCATTCGATGTAGCGCCAATGACTGATAATGCAGCAGTAGAAGTGGTCCCAAGGTTAGCGCCAATTACAAGAGCCCCAGCGGCTGTTAAAGGAATCGAGCCGGCGGCAGTAAGAGACAGCGTTATTGCCATCGCTGCAGAAGAAGATTGCATCAGGAACGTCAGAACAAAACCAGCAATGACAAACAGTATGAGGCCGATGGAGGATTGTTGGATATCAGCCAGTGGGAGTTGCTCATCTAAGCCTTCAAAAGCATTTTTGAGAAAGTCGAGGCCAATGAAGAAGAGGCCAAATCCAGCCAGAGCCATGCCCAGATGACTGATTTTTCGCTCGTTGCCAATCAGTTTTAACAACATGCCTACGGCGACAAGAGGCAGGGCGAAAGCGCTGATCTTTATTTTGAAACCAATCAATGCAACCAGCCAGCCGGTCATGGTTGTACCTATATTACAGCCATAGATGACAGTGATGGATTGGCGCAGGCGTAATAAGCCGGCGTTTACAAAGCCGATAGTTGCAACGGTAACAGCGCTGGAGGACTGGACAAGGGCAGTAATGAATATCCCGGATAACAAGCCTCTGCCGGGAGAGCGGGTTGCGGCTTCAAGCGTTTTCTTTAATTTTTGACCGGCGGCTTGTTTCATACCGGTTGTCATTAAATGCATGCCTAGCAGAAAAAGACCCAGACCACCTGCTAAATCACCAATAATACCCAGACTCATTTGCTAACATCTTCCTTAAAACATTTCTCTAATTGTTGTTGCATATCAGTAGTTTCGCAATGATCGAGGTTAAAGAAATTGTTCAACGCTCAGTACGGGCAAGAACAAGTACGTATATTTGCTCAACTCCTGCCTTCTTTAAGCTCAGACTAGCCGACTCAAGCGTGGCTCCAGTGGTCATTACATCATCCACTAACAAAACACGTTTAAAATGAGAAGGTTTGCAATGGAAAACGTCTTTTTGGTTTTTTAGGCGTGTCGCTCTTGGGAGTGTCATCTGTCTTTTGGTAGAAACGGTTTTTTGCAAAAGATTTCTCTCAATTGGCAGTTCTAATAACTTAGCTATCTCACTTGCTAACAGATCCGACTGATTAAAACCTCTGCGAAACTGACTGACAAAATGCATAGGGACTGGAATGATGCAGTCGATGTCATCAGGAAGGTCCAGAAGCTCTGCTGCGACTCTTGCAAGGTGCCCAAGGAGTTGTGGTTTTTTACCGTACTTTATCTGGCCAATAATACGGTCAAGCGGGAATCTATACTCAAAAAGTGCTGTGACCTTATCGAAGGCTGGCTTTTTCTTCTGGCAATCAGCGCAAATAAGTAAGTTGCTATTTTCAGGTAAGGGCAGGGCGCAGACATCACAGCAGGATCGTAACCAGGGAAGATCTTTGTAACAGTCGTGGCAAACATTGTGATCAGTTTTGGTTTTGCAGCCACATAAAATGCATTGGTTAAATAGTGATCTAAGGTTAACCCTTTTGGTTATCATTGGTTGACAGCTCCGTCTGTCAGGATAAAATTGCCACATTCCATTGTGAGCAGTGTAACAAGCAGTGAAGCATGCCGCTTCAGTGTTTATTTTCCGGGAGAATGAGCAAGATGCAACATTTGGGTGATATTCGTCATGATTGGACGGAAGCAGAGGTTAAAGCGCTTTTTGAGCTACCGTTTAATGATCTGATGTTTCAAGCACAGACTGTGCATCGCCAGAACTTTGATCCAAACGAAGTTCAGGTCAGTACTTTGTTGTCCATCAAAACAGGTGCATGCCCGGAAGACTGTAAATACTGTCCACAAAGCGGTCACTACAATACCGGTCTTGAGAAAGAACGCCTGATGCAGGTTGAGAAGGTTCTGGAAAAAGCCAAAAAAGCTAAAGAAACCGGTTCAACTCGTTTCTGTATGGGTGCGGCCTGGAAGCACCCTGCTGATAAAGACATGCCGTACGTGATTGAAATGGTCAAACGCGTAAAAGAGTTGGGTTTAGAGACCTGCATGACTCTGGGTATGCTGGATGAGAGTAAAGCGAACCAACTGGCTGATGCCGGTCTGGATTACTACAACCACAATCTGGATACTTCTCCGGAATTCTACGACAAGATCATCACTACCCGTACCTATCAGGATCGTCTGGATACGCTGCAAAATGTGCGTGATTCCGGCATGAAAATTTGCAGTGGCGGTATTCTGGGTATGGGTGAGACAGCTAAGGATCGTTACGGTCTGCTTATGCAATTGGCAAATATGCCCGTTCAGCCGGAAAGTGTGCCGATTAATATGCTGGTAAAAGTGGAAGGCACTCCACTGGAAAACGTTGATGATCTTGATCATCTGGATTTCATTCGCACAATCGCTGTGGCTCGCATTATGATGCCGAAATCTCACGTACGTCTGTCAGCGGGCCGTGAAAAAATGAGTGATGAGATGCAGGCGATGACCTTCTTTGCTGGTGCAAACTCAATCTTCTATGGTGAGTGTCTGCTGACAACTCCAAACCCTGAAACTCATCGCGATATTCAGTTGTTCCGTAAGCTGGGCATTAATATGGAACAGCGCATTTCTGATTCTGATGCAACTCAGGAAGCGGCGCTGATGAATGACCTACAAAAACAGCAGGATCGCGAACACTTCTACGAAGCCTGAAAACTTCGATAATTACCTTTTATTACTACCGGAGGTGATAGCCTCCGTATACATAGAACTCTTTATGTCTTTTGATGAATTATCAGCTGAGCTGAATAATCGTAAGCAGCAGTTTCTCTATCGCCAGAGACGAACACTGGAAACGCCTCAGCAACCTCTGGTTGAAGTGGACGGTAGAGAATACCTGGCATTCTGCTCAAACGACTATCTAGGCCTTGCGAACCACCCTGAAGTGATCAGTAGTTTTCAGAACGCTGCCAACATTTATGGTGTAGGAGGTGGGGCGTCTCATCTGGTTAACGGGCACAGTAAAGCTCATCATGATTTGGAAGAGGCTCTGGCGGAATTTACAGGTCGGCCCAGAGCTTTGCTTTTCTCTACGGGATATATGGCAAACCTGGGTGCAGTGAACGCCCTGCTGGATAAGCAGGATGCTGTGTTTGAAGACCGAATCAATCATGCCTCATTACTGGATGCGGGCTTATTGAGTGGGGCAAGGTTCCAGCGTTATTTACACAACGATGTCGAGAGTCTGGATAAACGCCTGAGTAAAACCGAAGCGCGGAGAAAGCTCGTCGTTACTGATGGCGTCTTTAGTATGGACGGCGATCTTGCTGATCTGCCGGCTATTTCATCTGTCTGCGAAAAACATCGCGCCTGGTTAATGGTTGATGATGCTCATGGTTTTGGTTGCCTGGGTAAAAACGGCGGCGGGTGCGCTGAGCTCTTTGATATGTCCACGAACCAGCTTCAGGTTCTGGTTGGAACGCTGGGTAAAGGCTTTGGCACAGCTGGGGCTTTTGTGGCTGGCTCCGAGGAATTGGTTGAAACGCTCATTCAACACGCCCGAACTTACATCTATACAACCAGTATGCCCCCTTCCGTAGCCGCAGCAACCCTGACGAGTCTGAAGATCCTTCAATCTGAAAATTGGCGCCGCGAAAAACTGGAAACACTGATAAAACAATTTCGTACCGGTTGTGAGCAGATTGGCTTGCAGTTAATGGATTCCCCAACGCCGATTCAACCTATTTTGATTGGTGAATCAGATAAAGCTTTAGAAATGAGTCAGGGCTTAGAGCAGGAAGGCATTTTCATCAGTGCGATCAGGCCGCCAACAGTGCCACAGGGCAGTGCCCGGCTGAGGGTGACGTTGAGTGCAGCTCATGATGAAGAACAGGTGAACACGCTGCTTAATAAACTGGAGAAAGTTGCTCGCGGGAGCGGAATTATATGAGCCTGTGGCACGAGTACCGGGAGAATACCGGTAAACCGGAGCTGGTCCTGCTGCATGGCTGGGGTATGAGTAGTGCTGTATGGGGTAGCTTCGCTGATGCGCTTTCCGAATATTTCAGCATTACCTTGATTGATCTACCTGGGCTAGGTAAGAGTAAAGAATATCCAGAACCCTATACCACAGACGCTGTAGTAGATCTGTTGCCAGAGATCACTCCAGAGAAGGCTATATGGCTGGGTTGGTCAATGGGTGGCCAAATCGCGACAGTGTTCGCTGCCCGTTTTCCTGAATGCGTATCGAAATTAATTACAGTGGCTTCTAATCCGTGTTTTGTGGAACGCGAAGATTGGGTATCTGCAATGCTAGAAGACACACATTCGCAATTTGAGCAATCACTAGATTCCAATCCAGATAAAACGTTGATACGTTTCAGCATGCTGCAAACTCAGGGAGCCGAAAAGGGCAAAGATATCCTGAAAATGCTTAAGGCGCTTCTTGCTGGAACAGATCATGCGGCCGCAAACGAAAGTTTGTCACCCTTGAGGGAAGATGTCCGGGAGCAGTTAGCAGGTTTGTCGATTCCAGTCTTGCAGTTATTTGGAGAGAAAGATCTGTTAGTGCCCGCTTCTGCGGCTGTTGGTTGCGAAAAACTAACGGGTCAGAAAACGATTACCTACACGGGTGCGGGTCACCTTCCGTTTATTTCACATCAAACAGAAGTGTTGGATGATATTTTGGCTTTTTGTTCTCTGGAGCCTTAAGTGGAGCGGCAATTGATAGATAAACAAAGAATTGCAAACTCTTTCAGTAATGCTGCCGAGACCTATGACAGCCTGGCTGACCTGCAGCGAGAGGTGGGTAGTCAGCTACTGAGCTATTTGCCTGAACAGCAGCCAGAAGAGCTACTGGATCTTGGTTGTGGTACAGGCTACTTCACAACTCTTTTGAAGAACAAATATCCTCAGGCTTATCTTTATAACCTTGATCTGGCGCTTGGCATGTTGCAATACGCAAGAGAAAACCGCCCAGCAGAATACTCAAGTTGGCTCTGTGCAGATGCTGAAAATCTGCCGCTGGCAGATAAGAGCATAGGCCTTATCTATTCATCTCTGGCGATTCAATGGTGTGAAAACCTGAAGCAGTTATTCTCGGAAATTCAAAGAGTACTGAAGCCGGGTGGTCAATTTGTATTTGCAACACTGGGCCCCAAGACATTGTCAGAATTAAAAACAGCCTGGGCTGCAGCGGATACCCATATTCACGTTAATCGGTTTGTTGATCAGCAAGAATTACAAAACCACATTTGTGAGAACCTGAAACTCGAATCTTTTGAGGAAGAGTTCAAAGTATTGAAATATCAGGAGCTCAAAGGTCTGACTGATGAACTTAAAGGCATCGGTGCCCACAATATGAATTCAGGCCAGCCAACAGGCCTGGTTGGGCGTGAAAGACTTCGTCGTTTTAAGGCAGGTTATGAAGAACAACGCTTATCCGATGGGATGCTGCCAGCGACTTATCAAGTGTTTTATGTTGTTGTTGAAAAGCCCTTAGAGAATTAATCAAAAATGCCAAAACATAGTTTCTTTATCACCGGTACGGATACAGATGCCGGAAAAACAGTGGTCTCGGCAGGACTTTTGGCTGCAGCTAACGCCAAAGGTATGCGCTCTTTGGGTTTAAAGCCGATTGCGGCGGGCTGCGAAAAAACTGGCGAGGGCTTGCGTAATGATGATGCCCTTCAGTTACAAGCCGCTGCCAGTATTCAATTGCCTTATGAACAGGTAAACCCAATCGCTTTTGAACCTCCAATTGCTCCTCATATCGCAGCTATGCAGGAAAAGCGAATGTTAAGCGCCGACAGAATATCGGCAATGTGCAAAGGGGCTTTGATGCAACCGGCCGATTTTGCTGTGGTCGAAGGTGCTGGTGGGTGGAGAGTGCCACTCAGTCACAGAGAAACCTTTGCTCATATTGCTAAACAGCTCAACCTTCCGGTGATTTTAGTGGTAGGGATGAAACTGGGTTGCATTAATCATGCTTTGCTTACGGCTGAAGCGGTTGCCCGGGATGGACTGAAGCTGGCCGGTTGGGTGGCCAATCGAGTTGATCCCGAAATGGCTTGCTATGACGAAAATGCAGCCACTATCGAGATGATGCTGCGCGCACCATTGTTAGGTGAAGTCCCTCATCTGAATGAACCAACGGCTGAAAATGTTGCCCAATACCTTGATCTGGATGCTTTGCTTGAAGGTTTGTCTGGTTAAAATATGAACATTTATGCCGGCTGAGCTATACTAAACGTTGCGAAAGTACTGTCTGGATCTTATCTGGAGGTTTAAGTATGAATGTAACTAACTCGCCGCAAAGCGGATTCATCGGCATTAACCGTGGCCTGGATAACTCACCAAGAGCAGCTGGTGATGTGACCGGTTCGGGTAAACCTGATCAGCCTGAACAGGCGACCGGTTTTGTCCGTGAAGAGGCTGTGACTGAATCAGCGGGTGGTACTGAAGTGGTTGCCGCTGAAACTAAGGTGGTTAGCCAGGCTGTAGAGCCAGGTGAACCGGGTGCAATTATCAATATCAAAGTCTGAGCAAGTAAGCGCCAGGCTTTGTATTTGAAATGCGTAAGGGATTATTTAAGGGGAGGACTGAATGCAGATATTCAATGCAGCTCAATCTCAAGCCTTAAACTCGACTGTTTTACCTCAGGAGCTTCGATCTCGCGAAGTTCAGCAGTTCCTTACGTCTTCATCTGCTGTTTCTTCTGAAGAAGATCTGCAATCTTCACGTAATTTTTTCAATCGGGATAGAGTTACTATATCGCCTCAAGCTGCGGAATTGTCTCGTCTGGCTATCGCTGGTGAAACTCAGCTGGAAACAGAAGAAGGGGAGTTTGTAGGCCTGGAATCTACAAATATTCCACAGAATTCACTTAGAGCCTCTCCAGCTGAAGCTGAGGAAATTGAAAGGCAGGAGCTTGAGCAAACCCGTGAACTGGCGCAACGAGATCGAGAGGTTCGTGCGCATGAACAAGCGCATGCTGCGCTTGGTGGCCAATATACCTCAGCCCCTAGCTATACCTATCAAAGAGGCCCTGATGGCAGGTTGTACGCGGTGGCCGGTGAAGTAAAAATTGATACATCTCCAATCCCAAATGACCCAGAAGCTACCCTGGAAAAAGCTGAACTTATCCAGAGAGCGGCATTAGGTGTGGCGGAGCCTTCACCTGCTGATAGAGCAGCAGCGGCGGATGCCCGAGCAATGGCTGCTGAAGCAAGGGCAGAAATTCTGCAACGTGAAGAAGCAATTAGGGCAGAAGAGGCGGAGGATGTCTCAACTGAAGAGGAAGAATCAGACGAAGATGATTCACCTACTGCGGGTGAGCGTTTGCAGGAGTTTCGTGAGCAACAACAGGCAAGAACTGCGGGTGCATCAGAAGCCCTTGAAGACTTCAACGACCTACTGAAAGACATTAACAAACAGCTTGCTGAGATTAACAAAAAGTTAGTTGATGCGGGCGTTCTGCAAAAGTTGATCCCAGAAGGTGCATTTCTGGATCAGCGAGTTTAATCGCGCAGGCTAATCAGCTAAATATTCCACAATCAACTTCGTGAACTCAGCTGGCTTTTCAGCATGAGGCCAATGTCCGGCATCTTTAATGACTTTGTAGTCTGATTTCGGGAACAGTCTCAGGACCGCATCTCTGTAATCAGCAATCATGTAATCCGAGTTGGCGCCTTTAATAAACAGAACTGGCTTTGTATATGGCTTGCCTTCAGGAGCAGCACTGATGTTGTTGTATTGATCATAGAGTGCTTGCAGGTTCATTCTCCAGCCAAACTGTTTGTTCTCAGTTCGGTAGAGGTTCGTCAACAGGAAGGCTCTTACTGCGGCATCGTCCACATATTCTGCAAGCGTTTGATCCGCTTCACCACGAGATTTAAGATTCTCGAGATTAATAGCAAATAAGCCTTTAAATACATCTTCATGATGAGGTGTGTAGGGAACTGGAGCTATGTCCACAATGATCAGTTTTTCGATCAATTCTGGATGGCTCAGCGCCAGTTGCATGGCAGCTTTTCCGCCCATTGAGTGGCCCAGAATATGAGCTTTGCTGATGTTCAGGTGTCCCATAAGTTCAGCAATATCAGATGCCATGAGGTTGTAATCAATATCATCGCAATGGGGTGATTTTCCGTGATTTCTCATGTCGACAGCGATGACTTGATAGTCATTGGACAGTGCTTTTATCTGGTTATTCCAGTTAAGCAAAGTGCCAAACAAGCCGTGCATAATGATGAGAGGTTCACCTTCACCAAAAACCTGATAATTCAAAAGCATGGTATACGCCCAAAATAAAGGCGGCTGGATTAGAGCCGCCTAACATTAGTCAGAACTCAATAGTCAGGAACCGATCTTACAGAATTTCCAGCAGCTCAACATCAAATACAAGAGCTGAATATGGCGGGATGCCGCCTGGAGAACCCTGCGCACCGTATGCCAGGTTGTAAGGGATGAACAGCTTCCATTTAGCGCCTTTGTTCATCAACTGCAGAGCTTCAGTCCAACCAGCGATTACGCCGCCAACAGGGAATTCAGCTGGCTGACCGCGATCGTAAGAGCTGTCGAAAACTTTACCGTCGATGAAAGTACCGTGGTAGTGAGTGCGAACTTTAGATTCTTTAGTTGGCTTGTCGCTGCCTTCTTCACCCGCTTCGATGATTTCGTACTGCAAGCCTGATTCCAGAACAACTACACCGTCACGTTTAGCGTTTTCAGCCAGAAATTCTTCACCTACAGCTGAAGCTTTCTTCGCTTCCTCTTCCTGTTGAGCGCGGATGCGTTCGTTCAGAACGTTAAACGCTTCCTGAATCTCTTTAACTTCTACGCGCATCTCTGCTCCGTCCAGAGCATCAGCAATACCTGCTGAGATTGCACTCACATCCATGCCTTCGAATGGCTGTTGTGCCAGTTGATCACCCATCTGACGACCGATGCCGTAGCTTGCTTTTTGTTCCAGTGTTTCCAGTTGTACTTCAGACATTGATTAAGTCTCGCTTAGTCATATAAAAACGAGCTCAAATCAGAGCTCGTTGCGAATTCTTTACTTGTTCAAAAACAATATGGGGTCGACTCGGGTGTTATTCAAGCTTACTCCCCAATGAAGATGGGGTCCTGTTGAACGCCCGGTTGAGCCAACGGCTCCGAGTAAATCTCCAGTTGAAACTTTGTCACCAATCTCCACATCAATTTTACTCATATGACAGTACATAGTGGTGAGTCCAAAGCCATGGTCTACGATGACAGTTTTACCATTAAAAAAGTAATGGCCTGTATCTGCGACAACGCCAGGTGCGGGTGCTGTTATTGGTGTTCCTTTGGGTGCCGCTATATCCAAACCGCTGTGCGGGTTACGCGGTTGTTTATTGTAAAAACGCTTAAGGCCGAATGGACTGCTGAATGGACCTTTTGTGGGTAATTCGAAGAGGGTAACCGGTGCTTCAGGCTGGCTCCAGGCCTTATAAGCAGCGTTCATTTTGTTTTTCTCTCGGATCCAGCGTTTTACATCTTCAGGATCAGGTTCCACGTGACGTTTATTCTTAATCGTTAGGTACTGCGCCTTATATTCTTTTCCCTCTATATCAAAATAATAGGAGGTGGCACTGGCGCGAAGGTGTTGCTTTTGATCTGTTTTGGCTTTCAACGGGATGCCGGCAATGGCTATCCAATTGCTCTGGTTTTCGTAGGCTGTATCCTTAGAGCTTATGACCATTACTTGATTGCCTTTATACCAGGCCGATGGCCGTATCTCCTTACCTAAGCCTTCAAGTGGAATAATTGCAATACCACCAGGAACACGACTCTCTTTGGGTAATTCTATTGCGCTTAACGGTTGGCTGAGTAACGTAGTCAGACACAGGATACTTAAGCTCAAAATCTGTATTATTTTACGAGTCATCATTTTAATCCGTGATAATTTTTTCAATACGGCTCTGAATACGCCCTTGTCTCAGCTGTGTTTCAACCTGATCACCTTCAGCTACTTCTGAAGCATCCAAAAGAACATTACCTTGTGGTCCCTTAACGATGGCATAACCACGCTCAAGCGTTGCCAGAGGGCTGACGGTATTTAACTGATGCATCAACGCTTCGAGCTTAAGCTTGTTTTGCTTCATTAAAGTGAGCGTTGCCTGGGTCAGCCTGGCGTGTAAATTGGTGGAGCGTTCTTTTTGCCTTTCCAGCAACTGGGCAGGAGACTGAGCTTTTAAGCGATTACTGAGGTCAGTGTATTTCTGCGATTTCAGGAATAGGTTGTGATTAATGCTTTTCTGTAAACGCAGTTCCAGATTATCCAGCTGCTGTGCTTGCTCTCTGAGCTTTTGGCCCGGATGTCGCAGTCTGTTTTTTAGGTGGGAGACCTGAGTTTCAGATCGGTCTATCCGCTGTTTTATACAACGGAGTAGCCTTTCCTCCAGTTGTTTTACTCTGAGTTTCAACTGGTGTTGGTCTGGGCTGATCAGTTCCGCTGCGGCTGATGGAGTGGGAGCTCTGACATCGGCAATAAAGTCGGAGATGACAACGTCAACTTCATGCCCCACAGCGCTGATTACAGGGATTTCACAATCAAACAGTGTTCTGGCGACGCGTTCATCATTAAACGCCCATAAATCTTCCAGCGAGCCGCCCCCACGGCCAACAATTAACACATCACATTCCTGATGGGCTTCAGCCAATATAATTGATCGGCATATCTGTTCAGGGGCATCTTCTCCCTGAACCGCTGTTGGGTAGATGGTGACTGGTAATCCAGGGAAGCGTCTTTTTAAAACTGTGAGGATGTCATGCACGGCTGCCCCAGTAGCCGATGTAACAATCCCAAGATGACGGGGCTGTTTTGGCAGTGGTTTTTTATGGCCGGTATCAAACAGCCCTTCTTTCTGAAGTTTTAGCTTCAGCTCCTCAAATGCAACCTGTAATGCTCCGCTTCCTGCAGATTCCAGGTGTTCGCATATAAGCTGATATTCGCCCCGGCCTTCATAAAGGCTTACCTTGGCTTTAACAATAACCCGGTCACCATTTTGAGGCTGGTTTCGAATCTGAAAATTGCGGTTTTTAAACATCGCACAGCGAACCTGAGCTTTGCTGTCTTTCAGTGTGAAATACCAGTGACCCGAGCTGGGGCGGACAAAATTGGATATTTCGCCTTCCACGAGAATGGTAAGGAATGATCGTTCCAGTAAAGTCCGTGCCTGACGGTTGAGTTCCGATACGCTGATGGCCGGTTGTTTTACTGGAATCTGAGGAGAAAATTCGTTCAACATAGGCGACATCTTAAAGCATATGGCCCGATTGGCTAGTTACAATTGCTATATTTGAAATTCAGGCTTTAATTAGTTCGTCACGATCAACTTTTAGATTGAGACAAAAGGCTAATTTCTGTATAATTTCGCGTTTCAATTTTTCTGACTATAGGCTGGCAAAGTAATGTTGCGAATTGCTGAGGAAGCACTCACTTTTGACGATGTGTTGCTGGTTCCGGGCTACTCTGAAGTACTGCCAAAGGACGTATCACTAAAAACTCGCCTGACTAAGGGTATTGAACTGAATATCCCGTTGGTCTCTGCTGCTATGGATACGGTTACTGAATCCGGGCTGGCTATCGCCATGGCTCAGGAAGGTGGTATCGGCATCATCCATAAAAACCTGACGATTGAACAGCAGGCTGCTGAAGTGCGTCGTGTTAAGAAGTACGAAGCCGGTGTGGTGAGTGATCCGGTAACTTGCCGTTCTGATATTTCTGTTGGTGAACTGCGACAGTTGGCTGAAGAAGTTGGTTTCTCAGGCTTCCCTGTAGTTGATGATGGTGAACTTGTTGGTATTGTGACTGATCGTGATTTCCGTTTTGAGAAAAAGCTGGAATCAAAAGTTGCTTCGATTATGACTCCAAAAGAGCGTCTGGTTACCGTTAAAGAGGGTGTAGACCCTGATGATGTGCGTAACCTGCTCCGCAAGCACCGTATCGAAAAAATCCTGGTTGTTGATGATGCCTTTAAACTGCAAGGCATGATGACCGTTAAGGATATGAACAAAGCACAATCTCACCCGAATGCTGCTAAAGACGCTAAAGGCCGCCTGATTGTTGGCGCGGCTGTAGGTACTGGCCCGGAAACGCCTGACCGTGTTACAGCACTGGTTGAAGCGGGTGTAGATGTGGTGATCGTTGATACAGCACATGGTCACTCAAAAGGTGTAATCGATCGTGTTGCCTGGGTGAAGGAAACTTACCCTCAAGTTCAGGTAATCGGTGGAAATATCGCAACGGCTGAAGCCGCTATTGCCCTGGCTGATGCTGGCGCTGATGGCGTTAAAGTGGGTATTGGCCCTGGTTCAATCTGTACGACTCGTATTGTTGCTGGTGTTGGTGTTCCTCAGATCAGTGCAGTTGCTAATGTTGCGACAGCAATGGCTGAACGTGGTGTTCCAGTGGTTGCAGACGGTGGTGTTCGTTTCTCTGGTGATCTGGCGAAAGCGGTTGTTGCCGGTGCATCTGCAATTATGGTCGGTTCAATGTTGGCGGGTACTGATGAAGCGCCAGGTGAAGTTGAATTGTTCCAGGGGCGTGCATTTAAATCATACCGTGGTATGGGATCACTGGGTGCAATGGGCCAGTCTTCTGGTTCATCTGACCGTTACTTCCAGGATGCCTCTAAAGGCGTTGAAAAACTGGTGCCGGAAGGTATTGAAGGTCGTGTTCCATGTAAAGGCCCTATGGGTGGCGTGGTGCATCAGTTGGTAGGTGGTTTACGAGCTGCAATGGGTTATACCGGCAGTTCAGATATTGAGACTATGCGTACCGTACCTCAGTTTGTTCGTATTACCAACGCCGGTATGAGCGAGAGTCATGTTCACGATGTGAGCATTACAAAAGAAGCGCCAAACTACCGCGTAAGCTAAGTAAATAAACTCTGAAAAGAGGGGTGGTGGCAGAACCACCCCCTTTTTTTTTTGTGGCGAAGGGCTGCAAAGCGGAGAGATGAAGAAATGACCAAAGATATTCATGCTCAACGAATCCTGATTCTGGATTTCGGTTCCCAATACACTCAACTGATTGCGCGTCGTGTACGTGAAATTGGGGTTTACTGTGAGATTCATGCCTGGGATATGTCTGAAGAGGATATCCGTGAATTTGCACCAAAAGGTGTTGTTCTTGCTGGTGGCCCGGAATCAGTAACTGAAGGTGATTCACCTCGTGCGCCTGAGATTGTGTTTGATCTGGGTGTTCCAGTATTGGGTATCTGCTACGGCATGCAGACTATGGCGGCTCAGATGGGTGGTCAGGTTTCTACTTCAGATAAGCGTGAATTTGGTTATGCTCAGGTTCGTTTAGATAGTAGCCCAAGCCGTTTACTTGAAGGTATTGAAGATCACGTAGCAAACAACGGTTCATTGTCTTTGGATGTATGGATGAGTCATGGCGATAAAGTAACTGAGTTACCTGAAGGCTTCTCTGTTATTGCTTCTACTGAATCTGCGCCGATCGCTGCTATGTGTCACCCGCAAAAGCAATTCTTTGGTGTGCAGTTCCACCCTGAAGTAACTCACACTAAGCAGGGCGGTCGCATTCTTGAACGCTTTGTTATTGAAATCTGTGGTACAGAGCCGCTGTGGAACTCTGCAAACATTATTGCTGACCAGATTGAAAAGGTTCGCGCTCAGGTTGGTGATCAAAAAGTATTGTTGGGTCTTTCAGGTGGTGTAGATTCTTCCGTTGTGGCGGCTCTTCTGCATAAAGCAATTGGCGACCAGCTGACTTGTGTTTTTGTTGATAACGGTCTGCTGCGTAAGCAGGAAGGCGATCAGGTTATGGATATGTTCGCCAAGAATATGGGCGTCCGTGTAATCCGCGCTGACGCTGAAGATTTGTTCCTGGGGCGTTTGGAAGGTGAAAACGATCCAGAGAAGAAACGTAAGATTATTGGCAATACCTTCATTGAAGTTTTCGATGATGAAGCGACCAAGCTTACCGATGTTAACTTCCTGGCTCAGGGTACTATTTATCCGGATGTTATTGAGTCTGCTGCAGCTAAGACGGGTAAGGCGCACGTCATTAAATCTCACCACAACGTGGGTGGGCTGCCGGAAGATATGCAGTTTGAACTGGTAGAGCCACTGCGTGAGTTGTTCAAAGACGAAGTGCGTAAGTTGGGTCTGGAATTGGGTCTTCCATACGACATGGTTTACCGTCACCCATTCCCAGGGCCGGGTCTAGGTGTGCGTATTCTGGGCGAAGTTAAGAAAGAATATGCCGATATTCTGCGTGAAGCCGACGCAATCTTTATTGAGGAGCTGCATAAAGCGGATTGGTACCACAAGACCAGCCAGGCATTTGCGGTATTCCTTCCGGTTAAGTCAGTAGGTGTTGTGGGTGATGGCCGCCGTTACGAGTACGTTATTGCGATTCGTGCGGTTGAAACCATCGACTTTATGACAGCGCGTTGGGCTCATCTGCCATACGAGCTATTGGAAACAGTATCCAGCCGTATCATCAACGAGATTCCAAAAGTGTCTCGTGTAACTTACGACATCAGCTCTAAGCCGCCAGCAACAATTGAGTGGGAGTAGTTATTTGCATGTAAGTAATTGATTTTATTGAATTATTTACTTACACATTACTTTCACACTCAG
>JBMYLM010000057.1:0-16379 GCA_049596335.1 Neptuniibacter sp.
AGTTACAAAATTTGGCAGACAGACTGCCGGATGAACAACGAGAGCGATTTGAACACGAGTTAGGCCAAGCCATCAATGCCGCAAACCCTTTACAGCGACATTTTTCTGTCTTTATACCAAAAAAACAAACCCTAATAAGTATATAAAAGCAAAAAACGGGCCATTGGCCCGTTATTGTTTTGACAGTTTTCAATTAAATGTACTGCACTTCCGGCGGATCGCCATATTTCAAGCGCACATACATGAGAGCCACCGTTAAGGCGTCGCCTATGGCAGTGTGACGCTCCAACATTGGTATATCTAATTCACGCGAAATCGTATCAAAGCGAAGATCAACGTTACCGCCAACCGATTTCCACTTAATAATGTCGTGATATACATGCGAAAGCTCTATCGCTTTGTTCGGAAGGCCGAAGCCAAACTGCGGGCGAATAAACTTATCCAGCATACGAATATCATAGTTCACGTAATACCCGAGAATAGGGCGATTACCCACAAAGTCCAAGACCTGCTCCAAGGCATCTTCAATATCAATACCTCCAGCTAGATCTGCCTCTCGAATTTTATGTATCTTGATTGAGTCCCCAGTGAGAGATTTTGGTGGCTTAAGTTTAATATCAAGACGCTCACTACTAAGCACCTTCTTCCCTTTAATCTTAACCGCACCAATGGAAACTATTTCACCCTGCTTCACATCGAGACTGGTTGTTTCACAATCCAGCGAAACAACCTCATCGCCATCATAGGGCTCAAATAATGAAGCATAAGGCCCAGACCTGTGGTCATATTTTTCTTTTATTCTTCTGACCGCTCTAGGAATTATCATCTATCAACCTCCGAGGTGATATTTCAGCTCCAGATGCTTTTTAAATCCTTTCACTATATGTAAAGCATCGCGCAAAAGATCACGCTCAAGTTTATCCAATGATTGTAAATCTATAATGTTTGGAGTCTGGTCATGACCAGTCTCACTACACTCTATACGTTTAACTTGCTGTCTTAGACGTAAAGAAATGAATAAACTCAAAGCTTCAGACATCTCTTTACCATGTTTTTCTTTAATAACACCCTCAGCAACTAAGGCTTCTATGCGCTCAAAGGTGTTAGTCACTTTAATTCGATGTTCAAGGGCAATCGTACGAACACCATGCACTATCGGGAAAATTCCGCCCTTTTTAATATCCAGCTCACCTTTATCTTTTAGGTTACCGAAGAAGGTCAGCGGCGTATCAAACTCAACCGAAGCTTTAGCGAAATGAGAGAAGAACACATCGTTATTACGAAGATGCCTCATAAACCAATTTCGGGCGGCCTTAAAGATCGCTGGATTACCCGCAACCGGCTTAGCATCCACAGCAATTGCCAGGTTCATTTGAGCCTCTCCTTCACCGGATGCCGCCCAATCACTTAGCATTTTCGTCCAACCACCCAGAGACTTAACCCACTGAGGATTCGATACCATTATGTTACCCGGACATGGAGGGAAGCCAAATTCGATCAAAGTCTGACTAAATTTATTCAGAGTTTCCTGCATTTCAGGCCAGACCAAACCATCCCTGTGGATAATCGCATTATCCTGATCGGTCTTCATGATCTGCTCACCGCGACCTTCAGAACCCATCACCAACAAGCACACATGAGGCTGCATATCGGCAGGAATCATAATATTGAACAGCTTCGCAATAATACGACCGTTCATTGCAGCCAGAAGGTCCATAACAAAGCGGGTTTTCACACCATTTGATACCAGCGCTTTAATGAGATCATCCAGACCCTGCTCTGCTTCTTTCAATGCTTCAACTGTTTGCGCTCGCTCGATACGCAATCCAATTACATGTGAGTGACTGGAGAAATAGCTCAAGACATCTGTTAGCTCAACAATGCCTCCCATTTCACCATCTTTCATGACAACAACACGTTCAATATGTTGCTGCGTCATGATAATGAGGGCATTAAATAGGTAATCATCAGGCTTAACCGTAATCAGTCGATAACTCGCAATCTCGGCAAGATCACTATCCATAGACAAGCCATTTACAATCACGGCATCCAGAAGGTCTGTACCCGTCACCATGCCATAACGATTTCCGCGCTTAACCAAAATACAATCCGCTTTGGCTTCACGCATTTTCATAGTTGAGTCTTTTATCGTCGTACCTTCTTCGATAATCAACGGATCACGGACAAGACCATCAGAAACTTTAGCGAGCATAAACTCGGCCATATCCTGGTCTTTACTCTGCTGCTGAACGATTTCAGTTTTAGCGGATAAGTTCTGCTGGAAATAATCCGCAAACAAACCATTCGTGGACATCAGGTCCAGCAAAGTTTTGGTAGGCAGCAGATGACATATGGTCTCTTCTTCCGCAATAAAGTTATGGATTGCCTTACCCCGAATTGCAGACCAACCACCAAAGTAATCTTCATTGGTATAGTGAACAAACACATGCTCAGGAGTATCACTTCCTTCTTCCTGAACCTCACTTTCACCAACCTTTCCTTTAAAAATAACAAATACACCCTCAGGCTCTTCCCCCGCCGTCATGATGTATTCACCTTTCTGGTAATACGCGATATCCAGACTCGACTTTAAAAGCTCCCGCTCTTTTTCATCGAGCAAGCTGAAAGGTAAATTTGTCATTTTGAAAGAATCAGGCATTTCCTAAACTCCTTATGAGAAATAAAAAAGGGCGCTCCAACTCCTCGCTGGGCGCCCTTTGTAAGGTCTTAATCAGATCTTAGTGATCGTGAGCAGCACCAGCACCACGTGGGATACGTAGATCTTCTACGATATCCTGGATTTCCTGTGGTGGTTCCTGAGTCATGTTGGATACTACGAAGCCAACGATGATGTGCAGGATCGCACCCAGAGTACCGAAGCCACCTGGAGAGATACCCATGATGTACTGATCTGGAGTACCACCACCGAATGCGAAGTAGTACATGTAGCACATAGTAGATACCAGACCTACCAGCATACCTGCGATCGCACCCTGAGAAGTGTGACGCTTCCAGAAGATACCCATGATGATTGCTGGGAATACGGACGCACATGCCAGACCGAATGCCAGGGCTACTACCTGGGCCACGAAGCCTGGAGGGTTGATACCGAAGTAACCTGCAATACAGATCGCTACGATAGCAGCCATACGAGCGTACATCAGCTCCTGCTTATCAGAAATATCAGGGTTGATAGTTTTCTTCATCAGGTCATGCGAGATCGCTGTAGAGATTACCAGCAGCAGACCTGCCGCAGTGGACAGTGCCGCAGCAACCGCACCCGCAGCAACCAGAGCGATTACCCAGTTTGGCAGCTGAGCGATGTCTGGGTTAGCCAGTACCATGATGTCACGGTCAACGTAAACTTCGTTAGCAAATGGCTGTTTCTCAGCATTGAAAGATGGATCAGTGATCGCGTTGCTAGTCATACGCTGACCGTACTCGCCTCGCTCATCGATGAACTTAGGTTTGCCTTTACCAGCGTCGAATGCTTTACCAGCAGCGTACTGTACTTTGCCGTCGCCGTTACGGTCCTGCCATGCTAGCAGACCAGTGTTTTCCCACTGTTTGAACCAATCAGGCATTGCAGCGTACTCAGTACCTGCGTTATCCGGACCATTAATAGTCTGGATCAGGTTTACACGACCGAAACCAGCTACACCAGGAACCGCAGTGTACAGCAGCGCGATGAAGATCAGCGCGTAACCTGCAGACAGACGAGCGTCTTTTACACGAGGTACAGTGAAGAAACGTACGATTACGTGAGGCAGACCCGCAGTACCACACATCAGAGCCACAGTCAGGAAGAAGATATCAATAGTTGATTTCTTACCATCCGTATAGGCAGCAAAACCAAGATCAACAGACAGCTGGTCCAGCGTTGCCAGAACAGACATACCAGAAGATTCCAGAGTTGCACCCAGACCGATCTGAGGCAGGATGTGACCTGTAACCTGTGCAGACAGGAAGAATGCAGGCACTGTGAACGCCAGGATCAGTACGCAGTACTGAGCTACCTGAGTATAAGTGATACCTTTCATACCACCCAGTACAGCGTAGAAGAATACGATCGCCATACCGATGATTACACCAGTATTGATGTCAACGTGCAGGTAACGAGAGAATACGATACCAACACCACGCATCTGACCAGCTACGTATGTAAAGGAGATTACGATAGTACAAATTACTGCGATTGTACGTGCAGTATTTGAGTAATAACGATCACCGATGAAGTCAGGTACTGTGAACTTACCAAACTTACGCAGGTAAGGAGCCAGCGTCAGTGCCAGCAGTACGTAACCACCAGTCCAGCCCATCAGATAAGCTGCACCGTCACGACCAACGAAGGAAACCAAGCCGGCCAGGGAGATAAACGAAGCTGCAGACATCCAGTCAGCTGCTGTCGCCATACCGTTTGCAACCGGTGGTACACCACCGCCCGCAACGTAGAATTCTTTAGTAGATCCTGCACGTGCCCATATCGCGATACCGATATAAAGCAGGAAGGAACCACCTACGAAGATAAATGTTAAAGCGTCGAGACTCATAGCAATGCCGTCCTAAACTAAACTTATTATTGTTATTCGTGAACGTCATACTTCTCGTCAAGCTTGTTCATACTGAACACGTATGTCCAGATCAAGATGACGAATACGAAGATTGACCCCTGCTGGCCGAACCAAAAACCTAATGGGAAACCGAAGAACGGAATCTCATTCAGCTGTTCAACAAACAGGATCGCGCAGCCGTAGGAAACTACGAACCAAATCGCGAGGTGAGTCATAATGATGCGCAAGTTTTCGCGCCAGTAGGCTTGCGCCTGCTCATTACTGATTGACATAGCACCATCCTTATTTTTGTTATTTCAAATTGGCTAAACTTTCAGAGAGGTAGAGACTATCAAAGAGCACGGTCAAACAAAGCTCAACTTTAGTCGACACGAATCTTTGCCAGTTAACCCTGACCACTCTTAATCAACCTTGTGGCTGAATAACCCCTAAGATAAAAAAAGGCAATAACAACAACAAGCTATACAAAGGTCTTACCTGCAACCGCACAATCAAAAATTGCCAGTAAATTCGCACTTTTTTGACCCTATTCCAAAAAATATAAGTACACTAATGTCTAAGCTAATCACTTAACTAAAGTTACCGGGTCATAGAGATATGCTGTCAGGCTGGTCCATAATTCTGATCTCGTTAGGCTACCTCAGCCTGCTTTTCGCAATTGCTTACTACGGTGATAAATCGGCTGAAAGAAACAAACAGATCATCAGCCGACCGATTATCTACTCCCTCTCCCTGGCAGTTTACTGCTCATCCTGGACTTTTTACGGTGCCGTGGGCCGAGCCACAACCAGCGGGTGGGAATTCCTGGCTACCTATCTTGGCCCAGCCATAGTCTTTATCTTGGGTTGGCGCCTGATTGAGAAGATGATTCTTGTTAGTAAACAACAGAACATCACAACCATTTCTGACTTTATCTCATCCAGATACGGAAAGAGCCAGGCCTTAGCCGTGCTCATAACCTTAATCGCAGTTACAGGCACCATGCCCTATATTGCGATGCAACTTAAAGCTGTAGCGATCAGCTATAACGCCATCGTCCCCGGGGCTGACGAACTGCTGAACAAAGGTAGCGATACGGCTCTGTTTGTGGCCATTATCATGGCCATATTCTCCATCCTGTTTGGTACTCGTCACATTGATGCGACTGAACACCATGAGGGCCTGGTTCTGGCAGTTGCCTTTGAGTCAATTATTAAACTTGCAGCATTTATTGCGGTGGGATTATTTGCCATATTCGAGATATTCGATAGCGTTGACGACATGGCATATAACATTGCCGTGCAATTGCAAAGTAACAGCAATTACAACTCTCTGCTTCAAGACAGCTTTATCACTGAAACATTACTCGCCTGTGCTGCGATCATTTGTTTACCGCGTCAATTTCACGTCACAATCGTTGAAAACACCAACCCTGCGCATCTAAAGCTTGCTCGCTGGCTGTTCCCGGTCTATCTGATTTTGCTTGCAGCCTTCGTAATGCCGATTGCGACAGCAGGCATGATTCATTTCCACGACACCGATATTGATCCCGACACCATTGTGTTAATGCTGCCGCTGACCGAAGGTTATAAAAATCTGGCAACCTTCGCCTTTATTGGTGGCCTATCCGCTGCAACCAGCATGGTAATTGTGGCGAGCATCACCCTGGCAACCATGGTGTGTAACGACATCATCATGCCATTACTGTTCCGCATCTCCTGGCTAAACCTGTCGAGCAATCAGGACGTTGGTGCCTTGCTGCTGCGCGTACGCCGCATCACCATTATGTGCCTGATGATTCTGGCCTATTTCTACTACAGAATCCTTGGAGAGCAGTCCTCACTGGCGTCTTTCGGCCTGCTTGCTTTTGTTGCGGCGACGCAATTCCTCCCCGCCATTGTTGGCGGCATATACTGGAAACGCGGTTCAAGGCACGGTGTACTTGCCGGTTTAATCGGCGGTTTCCTGTTGTGGCTTTATACGCTGGTGCTACCCTCTTTCAGTGAAGCTGGACTGGTCGGCCCTGAATACATCAATAGCGGCATCTTTGGTATAGAACTACTCAGCCCAACCAACCTGTTTGGCATTACAGGCATGGACCCGCTGACCCACGGCGTTGTCTGGAGTGTTTCAGTTAACGCTCTCCTCTACATCCTGGTCTCTTTGTACACACCCATTCGCTTGGTTGACCGAATCCAGGCCAGTGCTTTTGTTGATGTTTACAGCAAGGACCTTACAGAAACATCGAGCCACTATGGCCAGGTGACTGTCGGTGACCTGCAGATGCTGACAGAACGCTTTCTAGGCATCAGCAGAACCCAACACGCCTTTACCGGCTTTGCACTACAAAAGAATGAGGAAGTGCCTTTAGCGGCCGACAAGGCCACACCTGAGCTAATCCAATACACTGAACGTTTACTATCCGGCGTAATAGGTGCATCTTCTGCCCGGATCGTACTTGCCTCCACCTTACGCGGCCGTGATATGCACATCGGCGATGTAGTAACTATCGTTGATGAAGCCTCTCAAGCCTTAAGATTTAACCGCTCACTGCTGCAATCCACGATTGAAAACATCAGCCTGGGCATCAGCGTAGTGGATCAGCAGATGCGCCTGGTTGCCTGGAACCGCGTTTACATTGAGATGTTTGATTATCCAGAAGGCCTGATCTGCGTGGGCCGCCCCATTGAAGAAGTATTCCGCTTCAATGCCATGAAAGGAGAATACGGGCCAACCGATCCTGACACCGAGGTTTCTAAACGCCTGAACATACTCAAGTCCGGAAAAAGGCACAGCTACGAACGCTTCAGACCTGACGGCACCGTCTTGGAGGTCCGTGGCAACCCTATGCCGAACGGTGGTTATGTGAACACTTACATGGATATTACCAACCACAAGCACATCGAGGACGCATTACGTGAAAGTGAGCAAAACATTCGCATCTACACTGACAATGTACCTGTCTTGATC
Organism: Neptuniibacter sp.; assembly: GCA_049596335.1. Lineage (GTDB taxonomy): Bacteria > Pseudomonadota > Gammaproteobacteria > Pseudomonadales > Balneatricaceae > Neptuniibacter. The sequence goes on from JBMYLM010000057.1 coordinate 7,521, forward strand.
GCTTATCTGGACCCGGAACGACGCTACCTTTTTGTGAATAAGGCTTATGCTGAAACCTTTAACTTAGACCGCAAAACCATCAGCGGCCAACCCTGCTACAAGGTAATGACGCCTGAAGCCTATGAACTTCGGCGTCCATACATCACCGGAGCCCTTGCCGGTAAACAGCAACAGTTCATAACCACCATACCCGGCCAGAATAACGAAACTCGCTATGCGGAAGTTAAGTACATTCCTCACATCGATGAGTATGGTGACATACTGGGTTATTTCTCTCTCTATCAGGACATAACGGAACGTAAGAAAGCCGAACAAGCCCTAAAAGAAACGAACGAAACACTCGAACAAAGAGTTCGGGAGCGAACTCACGCCCTGTCGGTCGTAAACAAGGAGCTGCGTAAGGAAAACACCATACGCTCACTGATGGAAGACGAGCTGCGACAAGCGAAGTCAGATGCAGATGAAGCCAATCTGGGTAAAACTCGCTTTCTGGCCTCTGCCAGTCATGATCTTTTGCAACCACTGAATGCAGCAAGGCTCTTCACCTCTGCCCTGGCACAGCAAAGCCATAACGATGATACCCGAACACTGGTTGAGAACCTGAATGGCTCTCTGACCGCAGCAGAAGAGCTTATCACTGCCATTCTGGACATATCCAAGCTGGATGCTGGCGCACTCGAACCCTCTATCACGGACTTCTCTCTGGAAGATATGTTCTCAACGTTAGGTACCGATTACACAGCCGTCGCGAAGAAAAAGGACCTGACCTTCAGTTACCAAGCCTGTAAACAAGTCGTTCGCTCCGATCAGCAGTTACTCCGGCGTATCATCCAGAACTTTATTTCCAATGCCATTCGCTACACACAGGAAGGTAAAGTCCTGCTTGGCTGTCGCCGGCGCAAAAACATGCTGCGCATTGAGGTATGGGATACAGGGGTAGGTATCCCTGAAGACAAAATTAAAGAGGTATTTGAAGAGTTCCGCAGGATTGATAACCCGAGACACTCTCAGGTACAGGGACTTGGGCTGGGTCTCGCCATTACAGACCGTATTGCTAAAATGCTGAACCACAAGCTACAGGTTCGTTCATGGCCAACGAAAGGGACGGTTTTCAGCATCGAAGTACCACTGGGTGATCCCGATAAGGCCATTAAACCCAAACCAGAGAAACGCGGCTGGATTCGAAGTAAAGGTCTTAACGGCATCTCGGTACTGGTCATTGATAACGAGCCTAAAATTCTGGAAGGCATGTCAGCACTACTCAATGGCTGGGGCTGCATCTGCCAGACAGCCATATCCTCAGAAGAGGCTGTTGAAATTGTGAAGTCTCAGGCATTTGAGCCCGAATTGATTCTGGCCGACTACCACTTATCGGAAACATTAACGGGCATTATGGCCCTGAAAGATCTTGAACCATTACTGGAAAAAGCCGTACCTGCAATTGTAATTACCGCGGACCGGACGGATGAAGTCAAAACTGAAATCGAAGACTTTGGCGCACAGCTTCTCACCAAACCAATTCGCCCTGCGGCGTTAAGAGCGATGATCAACAAAACCATCGCCACGTCCCGGGCTAACGAGCCTGACTGAGGCTTCATCAGGAACAAAAAAAGGCGCTTTAAAGCGCCTTTTTTTAAAATTCATTACAAGATTACTCAAGGTCAGTCTTTGGAGGCTCAACGCCTAATCGTTGCGCAGCAATCACAGCCTGAGTTCGGCTATGCACGCCCAATTTACGCAGAATCGCAGTAACATGAGCCTTAATAGTCGCCTCAGATACATTTAACTCATACGCAATCTGCTTGTTCAGAAGTCCTTCTGTCAGCATTGTGAGAACCCTGAACTGCTGCGGAGTCAAAGCCGCCAGAGCCGCAGCGAATTTCTGATCATCTTCGCTGACATCACCAAGATTATCTGCGACTTCCTGCGGTAACCATTCTTCACCCTGAAGAACCGCAACAATTGCCTCTCCAATTGTATCAAGAGGCGCTGACTTTGGAATAAAGCCAGACGCGCCATAATCAATCGCACGCTTCATAACGTTTGGCTGCTCGCTACCTGAAACAACCACAACCGGAATACCCGGGTTCTGCCCACGCAGGAAAACCAGACCAGAAAAACCGTTCGTACCAGGCATGTGAATATCTAACAGCACCAGATCTGCATCTGAGTGTTGATCCACTGCCCCTTGAACCGCTTGTAGAGAGTCAGCCTCGATTGTCTCCACTCCAGGCAGTGCCTGAGCAACGGCCTGCTTTAACGCAGCTCTGAACAACGGATGATCGTCTGCGATTATAATTTTTTGTGCTAACTGCATGCGTTCAGTTCCCCCTTAAGAAATCCTGATAGAACGCGGGCCTGAAGAAAACAACTTCTCCCCGGCGCAACTACACTATAAAACAAAAAACTCCCGCAAGACTAGGTATTTCCTAGCCCGGCGGGAGTTTTTATTACTAATTACTAATAATTAGTCTTGGCGATTCATACGATTTTCGATCAGATCATCAACTACTGATGGATCAGCCAGGGTAGATGTGTCACCCAGAGCACTGAAATCATCTTCTGCAATCTTACGCAGAATACGGCGCATGATCTTACCAGAACGTGTCTTAGGCATGCCTGGAGCAAACTGAATCAGATCAGGAGATGCGATTGGACCGATCTCTTTACGAACATGCAAACGCAGTTCTTTCAGAAGCTCATCAGACTGCTCGTAACCTGCCTGCAGAGTTACGTATACGTAGATGCCCTGACCCTTAACTTCGTGCGGGTAGCCAACTACAGCCGCTTCAGCAACCGCTTCGTGAGCAACCAGTGCAGATTCAACCTCTGCAGTACCCATACGGTGACCAGAAACGTTGATTACGTCATCTACACGACCAGTGATCCAGTAGTAACCATCTTCGTCGCGACGTGCGCCATCACCTGTGGTGTATACGCCTTTGTACGTGCTGAAGTAAGTCTGAGTAAAGCGCTCGTGATCACCCCAGATAGAACGCGCCTGAGATGGCCAAGAATCAGTGATAACCAGGTTACCGTCTGTTGCACCCTCCAGAGTTTTACCATCCGCATCCAGCAGAGCTGGCTGAACACCAAAGAACGGACGAGAAGCTGCACCTGGTTTAGCATCACATGCACCTGGCAGAGGCAGAATCATCATGCCGCCAGTTTCAGTCTGCCACCAAGTATCAACGATTGGGCAACGACCCTGACCGATAATACGGTGGTACCAATCCCAAGCTTCTGGGTTGATTGGCTCACCTACAGAACCCAGAATACGCAGAGTAGACAGATCAGAGTCACCCAGTACGTCTTCGCCCTGCTGCATCAGTGCACGGATAGCCGTTGGTGCAGTGTAGAACTGGTTAACTTTATGTTTTTCGATAACACGGCCGAAACGGCTATTGTCTGGGTAGCTTGGTACACCTTCAAACATCAGAGAAGTTGCGCCGTTTGCCAGAGGTCCGTATACGATATAGCTGTGACCTGTTACCCAACCTACGTCAGCAGTACACCAGTAGATGTCGCCTTCTTTGTAGTCGAATGCGTACTCATGAGTCATAGACGCATATACCAGGTAACCACCCGTAGTGTGCTTCAGACCTTTTGGAGCACCAGTAGAACCAGATGTGTACAGAATGAACATTGGATCTTCAGCGTTCAGTTCTTCAGCCGGGCAATCTGCAGATGCAGCACCTACAAGCTCTTCGTACCAAACATCAACGCTGTCATTCCAAGCAACATCTTCTTCAACACGCTTAACAACAATTACGCTGTCTACGATATCTTTAACAGAACCGTGCTCAAGCGCTTTATCAACGTTAGCTTTCAGCGGTACAGACTTACCTGCACGCAGAGAGTAGTTAGAAGTTACAACGACTTTGGAGTTCGCACCTTCGATACGTGCAGCCAGTGCTTCTGGAGAGAAACCACCGAATACGATTGAGTGAACCGCACCAATACGCGTACAAGCCAGCATAGCTACAGCAGCTTCTGGGATCATTGGAAGGTAAAGAGTTACAACATCACCCTTCTCAACGCCCTGAGCTTTCAGTGCATTTGCAAACTTACATACACGCTCGTGCAGATCACGGTAAGTAATATTTTCAGATTCGCTTGGATCGTCGCCTTCCCAGATGATTGCAATCTGATCACCACGGGTTTCAAGGTGACGGTCAAGACAGTTGTGGGAAACGTTCAGAGTACCGTCTTCATACCAACGGATATCAACATTATGCGGATCAAAAGAAGTGTTTTTTACTTTTGTATATGGTTTGAACCAATCTAGGCGCTTACCTGCTTCGCCCCAGAATGTATCCGGATCATTTACTGACTGCTCGTACATTGCCTGATATTTTTCGTTATCAATGTGCGCGTTAGCTGCGATTTCCGGACTTACTGGATATACCTTTTCACTCATCGTGATGCCCTTAGCTTGATTATTTTTTATCGTGGATAGCCATCACAAGCATTTGTACATTCTTATTTTCAGCCAGCGAGGTCCCATCGGGACTTAGATTTATACAGAAGTGATGACAATTCCCTGAATTAGACATTGGTATATCCAAGATAAGACCTTAGTCTCTAAAGGTGTAATCAGATTCTTCTCTATCCGGCCGAAAACTCTTTTTGTTATATATACTTGTTATAGTTATTACGCTCTGTGTGGCATAAACACGCAATTCGCTCTTCAGATGACATGAATCACTCTTTGCGTGCCTTATCTATACCATGATGAAAGTCGGCTCGACAATTATTCTTATCAATCCGGTGCTCTTTTTTATTAGTTTTTCTAATTATATGCACCGAATTTCTTGCGCTAACGGCCCAGAAGCTTATCCAGGTCCAGGCCTATTTCTCGCATTTTCGCCAATTTGTATCGAAGAGTTCGTGGACTGATCCCAAGCTTTTCTGAGGCTTCTTTGCGACTACCATTTGTTGCCTTAAGCGCATCAATAATCAGTTGATACTCATGCTGACGCATATCTTCCCCCAACTGACCTGCAAGATCCTCAGAAGTCGCCTCATGATCTTCCAGCTGAGTTTGAGGCAGATCATCCGGATTCAACATCAGATCCGAGACGCCTATCTCTGTACCAGCCTGCAGAATAAGTGCTCGTTGCACAACATTATCCAGCTCACGGACATTACCCGGCCATGCGTAGTCGGTGAGCGACTGCTTAACTTCATTAGAGATGGACACCGGTGATCGATGCATTTTCTGGCAATACTTACGGAATAGTCGCTCCGCCAACGGCGCTATATCTAATTTACGCTCTCTTAGGGGCTTCCACTGCAGGGGAAATACATTCAGGCGGTAGAAAAGATCCTCTCGGAACTTACCTTCTTTTACATAAGACTCAAGCTTACGGTTTGTGGTTGCCAGCACCCGGACATCCAGCGAGATTACTTTGCGTCCACCAATACGTTCCACTTCCTGCTCTTGCAACACACGAAGCAGTTTCGCTTGTAGACCCAGATCCATTTCGGAGATCTCATCTAACAGAATGGTTCCACCATTTGCCTGTTCGAATTTACCTGGCGCACTTGCATAAGCTCCGGTAAAGGCTCCTTTTTCATGTCCAAACAGCGTCGCTTCCAGCATATTTTCAGGGATTGCCGCACAGTTGATGGCGATAAAAGGCTTAGCTGATCGGCTGGAGTGGTTGTGTATATATTGAGCCAGCACCTCTTTACCCGTGCCTGATTCACCCGAAATCAAGACGGTAGAGTCCGACGCAGCGACTCGACGTGCCAGTTGCAACAGCTGCTTACTTGAAGCCTCCTCTGCAATGGGCTGCTCTACTTCCTGATTAGCCGTTTCGCCTACCGCAAAACGCCTTACAGAAGAGATCAGCGCATCCGAATCAAAGGGTTTCATCAAATAATCAACAGCACCCGCCTTGATTGCCTCTACAGCTTTATTGACCTGCCCAAACGCAGTAATGAGCATGACGGGCAACGCAGGGTAACCAGCGCGGATCTTCTCAAGCAGCTCATGTCCATCCATGCCTGGCATATTGACGTCACTGACGACCATGTCTACCTGATTTTCCTGAAGTAACTGAAGCGCCTGTTCGGCATCTTCTGCAGCGAGATAATCAAAACCTGCAAGCTCCAGCGTATCGCACAATGCTTCCCGCAGTTCATTATCATCTTCAACGATCAGAATTTTATTACTCATAAAAGTATCCGTAAGAGCTAAATACGCTGCTAGTTAAGGCGTTGTACATGGAATAAGTATTGACGCTGTAGTACCAACATCTTTGGTAGAACTTAGATTAAAAGCCCCCTGATGGGCACGAGCGACCACCTGAGCAACCGCGAGACCAAGACCTGTGCCATGGGACTTTGTTGTATAAAATGGCTGCAACGCATTTTTAATTTCTTCAGTAGTCATTCCCGGACCCTGATCACAAATATCCATTCTCAGCATATTGTCCAACTCCGAGAATCGAATCTGCAGTTCACTGCCTTTACCGCAGGCCTGGAGGGCATTCTCAACCAGATTCATACAGACACCGAGTAACGCCTCACGGTTACATTGAATCTGAACATCTGGAGCCAGGTTTTCACAATCGCAATCAGCATCAAAATTCACCAGAGGCAGATCCAACTGGTCTTCCAGAGCAGACATAAAATCAGATGATGTAACAGTATCATCCAAACGCATTTCACCGCGGGCAAAAATCAGCATATCCCGAACCTGCTGCTCCAGATTAGTCAGCCGGGATTTCACCTTCCCCGCAAACTTCTGGCGCTGTTCCAGTTGCAAATCAGGACGGTTAAGATGATCAACATACAAAAGTGCCGCGGATAGAGGTGTTCTAATCTGATGCGCAAGAGAAGCCATCATCCGCCCCATTTCAGAAAGTCTCTGATAGTGGGATAAACGACTTTGTAGTAAGCGGGTTTCAGTCTGATCTGTTAACAGAAGCAACTGACCAGGTTCAACATCCATGGCTTTGGTCATGATGCTGACCTTACGACCGTCTTTTAGTGACACCTCATGACCGTCGTCATTTTGGGGAGCAAAGCTTCTATTGATAATTTCAAACCATGGCACACCCTTTAAAGGTGAACCGAGGAAATTCTCAGCGGCAGGATTTGCATCCGAGACAACGCCAGAGCCATCAATAATCACAACGCCCGCTGGCAAAAGCTGTAAAAGGTGATTGAAGCGGTCATTCAACCCTGCATTCTTATCATCTTCAGCCTGGCGCTTTTCGGATTCATGAGACAACTTCGTTTCAGTCGTTGCCAGTTGAGCTTCAAGCTCAGCAATGCGTTGCTGGCAATATTCAAGGTCGTTTAAGTCAGACATGTTTATTTCCGCTGAATCCCGAACTTACGCATTTTCTCAACCAACGTTGTTCTGCGAATTTGTAACGTTTCAGCAGCTCTCGCAACAACTCCGGAATTGCGGCTCAACGCCTGTTCAATAAGGGACTTTTCAATAAGTTCCAGATGCTCTTTAAGGTCGACACCACCTTCAGGCAGAAGATCTAAAGCAGGAGTTACATGCGGAGAGATTTCAACAGACTCTGTCGCTGCACCAATTTGATAGCGTTCCGGATCAGGCTCATCTATATATTGAAACTTCTCGGGCAATTCAGAGACTCCCACAACGCCTTCGGGATACATGATCGCCAACCGCTCTAACAAGTTAGACAACTCCCGGACATTACCGGGCCAAGAGTGCTGCTTGAGCGAATCAATAGCTGCTGGGTGCAGTTTTACTGAATCCAAACCTTGTTCCTGCAGCCTACCCACCAGCTCTTCAAGCAGCAGTGACAGGTCTTCGATTCGATCCCGCAAGGGAGGCATCTCTATTGGGAAAACATTTAGCCGGTAATAAAGATCTTCCCTGAAATCACCGGTCTCAATCATATCCTCAAGATTCTTATGTGTTGCCGCAATGACCCTTACGTCCGCTTCCAGCGTTTTACTGCCACCAATTCTTTCATATTTTCGCTCTTGTAGAACGCGTAACAGCTTGACCTGCATCGGCAAAGGCATGTCACCTATTTCATCCAGAAACAGCGTTCTTCCCTGAGCCAGCTCGAACCTGCCGGGCCGACTGCTCACAGCACCCGTGAATGCCCCTTTTTCATGGCCAAACAATTCACTTTCCAGAAGATCTGCAGGGATTGCACCGCAGTTTATTGGCACAAAGGGGCCATTTTTGCGGGCAGAATGATCATGAAGGTTACGGGCAACAACCTCTTTGCCCGTTCCTGACTCGCCCGTGATCAGCACATTAACATCGCGCCCTGCTACCTTCTGCATGGAAGCTCGAACAGAAACCATTGCATGGCTGTTGCCAACAAGAGAAGCAAACATCTCGGTCAAATCCGCGGCTGAAGTCTGGGCCGTGGCAGAGCCATAATAAATCTGCGCTTTATGGAAGCAATCTAAGAGTTGCTTATAGTTAAGAGGCAATTCCAACTGACCTACCAATCGCGCACCGATTGCCTCCGGAAGGTTCTCAGCTTCACGCCATTGCCCAATGGTGATGATTGCCGCCTCAGGGTACTGGCCTGCCAAATCCCCAATAATTTTTTCCAAAGACAGAGGTAACTGGCTCTGACCCAGCAGCACCAACCGAACAGAGTTAACTTTTTCGTTGTCCTGTACCGACTGTAACCAGTCAACAAAGCTAAAAAATCGACACTGCTGATCAAGAAAGGAGAGAGAAGCATCCAGCACTTCTCTACGACTGAGATCGTCATCAATTATTAGTGTCTGAGGCGAACCTGACATCTGGGGTGTCTCGTTAATCTTTTGGGTAATAGTGGCCCCAGGCGAGTTATGGTGATTTCTGGTGTATGGGGAGATAGAAGGATGGCGTATCCTGTT
>JBMYLM010000058.1:0-16316 GCA_049596335.1 Neptuniibacter sp.
GCGCAGTGATGGGGTTGGTTTTCAGTTGGGCACCTTTTTCCACTTCTTCGATATTACCAGCATCCTTGCGTACACCCTGGCATTCGCAATTGTCATTCTTCTTATAGAGGGGTTCATTATGCGCCCGCTTGACCATTACATTGCACGAGGTGGTTATGGTCACTCTTAATCTCTCTGTCGAAGATAAGACCTATGCAAATTCCACTGAGCAGGTTCTGGGTTCCATCGAAGCGCGTATTCCCAGTGGGCAGTTTGTCGCTTTGGTTGGGCCATCCGGCACAGGGAAAACCACGCTGCTGAATATGATCTCGGGACTGGAAAAGTGCGATTTAGGTTCTGTATCCATAGATTTTAAACCTGTTAGTAGCAGACCTGACTGTCGGATCAGTTACATATTTCAGCAGCCCAGATTGATGCCTTGGTTAACGGTAGCAGAGAACCTAAAGCTCACTGCTCCTGAATGCAGTAGTGAGGAGATTGAACGGATGCTGGAGCGAGTGGGCTTGCAAGGTAAGTCTGCAAGTTATCCGCGACATCTTTCCGGAGGCATGCAGAAGAGAGTGAGCATTGCTCGCGCGTTTCTGAGTAAACCTGAACTGTTGTTGCTGGACGAACCTTTTGTTTCTCTGGATCTGCCCACGGCAGAAAATCTGAAATGCATTCTTGAAGAACTCTGGAAAGAACACAAACCCACAGTCCTTTTTGTCACACACGATCTGGATGAAGCGATACGGCTTTCAGATCGTGTTCTTTTTCTTTCGAAGGCCCCGGGAACACTGATTCGGGACCAGAAAGTGGAGCTTCCTAGGCCCCGTGCTGAATCAACCCGAGCCTTTTTATTCTGGAAAAAACAACTGCTTGAGAACTCTCCGGGGTTGCTGGAGGGCAAGTTGGAAAATCTTAAACATTGTGTATCGGAGGATTGCGCGTGAATAATCACTCCGCACTTTTACTGAACGCTGTAAGTAAAACCTATGGGCAGGTAAAGGCCCTGAAAAAAGTAAATATCAATATAGAGAAAGCCGAGTTTGTTGCGTTGCTTGGTCAGAACGGCGCCGGCAAAACCACACTGTTTCAGCTTTTAACCGGGTTGTTCAATTCGGATGAGGGCGAAATCAGAGTGTGCGGCAATGATATCAGGCGTAAACCCATTCCTGCACTTTCTTCGATTGGCGTTGTGTTCCAGCAAGCCACACTTGATCTCGATCTAACCGTTCACGGCAACCTGAAGTTCCATTGCCTCCTGCATGGTTTGAGCAGAAAAGAAGCGGAAACCAGAATCGACGACGAACTGAAAAGGTTTGGACTGGAAGATCTGAAAAACAAAACTGTGCGCAGCCTAAGCGGCGGCAATCGCCGTAAAGTCGAACTGATCCGCGCACTCTTACACCGTCCTAAGGTTCTGCTTATGGATGAGGCAACGGTAGGTCTTGATCCGGAATCCAGACACTCATTGGTTGAGCATGTTCGTTCCCTCTGTCGGGAGCGCAATATGGCCGTTCTGTGGAGCACTCATATTGTTGAGGAAGTGCAGTCCGCAGATCGGGTAATCGTTTTGCACAAAGGCCAGATTCTGGCTGAGTCTACACCAAAGCAGCTAGTAGAGGAGAGCAGTGAACCTGATTTCTCTCTGGCTGAAGCATTTTTACAACTCATCAGTAACAACAAGAATACAGGAGTCGTTTATGAATAAGTTTATGCAGGGAATCACCGCAGGCATGTTGACCGTTGGTTTGACTATGGCTGCAAATGTGCAGGCTAAAACGGGTTATGTCTATGTCAGCAGTGAGAAAGATCATGTAGTCACCGTTTTTAACGCGGATGGAATGGATAAAGTCACTGAAATTAAAACCAGTGAACGCCCACGTGCGATGAAGCTGAGTCAGGATGGTTCTTTGCTGTATGTGGCTTGTGGTGATGACGATGCGATTGATGTCATTGATCTTGCTGCCATGAAAGTTAAGCAGACCATCGATATTGGTGAAGACCCGGATCGTTTTGATATTTCACCCGATGAAAAATTCCTATATGCATCCAATGAAGATGATGGTCTGGTGACTATCTACTCTCTGGAAGCGGATGAAAAAGTGGCTGAAATTGAGGTAGGTGAAGAACCTGAAGGTGTTTTGGTAAGCCCGGATAACAAACTGGTTTATGTGACTTCTGAGGTAGCAAACATGGTCCACGTTATCGATGTGGAAACTCAGGAGATCGTTCAGGATATTGTTGTCGGTAACCGTCCTCGTCGTATGGAACTGACTCCAGACCTTTCTGAACTGTGGGTGAGTAATGAAGTCGGCGGCACAATTACTATCCTTGATACAGCAACATACCAACCTAAAGCTGAACTGAAGTTTGCGCCAAAGGGCATGCGTCCGGAAAGCATCTCACCGGTGGGTATGGCAATGACCAAAGATGGCAAGCAAGCTTATATCACTCTGGGTGGTGCTAACCACGTAGCGGTTGTGGATACAGCAACCCATAAAGTGCTGGATTATATCCTGGTGGGTAAGCGTGCCTGGGGCATCAGTCTGAATAAAGATGAAAGCCGTTTGTATGTGACTAATGGTAAAAGTGATGATCTGGCGGTAATCGATACTGCGAAGATGAAGGTGATCAAATCAGTACCTGCGGGTCGTGTTCCACATGATGTAGTGGTGGATCACTAATGACTCAATCCATGCAATGGATTGTCAGACTGTTGTTGGTAGCCAGTTTTCTGGCTACCTCAACAACTCATGCATCTGATCTTGTACCACTCAAACTGGCCCTGATCGAGTATGAAGATGATCCCCGATATAAAGATGCCATCATTGATGCCCGTTATCAGGCCCAGCCCTGGGGACGTTTAGATGCGGCTGCTAAATTGGCGATCAAAGAGTCCAAGTTCACTGCCAAAGCTAAAGGTTTTAAGTTTGAACTGGATACTCATGAGGCCAGTTCTCTGGATCAGATCCCAGCTCTGATTAAGAGATTAGAGGCTGAAGGCGTTCAGTATTTCCTGCTTGATCTACCAGCTTCCGGTGTTGAGGCTGTAGTTCAAACCAGTAACAACCAGAGCACCTTATTTAACCTGACTGCACTGGATGATTCACTGAGAAACCAAAGCTGCGATGCCAACCTGATTCATATGGCACCCAGCCGCCGGATGCTGACGGATGCACTAGGCCAGTATCTTGTTTCTAAAAAGTGGCGCAAGGTTTTGGTATTGCATGGTGATTCCGCAGCGGATCAGAATTATCTGGAATCATTACAGGTGTCCGCGAAAAAGTTTGGTCTGAAGCTGGTTGATAAGAGGCTGTACAAACTGGGCAGTGACCCACGTCAGCGCTATCAAAACAATATCGCTTTGCTCACGGCTAAGGGTGAGTATGACGTGATCTATGTGGTCGATTCCAAAGGTGAGTTTGCGGTTGATGTGCCTTATTCAGTTGTTCAGCCCCGCCCTGTAGTGGGGTCTGCAGGTCTGGTTGCGGATTGGTGGCATTGGGCCTGGGAGCGTAATGGCGCACCACAGGTGAACAAACGATATCACAAGAAAGGTAAGCGCCAGATGACGGGCTACGACTGGTCAGCCTGGTTAGCCGTAAAAGTTCTGGCGGAAGCCGCGTTGCGTCAGGATCGGTTCAATCCAGGCTCTCTCAGAACGGACCTTCTCTCAGAGACGTTCAAGATTGATGGGGCTAAAGGCTATCCACTGAATTTCCGTCCATGGAACAATCAATTGCGTCAGCCAATTTTCCTGACTTCACTCAACCGTGTGATTAATCGTGCGCCAATCGAGGGTTTCTTACATCCGGTGAACAATCTTGATGTACTGGGTGATGACGTAAAAGACACTCAATGTCGAATAGGACAGGGTAGCTGATATGAGAGCGGCACATGGGTTTAATGCATTTGTGGCGCTGTCGTCGCGGGAAACCGGTAAGTTCCTGCGCCAGAAGGGCCGGTTGTTTTCAGCATTAGTCAGGCCTGCACTCTGGTTACTGGTTTTTGCGGCAGGTTTTCAGAATGTCTTTGGTGTGGCCGTTATCCCACCTTATGAATCTTATATCGAATATGAGGTTTATCTGACGCCTGGTTTGCTGTGCATGGTAATGCTCTTCAACGGTATGCAATCGTCTCTGACTATGGTGTATGACCGTGAGATGGGGCTTATGCGTTTGCTCCTGACTGCGCCGCTGCCGCGTTGGTATATCCTGTTCTGCAAGCTGCTGGCAGGCACTTTATTATCACTGCTACAGGTCTACAGTTTCCTAGTGATCTGTTGGTTCTTTGAGGTTGACCTTCCCCTGTGGGGGCCGTTAACCGCAATGCCTGCATTCCTGCTCGCTGCTCTTATGCTCGGATCTCTGGGCTTACTGTTGTCCATTACAGTCAAACAGTTAGAAAACTTTGCCGGCATGATGAACTTTGTGATTTTCCCAATGTTTTTTATCTCGCCGGCTTTGTATCCGTTGTGGAAACTGGAAGAGGCGGGAGCCGAGGTGGTGTTTCTAATCGCCCAGTACAACCCTTTTACCTACGCTGTTGAATTGGTTCGTTTTGCCTTATACGGGCAATTGAATATGCAGGCTTTGGTCGTGGTAAGTGCTGCGTTTCTTATTTTCTTTCTACTCGCTGTCTGGGGTTATGACCCCCAAAAAGGCGTTGTCGCAAGGAGGAAAGGCTAGGCCTTTCCTTCGCTTTAATCTAGCAGAAGCTGAGACACCCAAAAGCTTTGGGAGTTTTTCAGCTTAATTTCGGGAAAAAGGGGGTACTAAAGTCCTGTATTAACAGGTCCGATCAGGCAGTTATTAGCACTGTCATCAAAATGTAATATCTGGCTGTTTTTTGAGCAATCTATATCAAGGGCTCTAGTAAGCAGCCTGAAGGAACTAAATAATAATAAGGTCAAACCTGATATGAGCAATAAAAAATACTGGTTGCCAATGCTGGCCGGTGCATTAAGTTGCAGCGGAATGGCTATGGCAGCAGAGGTTACCCAACTTGAGGGAGTTGAGGTAATTGGAACCACTCCTATTCATGGCGTGGGCATGGATAAAAACCGTATCGCTGCAGCAGTCCAGAGTGCGAACAGTGAAGAGATCGAAAAATCCCAGTCTCTGAACATTGCGGAACACCTGCGATATAACTTCAGCAGTGTGACGATCAACGAAGCGGTGAATAATCCATACCAGCCAGATGTTCAGTATCGCGGCTTTACAGCATCTCCTTTGCTGGGTTTGCCTCAGGGTTTATCTGTTTATGTAAACGGAATTCGTTTCAACGAGCCGTTTGGTGACACTGTAAACTGGGACCTTCTGCCTGAAGGTTCGATTGATTCTATTAACCTGTTCGCCGGTTCTAACCCAGTATTTGGTCAGAATACATTGGGTGGTGCATTGTCTATCCAAACTAAAAATGGTTTTGATAACCCAGGCAGTCAGATTGAAGCATCGATTGGTTCTGATGATCGTTACAATCTGGAAGTTCAGACCGGTGGTAACGATGGTGAATTCGGTTACTACGTTATCGGTAACTACTTCGAAGAAGATGGCTGGCGTGATGCGTCTCCAACAGAAGTTCAGCAGGCACTGGCAACTCTGACATGGCGTGGTCAGGAAGGTAACCTTGAGCTGACAGCGGCTGCCAACAACAACACGATGATTGGTAACGGTGCGGCTCCAATTGAATTGCTCGAAGAGGAAGGTCGCGAGTCAATCTACACACAGCCTGACCAGACTGAAACCAATCTGGCCCTTTTGACTTTGAGCGGTGATACCTGGCTTGATGACAATACACAGCTTGCCGGTAACGTTTTCTATCGTCGTAACAAAGTAGAAACACTTAACGGTGACGACAGTGATTATGCTGCCTGTTTGGTGGATGCTAACAATGAAGTGCAGAACTCATTCGAGGAAGGCGATGTAATTCCGGGTGGTCAGTTCCTGTCTTTGTGTGAATCTGAAGGCGATGAAGACGATCCATTCGACGCTGATGATTATGAAGCAGTAGAATTCCGTGGCTTCGATGATGACGACTCTCTGGCTGCTGTAGATCCTGCGCTAGCTGCTGAACTGGCAGGTGAAGATGAGCTTATCGACGGCACATTGAACACTTCCAAAACTGAGATGGAATCATTCGGTCTGGCATCTCAGATGACATTCCTGGGTGACTGGAACGGTAAAGAGAATCAGCTGACTATCGGTGGTAGCGTAGATTACTCCGAGATCGATTTCGAATCAGCTACACAGTTTGCTGAGCTGCGAAACGAAGAAGGTGAAGATCGTGGTGTATCCGGTCTGGGTATTTACGATTATGAAGCAGATGTTCAACTGGAAACGGATGTGACCAACATTGGCTTGTACTTCACTGACACTGTTGCACTGTCTGACGTTCTGGACCTGACTCTGTCTGGCCGATACAACTACACGCGTATTGATATGGTGGGTATTGGTGAAGAGAACCTGGACCTGACGGGTAAGCACACGTTCAAACGCTTCAATCCAGCGGTAGGTCTTGCTTACAAACTGTCTGAAGAAGCGAACGTTTACGGTAGCTACTCTGAGTCTTCCCGTGCGCCAACACCAGCGGAACTAAGCTGTGCGGATCCAGATGATCCATGTCGTCTTCCAAATGGTTTCGTATCCGATCCACCACTTGATCAGGTTGTAGCTAAGTCTTTTGAAGCGGGTATCCGTGGCCAGCAGCAAGGCTACCGTTGGTCTGCAGGTGTATTCCACACCACAAACCACGATGACATTATCTTCCAGAATGCGGGTACAGCAGCTTCAGAAGGTTATTTTGCTAACGTTGGTGAAACACGCCGTATGGGTGTGGAACTGGCAGCGGCTAAGCGTTATGAAAACCTGACTCTGGGTCTCTCATACACCTACATGGATGCAACATTCCAGACTGGGTTTGATTCAGTGAGCAATAACAACCCACTGGGTGATACTCGTGAAGTTGAAAAAGGTGATTCTATCCCAGGGCTGCCAGAGCATAATCTGAAGATTGTTGCCGATTGGGCAGTAACTTCTAAGTTTGATCTGGGTGCTGAAGTGACTTACCAGAGCAGCCAGTACTACCGTGGCGACGAAGCAAACGAAAACGAAAAAGTTGACGGTTTTGCTTTGATGAACCTGCGTGGTGTCTACAAGCTGGGCAACGGCGTTGAACTGTTCGGCCGTATCGACAACGTATTTGATAAAGAGTACGAGACTTTTGGTGTTTACGGAGAGTCTGAAGAAGTTCTTGAAGATATGGGTATCGATGATCACCGTTTTGTTGGACCGGGTAAACCGCGTTCAGGTGTAATCGGTGTACGTGCTAAGTTCTAAAAAGTTTGTTAGCGATTGTGGTGGGCAGCCCCTGATCTACCACATAAGTATCTGGGCGGGGCCTTAAGTGCCTCGTTCATTTACATCGCTCAGTTCCTTTACGCCAGCAATGATATTTTCATTGCTGGCGCATTTCGTTCTGATTATCTGGTTTATAGTTAATCCAGTGGCCTTGGAACAACTTCTTGCTTATGGATCGCCTCAGGCAAAAACGGTTTCGCAAACGGTACATATTCAGGTAGCAGCGCTTCCTCAACCAGAACCGAAGCCAGAACCGAAGCCAGAACCGAAGCCAGAACCGAAGCCAGAACCGAAGCCAGAGCCGAAACCAGAGCTGAAACCAGAGCCGAAACCAGAGCCGAAACCAGAGCCGAAACCAGAGCCGAAACCAGAGCCGAAGCCAGAGCCGAAGCCAACCGTGGCTCCAACTGTAGCTTCGCCACAGGTTCAGGAACTGCCGACAGGTGTTACAAACGGAGTGCTGGATAAACTGGTGACATCGCCAAAATATAAAGCGAAACCTGTTGCTCCAAAGTATCCGAGAAAGGCGCTAAGAAAACGTCAGGAGGGTACGGCCTGGATTCGTATTTTGGTCAGTGCTGATGGTGTGAATACTGAGATTGTTCTGCATAAAAGCAGTGGTTTTGAAAGTCTGGATGAAGCAGCCTTGGAGGCCGTTAAACGCTGGAAGATTGAACCTGCTGAGGTGTCTGGTAACACCGTAGCATCCTGGGTGGAAGTACCGGTCAGATTCTCACTTCGATAGAAATAAAAAAGGCGGGAAGATCCCGCCTTTATTGTTGATTAACGCATTCTCTGTAACGCTTCGATACGTTTTTCCAGAGGAGGGTGTGTAGCAAAAATTTCTGAAACTTTACCGCCGGCAATACCAAAGGCCGTCAGTGTACTTGGCATCTGATTGGGTACTTCAGATTCCGCTCTCAGGCGCTGCAGAGCACCAATCATTCCGTGGTTCGATGCCAGTTTCGCACCAGCTTCATCGGCACGGAACTCTCTGTAGCGTGAGAACCAGGCCACAATTGCATGGGCAATCACACCAAAGATCATATCCAGAACAATCGTCAGACCAAACTGTGCGATAAAGCCTAAACCGCCTTCACCTTCTTCATTGCGGGTGAACTGATCAATAAAGTATACGATCACACGTGTCAGGAATAGTACGAAGGTGTTCACCACACCCTGGATAAGAGTCAGGGTCACCATATCACCGTTGGCAACGTGACCAATCTCATGAGCCATTACCGCTTTGATCTCTTCCTTTTGGAAGCGCTGTAATAAACCAAGGCTTACTGCAACCAGAGCGTCGTTTTTATTCCAGCCTGTCGCAAATGCATTTGCCTGTTGTGCTGGGAAAATACCGACTTCTGGCATTTTGATGCCGGCTTCCTGAGACAGTTCAGCTACAGTATCCAGCAACCACTGTTCATCAGCGTTGCGGGCCTGAGTAATGATCTCAGTGCCAGTCGACATTTTTGCCATCTTTTTAGACAGGAACAGCGAGATCAATGATCCACCGAAACCAAAGACCGCACAGAAGATCAGTAAGCTGCCCAGGTTGAGTCCAGCTTCAGAAACATAACCGTCAATCCCCAGAAGGCTGAGAGTAATACTGGCAATAACCAGAACTGCCAGGTTGGTTAAGAGAAATAAGCCAATTCGCATCATAGTGATAAACGTTCCCGTAAAATTAATCTTCCTCTTAGATATGGGCGAGTCGCATAAGTTTCAAGCTTTACTGGTTCCCATATCTGCAGGGACATATAATCTAGGCTGATTTTTTTACAGCATTAATACAGAGTTTTTATGCAACAGGTTTTAGCAGAAGTTCAGAAACAATTAACTGAGACATTGGGCGAGTCCAGACGTATCTTTCACGGCCGAGGACATTGCTTCCCGGGCTTTGAACATCTGGTTATTGATTGGTTTCCTCCCATTGCGGTTGCACGTCTGTATAAAGAAGTTGAACCCGAATGGGTGGAGCAACTTTGTTCTACTTTGAAACAAGTGGAGTTGATCGAAGCGTTGGTTGTTCAACAGCGAAGCAGGGGTAAAGAATCATCACAAGAGATTATCTGGGGTGATGTCCCTGAGCAAATGAACACTATGGAACTTGGCTTGTTCTATCAGGTCAAACCGCAACGTAACCAGAACAGTGGGCTGTTTCTGGATATGCGTGAAGGGCGCCGCTGGGTCATGCATAAGGCAGCAGGTAAAAAAGTACTTAACCTGTTTTCCTACACCTGCGCATTCTCTGTAGCGGCCATTGCCGGTGGCGCTGATCATGTGGTCAACGTTGATATGTCGCGGGGTGCGATCAATACAGGTAAGGAAAATCATCGCCTGAATGGCTTTCCCGCGGAAAAAGTGACATTTTTAGCCTATGATCTATTCAGGTCTTGGAAAAGAGTAAAACAAAAAGGGCCATACGATCTGATCGTTATTGATCCGCCAAGCTTCCAGCCCGGTAGTTTTGTAGCGGAGCAGGACTATAAAAAAGTGCTGCGCAGACTATCAGACTTAACGCCAGTAGGAGGAAGGGTTTTAGCCTGTCATAATGACCCTAAGAATGGTACGGAATTTTTGCGGGACCTGATGCTTGAAGAGTGTCCCGGATTCCGGTTTGAAAAGCGTTTAGAGAATCCTGAAGATTTCCCGGAAGAGGAAACAGAAAAGGGACTCAAAGTATTACTGTATGTAAGGGAGCAGTGAGTGGAGCTGATTTGCATTGATTTAGAAGCAAGTGGATTGGGTGCTCAATCCTACCCAATCGAAGTAGCATGGAAGAATGATTTAACAGGAGAGCAGGACAGCTTTCTTATCGATCCCGATACCGCTGAAGGATGGCTTTATTGGGATGAATATGCCGAAGAGATGCATGGCATAGAGCGCGAAGAGCTCAATAAACAAGGCCTGGACATTATCAGTGCCTGCAAACGTCTGAATGAAAAGCTTAAAGACAAAACCCTGATCAGTGATGCCGTTGAGTTTGATCTGTTCTGGTTAACCCGTTTATTTGAAGCAACGGGTATTAAACCCATGTTTGAGATGGCGGGCCTGGATAGAATTCTGAGTTCTGAACAACGAATCCAGTTCGGATTTCTTGCGAAGGCTCAGGCCAGAAAGCACAGGGCATTAGAGGATGTTGAAGACATCATTAGTTGCATTAAAGCGGTGTCTTGTGAAGCGAGTGCATGATTTTTAAGACTAGACAGACCAATAAAAACGGCAGCTAAAAGCTGCCGTTTTTTTTATGGCTTTGGTGATTAATCAATTAGACCATCAAGGCCAGATTCCAGTGACAAAGCTTCTTCCAAAGCACCAGCAGTATCCGCCGATACACCGGCTAAAGTGGCTACATCAGCAGGGAAGTTAGCTTGCAGTGTTTCCAGATCTTCCTCATTGCGAATTGCATCATTCACTACGCACGCCAAATGAATCACTGCAGCCAGAGCTGAGGGTTCTTCAAAGGACGTTGGCGCTTTTTGCTGACGAACAGCCATGCCCAGTTCAGCCGGGAAGTTCCACATATCCAGTAATCCTTGCCCAGCTTCTGGAGAGGTAAAGCCAAGCTGCTCCATTTCAGCATCACTGCGGCTGTATTGGCCCTCATCAATCAGGGTCTGAATTGCTTGAGCATGCGTAGGTTGAGCAAGATGTAACAACAGACGCCCGATGTTGTGAATCAGGCCGGCAGTGAAGGCGATATCCGGGTCCACTTCTGTGTCACGTTCTGCAAACCACTTTGCCAAAGCCGCAACACGGAAGGACTCGCCCCAGAATTTTTTAAGATCCAGGCCTTCAATTGCTTTTACTGAGCTCGCGAGGCCTGTCGCGATAACCATGGTTTTCAGACGCACCATACCAAGCATTACAACCGCTTGATCAATAGAGGATATTTTGCGCTTTAAACCGAAATGCGCGGAGTTTACCAGACGGAGGATTTTCAACGACAGAGTCTGATCCTGAGCAACTTTCTCAGCAATTTCGCCATAATCTGCGGCAGGGTTGTTCAGTTGTTGAATCAGCTGGCGTACAACTTCAGGAACATTAGGAAGTTTATTGGTTTGCGCAAGAAGATCGCGAATCTCCATATACTCTCCTTAGAGATAACACTCGAGATTTTCTTCTCTTGTTAAGCCGAGAAGTTTAATTGTGTAAATAGAGATTTAGAGATATGCTGAGTTTTATGCAAGTAGTTTTTGTCTTAATCACTAAAAAAGCGGCATAAAGCCGCTTTTTCTAGGTTTGAGTCAGAATTAATCCTGGTTAATAACCAAGCCTTCAATCTGACCACGGATATTTTCGTACTGGCCCATCTCTTCAGGCATAAAGTAGAGTTTGTAATAGCTGCGATCAACCAGTCGTGTCGTTCTGCCACCTGAGGTTTCTTTGTAAGAGCCAAACAAGTAACTCATTTGCAGGTGAATGACTCGGGTATGAGGTGGAATATTCACCTCATGGTGTTCCAGATCGTAACGAACTTTATTCTCTTTGATTGTGTAGAAAGAGACTTCTGCTACATGATTAAGATTGATCAGGAAGTTAGATGTAACCGGAACCAGATGGCTCTGCTCAAGCCCATTGTGTTCCATATAAATGCCGCAGTTCTTTCTTACTTTAATAAACATATATTACCCACCATCCGCTTTAACGCTTAATAATTATGAGTAAAAGAATAAGGCAATTAGATGACATTGTCTTTAAAAAAGGCCGCTTGATGCGGCCTTAATAAAGATTACTGTTCGTAAGTTTTCAGGAACTTGGCGATGCGATCTACCGCTTCACGAAGTTCATCTTCACGAGGTAAGAACACCATTCGGAAATGCTGTGTATCAGGTAGATTGAAGCCGCTGCCCTGAACAATCAAAACCTTCTGTTGCATCAGCAGGTCCAGTGCCATCTTCTCATCGTTTTTGATGGGATACACTTCTGGGTCAAGTTTAGGGAACAGGTACATAGCACCTTCAGGTTTTACGCAGCTAACACCTGGAATTTCATTCAGCAGTTCCCAGGCCAGATTTCTCTGTTCGAATAAGCGCCCACCCGGAACAATCAGCTCATTAATGCTCTGATATCCGCCCAATGCTGTCTGAATGGCATGCTGGGTTGGAACGTTTGAGCACAAACGCATGCTGGAGAGCATCTCCAGCCCTTCAATGTAATCACGGGCATTATGTTTTGGACCGCTTACAATCATCCAGCCAGAACGGAAACCTGCTGCACGGTAAGTCTTGGACAAACCATTAAATGTGATGCACAAGACGTCATCAGCCAATGAAGCCAGAGGAATATGTTCTGCTTCGTCATAGAGAATCTTATCGTAGATCTCATCCGCAAAAATAATCAGGTTATGTTCGCGAGCCAGGTCAACGATCTGTGTAAGAACCTCTTTAGGGTAGACTGCGCCAGTGGGGTTATTCGGGTTGATAACCACAATACCCTTAGTCCGTTCAGTAATTTTACTGCGGATATCTTCGATGTCCGGAGCCCAGCCCTTTTCCTCGTCGCAACGATAGTGGATCGGGTTGCCGCCACTGAGGCTCACAGCTGCTGTCCATAAAGGATAATCCGGAGCTGGGATCAACATCTCATCCGTATCATTTAGCAAACCCTGAGTTGCCATCACGATGAGTTCTGAAACACCGTTACCAATGTAGATATCTTCAATACCTACATCTTCGATACCCCGTTTCTGACACTCCTGCATGACAGCCTTACGGGCCGAAAACAAACCTTTGGAATCACAATAGCCCTGCGACGCGGGCAGGTTGTAGATGACATCCTGAACGATCTCTTCCGGAGCGTTCAAACCCCAAGGTGCTGGATTACCAATGTTCAGTTTAATGATTCGCTGGCCTTCTTCTTCCAGGCGTTTTGCTTCCTGAAGAACCGGTCCACGAATGTCATAGCAAACATTGATCAGCTTGTTTGATTTTCGGATAACTGGCATGTTTATGTCCTACATGTATCTGTCTGGAATTATTTGTGACAAATACGGTCTTAAAGCAAAGAGAATTTATAGCTAGGATAAACCTCTGAAAATGGAGGCTAATCATACGCCTTTTAGGGTGTTAAACCTAGTAGTTACAGAATTTTGCGGTTTCGGGGTGAGGCATGAGTGAGAAGAAAGAAAAGCTACAAAAAACTGAGCAGGAATGGCGCCAGCAGTTAGACCCAGAACAATATCGCATCTGTCGAGAGAAGGGCACGGAGAGGGCTTTTACCGGTGAATACTACAACAACCATGATAAAGGTATTTATCGCTGTGTGTGTTGTGGTGAACCTCTGTTTTTATCAGACCAGAAATATGATTCTGGCAGTGGCTGGCCAAGTTTTTGGAGTGCAGCAGCTGAAGATGTGATTGATGAACATCGTGATATTTCTCACGGTATGATTCGCACCGAGATTACCTGCTCTAAATGTGATTCTCATCTTGGGCATGTTTTCCCTGATGGACCAAAACCAACAGGTCTGCGTTATTGTGTTAATTCAGCTTCTCTCGACTTTGATAAAGGCGACAGCTGATGAAATCGTTTAAATGGATTTATGAACATGTTCAGGAACACAAAAGCGGTGAGGATATAGAGTCACTGCTTCCTGTTCCTAAAACAAAGGAAGAGATGAAGAAAACACCGGATGACCGGATCTTAAGTGATATGGTCAGAAGAGTGTTTCGTGCAGGATTAAAACATTCTCTGGTGGATTCTAAGTGGCCTGAATTCGAGAAAGTATTCTTTGGATTTGACCCAGAAAAGATCAGCCTGATGAATGATGAACAGCTGGAAAACCTGATGCAGAACGAAAAGCTCATCAGGCACTGGGGCAAAATAAAATCCACACGTATTAATGCAATGCTGGTGCACGATAAAGCACAGGAGCATGGCAGTTTTGCTAACTTTATTGCTGACTGGCCAGCAGATAACATCATTGGTTTGTGGGATCTACTGAAAAAACAAGGCAATCAGTTGGGTGGAAATTCCGGGCCTTACTTCCTGAGAATGATCGGGAAAGATACGTTTATTCTTACAGATGATGTTGTAGCGGCGTTGAAAGCGCAGGGTATTATCGAGAAAAAACCAACGGCTAAACGCGACTTACAAAAAGTTCAGGATGCATTCAATCAGTGGCAGCAGGAATCCGGGCGACCGCTGAGTCAGATCAGTCGTCTACTTTCCTATACTGTAGGTTGGTAAAATCACTCAGATAATAAAAAAGGCCGGATTTCCGGCCCTTTTTGAAGCCAGCAGCGCTTAATTAAACTGAATAAAGTCGAGCAGCTGCGGATCGTTAAATGCCCGGTTCATGGTCTGGGAAACCACATCAGTAATCAGCAGTTCATTTTCCTTTTCAGTAGGTGTTTTCAGGAATGTCTGGCTTTTCTCAGTCGCATAAGTGCCGGTGTAACTCTTTTCACCCTTACTCAGTTCAAGCCGGATCTTCATATCCACATCGGCTTTTTGTTTCAGGGTTTTCTTAGTGACGTTGTAGTTGAGGTCAACTAATGTCACTACGAGCTTAAATTCTCCGGAATAAAAGCGGCGAATGCCCATATCTTCCAAAGCATGTTCTGCCGTGTGAGCCAAAAGCTCATGGGGATTTTTTAGAACGATCTGAGGGTTTGGTTGTTCGCCGGTCATGCGGAAACCAATAATCTCACTGTTACGAAGATCTTTAGTCTGGATATCTATACGAGCATCCGCAGGAAGTTTCCGGTTTACCTGTACCTCGGGATGCAGGTCCAGTACCTGAGAGTTAAAGGTTTGGCACCCGCTTAACAGTATGGTCATGCAAACTACAAACAGTGGCAGGGACAGTTTGTAACGTTCTTTTCTAAACATAGTATTAGTCCACATTCTCTATTGTTCTCGGAGTGAGAGAACGAATAAATTCGGCAAGGTTGTCAGCCAGTTTTCGAATTGGCGGTTTACCGGGCAATTCCAGAAGTACTTCACCACTGAAGTTATCTACGCTGATAAAGTAATTGTCATCCGGCTCGGCACAGGCAAAGAAAAAAGTCAGAGGCCTTTTCTGCTGGCGTTTCGACAACGCATGACCAATAAGGTTTCCTCGTAACCGCTCCATATCCTCATCATTCCAAACCTGAATCAGGCTGAGATCACCTTCTACACAGTTTGCTGGAAGAGGGTCTGACCAGTAGCGACAGTAATATGCTGCTATATCTGGATGAACTCGTTCATCCAGTGCATCTGCAATGCGTTCAAAAAGATCGGATTGAGTTTTTTGCCGCGTAGGGCGCCAACCCACGGGTATGCCATCAGGCGCACTGGCTTCATAACAATCAGAAGGCCATTCTGAATTAAAAGGAAGGGTAGGAGCTTCTGGTTGCAGTTTAATTAATTGCTCTACAAATTCATCCAGCGCTATCTCTACATCACTAGCCATTGTTTTCCTTGGATATTTATTGTTTTTGAGGTTGAGTAATTCCAGATATTTTAACTGATATCACGAATAAATCTTATCCCGGATGTGAGAATTTACTGCAGTTTTGAACGCAAAATATACAACTGTCACTATGAGGATAACTTACTGATTTGTACAAGGAATGTTCAATTTTATTCTTTTTAAATTTTTTTGGTTTAGGGGTTTGACATGCGCCTTAAAACGCGTAAAATTCGCACTCCGTTTGGGGCACTAAGTTACTCAAAAAAATCGCAAATAACTCTATGGGTTATTAGCAATGTGGAGCGGTAGTTCAGTTGGTTAGAATACCTGCCTGTCACGCAGGGGGTCGCGGGTTCGAGTCCCGTCCGTTCCGCCACTTTAACTTCGAAGTGCTGAAGTTATCGTAAACAAGCCATCTGCTTAGTGGGCGTGTAGCTCAGTTGGGAGAGCGTCGCCCTTACAAGGCGAATGTCGGGAGTTCGAGCCTCTCCACGCCCACCACTAAGCATTACTACTGTGGAGCGGTAGTTCAGTTGGTTAGAATACCTGCCTGTCACGCAGGGGGTCGCG
>JBMYLM010000059.1:0-16275 GCA_049596335.1 Neptuniibacter sp.
CCAAAGCGCGAAAAGATCCATAATGCACAAAATAGGGAGCATGATTGCAGCAGCCTGGACAGGAGAAATGACCAGAGCCATCATCGGAACCGCTATGAGCCCAAGTCCACCGCCAAATCCGCCTTTTGAAATGCCTACAATGAGTACGGCCGGAATGGCTGCGAGATAGAAGAGGGGATCTGTTATCAAGGGTGTGCTCTTTTAGACAACTCAGGTAAACCCATTATAAGTTATTTTTAAGATTTATATGGAGCAGTAGGACGTTAAGTAAAGAGATCCTTTAAAGGAGCTAATCGAGCATAGGTGCTCTTTCACTCCTTACATTACGAGATTAGACCAGCAACATTTAGTTACTAGACCAGTTTGAATTGGTAAACCAGTTTTTTAAGTTCGTTGGAAAGCTGGGCAATCTCTTCACTGGCCACAGATACCTGCTGCGCACTGGAGTTGATGTCATCAGCAGAACCCTGCAGGTGAGTCAGAGAGTCACTGACCTGATCGGCAACGACACTCTGTTGTTGTGTTGCTGAAGCAATCTGGGTGTTCATGGACGTTATTACATCAACAGCTTGAGCAATCTCCTGAAGTCCGGATTCTGCGTTCTGACTCAATGACAGTGAACTTCCAGCCTGCTGATGACCCAGGTTCATAGCATTTGCGCTGGACTGGGCGCCGCTTTTTAGTTTCTCCGTAAGTTTCTGAATAGAGGTAATAGAATCCTGAGTACGGGAAGCCAGCGTTCGAACCTCATCCGCAACAACGGCAAATCCTCGGCCCTGATCGCCCGCACGAGCAGCTTCAATGGCAGCGTTCAATGCCAGAAGATTAGTTTGTTCTGCAATACCTGTGATCACATCAAGAATTTCATCGACCTTATCGGTTTCTGAGTTCAAATCGAAAATGTTGGATTTGGTCGCTTCCATCTGCTGCGCAAGTACAGCCATTGAATCGTTTACCTGACTGACAATGCCTTGACCCTGTTTTGCTTCGGAGTCAACGCGCAGGGTAGAAGATGCGGCTTCTGATGCGTTCTCTGCGATCTCTCGCACGGTTTGCGACATCTCATACATTGCTGCTGAGGTCTGGTTCAGATGCGAGGTTTGGTCCTCGAGGTTGCCCGCGATATTGGTTGTGATCGAAGCAACTTCTTCAGTTGCTGAGGTTAACTGGCTGCTTGCTGCTGCAATCTGAGAGATCATATCGGTCAGTCGATTGCTCATAACCTGCATCGACTTGAGCAGCCTGCCCGTTTCGTCATTGGAATCTACATCAATCTTAACGGTCAGGTCGCCTTCAGCCAGCTGCTCTGTAATTTCAACGGCCTGTTGCAGTGGCTTGGAGATCGCACGGGTGATCACCACACCACAAATAGAACCTAACAACACTGCAGCAATTCCCAGGGCAATCATGACTGTCAGAGCTGTTTCTTCATCATGGTGAACTTTTTCAAGGGTGTGCTTGGTCATTAACTCCACACCAACCAGCAGATCCTCAAGGTGGTGGTTGATTGAGCTCTGAGCTTTCTCGATAGAGAGAATTTCAGAAGAGGGGACGTTATTGCCATTGTGGATCTGCGAGATCATCTCTTCTACACGAGTTTCATAACCCTGATGTGCACTGTCAATTTCCAGCAGTGTTTTTTCCAGGTCAATTAACTCGGTTTCAAGTTCCTTGGTCAACGCATGAGTTTTAGCGGAAGCTATAATTGCTTCGCCTTGCTTGATCTCCTGATCAATCTCTTTAGCAAGACTATGAATGTATTCTTCTAATTCACCGACTGAGTGGTCTGAGTCCTGAACACCGGAAATGCGTAAAAGTTTTTCGATAGCCACCGTCTTTTCGAGTTGCTTAACGGTGATATCTGATACCAGCCCAATGAGAGGCATATCCTCAGTCGGGACAGTGGTGAGTTCTTTGCCGATCAAATTCATTCTTTGTATGGCAAAGATAGAGGTAATGGCTAATAGGGTTAATAAAAGACAGATCAGAAAAGTAATTTTTGAAGCAATAGATAGATTCTTAAACATAACTCATCCTTGGCTCGTGATTGCTTGGCAACAGTCGAGTTCGTGCACGGAAGATAAATACTGCTAAGTGGTTCTTTTATCTACGACTTTGCACCATCCTAGTGCCTGTTTATGAAGGTAATGTTAAATAGACTATAAGTTATTCTAGCATCTAAGTAAATAGCACTGATTCTCATTATTATTAAATAAGGCCGTGCTAATGTTTGTGGGTGAATTGATGAGGTTTTATGACTGCTAAAACATTCTGAGAATATGATCTGTTAGCCGTCTCTAAGCGTATGAACATGCAGGAGGCGGTAATGTTTTCAGGCTATTCACAAAATTTTTGGGTAAACCTTCTCGGCTTTAATCTGGTTTGGTCCCTGAGTATTTTTTTAGGCAATGATGCGTTGATCTTTGTTCTGGCGCTTCTGCTTATGCATATGTTGTTTCACAAGCAGCCATTACTCGAATTTCAGATCGTTCTAATCACAGGCCTTATCGGCTATTGCGTAGATTGTATTCTGACCCTGTTGGGGTTTTTTCGTTTTGACGAAATTCAGGGAATTACTCCAATCTGGTTGTTGCTGCTGTGGTTCGGCTTTTGCGCGACCTTACGCCAGAGTCTGGCGTTTTTTGCGAGCAAGCAGTTCATTACGGTATTAGCGGGAGCGATAGGTGGGTGCTTTGCCTACATGGCTGCCGCTCACTTTAATGCTGTTGAGCTAACCCTGCCTCTGCTTCTGAGTGCTGTATCCATTGCGGCTATATGGGCAGTGTTATTTCCTTTGCTGATCTGGATGAGTCAGTCACTGGAGGGCTACCTATGTCAAAACTAGCAGCCTTCATATTCATGCTGCTTGTCTCTTCAGCCAGTGCAGGTTCCATCACTGCACCTGATAACTGGAACAAGGTCGGGGAGGCGGAACTAAAAGTGCTTTGGTTCCATATCTATTCTGCTGAACTTTTTACCCCATCTGGCAAGTACACAAACATTGAATCCAAGAATGCGGGGCCGCTTCTTTTAGAGTTGACATACCAACGAAATATATCCAAAGCCGATCTGGTTGAAGAGACAGAAGAGCAGATCAAAACGTTTACCGAATCAGAAAAAATTCCGTCCTGGATTGAACGGTTGAATCAAATCTGGCCTGAGATCAGCAAAGGTGACCAGCTAGGATTCTGGATCGACGAATTAGGCCACGGCAACTTCTTTTACAACCAGACTTGGATTGGAGCGGTTAGTGAACCTGAGTTCAGTAATGCGTTTATTAAAATCTGGCTGTCTGAAAAAAGCAGCTATCCCGAATTAGCTAAAAAGCTCAGGGGAGAATCCACTGATGAAGAGCTTAGGTAAGGTAATTGTTATGGCATTAATCCCATTTTTATCCGCCTGTTCAACCAAGTTAGATGATTACCGGGGTATAGAACCAGAGCTGGATCTAAGCCAGTTCTTCAACGGTCACCTGGAAGCCTACGGGATTGTGCAGGATTACAAAGGCAAAGTAAGCCGAAGGTTCAAGGCTGACATTCTTGGTCGCTGGGAAGGTGATGAGGGAGTGTTGGATGAACTGTTTTATTTTGCCGATGGAGAAGAGCAACATCGATGTTGGCAGTTACAGAAATCCGGCAAACGCTATACGGGGCAGGCAGGTGATGTGATAGGGCTGGCAGAGGGAGAGGTGGCAGGGAATGCGCTCAACTGGCAATACACCCTCGCAGTACCGGTGAATGGTAAAACCTGGAATATCAAACTGAATGACTGGATGTTTTTGGTTGACGAAAATAACCTGATCAATCGCGCCAGCATGTACAAATTTGGCCTGGAGGTTGGTGAAATCACTTTGTATATCAAAAAGGTTTCTGACCAACCGCATCGGGAACTGACAGGCGGATGCCGTACTGCGGAGGTTACCTGATGAACAACTCATTACCCTGGAAAAGTGTCTGGATTACCGGTGCCGGTAGAGGCATAGGTCGTGCATTAGCGGAGCTGCTCTGTCGCAAAGGACTAACTGTGTATACTTCTTCAAGAACCGGTGATGAGCTTTGGCGTTTGCATGAGGAGTGCAAACAATATTCAGGTACGATTGTGCCGATTCCGATGGACATTACTGATCGTCAGCAGATTGAGGATATGGTGGCCAGTTGGGATTCTGGAAGCGGAGTACCCGATTTGGTTGTACTCAATGCCGGAAATCATGATCCATTTCCGGCGCAGGAATTCTCCGCTGAGCGCTGTTCTAAGCTTTTACAGATTAATCTCCATGGTACGCTTAACTGTATTGATCCCATTCTTAAACGGTTCCTAAAACGAGACCAGGGGCAGCTCGCTGTCATGGCATCTGTAGCGGGGTACCGTGGCTTGCCCACGGCTGCAGCCTACGGTGCGGGTAAGGCTGCTTTGATCAATTTATGCGAAGCGTTGAGGTTGGACCTTTATGGAACCGGCGTGAAGCTGCAGGTTATTAATCCAGGCTTTGTGCGTACCCCTTTAACCGATAAAAATGATTTCAAAATGCCTGCGTTAATGGAGGCGGATGAGGCTGCAGAACGAATTCTACAAGGTTTGCTCAGCCAGCGTTTTGAGATTACTTTCCCCAAACGTTTTACATTCTTCTTAAAACTACTGCGTTTATTGCCATACAGCTGGTATTTCGGCTTAATCAGTCGTACTGTAAAAACAGACAATCCAACTGTAACCAGCGAAAAACATGGATAACTGGCTTTCCCTTTACGCGCAAAAGCTTTCTAATCTCACCGCGGAAAACCTTCCTGAGCTTCGCCAACATCTGGCCGATTCGGTTGAGTTTCGTGATCCTTTTAATCACACGTTCACTCAGAATGAGTTCATTCATATCCTTGATGATATGTATCAGAAACTGGACCAGGTATCTTTTCAGGTTAATTCATGCCTGTTAGCGGGTAATGACGCTAGCGATAAAGAAGGGGTGTTGTACTGGACCTTCTCGGCTTCAAGTGGATTGACGGGAAAAGTAGAGTTTGAAGGGGCCAGTCGGGTGGTTCAGGATGGTCAGGGTAAAGTAATGCTGCATCATGATTACTGGGATGCATCTGAACTGATGCAGCAAATACCCTTAATTGGTGCAGTGATTAAAAAGCTGCGCCGAAAGATGTCTCATCAGTAACGGATCTGTTCAACAAAGGATCTATTGGGTGGGTTATTTTCTAGCAAGAACATAAAGTCCAACATCGATGGAACCGTGCTCAAAGCCGCCTTCGCAGTAGGCCAGATAGTAATTCCACAAACGGTAGAACTGCTCATCAAAACCTAAGGGTTTGATCTCGTCCCAGCTTGCAACAAACTGGTCTTTCCATTCCCTAAGTGTTTGCGCGTAGTCCTTACCAAACAGCTGCATTTCAACCAGCTCAAACTGATGTTCACTGATCTTATCTTTGAGGGCAGTGATGCTCGGCAGCATTCCGCCAGGGAAAACATAACGCTGAATGAAGTCCGCTTGTTTACGGTACTCATCGAAACGGTTTTCTTCGATTGAAATCACCTGAAGCACGGCTTTACCGCCGGGTTTCAATACTTTGTTGAGCGTCTCGAAGTAGCTATCCCAGTGGGATTCACCTACGGCCTCAAACATTTCAATCGAAACTACGCCGTCATATTTATGTTCAAGGTCACGGTAGTCAGTCAGCGACAGGTGGACCTGATCATCTAACTGCTTGCTATTGATTGTATCTTTAGCCCAGCTTAGCTGCTCTTTGGAGAGGGTAATACCATGTACTTTAAGTTGCTTCTCTTCCGCGGCTTGTGCTGCAAAGCCTCCCCAGCCGCAGCCGATTTCGACAATATGCTGGTCGGGTTGCGCGTCCAGAAGCTCCAGAATACGAGCGTTTTTATTGCGTTGGGCCTGTTCCAGAGGTTGTTCGGGGTGTTCGTACAGGGCCGCGGAATAGGTCATGCTCTGGTCCAGCCAGCGCTTATAAAAATTATTGCCCAGATCATAGTGGGCAGAGATGTTTTTACGGCTGCCTTTACGGCTGTTGTCACGTTGCCAGTGATAAAGGTTGTGCAGAGTCTGAGTGAAAAAACTGGCTTTGGCAAACTCAGACAGGCCCTCTTCGTAGGCTAATGCCCAAAGTACCAGAGAAGTTAGGTTGCTGCTTTCCCACTCGCCGGCAATGTAGCTTTCAGACCAGCCATTGATGGCGCCCATATACAGGCGTAACAAAGGTCGGAAGTTCAGCAGTTTAACATCGGCTTCAGGTTGACCTTGGCCCAGATGGCAACGGTATCCACTTGGTAGGGTTAGGTGTATTGAGCCAAATTCACGATCCAATAAAGGGGTTAGCTTTGACAGCAACCTTTTTTCTAACCAGGTAGGTTCTTTGGTACGAACCGGAGTGGTTAGTGTTCTTGAGGTTTCACAAGCTTTCATAGTGCATGGCTCCATTTTTATCCTGCCAACTTATGCTATGGCTTACGTTTTTATCCCGTGGTTGGATCTTTAATTTTTTACGCCATAGTTTCAGGGCTTCCCAATGGATGCCGCCCATAACTTTCATCGTCATAAGGGGGTATTTCATAAACACCTTGATCAGGCTGCGATCAGAAATAACCTGTTGTTTCCCGGAAAAAGTAGCATTGAGTATGGGCGCAACGGTATTGTCTGAGGTTTGTTCGCTCTGCCGAATATACACTGCGACATTGTCTGAGGGCGGTTTAATCCGGAAACCATAGGCTGTATCCATGGGCATGAAGGGGCTGACGTACATTAATTTGGAGCAGCCATGTCTGACAATGTCTGGTTGGCCTTCGACCTCCAATAGATAGGTATGCCTGGACCCGAATGTATTGCTGACCTCGTACAAAATTACCTGAAGCTGATCAGAGCTGTCATAACAGAAATAGACGCTGAGGGGATTAAAGGTATAACCAAGAATGCGAGGATAACAGAGCAATCTGATTTTGAAGTTTTCAGATTCATAACCGCGGTTACTGAGTAATAAACGGATCTCATCAGCAAGCTTGCCTGATCCCTGACCATGATCTTTTTCGTGAAAAGAGAAAAGATTAAAACGGTTTATCGAGAAGAAGCGAAGTTTGTCTAAGTGTTGCAACTCATCCAGATCAACCAGCAGTGAAAATACTTTGTACACAAAACGATGCTTTACCGGCCTTAACCGGTGATGCATGACTGTTCCTGCGTATATGCAGCTGCTGAGCTCAGGCATGTGCGACCTCTGGTGCTTCCTGACCCGTCTGTATCGGATTTGGACCAACAAAAATTCGGCTATTTTTATCTTTAAGTAACCAGGGGCGTGGAATCCCTCCTAACTGCTCCGCAACTGCCAGGCCTGACTGTAAGCCATCCTCATGGAAACCGTAGCCAAAATAAGCGCCGCAGAACCATGTACGCTGTTGGCCTTGCAGTTCCCACAAGCGTTGTTGAGCAGCAAAAGAGGTTTTTCCAAAGGTCGGATGATCATAAAAGAAGGTGCGGATAATGCTGCCTTTTTCAGGTTCCCGAACAGGATTCAGGGAAACAAATAATGGCGTTTCTGTATTAATGGGCTGAAGCATATTCATCCAGTAGGTTACTGAGACCTGTTGTGACTGATCTCGTGCCCCTTCAGAAAGATAGTTCCAGCTGGACCAGGCCGCTTTTCTTTTCGGCATCATGGATTCATCCATGTGCAAGTAGGCAATATTCCTCTGATACGGGAATTGCTCCAGCAGTTCTTTTTCCTCTGCTGATGGGCTATCAAGAAGAGCGAGGGCCTGATCAGAATGGCATGCCAGAACCACATCATCAAAGTACTGGCGATTGCCATGATGATCTTCAATAATCACTTGCTGAGGGTTACGGATGATTCTGTGAATTCGGCTATTCAGCTGGA
Organism: Neptuniibacter sp.; assembly: GCA_049596335.1. Taxonomy (GTDB): domain Bacteria; phylum Pseudomonadota; class Gammaproteobacteria; order Pseudomonadales; family Balneatricaceae; genus Neptuniibacter. Next base: position 7,881 of record JBMYLM010000059.1, read on the forward strand.
TTTTGCCTTCCAGCTCCGCCGCAATTTTTTTCACATAGTTCTTGCTGCCACCGACCACAGTGCGCCATTGCGGGCGGTCTTTAAGTTGCACCAATCCGTGGTTTTTGCAAAAACGTAAAAAACTTCCGGCTGGATACTGCAGCATTTGATCCACCGGCGTGGACCAGATTGCAGCGCCCATCGGTAAAAGGTGGTTATAGATAAACTGTTTTCCGTATCCATGCTTTTGAAGGAGTTCACCCAGTGAGATCTCATTGAGGCCGGGCTCATGGAGCATCTGGTCGGATTCTTTATAGAACCTAAGCAGATCTGAAATCATCTTCCAGAAAGATGGCTTCAGCAGGTTTGCTCTCTGCGCCAGCAAACCATTGAGACTGGTGCCTGAATACTCCAGCTGACCACGGTTGATCGATACCGCAAAGGACATATCTGTCTCGCAGTTATCTACATCCAGCAACTCAAAGAGTTTTACCAGATTTGGGTAGTTGACCGGGTTAAACACAATAAAACCGGTATCAACATCTACGGTTTTATCGTCCAGCTTAAATGATACCGTGTTGGAGTGGCCACCTAAACGATCGTCTTTTTCGAACAGGGTGACGTCATGGCTTTTATTGAGTAACCAAGCACAACTCAGGCCTGAAATACCGGAGCCAACTACGGCGATTTTTTTTCTGCGAATGGCTGCTATATTCATCAGATCATCCATAATGATTTGTATATCCTTTATATACGTGTCATCAGAAGCTTAGGATCACACAAATATTAGCAGCTTATGTGATCCAACCTTAATTAACCGCCGTAGGAGAGGTATGGACAACAACGAATCGGGTGAAGACGTGGACAATGTAGTTGCCATGACTCAGGTTAACAGCTCCTCAGACTGGAGTGATTTGCTACAAGAGTTATCTGAAAATAAAGACAAAAAGATTTACATTCAGCTATTTAAGCACTTCGCGCCCAAGGTGAAAGCTTACATTATTCGTCTTGGATTGGTGGAGACAACCGCTGAAGAGTTAATGCAGGAGACCATGCTGGCCGTGTGGCGTAAATCCCACATGTACAACCGCTCAAAAGCAGCAGCCAGTACATGGATTTTTACTCTGGCCAGAAACCAGAGTATTGATTGGATGCGAAAACAGAAATATCCGGAATACTCTCTTGATGAATGGATTGAAGAGCCCGATGAGCGTAATCACGAAGGTGAAAATCTGGTGACTTCAGATCGCATGGAAAAAGCGATCAGCAAACTTCCCGAGAATCAGGCCCAGGTCCTTTATATGTCTTTTTTTGAGGGACGTTCTCATTCGGATATTTCTGAAAGGTTGGGTATCCCTCTGGGAAGTGTTAAATCTAGAATCCGGCTGGCGTCGGAGAAGTTAAAAATGATGTGGAGGGATGATGTATGAACATTAAACATCACCTGGATGAAGCTACTTTGGTCAGCTATGCCGCAGGTTCCATGTCGCAGGCTATGGCTCTGGTTGTTGCTTGCCACATTTCGATCTGCCCAAGCTGCCGTGAGCGCGTCAGTCAGTCTGAAGCAATTGGCGGTATTTTGCTGGACAGTCTGGATGAAGCTTCGATCTCTGATGACGCACTGGATCAAGTGTTGGCATGTCTTGATCAAGAGCCTGAAATTGATATAGAGATGATCCGATCTTCAAAACAGCTTCAACCATCATCGGACTTAATACCAAGACCTTCGCAGGACTGCATTGGCAATTCCTTCGATGAGATCGAATGGAAACGAATTGTGCCGGGCATTTATTATTATGACCTGCCCTTCAAAACAGAGAAGGGCGGTGCTTCACGGTTGATGCGAATCGCTCCTGGTAAAGCGATGTTGCCGCACAGTCATGACGGTAACGAGCTAACGCTTATTCTTCAGGGGTCTTTCTCTGATGAAATGGGTCGGTTTACCGCAGGTGATATTGCGGATCTGGACAGCGAAATTGAACACCAGCCGCTGGTGGACAGCGATGAAGATTGCATCTGTCTGATTGCCACTGATGCGCCACTGAAATTCAGCACCTTGCTGGGTAAACTGGTTCAGCCAATGACGGGTTTTTAATTCAATCTGAGTTGGTAGCAGGAGTTAGGATAATGGAACATTCTGAGACTAAACGTTTAATTCCGGTAGGCATCAGCTCCTGTTTGCTGGGTAATCAAGTCCGGTACGATGGTGGGCATAAACGCTCCAAATACTGCCTCAATGTGTTGAGTGATTGTTTTGAATTTGTGCCTTTCTGCCCTGAAGTCGCGATTGGAATGAGCATACCCCGGGAGCCAATTCGGTTGGTTGGTAATGCTGAAGCACCAAGGGTCAGAGGTGTCAAAAACCCTGATCTGGACGTTACAGATGAAATCACAGCTTATGCGGATACTGTCTCTCAGGAACACCAGGAGTTGTGTGGCTACATCCTGATGAAAGGGTCCCCAAGCTGCGGAATGGAAAGGGTGAAGGTTTATCATGAGAATGGCATGCCTAATGAAGCGGGTTCCGGTGCCTACGCTGCAAGGCTCATGCGTAACAATCCAGCTTTGCCAGTTGAGGAGGAGGCCCGCCTTAACGATCACATACTCAGAGAAAATTTTATCACCCGGGTGTTTGTATACTCCAGCTGGCAGGAAGAAGTGATGAAAAATCCATCGCTTCACGAAGTTATTCAGTTTCACAGCCGACATAAATATCAATTGATGGCTCACAGCTATGAAGGTTACAAACAACTAGGGCAGTATCTGGCTAACGAGGCTCCGAATAAACCGCTGAGTGAGATTCTGGCTGATTACATCCTGTCATTGATGACTCATTTGAAAAATCGGGCTAACCGCAAGAGTCACACTAACACCTTGATGCATATAATGGGTTATCTGAAGCGTGATATCGATTCAGAAACTAAGCAGGATTTGTTGGATGCTATCGAGCAATACCGTACTTCAAAGGTTCATCTTGTGGTACCACTGACCTTGCTTAAGCATTACCTTAAACGACACGGTTCCGACTATATCCAGTCTCAGGCCTATCTTGACCCTTACCCGCATGAGCTGGGTTTAAGGAATTACATTTGAAATCAGTCTATAGTGATGTGACCGTCCTGTGAAACTGGTTTGGTTTCGGAACGATCTTCGGACGGGAGACCACAGCGCCCTTTACTCCGCTTGTCATAACAATAGGGGTGAGGGCGTTCTTGCTGTGGCTGCAATAACCCCCGAACAATGGTTAATGCAGGATGAGTCTAAAAGCCGAGTGCAGTTTTGGTTGGCGAATCTTAAGTCTCTGCAGGAACAGCTCAATACTCTTAATATCCCCTTAAAACTAATTTACGCAGCATCGAATAATGAGTTGCCGGAGAAGTTCTTAGAGCTCGTAAGGCGATTCAAAGTCAGTGAACTCCATTACAATCGCGAATATCCCGAATATGAACAGGTTCGGGACCAGAAAGTCTGGCGCTTACTGAAACATAATGGCGTGAGCTGTTATCACTATGATTGTGATGTCGTGTTACCCGCGGGTTCCGTTCTGAACCAAAAGGGTGAGCCTTATAAAGTGTTTACCCCTTTCAGTCGTGCCTGGCGTAATCAGTATTTGCAACAGGTTCCAGAAGCGTTGCCTGTGCCAAAAAAGCAGCCAACCCTGAGAGTAGAGTCTGATCAAATACCCGAAACAATTCCGTATCAACAAAAGGCTGCGGATTGGCAGCAGTACCTTTGGCCTGCGGGTGAAGAGCAAGCGACTTCCCGTTTACTTAAGTTTGTCGCTAAGCAGTTTCCTGAATATAAGGAACAACGCGATCTTCCTGGTCTTTCTGGCACTTCTTCCTTATCCCCTTATCTGTCCGTCGGAGTTATTTCTACGCGTCAGTGTTTACAAGCCATCAACAGCTATTCGCAAGACCCGGACTGGTTTGGTAGTCAATGGGTGACGGAATTGATCTGGCGGGAGTTTTATCGCCATTTATTGGTGTTGTTTCCAGAAATGAACAGATGGCAACCTTTCAAACCCGAAGTTGAAGAGAAAATCAGCTGGCAATATCGAGATGACCTCTTTGATGCGTGGTGTAAAGGGGAAACCGGTTTTGCCATCGTAGACGCAGGGATGAAGCAACTCAATGAAACAGGCTGGATGCATAATCGTGTGCGGATGATTACGGCCAGTTTTTTAACCAAGCTGTTGCGTCACGACTGGCGTTTGGGAGCACGCTATTTTATGCAAAATCTTATCGACGGTGACTTTGCCTCAAACTTGGGGGGCTGGCAGTGGAGTGCGTCTGTAGGCGCAGACGCAGCGCCATACTTCAGAATATTTAACCCCATGAGGCAGGCCGAACGTTTTGATGCGAATGGCCAGTATACGTCTTTATGGGTGCCTGAGCTTTCTGGTCTTAATGCTGTTAAACAGCATGATCCGCTAATTGCTCAAGAAAAGGGGAGGCCGCCCCCGGTGATTGATTATGCGGTTGCCAGAGAGATGAGTATTTCATCTTTCAACAATGGTTAAACTGCCTTAAAACAGCAATATTTCGGAACTACTATCTCAGGTAAAACTATATAAAAGTTGTGCTGGGAGGTAGAGATGGATATTCAGGCCCCTTTTTATTCGGGTAAAAAATTCCGTGATTCACAGAATTTTCCTTACGGCTTTGCCCGTAGTGGAGAGTTTACTATTGAGCAGGCACGGATGATCGAAACCTATGGCAATGCCTATCATGAGCTATGTTCGGGAGTTAGACAGCCGAATGGCCACGAAGAACAGGCGTTTGTGGCTTTTTGCAATGGCGAAAAAGATGCAGAAACAAACCATGAATTGGTTTGGAAGCGTTATCAGAATCGAGTAAATCGATCTCGTATGATCTACTCTCTGGCTAATAGCTCAGCCCTAGACTCACTAGCCCATGAAGTTGAAGTATCCATAGGCTAGTGGTGGCTATCTTTAGGTTAGAAATTCCGCGCGGGTAGTGGCATTTGTTTTAAAAATGCCGCCAAGCGCTGTTGTTTCTGTCTGAGAGTTTACATCCATGACCCCGCGAGACTTAACGCAGTAATGCGTTGCATTGATAGTAACAGCGACATTATCGGTATCCAGGAGAGTCTGCAAAGCCGTCAAAATCTGTTTGGTGAGTCGCTCCTGTACTTGTGGTCTCTGACTGAAGAAACGTACCAGACGATTAATTTTAGACAGTCCGATAATTTTTTTATTCGGAATATAGGCGACTTTAGCGGTGCCATCGATGGTGACAAAGTGATGCTCACAGGAGCTGATCACACTGATATCTTTGACCTTTACCATCTCCTCAAGATCCATCTTGTTTTCGATCATGGCAATTTGCGGGAAATTCTCATAATCGAGGCCTGAGAAAACTTCATAAACATACATTTTAGCAATACGATGTGGCGTCTCTTCCAGACTGTCATCTTCGAGATTTAGGCCAAGCGTTCCCATTACCTCGGTCATGAGGCTTTTAATACGTTCGTATTTTTGCTCTTGGCTCATACCTGTATCGATTGTAGGGGTTTCCAAACCTTTCTCAATCAGTTGGTCGCGGACTGCGGCCGCTTCAGGGGAGATCATGGAACTATCCTTTATAACTTATTATGAGTGTCTGCTTTAGATCAGCATAGAGTGTTACGAAACAGACACATTAATAGATTAGTGCCCTTTGTAATTCTGTGAAAGAGTTAATTGCTAAGATTGCCGGTTTGACTACTACAAATAGGGTGTTAAGAAGGAAAAGATGTAATTATTGGCGCCAGTCTTTCAGGCCGTATCGGCTAAGAATAATCGCCAGCTCTCCGCTGCTTCTGAGCTTTTCGATACCCTCAGAAAGTATTTCTGCGTATTTTGTTGAATGCTCCAAAGCTGGTGAGAAGGTAATGTAGGATTTTTGTGGTTCGTCAGCATGCCCCGCAGTTTTGAATTCATCCTGTAGACCTGACATTTGCGCTGTGTACCAAAAAACAGGGTCTGCTTCTATGACAGCGTCTACTCTTTTTCTGCTCAGAAGCTCTATACCTTTAGCCAGAGGGTGATCTTGTCCGCTCAAAAGAGAAACTTGTTCACTACCGCTTTGCTGAATATATTCCCGAAGCTCATCCCCGTAGTCATATCCTGCTATGGCGGCCAGCTGAATCTGTTCCAGCGACGCAACGCCCTGATAAGTCCAGGTCTGATCTGTATGGACAAAGAAAGTGTTACGTAAGATGGATAATTCCTGATCGGGATAAATAAAATCCGGAGCATCGCCCTTGAAGGCGCCGATGATCCCGTCAATATTTCCAACTTCTGCTTCACGAATGGCACGTGACCAGGCCATTACTTTGTAATCGACAATATAACCGTGCTCAGCAAACACTTTTTGGGCAACTTCGATCATAAAGCCTGGCGTGTCAGAATCAGGTGCGCAATTAAACGGGCACCATTCATCTGCTGCCAGAGTAATCTTTTCTGCAAATGCTGAGCTGGAAAATGCATACAGCAATACCAGACTGGAAAAAAAACGTACCAGAACCTGCATAACCAACCTATTTCCTCATTCCTTGTTTAAAACTAGTCCTAATAATCGCCCGGAGCAATATTACCTTTGTGTTACAGAGGGTATTTGTGCGTGTTTGTAAGAGCTGGTTTCAATCTGAATCAAGAAATGCTTATTTTTATAAGTATATATTTCTGATTTTTGTTTTTTATTTGGTTTTTATCCCTGAATAAGCGTGTATTTCAAAGCCAAATTCTGATGTTTTTTCAATATTGTATTAATTACTTCTGTTTCTAGTGTTATGTGCTGGCTGGGTAACCTAATTCGTTTAAGCAGATGAGGGTGCTTATTCAATAGAGTTGGGTGAAAACCGCAGAACAGTTCTCATTTATTTCCAGAAGTATGGCCGAGGAGGCCCGGGTAACAGAGTTATCCAGATAACTATAAATCTCACCAAGAGTGAATCAAACCTCATATAACACAATAAAATCGAGGAAAAACAATGGAAGCATTGACGAATCTGATCAGTCAGATTAACAGTATTGTTTGGGGGCCAATGATGTTGGTTTTGATTCTGGGTGTAGGGCTTTTCCTGCAGCTGGGCTTGAAACTAATGCCTATTTTCAAATTAGGCACAGGCTTCAAATTAATGTGGAGTGGCCGTCGTACGGCGGACTCTGATAAAAGTGAAGGTGAAATTTCACCATTTCAGGCCCTGATGACAGCAATGTCTGCAACTGTGGGTACTGGTAACATTGCTGGTGTAGCAACAGCTGTATTCCTGGGTGGTCCGGGCGCACTTTTCTGGATGTGGTGTACCGCACTTGTAGGTATGGCGACTAAGTTCTCTGAAGCCGTTCTTGCTGTAAAATATCGTGAAGTTGATGAAAACGGCAACCACGTTGGTGGCCCGATGTATTACATCAAAAATGGCTTGGGTGCTAAATGGGCCTGGATGGGCACTGCATTCGCTATCTTCGGTACTATTGCCGGTTTCGGTATCGGTAACACGGTACAGTCAAACTCAGTAGCTGCTGTGCTTGAATCAAATTTCGCGTTGCCAACATGGGTTACGGGCGTTGTGTTGATGGTGCTGACGGCTGCTGTGCTGCTTGGTGGTATTAAGCGTATTGGTGCGGTTGCTGGTGCTCTGGTACCGCTGATGGCTATCAGCTATCTGGTTGCGGGTCTCGTTGTGTTGGCGATCAATGCTGATGCAATCCCAGCGGCGTTGGATCTGATCTTCACATACGCATTTACTGAATCTGCGGCCGAAGGTGGTTTTGCTGGTGCGGCTGTTTGGGCAGCTATCCGCTTTGGTGTGGCACGTGGTGTGTTTTCTAACGAAGCGGGTCTGGGTTCTGCGCCAATCGCTCATGCTGCTTCACAAACTAAAGATCCAGTGCGTCAGGGCTTGATCGCAATGCTGGGTACATTCCTGGATACAATCATCATCTGTTCTATTACTGGTTTGGTAATTATTACTTCTGGTACATGGACTTCTGGTGAATCGGGTGCGGCTCTTACTTCAGCTGCATTTGCTGATGCTTTGCCTGGTGTAGGTAACTACATTGTTGCCATCGCGCTGGCTATCTTCGCATTTACAACCATTCTGGGTTGGAGTGTTTATGGTGAGCGTTGTGCCGAATACCTGTTTGGTGTGAAAGTGATCACTCCATTCCGTATTCTTTGGATCATCGCGGTACCTGTTGGAACTATGGTGAGCCTGGACTTTGTATGGCTACTGGCTGATACACTGAACGCTATGATGGCGATCCCGAACCTTATCGCATTGGCTCTGCTGAGTCCTGTGGTATTCCGTCTGACTCGAGAGTACTTCGAAAATCAGGCGGCTTCTTCTCTGGCAACGTCAAACAAATAAGTTTGTCTGAGGTCGAGAGGTGTTTTTATGGCACCTCTCA
>JBMYLM010000060.1:0-16160 GCA_049596335.1 Neptuniibacter sp.
ATCAGACAGGAACGCAGCCTGATGTCCGTACACCAGATTTGACATTAACTCAATTTATGGGGCTTGGGACTTTTATATGGGTAAAGGTCTGGTAGGCGGGCGTATCGTATCCGGATACCTTCAGGGGAAAAAAGCGGCTGAGATTACTTTAGAGCTAATTTCAAAGCCCAATGCAAATGCTTTGACTGTGATAGCGGATACGCCCACTAAATATATGTTTGATTACCGGTATCTCGAAGAGCATGTAATCTCAATTTCAGCCCTCCCGGAACATAGTGAAGTAATTTATGAACCTGAGTCCGCATATGAACGTTATAAGCATTGGTTGATAGGTCTTTCAGCCTTTTCTATGGCTGCTGCATTGTTCGTGTTATGGAAGTACAGAACCCAGCAACTATTGCTGAAAAGTCGACTGGAACATAACAGAAAGCTTGAGCTGACGGTGTATGAACGCACTATGGAGCTGGAGATTACGAATAAAAAACTAAAGCAGTTATCGAACCTGGATGGCTTAACTCAGTTATTTAATCGCCGCTTCTTTGATGAATCTATAGACACTGAGATAAAACGTTCCCAACGTGCTTCTACTCCTTTGTCTCTGCTCATGTGTGACATCGATCTATTTAAGAAATTTAATGATACACAGGGACATTTAGCGGGTGATGATTGTATCAAATTGGTTGCTGGTTCCATTCAGCAAAGTTGTAACCGAGTGACAGATGTTGTGGCGAGATATGGTGGTGAAGAATTTGCTGCCATTCTCCCGAATACGGATTCAGCGGGTGCTGAAGCTATAGCCAAAAGTATTCAGTCTGGGCTTGCAGAGAAGAATATAAGTTTTGAGCACTCAGAAGTTGATAGCAAAGTAACGATCAGTATCGGGCTTGTAACAGTTTTACCAGAAATTGATACATGCCCGAATGATGTAATTGCTATGGCAGATAAGGCGCTTTATACCAGTAAGCATAAGGGTAGAAACCGGATTACGGTTTACCTGCCTGATCAACCATAGGCTACTGTATCTCTAACTCAGTCTTCAGGGAAATAGATAGAACCCTGTTCTAAGAGCGTCGCGAGTAATTGAATGTTTTCAGGGCTTGGCTCAACCATTTCAATATACAACTCTGAGCATAATAGTTGTGCTAACTCAGCTTGCCCTTCAGAACAGGTTATCACCTCACCGTCGTAGAACAGCAGTAATTTACCTTCTAGCTGATGAAACGCGAATCTGGAGCCTTCTGTTCGGCACACCGGCTGGCCTTCAGCTATTAAAGCTGATATCTGATCGATTTCGACTTCAGTCTCCTGACTGAGACTATGTTCTGGGTTTTTGGGCTCTGTCATAAACTGACCGAACCATTTGGCAAGCAATTCAGGTTGATCCAGATATGAGTTTAAAATCTCTCTTACCTTGTTTAGAGCGTCATCAGTAATTTGCCCAGAGTTGCTTTGGGTAACCAATTCTGGGTCTGAATAGCGGTCTTCTGATTTAGCTTGTGTTGCAACATGTGTTGCCAGACCTTCGAAAATCTCCAGATGGGAGGGTGCTCGAAAGCCTATGGAGTAGGTCATACAATCCTCTCCGACACCGTAGCCATTATGACCCACTCTGGGTGGTAGATAGAGCATGTCGCCAGGTTGAAGGTCCCAGCTTTCTTCAGGTTGCCATTCGGGCAGGATCATGACTGGGGTATCAGATCGGCGAGGGCTATCTTCACCAAAAATACCACCGACTTCCCAGCGCCTTGTTCCGGATGCCTGGACCAGAAATACATCATAGTTGTCGTAGTGGGGGCCAACGCCACCGCCATCTGCTGCATAGCTGATCATCAGATCATCCAAACGCCAGCTTGGAATAAAGTTGAACTGGGATACAAATTCAGAGGCTTCAGGCATCCAGTGGTCCACAGACTGAACCAGAAGGGTCCAGTTTTTTTCTGGAAGAGTAGTGAAGAGTTCTTCCGTAAAAGGGCCGTGTTTGAGCTGCCAGTCTGTTCCGTCATCTGACTGGATAATCAGTCGTGATTCAATTTCTTCTTCAAGAGCCAGGCCAGCTAACTCTTCTGCAGAAACAGGAGGTTCAAAATTGGGAAATGCATTGCGGATTAACAGAGGTTTTTTCTGCCAGTAATCTCGCAGAAAAACCTCTAAACTGATATCGCCCAAAGGCCAACTTTTCACTAGTCGATTAACTCCAGCAGTTGTTCAATGGCATCTTCCATTTCTGCATAGACTTTACGCTTATCGCGGTTTGCCAGGGCTGCTAAACGGTTGTTTCCAACTTTATTGATGCACTTTTGCAGAGTTTCAGCACACTCTTTGATTCCAACCATGTTGTAGCCAACTTTTTTGGACTGGTTGTTAACCGCTTCAAGGTTTTTCTTTAATTCATCTGCTTGATGAATCAGGCTTTCAAAATTAGCTTCCATTATGCTCTCTCGTCATTATTACGGGCGTGCCCGTTAATCGTTCTTCTTATCAACTGTTTCTTCGACTGATGTCAGTATGCCACGCAGCATATTCAGTTCTGTTCGCTCAGGTCGCGAGCGGTTAAAAAATCGGCGTAGTTTGTCTAACACTTTGCCTTCATGTTGGGGAATGATGAAATTAGTCATTCGCAGTACTTTCTCGAGATGCTCGTAAAAAAGTGACATCTCTTTCTGACGAGGGTATTCCTCTTGTACTGACTTATAGCTCTTATTTTCAGCCGCCATAAAGATTTCATAACACAGGAGTTGAATAGCCTGAGATACATTCAGAACCGGATACTCTGGATTGGCTGGAATATAAACGTGGATATTACACTGTTGCAGCTCATGGTTATGTAATCCCATGGTTTCACGGCCGAATACCAGAGCAACCTGTCCGCTTTTTGCTTCACCGACAATTTGTTCAGCACCTTCCCTTGCTGGCAGAAGGGGGAGGTCAAAGGTCCGCTGTGTTCTGGCGCTGGTCCCGATTACGAGCTGACAATCAGCAATGGCTTCTTCCAGAGTCTCTACAACGACAGCACTCTCGAGAAGGTCCTTGGCCCCGGCTGCACGAGAGTCAGCTTCTTTACTTGGGAATATTTCAGGTTCAACCAGATACAGCTGGCTAAGACCCATATTCTTCATTGCCCTGGCAGCAGCACCAATATTACCTGGGTGGAAGGTGTTTATTAAAACGACGCGGATATTGTCTAACATTTGCTCTCAAATATGCCTGGTGGAAAACAGCAGACATTATAGTGAGCGTTCCTTGAATGTAGAAGCTCACTATTTGAGATAAAGAGAGGTGAGATGAAATTTATAGGGTATCAGGCGCCCCAGCTACGAATACGCCCAACATCAACATGTACAAAATTGCTGCGGGTGTAAAGCCCAACACCACCAGTACGCATAGCTAATGAAGCTTTATGTAGGTCTTTAAGGTCTACACCCGGGATACGGATATCTATAGCCTGACCTTTTAAGTGGTAACTTCTCTTAGCCACCTTATGGCCTTTTTTACGCAGCATCTCGTTGGTTTCGGGAGAGCGGTAAGCAGAAATTACATGGATCTGTTTGTTATCAAATTTCTGCTGTAGGTCATGCAGTAGCATGAGCAACTTTGTATCCATTCCAATCACATGGTCGTTACGGTGATCGCGCAGAAGGTAATTCAGAGCATTCAGACCATCATGATCAAAGGTCCCGGCGTGATAAAAAGGACTGGCAATTGATTCACCCGTGTGCAGGTTTAGTAGGGAGAGATGATGTTCTGTTTCGGAATGGATTTTAGCGAAACTGGTTTTAGGTAAAGCGGTTAAGGCTGCTGAGCCTCCTAATACTTTCAAAAACTTACGTCTTGAATTGCACGTTCGATCTGACATTAAAACACACTGCATATCTGGCTAATAACAGGTTCGATTATGCCTGAGTGTGTAGTTTTTGTACATATTTTGATCAATATGAAGTCATGAAGATTTCTTGTGCAGAACCATTTTTTAATTGGCTCAGCTCATAACGATCTCGTCGGTAAAGATCATCACGGAAGTTTAAATTACCCTTTGAATCAACCCAACTGGTCCAATAAGTGACATAAAGTTTGATGGGTTTATCAAGTTTGACTCGGGCTGTTTTCGTTTTTGAGAACAGATCATCCACTTGAGTGACAGGTAATTGGTTGCTCATTTTAAGTAAAGCATCAGCCAGTTTTTTCGGTTGTTCAACACGAATGCATCCTGAACTGAAAGCTCGTTTGTCTTCATCAAATAGTCTTTTTGCCGAAGTATCATGCAGATAAACAGAGTAGGGACCGTTAGTAAGGAATTTGACCTTACCTAAGGTATTGCCCTCTCCAGGCGGTTCCCAAAGTCGCTGGTAGCTATCGCCTTTATACATCCTGTCGAGATCAATTTCTTCATCAGGAATCAGTCTGCGTTGTGCTCCCCAGCCGGTCACGACTTTAAGATTTTTCTTATCGAGATAAGTGGGGTCTTCTTCGTAGATGGGTAGGATATCCTTGTATGCAATGCTTTTGGGGACATACCAGGAGGGGTTAACAACCACACGGTTAATTTCTGTCGCAAAAATAGGGGTTTTACGTTTACGCTTGCCGACGATGGTTTTCATTGTCATGGTTTCAACACCCTGATCAAACAGGTGCAGCTTGTAATCCGGAACATTGACCTGAATGTATTGGTCATTCTCAGGCTGAAAACTATTCATTCTGTAAATATTTAACAGAATTTGTTCGGCTCGTTTCTGTGGAGAAATATTCAGTTGTTTACGGGTTGCAGGCCCTAAAATACCATCAGCTTTTGCTCCATGGCGCTTTTGAAACCTGACAAGTGCGTGGTGAAGCTCCAGATCAAATAAATGTGACTGCATCTCATCTCGAGTTTCTTTGAGGTCCCCCAAATGGATCAACATCTCCCTCAGTACCGGGACCTGAGCGTGGTAATCCCCGAAACTGAGCAAACGACTTCGATTGAGCCTTGGCCAATCCATCTGCATGGCGAGGGCTTCCATTCTCATCATTTCAGTATGCAGTTTGTCCAGCTGATTTTGAGGTGGGTGCGTCAATGACTCGGACAAATCTACAGGCGTTGTTTCAACGTCAGTTGGTTGAAGATGATGGGATAGCTGAGAGGGTGGGGCAAAAGCGAGAGTTTCTGACTCAATGGCAAAAGTGAGAGGGCTGGCAGAAACCAGAGATAGTGTCATTAAACTGAATAAAAATCTGCACTTGTCCATCTTCTCCCCCTCCTTTGCCGAAATTTAGGGGTCTGTTAAGTACAGTTCTCAGATCGGGTTTTGGCAAGAAATGGAGATGAAGGATTTTCAATAACCAAAAACAGGATATTCAGCTTTTATTCAGAGCGCTGAGTTTGCGCTTTTGAAGATTAGGTTAGCTAGGGTAGCAGTGTGAGTTTACTAAGAGCAGGAGGCTTATTTCTCCTCGTCCTTTTTAGCTTTTAATGCTTCGTTTTCTTTGTAGTATTCATCTTCGTAATAAATACCTTTGACCTTCAGCCGCTTTTCAATCCATCGGTTATAGAGGGTCCAAAGGAATAGGCCCGGGGTCATCATGATCATGATGCCGACCATTAAGGCTGCCCCAGCGTACTTTTGAGGCACTTGTAAAATTATCCAGTCCAGAAAACCGGAATAACGTCCGCAGTAACCCCAGGCGATCAGGCCAATGAAGCCAATCGCCACTGCTATATGGTGGTGAAGTTTGTTGTGCTTAGATTCAGTCATGTAACTCGAGATTAATTTCTAGCTTCAGCTTCTTGTTTGCGTTGTCGCGCCTGACTCTCAAATATCTGGCGGGCGAGGATCATACGGCAGTTTTCAGGCATTTGCACAAATTCTGCACTTGTCTGGTAGCGACCATCCGCTTGGGCTGTACTTCTTAAGCACGTTGCGTAAAGGATTAGGCCAATACAAGAATCAGGGAACACTAATTTCATCGAAAAATAATCGCCGGAAGCGTACTGAACATCCGAAAAGAACTGTAAGCCTCCTTCCGAAATATTTACTTCCTGGATTGCTGCATGACTGACAGTCATTTCTTCAGATGCAATCGCCTGAGCGATGCGCTCAATTTTGTCATTCATAATGTTCAAGACTGAAGCAAGAGTAGGGTCCTTTTCAGTCACCTTTCGCATCAGCTGAGCGCTAGCAGCGTCCATTTGCTGAAGTTCGCTGAGTAACAGGAAATTAGGCGAGACTCCAAATTGGCTGGGTTTAGGGTGATCGCTGATTTCTGATTCTGAAATAACCTTGAGTTCCAGGGATATGTGTTGGTCAATTCGAAAAAACTGGCGGCGATCCTGATCCTGCATTTTCTGCCTCTTAATCTGAGTGTTGGTTCCTTATATGTAGCCTGAGTATAACTAAGATATAAAAATATAGAAGTGGATACGGGGTGTAATAATTTACCCGTGGTGCTTGTGAAGAATCCCTGTGGAAGAAAGTATATTCAGCTTTTATTAGGCTTGATTCAAATATTGTAATTAATTGTTATTTTTACTCATTCTGGTTTCTATGCTTTAATCGCCGCCATGTTTAAACCCTTATCCATCTTTATTGGATTGCGCTATACCGCTGCAAAGCGAAGCAACCATTTCATTTCATTTATCTCTCTGGCATCTATGTTAGGTCTGATGCTGGGCGTTGCTGCGTTGATTGTTGTCCTATCCGTTATGAATGGATTCGACAGGGAGTTGAAACAGCGCATATTAGGCATGGTGCCTCATGCCTCGATTCTTGGCTATGGAAAACCTATAGAAAACTGGCCGGAATTAATTCAACAGATAGAAAGCCGAGATGATGTGATTTCTGCAGCCCCCTTTATTCAGACGCAGGGGATGTTGACCAGCCGGGGTGTTGTCAGAGGTGCATTGATTAATGGTATTGATCCCGCAATGGAGAAAAAAGTCTCCATTCTTGGTCAGCATATCACTCAGGGGTCTTTAGATGCTCTGAACGAACAGAAATTTGGCATTGTTCTTGGTGATCTGCTTGCTCGTTATTTAGGAGCCCGGGTGGGTGATAAGGTCACTCTGGTGATGCCAGAGGCTTCAGTGAGTGTTGCTGGTGTAGTGCCGAGGCTTAAACGCTTCACTGTCGTTGGAGTGTTTGAAGTGGGTGCTGAACTGGATGCTAACCTGGCCTACATCAACCTTAATGATGCAGCCAAAATAAAACGTATCAGTGAAGGCATAGAGGGAATACGTTTAAAATTTGATGACCTTTTCTCTGCACCACAGAAATCCCGTGATATAGCTAATACATTAGAAGGCTATTACAGAGCTTCTGACTGGACGCGAACTCATGGCAACTTATTCCAAGCCATTCAGTTAGAGAAGAAGATGATAGGGTTATTGCTCTTCCTGATTGTTCTGGTTGCGGCGTTTAATATTGTCTCAACTCTGGTGATGGTTGTTACAGATAAAAAAGCGGATGTGGCTATCCTCAGAACCCTGGGGGCAACGCCGGGCCGGATTATGCGGATATTCATGGTTCAGGGAACGGTAATTGGAGTAATGGGAACCGTTCTGGGTACCCTGTTGGGTGTTACTTTGGCTCTGACCATTTCTGACATTATTGCCTGGGTTGAGAACGTATTTAATATTCAGTTTTTAAATGCAGACGTTTACTTTATCAGTTACCTGCCATCTGAACTGCATTGGCCAGATGTTGCAGTGATCACTGGTACAGCTCTTGTGATCAGCTTCCTGGCAACCATTTATCCTGCATGGCGAGCATCCAAAACTCATCCGGCTGAGGCATTACGTTATGAGTGATCTGGTCTTAAAAGCTGAGTCGGTTTCAAAATCCTACAAAGATGCAGGCAAAGAAGTAACTGTATTATCTGAGTTGGATTTTCATCTTGCTAAAGGTGAACAGCTGGCAATCATTGGTGCTTCAGGATCAGGCAAAAGTACCCTGCTGAATATTCTGGGCGGCCTTGATTCCCCTACCTCAGGAAGCGTACTGATCGATGGTGAAGACCTGCATGCAGGTAATGAACAAAGACGAGCGGAGATTAGAAATAAGACTCTGGGTTTTGTGTATCAGTTTCATCACCTTCTGCCAGAGTTTACTGCTCTGGAAAATGTATCGATGCCGCTGCTAATGCGCTCAATGCCGATTGATGAGGTTCGGGCTCAGTCAGAAGAGATTCTTAAGTCTGTAGGTTTGTCATCACGTTTGTTACACAAACCAGCACAGTTAAGTGGTGGCGAAAGGCAGCGGGTTGCTATTGCCAGAGCGCTGGTGGGGAAACCTTCAGTGGTCTTGATGGATGAGCCAACAGGTAACCTGGATCGAAATACGGCGCAAGGTGTGCAGGCGCTAATTGATGAGCTGAATAGTGATTACGGAATTGCGTTTGTGTTAGTAACACATGACCCTGAACTGGCTAATAAAACCGGCAGGGTACTTGAGTTAATCGACGGTAAGCTATCCAACTGCTGAAGCGTTTAGAGGCTGCTTTTCTTGCCGCGTTTTTTCCAGCTGCGGTTTACATGCCATGCCCAAAACCACTGGATCAGAAAGTAGCCGGCAATTCCAAAAACCAGACCACACAAAATAGAGCCAAAGAGTAATGGCCACCAGATCAAAGAAATACTGGTGCTGAGCCATTCCATGGACATCTCAAATTCTATAGCTTCACCCTTGCCGATAAAGAAATCACCGACCAGATATGCGAAGTAAAAGATAGGTGGCATAGTCAGTGGGTTAGTCAGCCACACCAGACCAATAGAAATAGGTAGGTTGCTGTGTATGAAAATAGCCAGAACTGCTACAACCAGCATCTGTAGTGGAATAGGCAGAAATGCACAGAAAAGGCCGACCAGAAATGCCCTGGAAACCGATTTACGGGTTAAATGCCATAGATTGGGGTCGTGAATATAGCTCCCTAACCAGCCCAGATATTTATTATCTTTGAGCTTGCTTTCATCTGGCATGTATTTTCTTAAAAGTTTGCGTGGCATCTTCTGAGTTACTTATTATGGACAGCAAACAAGGGCAAATTTGGTACCTGCTAATATCATCATGGTTGGCCTTAAGCACTGATGGTCAGGTTCCTAGGTATTATGCCCCTTACGATTAGCTAAGCCAAGGAAACTAAAGGATGAGATCAAGGATGATCTTTTTTGTTGCGGGCGTTGCTTTAGCCACCTTGCAACACGAACTTATACCCCTGTTCGGTTGCATTTCTATTGCACTGGCTATTATTGGGCTTTGTTTATACAAAACAGCCAAATTTTCATACGTTACGTCTGCTTTTCTTCTGGGTTTTTTATACACGGCCCTTTGGGGGCACTGGCAATTAACTCACCGACTTCCCGAAGAATTACTTCGCACAGATTGGAGAGTCTCTGGTGAGGTGGTTGGTTTACCTCAAACCAAGAACAGAACAACCCGTTTTGTATTGGATGTTTCTCAATTCGAAGCTATTGAAGACTCCGTAAAGGTTAATACAGAAGCCAAAGCTGCTTTCAGAAAAATACGCCTAAGTTGGTTTAACCCTTCTGAGGAGATAAGAAGTGGTGACCTGATCGAAGGTGTCGTGAGATTAAAACCACCGCATGGTTTGATGAACCCATCCGGGTTTGATTATGAACGATGGTTGTTGGTAAGAGGTATTGATGCCACTGGTTATATTCGCGAATTAACAACCATATCTTCAGGAAGTGGGTTGACCTTATCTGAATTACGGCAGGGCATTAATAGCCAAATATCTTCAGATCATGACTCTGAGAAGGTGAGGGCTTTTTTAACCGCAGTCATAACAGGCGACAAACAACTTCTGAGTGATAAAAACTGGGAAGTGCTCAGGGGCAGTGGAACGGTTCATTTGGCTGTTATCAGTGGGCTCCATATTGGCTTTATTGCTTTTGTTGGTTGGTGGTTAGGGCGGTTTTTGGCTTTTACCTTTGGTGGTGAAATACAGAGAGTGTTTCCATTTGTAACCGCTGTAATGTTATCGGGCTGCTACATGTTCATAGCAGGAGCAGAGTTGCCGGCTCAAAGAGCTTTTATCATGGTAAGCGTGTTGCTTATATCCGGATGGAAACTGTTTTATATAGGTCACTGGACTCGCTGGTGGATGGCAATGACAGCGGTGCTTATATATTCACCTCTGGCTATTCTGGAAACGGGATTTTGGCTGTCATTTGGTGCAGTGGCTTGCCTCATCTGGTGTGGGCAGGCGTATCAATTCCGCTGGCAGGATGCTGTCAAACTTCAGTTTTTATTACTGGTAGGCATGCTGCCTTTATATCTGTTTTTCTTCTCTGGATTTTCGTTAATCGCGCCACTGGTCAATATCGTGGCTATACCGCTGGTTTCACTTATTGTTCCAATAGAGTTTTTTAATCTGATATTAAATGGTGTGCTCTCACCCATTGTTGATGTTTTAGTGCATTTATTTTGGTGGTTGGTCGAGCACTGCAGTGAATTCAGCTGGGCATTTTTGGAAGTGCAAGAGCTCGAGCTGGTCGCATTGATCATGCTCCTTCTTGCTTCAATCATCCTGCTTTTGCCTTCGGGTTTCATCCCTAAAAGTTTTGCAGTGTTTCTGGCTATGCCTGTTTTGTTTGGCGTAGAAAACGAAACAGATGATCATTTTCAAGCCTGGATATTTGATGTGGGACAGGGCTTAGCAATACTGATCGAACAAAAAGATTATCTTCTTTTATATG
Source organism: Neptuniibacter sp. (assembly GCA_049596335.1). Lineage (GTDB taxonomy): Bacteria > Pseudomonadota > Gammaproteobacteria > Pseudomonadales > Balneatricaceae > Neptuniibacter. Next base: position 10,685 of record JBMYLM010000060.1, read on the forward strand.
ACACAGGGCCTTCATACAGAACGGGTGGTAACGCTTTTGATCGGGCGGTTTTGCCTTATCTGGAGAGTAAGGGCATCAAGCATATCGACCATGTTGTTCTCAGTCATGATGATAACGATCATGTTGGCGGTTTTGGTCAGCTTGCTGAAGGTTTTAGCCTGGGCAAGGTCACAACTTCCTTTGAGTCAGATTATTCAAATAGCAGGTGCCTGGTCGGTGATCGGTGGTCAATGGGGGGAGTGGATTACAGTTTCCTATCTGGCAGTGAAGGCACAGAAGATAATGACAGATCATGTGTGTTGCTCGTTGAGTCAGAAAACTGCAGTTTGTTATTGCCAGGCGACATTAGCGCAACGGTTGAAGAGCGGTTGCCTATTCAAAAGGGTGTGACTTGGCTGGTTGCTTCTCATCATGGTAGTAAATCATCTACGTCTCAGGCTTTTCTGAACAAAATTAGCCCTGATGTAATCATTTACAGCGCGGGATATGGCAACCCCTTTAATCACCCTCATCCTGATGTTGTTGAGCGTTCTAAACGGGCACATGCAAATCTGTATTCAACAGCAGTAAATGGCGCAGTATTACTCAGAAGTACCAAACACTTAGGTTGCGAATCTTCAGCATTTCGAAGCAATAAAAAACGTTTCTGGAGATCATTTCAATCTCTGTGATAGAGTAGCGCCAAGTCAAAGGAGAATTTACTGTGTTAGAACTTTTGCAATCTGGTGGATGGTTGATGATTCCAATCATCGCTTGTTCGGTTATTGCACTCGCAATCTGTCTTGAGCGTCTTTGGACACTTCGCCCCTCACGTATCTCCCCCCCAGGATTATTGGCAGAAGTTTGGATACACATTAAAGAACGAACCATCACTACGGATAAGCTGCGTGAGCTAAAGCAGGGCAGTCCGCTGGGCCAGATTCTGGTTGCGGGTTTGAATAATGCTTCTCATGGTCGTGAGATTATGAAAGAGAGTATTCAGGAAGCGGCTGGTCAGGTTGTTCATGAGCTGGAACGATTTTTAAACCCTTTGGGTACTATCGCCGCAGTAACACCTTTATTGGGTTTGTTAGGTACTGTTATAGGTATGATTAAGGTGTTTACCGAGATCATGATCCAAGGTACAGGCAACGCTAATGTTCTGGCGGGCGGTATCTCTGAAGCGCTGATCACAACAGCTGCCGGCCTTACCGTGGCAATTCCGGCTTTGATCTTCCACCGCTTTTTCCAGCGCCGAATCGATTCTCTTGTTGTTACAATGGAACAGGAAACCGTCAAGCTGATCGAAGTGATGCATGGCGAACGTGACATCGATATTGAGTAACGGAGTAGTTGCGTGAAGTTTCCAAGACAAAATCAGGAAGAGGTAAACGTCAATCTGACACCATTGATTGATGTTGTATTCCTTTTGCTGATTTTCTTTATGGTTTCAACAACCTTTACCAAAGAAACTCATCTTGAAGTTGACCTTCCAGAAGCGAATGGTGATGCTTCAGTTACAGAAGAGCAGATACTGGAAATTCTGATAACGGATGAAGGGCAATACAGCGTTAATGGTAAACCATTGGTGAACACTCAGGCAGAGACTTTGCATCGAGCGCTAAAAAAGATGGCGGGCGATAAGCGGGATATGCCACTGATTATCACAGCTGATGCTCAAACACCTCATCAGGCTGTTGTGACTGCAATGGATGTTTCAGGCAGACTTGGTTTTGAAAAGTTAAGCATAACCACAAGAGAGCCTGGAGCTGAATGAGTTGGCTTGAGAAGCGCTGGTACAGCAATAAACCTGCACCTTGTTGGTTATTACCACTTGAAAAACTCTATCGATTTCTGGCAAATCGGCAAAATATAAAGGCAAAGCAGAACAGCTGGTCTTCTCCCGTTCCAGTCGTTGTAGTTGGCAATATAAGTATTGGTGGCACAGGTAAAACGCCTTTAGCTGTAGAGCTCATATCGTTGTTTAAAGAATGGGGTTATCGACCAGGCATCGTTAGCCGGGGTTATAAAAGCTCTGCTCCTTCATATCCTTATATGGTTAATAACCAGTCTTCCCCTGAAGAAACGGGTGATGAACCCTATCTTTTATATCATCGTTGTAATTGTCCGGTGGTTATTGACCCGGATAGAACATCTGCAGCTAAGCATCTCTTAGACAAAACAGATTGCGATCTGATTATCAGCGATGATGGTTTACAACACTACCGATTGGGCAGGGATATAGAGATCTGTGTCATTGATGGTGAGCGTGGACTGGGTAATAAGCACTGCTTACCTGCCGGGCCTTTACGTGAAGACGGGCAAAGACTTCTTGATGTGGATTTTGTGGTATCAAATGGCGCATCAGATAAGAGATTAATCCAGGAATCCATTCCTTGCTTTGGCATGCATCTGGAGCCTCGCAGATTTCGTAGTTGCGTCAACAAAGATCAAACACTGGGAATTGATGCGTTTACTGGTCGAACCGTTCATGCGCTTGCAGGTATTGGAAACCCAAATCGATTCTTCAGAACACTTGAAAAGTACGCCGGTGTGAACGTTATCGCTCATTCAATGCAGGATCATCAGGCTTATACAGAACAGGATATTCATTTTCAGGATGATTTTCCGGTATTGATGACTGAAAAAGATGCGGTAAAGATCAAAGAAATTGCAGGTGATGAGCACTGGTATCTGGAAGTTTCAGCTGCACTGCCGGATAATTTCACTTCCCAGCTACGAGAAAAGCTGGAATTAGTTAAAGAACAAAAAGGTAATTCAAATAATGGATAAGAAACTATTAGATATTCTGGTTTGTCCGGTTACTAAAACCCCGCTGGAATATAACAAAGAGACAAATGAGCTTTTCGCACGTGCCAGTGGTCTCGCTTATCCTGTACGTGACGATATTCCTGTGTTGCTTGAAAATGAAGCGCGAGAGTTAACGCCTGAAGAACGTGAAGCTAAATAGGGAATAAATATGGGATTTTCAGTCATCATACCGGCGCGTTATGCTTCTAGTCGCTTTCCAGGAAAGCCTTTGGCGAGCCTTCAGGGTAAGCCAATGATTCAGCATGTTTATGAACGTGCTTGCCAAAGTGAAGCGGAACGAATTCTTGTCGCTACAGATGATCAGCGCATCGCTGATGTAGCGGCTGGTTTTGGCGCTGAGGTTTGTATGACTTCACCTGAACACCCTTCAGGTACGGATCGTTTACAACAGGTAGTTAAAGATCAAGGCTATTATGCGGATGATATTGTTGTAAATGTTCAGGGCGATGAGCCCATGATCCCGCCAAGAATCATTAATCAGGTTGCGCATAATCTAATGGCTGAGCCTGAGGCAAGTATTGCGACTCTCAGTGAACCAATCGAAGACGTTCCCTCTTTGTTGAACCCAAATGTGGTTAAGGTCGTTACCGATAGCAGAGGCATGGCTTTGTATTTCAGTCGGGCGCCAATACCCTGGCCGCGAGACGATTTTCATCCTGATGTGACCCAGACCGAGATGCCAGCTGGTTTTAACTGGCAGCGCCACATCGGGATTTATGCGTACCGGGTTAAGCTGTTAAACGATTTTGTGAAATGGCCGCCGGCACCACTGGAAGAAACAGAGTGCCTGGAGCAGCTAAGAGCGATGTGGAACGGTGCGCGTATTCATGTTGCGGTAGCGGATGAGCAACCACCAACAGGTGTTGATACGCCAGAGGATCTGGCTCGACTGGAAAAACTGCTCGGTGAGGCTTCCTGATCGTGACCAAAGTTCTTTTCGTGTGTTTGGGTAATATCTGCCGCTCACCGACTGCGCATGGCGTTTTCCAGGCAATGGTTGATCAGCAGGGGTTAAATGATTTTATCCATATTGACTCGGCTGGCACTGCCGCATATCACGTTGGCAATCCACCGGACTCGCGATCTTCTAAATTTGCCCGCAAACGTGGGTATGATCTGTCGCCTCTGCGTGCACGACAAGCAATTGAATCAGACTTCTATGAGTTTGATTACATCCTTGCCATGGATGAAAGTAACCTGATGAACCTGCGTGCGCTGGAACCAGAAAATTATGCAGGCCATCTTGGATTGTTCCTCGATTTTACTGCTATGCCTGAGTCCGAGGTCCCAGACCCTTACTATGGCGGCGATGCTGGTTTTGAGCATGTGCTTGATCTGGTGGAGTCTGCTTCGTTAGGTTTGTTGGAGCGGATCAAGAGGGATCTCGCGTGATCACCTGGATTGAAAATGCTGATTTGAGTTCCAGAAATACACTGGGATTTCAGGTTTCTGCAGAGCGCTTTATTGAAGTAGAAACGGTTGATCAACTGGAATTGGCACTAAACGATGTTAAGCGCAATCAATGGCCGCTTTTACTTCTTGGCGGTGGTAGCAATCTGGTGCTTAAACCTTATATCCCGGGGGCTGTCATCTCAGTTAATCTTCAGGGTATAAATATCCTTGTTGATGATGAATCCAGCGCGATTGTTGAAGTGGGTGCTGGCGTTAACTGGCATCAGTTTGTTGGCCGCCTTTTGGAGATGGGATTGCATGGACTGGAAAATCTTGCACTCATTCCAGGTAATGTAGGTGCAGCGCCAGTTCAGAATATCGGTGCCTACGGGGTAGAGCTCGCTGATTGTTTCCATAGTCTCACCGCATATGATCGTAAGACTGGTGATCTGGTCCAGTTGAATAAAGACGATTGCTGCTTTGGTTACCGCGACAGCTTGTTTAAATCCAGGGAGCCGGGTCGTTATATTATTTGGCAGGTACGCTTTCTTCTCAGTACCGTATTTTCTCCTAACCTTGGTTACCGCGCTTTGAGCGACTACCTTGATCAGCAGGGTGTGACCTCACCGGGAGCATATGATGTTTACAGAGCGGTTTGTGAGATCAGGCAATCCAAACTGCCAACACCAGACAAGATTGGTAATGTGGGCAGTTTCTTTGAAAACCCTATTGTGCAAGAAGAGCAGTACTTGCAACTAAAACAAAAATTCCCCGACCTTGTCGCTTATCCGGATGAGCCTGGTAGATACAAACTTGCTGCTGGCTGGTTGATTGATCAGGCTGGTTGGAAAGGACACAAGGCAGCCCATGTGGGTGTCTATGATAAACAGGCGCTGGTTCTGGTTAACTTGGGTGAGGGTGATTCAGAGGCCCTTCTCGGCTTGGCGAAATCAATTCAGAATTCGGTTCTGGAAAAATTCTCTGTTCCATTAAGAATGGAACCCCGGGTTTACCCAGCATAAAATTCCTTCACGTTCTTGCTGTACCCTCCCTGATCAACGTCTCAATTATCCAGTTTTATATCACTATTAAGGCAGAGACCTCTGCCTTAATTTCTTCGCTTTGTTTATCGCTTTCTCGTTGCTTTTCGATCGTTGACTATGAGCTGTATTAATCTTTGGTTTAATAGGGTTTTTATGATAATTGTCGACAATCCTGTGAGTTAATGTCAAATCTGGTGTACGGACATCAGGCTGCGTTCCTGTCTGATTGA
>JBMYLM010000061.1:0-15561 GCA_049596335.1 Neptuniibacter sp.
TTTTCTTTCTGATTCCTTAATGTTGCGAACCTTATCCGCTTTTCTCTGTCTGCTATGGTTATGGTCCTTCTCGGCTGTAGCTGAGGATAAGCAGGCTCTGACCGAAAAACAGCTCAAACGCTTAACTGGCAATATCTCATCTTTGCAGAAGTCCATGCGCAAGCAGGAAGGTGAATCCCGAGAGCTCAGTGCTGAACTGCGTAAAAGTGAAGTTGAGATTGGCCGTTTAGCAAAGCAGATCAAAACGTTAGATAAGCAGCTAAAAGGTCTGGATAACCGTGCGGATAAGTTGGAGCAAAAGCGGGATAAATTGCGCAGGGAACTAGCCACTCGAGCGAAGATCATAGAAAAGCAGATTGGCCAGCAATATCAAATGGGTCAGCAGGCACGTTTGCAGTTACTGTTGACGCAGCGTGACCCTGAAACGCTGGACCGAACAATTCGCTATTTTGATTTTGTAAACGATGCTCTGAAAAAGGATATGTCGGCTTTCAGAGAGAAGCTCGCTGATCTTTCCGGTACTGAAGAGCAATTAAGCGATACAGAAAAAGCGATTGTCGAAAAAAGGAATTTGCTGCGTGCTGAGGTGGCTAGGCTGCAGAAATCCAGGAAGCAACGAAAAACTACCCTGGCTAAGTTAAACAAAGAGCTCTCAACAGATGCTAAGAAACTTAAACAACTGAAGCTGGACCAGGCGAGATTGCAGGCAGTCTTGAAAGAGATCGAAAAAAGTCTGAATTTCGAAAACCTGGTGAAAGAAGATAAGAGCTTCAGGGAACTCAAAGGTAAGCTGCCGTGGCCGTTAAAAGGAAGAGTGAGTCAGAATTTTGGTACAGTGCGGAATAATATCCGCTATGATGGAATCTGGATCAAAGCTTCTGAATCGACCGCAGTGAAGGCCATACATCATGGTCGGGTTGTTTTTTCAGACTGGCTGCGTGGATATGGGCTTGTACTCATTGTTGATCACGGCTCGGGTTATATGAGTTTGTATGGCTACAACCAGAGTCTGTTACTGGATACCGGTGATTGGGTTTCCGCGGGTGATACGATAGCGACAGTCGGAAATAGTGGCGGGCGCAGTGACAACGGTCTGTATTTTGCGGTTCGTTATAAAGGTAAAGCCAGTAATCCTCGGCGCTGGTTGAAATAATAAGAAGGTAGGGAATGACTATGAAAAATGCGGTATGTCGGAAATCGTACTTGAGGGCATTACTCCTGGGGTTTGCGTTACCGGCGTTATTCTCTTCATCTGTAATTGCTGAGGAGCAACAACCGGCTGAGGAAGCTTCTGAGCAGGTTAAAAACTTACCACTTGATGAACTCAGGCTTTTTACTGAAGTCTTTCAACGCATCAAAACGGCCTATGTTGAACCCGTTGATGACGCGACCTTGCTGGAAGATGCCCTGCGAGGAATGATTCTTGGCTTAGACCCTCATTCGGCTTACCTCGAACCCAGGGAGTTTGAAACCCTACAACAGCACACCAGCGGTGAGTTTGGTGGATTAGGTATCGAAGTAGGCATGGAAGACGGGTTTGTTCGTGTCATTACTCCTATTGATGATACCCCGGCGCAGAGAGCCGGAGTTAAAGCTGGTGATCTGATTACTAAATTGGATGATCAGCCTGTTCAGGGCCTGAGCCTGAATGAAGCGGTTGATCTGATGCGCGGTAAGCCTGGAACTGAAGTGATGCTGACGATTGTCAGGGAGGGTGAAGAGAAACCTCTCGAAATTGCCGTGGTAAGGGATGTTATCCAGGTTGCCAGTGTCAAAAGCCGTACCATTGATGAAGAGTATGCTTACATCAGGGTTTCACAATTCCAGGTGAACTCAGGTAAAGAAGTTTATAAGCATGTTGAACGGATGCTGGAAAAGGACATTAAAGGTGTTGTTCTTGACCTGCGTAATAATCCGGGTGGTGTGTTACAGGCCGCGGTAGATATCAGTGATATCTTTCTTAATGAAGGTTTGATCGTTTATACCGAAGGTCGTCTGGCTGAGTCTGAGCAAAGATTCAGTGCTACCAGTACAACTCTGGTTCCTGATCTTCCGATGGTGGTATTAATCAATGGTGGTTCTGCTTCCGCTTCCGAAATTGTCGCGGGTGCGCTTCAGGATCAGGAACGTGCTGTGATCATGGGGCAGCCAAGTTTTGGTAAGGGTTCAGTGCAGACAATCCTGCCGTTAACTCAGGAAAGAGCACTTAAGCTTACAACGGCTCTTTACTACACGCCTGATGGGCGTTCTATCCAGGCTCAAGGTATCAAGCCAGATATTCTGGTTGAAGATGCTGAAATTACTCTCCGTAAGGATGGTCCGCAATTTCTAAAAGAAAGTGACCTCAGTGGTCATTTGGATAATGGAAACGGCAAGCAAAGTGGTGATTCCAATGTTTCAGATGAACATCTTGCAGAGCGTGATTATCAGCTATACGAAGCAGTCAACCTGTTGAAGGCGCTGGTCATTGTACGCAAATGATAAGCGCTAAAGGTATCCAATCCCTTTTCCTTATTATTGGCCTCTGTTGGCTGCCGGGGAGCGCTGCCTTTGCGGCCTCTAAACCTGCCATCGCACCGGTTCTGGTCATCGTTATTGATGATCTGGGCGATAACCGCGGTAGAGGGTTAGCTGCCATCAACCTTAAAGGGGATATTACGTATGCCATCCTGCCTCATACTCCCCACGCTAAAACTCTGGCGAAAAAAGCACATCAGCTCGGTAAAGAAGTCATTTTGCATGCCCCGATGGAGAGTAAATCAGGGTTGCGTCTTGGTCCCGGTGCTCTGGAACAGCATCATGATTCAGAACAGCTGAAATCCATCCTGAATTCTGATTTTGATTCCATTCCGTTTGTTTCCGGAATTAATAACCATATGGGGAGCTTGCTGACAGAAGATCGTCAGAAAATGAATGATGTAATGGGGATCGTACATCAGCGTAATCTTTTTTTTCTGGACAGTGTAACGACACCCAAGACAGTGGCTTGGAAAGTGGCTCGAGAACACGGCATTCCTTATCTGCTGCGTGATGTTTTTCTCGATAATGAACAAAACGAAGAATATATCCATCAGCAGTTCAAGCAGGCGGTGAAAGAAGCGACTAAAAAAGGTTATGCAGTTGCTATTGGTCACCCATATCCAGAGACAATTCAGTATCTGGAAAAGGCCTTGCCTATTATCGAACAGCTTGGGGTTAAATTAATATCGGCGTCAGAATTAATCCGCTTACGTACAGGACAACCGCTTCTGCTGGCAAAGGAACAACAGCACCCTTGCGACCAATACGAAGGGCATTGTCCGCCAGAGTCTGTTCAGCCCGATTCAGCTAATAGCCATTAGAATGGCAAGACCATCATAAATTAGCTTTATTCCGACTAAAATCGTTAAACTCTCAAACGCCCGTTTAACTAAATTATTGCCCTTCGATATAGCGATATGGGCCCCCAGATAAGAACCTAAGGTTGCGCCAATAAGCAGAACCGGTAACCAGTCCCAGCGTGGTTCTTGCTGAAGCGCAATTGTGATTGCCCCGGTAGAGTTCCAGAACAAACCTACGAGAATAAGCACATAGGTCACGGCGGTTTTGTAGTCGAGTCCGAACCAGCGTACTAACCAGATGGTGACGAATAAGCCGGTTCCTGAGGTGAGTGAACCATTTAAGGCCCCGATGATAAAGAGGATGAAGCCGCCAATCAGCAGGCCTTTTTTATCCCGGTTCTTTTCCTCAGAAGTTAAGCCCAGAGATTTCTTGAAGATCGAATACAGGCCCAGACCTGAGGTCAGAATTCCCAGAGAAAAAATTGTCCAGCCTTCTGGTATCTCAAGGATGATATCCGCTCCAAGAATCACCCCAGGCAAGCCGCAGATAAGAATAAAGCCGCAAAAGCGATAATCCAGTTTACCTTCGCGCAAATGACGGATTGTCGCGCCGATGCCTAATGCAACGCTGGCTATTTTATGAGTCGCCAGGGCGGTACTAAAGCCTAAACCAAGGAATAGCAGTACGGGTAATTGCAGTAAACCAGCGCCTCCTCCGGCCATAGCTGAAAGGCCATTGGCAAACAGTGAGAGGACCAGAAGTGCGCATTGTTCCAGTACAGTATCCATCAAAGGTTTTGTAGATAATTAGGTGAGGTAAGAAGAAAGGGAGCCTGAGCCCCCTGATCATTGTTGCCTGAAAATACCAGTAGCCAGAATTGACCACTGATCCTGCCATTGTTCCGACGGTTTGCGGCGGAACTCAGTGCGAACGAACTGTCTGATGCGGCCTTCAGCGGCGGCGAGCATTAAATTTGCACTGGTTCCAGCGGGTTGAACCGTCCGTAAACCTTGTGTTGCTTCGGCTTCTCGCAGCAATTGCTTGATCTGTGTTTCAAGGCGTTCAAAAAACTGATTTATTCTTTGTCGTAATCGATCTGTTTCACCCGCCAGAGCATCACCTGTTAGAATGCGTGCCATACCCGGGTTTTTCTCAACAAAGGCTAAGAGCAGTGTCAGTATCTGTTCACACTGTTTCACACCGTCGGACTCTGAATTGGTAATAACCGTTACCCGGCTGAAGATAGTTTCTTCAATAAATCCGATCAAACCTTCAAACATACGGGCTTTGCTTGGGAAGTGACGGTAGAGAGCCGCTTCTGATACCCCAACCTCCTTCGCCAGCGCAGCCGTTGTAATGCGTTGGCCGGGATTGACTTCCAGCATTTGAGCCAGCGATTGTAAGATCTGTTCGCGACGGGAAAGTTTTTCTTGTTCGCTCATGCTGATCCCTTAATTACGGTTTGTGATCAAGGTACCTACACCTTCGTCAGTGAAGATCTCAAGCAGGCAGGAGTGTTCTACACGGCCATCGATTATATGGGCACTGGTAACACCACCTTTTACTGCGCTGAGCGCGCAATCGATTTTAGGCAGCATGCCGCCGTATATGGTGCCGTCAGCAATCAGTCCATCAACTTGTTGAGTTGTCAGACCGGTAAGGATGTTGCCATCTTTATCCATCAGGCCTTCAATATTTGTAAGCAGAATCAGTTTTTCAGCTTGCAGAACTTCTGCAACTTTACCTGCGACTAAGTCAGCATTAATGTTGTAAGACGCGCCGTCAGAGCCCACGCCAATAGGTGCGATTACTGGAATAATGTCGGAGTTAACCAGCATGTCCAGAACTTTTACATTCACGCTTGCTACTTCACCGACATGCCCTATATCGATAATTTCAGGTGCTTCCATGTCTGGTGTTTTATGTTCTACACGCAGTTTCTTAGCTTGAAGCAATTGACCATCTTTACCGGTAAGCCCGATCGCCTGACCGCCGTTGTTGTTGATCAGGCCGACAATCTGTTTGTTCACTGCGCCGCCCAGAACCATTTCAACAACATCCATGGTTTTGGAATCGGTCACACGCATGCCATTAATGAAGTGGGACTCGATTTTTAGATCATTCAGAAGCTGACCAATCTGAGGTCCGCCACCGTGCACCACGATTGGGTTGATGCCAATGAGCTTCATCATCACGATATCGCGAGCGAAACTGTTTTGCAGTTTCTCATCGATCATGGCGTTACCGCCGTATTTGATAATGATTGTTTTGCCCACAAAGCGCTGAATGTATGGCATCGCCTCACTCAGAACGTGTGCAGTGGTCATGGCTTCTTTACGTGTTAATGGCATAGTGGTTCCTTAAATCTTTACTTAGCCTGCCTTCTATGGGGTAAAGAGTAGAAGGCAGGATATTTCAGTATTACTCGTGAGGGATGATCAGACTGCTATCTACTTCATGCAGCTTCTGTTCAAATTGCCCTCGAATGCGTTCCAGTGCTTCGGCGGTTTCGGCTTCGAATCGCAGTACCAGAACCGGTGTTGTGTTCGACGCGCGAACCAGACCCCAACCATCAGGGTAGTCAACACGAACGCCGTCAATATGATTAGCATCACCACCGCTGAACTCTTTAGTTTGTAATGCAGTGACGATTTCAAATTTTGATTCGTCTGTAACCGTGATATTCAGTTCAGGGGTGCTGACATCTTCAGGGTATTTTTCAAACAACTCTTCTGCGGTTTGATCGGTTTTAGCGAGAATTTCCAGGAACCTTGCAGCGCTGTATAACGCATCATCAAAACCAAACCAGCGTTCTTTGAAGAAAATATGGCCGCTCATTTCGCCGCCCAATAGAGCGCCGCTCTCTTTGATTTTCTGTTTAATCAGAGAGTGGCCAGTACGCCACATGGTTGGTTTACCACCGGCTTCACGAATAACGTTAGCCAGAAGGCGAGAACACTTAACATCAAAGATGATTTCTGCGCCAGGATTACGGGAAATAATATCTTCAGCGAAAAGCATCATAATGCGATCCGGGTAAACGATATTGCCCTCATTGGTGATGATACCCACACGGTCGCCATCCCCATCGAAGGCTAAGCCTAAATCTGCACCGGTTTCCTTAACCTTCGCAATGGCATCAACCAGGTTTTTAGGTTTGCCCGGATCAGGATGGTGGTTTGGGAATGTGCCATCAACTTCACAGAAAAGAGGGATGATTTCACAACCTAGCTGTTCAATCAGCTTAGGTGCTAGTTCGCCCGGAATGCCGTTGCCGCAATCCACAACAACCTTGAGCTTTTTATCCAGTTTAATGTCGCTAAGGATACGTTCGAGGTAGCTTTCGCGAATGTCTTGTTCCTGGCTGCTACCGTTTCCTTCAGAGTAATCCTGAGCAATGATGCGGTGTTTCAGTTTCTGGATATCATCACCAGACAGTGTGTGGCCTGCAAGCATCATTTTGAAACCGTTGTAATCAGATGGGTTGTGACTACCCGTGATCATTACACCGGTACACTGTTCATTCTGATGCGCTGCGTAATAAAGAGTCGGAGTAGGAACATAGCCGATATCATTAACGGTACAGCCCCCGTCCATCAGACCTTCGCTGAAAATTTGTTTCAGCTTAGGGCTGGATAACCTGCCATCTGCAGCGACATTGACCAGATCTACGCCCTGAGAAGCTGCTTCTGCAGCGAAAGCGCGGCCAAGGTGGTAGACCGTATCATCGGTCAGAGCAGTATCAACTATGCCGCGTACGTCATAGGCGCGGAAAATAGTTTGGTCTAGATCATTCAGTGAATAGCGCATATCGATCCTTTTAATTTGTCAGGTTTTTGCCCTAAAGCTATTACTTTGAAGCCTTGTATTGTGCTGCGATCAGTTCGATTAAACGAACGGCCAACTGGCGTTTGGATGCCTGTGGCAGTTCTAAGGTATCTTGTCTGGATATGACTGTTACGGCGTTATCATCGCTGTTAAAGCCGATATCGGTTCTGGAAACGTCATTAGCGATAATCAGATCAAGCCCTTTGCGTTCCAGTTTGCCGCGAGCATAGTTAAGAACATCTTTGGTTTCTGCCGCAAAGCCAATCGTAAAGGGTTTTGGTGAACTCCCTGCTACAGTGGCGACAATATCCGGGTTTTTCACCAGATGCAGTTCCATGATCTCTTCGCTGCCCTTTTTGATTTTGTGCTCTGAGACTGCGGTAGGGCGATAATCAGCTACGGCGGCGGCTGCGATAAAGATGTCACAATCAGAAAGAGTTTCTGTGGACGCGCTCAGCATCTGCTCCGCACTTTCAACCTTAATCAGTTCAACTCGTTCAGGAGCGGCTATATTGACAGGGCCGGATATTAATTTAACTTTTGCACCGGCTTCTACTGCGGCTTCAGCCAGAGCATACCCCATTTTCCCCGAGCTGTGATTCGAGATGTATCGCACTGGGTCCAGAGCTTCTCGAGTTGGTCCCGCGGTAATGTAGACGGTTTTGCCAGTGAGATTGCCGGTTTCAAATTGATTGGCTGCATGCATCACAATCTCTTCAGGTTCCAGCATGCGCCCAGGCCCTGTATCACCGCACGCTTGTTCTCCAACCCCTGGGCCAAACAGTTTAATACCGCGTGAAATAAGGTTTTCTGCATTAGCCTGGGTGCCAGTATCTCTCCACATCGCCTGATTCATGGCAGGAGCCAGGCAAATAGGCGCATCAGTCGCCAGGCAGACAGTTGTAAGAAGATCATCGCCCTGGCCTGAACTTAATCGAGCCATCAGATTGGCGCTAGCGGGCGCAATAAGAACCAGATCGGCCCATTTTGCCAGCTCAATGTGTCCCATTGCCGCTTCTGCTTCAGTATCTAGAAGATGTTGGTGTACAGGATTGCCAGAGAGCGCTTGCAGGGTGAGCGGAGTAATAAATTCGGTCGCTGAGGGAGTCATGATCACCCGGACTTCTGCTCCTGCGCCTTTCAGGAGTCGGGTGAGTTCAGCGCTTTTATAAGCAGCGATACCGCCACTGATACCTAAAACAATATGTTTGTTAGTAAGTCTCTGCATACTTGCCAACTGTTGATATCTCTGGGAATGGAGTCAGTGCCTTGGGCTTTCTGACAACAAAAAATGGACGCTTACCATACCATTTTTAGAACATATTGCGTAGATTGTATATGAGGAAATCATCATGGATTGATGGATTATCAAAAGGAGTTGTTATGTCGATAGCAAATTGGCCAGAATCTGAACGGCCGCGCGAAAAACTAATCAACCAGGGCGCTTTTTCATTATCCGATGCTGAACTGCTCGCGATCTTTCTGCGGACGGGAGTGAAGGGCAAGAGCGCGGTTGATCTTTCAAGAGAATTATTACTCAGTTTTGGTGGCTTAAGGGAGCTACTGGAAAGTCCGCAAGAACAGTTTTGTTTGGCTTATGGCCTCGGGCTGGCTAAATATGTGCAACTTCAGGCAGTTCTTGAGATGAGTCGCCGCTATCTGCAATCAGGTCTGGAAAAAGGTAATGCGCTAGAAAATCCACAGCAAGTACGGGATTTTCTTTCCAGTCGAATGCGTCATCAGAGCAGGGAAGTATTTGCATGTTTGTTTCTGGATAACAAGCATCGGGTCATCTGTTTTGAAGAGCTTTTCTGGGGCACAATTAATGCCTCAGCTGTTTATCCCAGAGAAGTAATTGCCCGCGCGCTTCAGCACAATGCGGCAGCAGTTATTCTAGCGCACAACCACCCTTCTGGAGTGGCGGAACCCAGCCAGGCCGATCATCAGATTACAGCCAAACTGAAACAATTATTGGAGGGAATTGAGGTCCGGGTTTTGGATCATATGGTGATCGGTGACACGGAGGTCATCTCGTTTGCAGAAAGAGGATTGCTTCTTAATTAATGGCTTTGAAAATTACTGGTTAAATTAAAATCACTTGTGTATAATGCGCGACCTTCTGTCCACACTCCGGTTCGGTTTCTTGTCTAGTTACGGGACGCTCCGCCTGAGGAATGGTAGGGAATCTGATGAGTGCAGATAACGCCTGATCACCGTTCCAATAAATAATGAAAGGACAGATTCGTAACCATTAATTTTGGAAGGCTATTAATATGTCTAAAGTTTGCATGGTAACTGGCAAGCGCCCAGTTACAGGGAACAACGTTTCCCACTCACAGCGTAAAACACGCCGTCGTTTTCTGCCAAACCTGCACTGGCACCGTTTTTGGGTTGAGAGCGAAAACAAATTCGTTCGCCTGCGCGTTTCTTCTAAAGGCATGCGTATCATCGATAAAAAAGGTATCGACGCAGTTCTTGCTGATGTTCGTGCCAACGGCATCAAAGTATAAGGAGCTGAATCATGGCTAAAGGCGCACGCGAAAAGATCAAGCTGGTTTCATCAGCAGGTACTGGTCACTTCTACACAACTGATAAGAACAAGCGTAACACTCCAGATAAGATGGTGTTCAAAAAGTACGATCCAGTTGTTCGTAAGCACGTTGAATACAAAGAGTCTAAAATCAAGTAATTTGAATTCAGACTTAAAAAACCCGGCTCTGGCCGGGTTTTTTGTTTTTAGCTCTACCGCTACAGGTTCTATGCTTCTTTTAACTCTGGTTTTTGTTGCGTATAACCGATCAATTCCAGACTTTCTTCTGCAAAACCGAAACCGGCTTCAGTATAAAAGTTGAATACTTTATCGATACCGCCTTCCACAAGCTGGTCATGCTCATCCGGGAATCGGGCAATTGCTGCGATTTCACCCTTATAATTGGCGAACTGTAATTGCTCGGCAATATTGAGGATGTCGTCGATGGAGGGTAGGGCAAGCAAAACCAGTTTAAGCTCCTGAGTGTCCATTCGATTCCATAGGTCAGCGTCTTCACCGTCACCATAGAATACATGCATGCCTTTAGACTGATATTTTTCTATACGTGTCCTGTCAGCATCCATTCCCCAGACTTTATCTCCCACCATGCTATGTAATGCATTAAAGGCGCCTTTACCTACACGACCTAAGCCGATGACCAGAATTTCAGAGCCTTTTGGCTGGTGGACAATATCGCTGGGAAGGGGAGTCTCCGTTTCAAATGATTTAATCCGATCCTTATAAAGCAGGTAGATTGAATGGGCAGAACGATAGACCAGGCTGGTAAGAATAAAGGATAGGGATACCGCCAGAGCCAGGATGACCAGCCACTCGTTCGATAGCCAGCCATTATCAACGCAGAGATAGGCCACGATAAGGCCGAATTCGCTGAAGTTACTCAGGGCGAGTGCAGTCAGGTAAGAGGTTCGGCCTCTGAGATGTAAACGGCTGAAAATTCCAAAGAACAAGATGTACTTCAGAGGGATCAATATGGCCAGTATTGTTGCAATCCCCATCATTGACCAGCTTGGCAGAGCGGTAAAGCCAATGGATAGGAAGAAGCCAATCAGGAAGATGTCTTTGAAGCTGAGCAACGACTTTGTCAGCTCGCTGGCTTTAGGGTGTGAGCTCAGTAGCATGCCGAAGATCAGGGCGCCCAGGTCTCCTTTGATACCGACTAAGTTGAACAATTCATAACCGCCAAATGCAAGGAAAAAGCCTGCAAGCGGGAGTAGCTCACCATGACCGGCACGCATCAGCATATGGTTGAAAACTGGGCGTACAAATATTAATCCCAGTGCCCAAACAGAGGGCACTTTTCCTGTTGCTGATGCCAGAAATAGCACCGCCACTATGTCCTGCATTACCAAAACGCCGATAGCCAGTTGGCCATGGCGGGTTTTCATTTCACCGCTTTCTTCCAGCAATTTAACGATACAAACTGTACTGCTGAAACTTAAAGCGAAACTGATCAGCGCTGCAGATTGAAGGTCGAGGTCAGTGAAATACGGGATTGATATAGTTGCCAGCAGCAGGAAAAAGCCAATACCGAGCAAAGACCATAACAGCATATGTGACAGCGTACCCGCCCATACTTCAGTCTTGAACAGATCTTTCACGTCCAGTTTCAAGCCAATGGTAAACAGCATTAATGTAATGCCGAGGTCTGCAAGGGTCTTAAGGCTGGCATCCGCTTCTACACCAAGAAAATGCAGAAAAAAACCTGCAAATAAATACCCGATAAGTGGAGGCATGTCGATTAAACGCAGTGCGTAACCACAAACAAAGGCAAAAACAATCCAGATAAAATCCATATTCAGACAACTGACCTTATAAAAACATCAGGAGAAAGTAGCATAGCTTGTGCCATCTTAGAGAAGCTAAAACGTATTATTTGAGGTTTTATGTTACTGTACAGCCTGTTTAAGCTTTGAGTTAACAACCGTTTTTATGCCTGAACTACCTGAAGTAGAAACAACCTGTCGTGGTATTGAACCGCATATTGAGCATCAGGTTGTGACTTCCCTGACTGTCCGTAATCCTAATCTAAGATGGCCTGTTCCTGATTTTCTCAATTCAGAAGTTGAAGGGAAGGCGATTAAAGAGGTTTCGAGGCGTGGCAAATACATTCTTTTGAACGTTGATAGTGGAACGGTATTGGTCCATTTGGGAATGTCAGGAAGCCTTAGAATTGTTGATAGTGATAAGGCCCCGGAAAAGCATGACCATGTGGATTTTTGTTTTTCCAATGGCAAAGTGTTGCGTTTAACGGATCCGCGACGATTTGGTTCAGTTTTGTGGCAGCCAGATGGAGAGCATCATGAGTTGTTATATAAGCTGGGGCCGGAACCTCTGAGTGAAGACTTTACAGCAGAGTATCTAAAAAACTGTTGTAATGGACGCAAGGCCGCTATAAAACAGGTCATAATGGACAGTCATGTTGTTGTGGGGGTGGGTAATATTTACGCGACGGAGGCATTGTTCTCTGCCGGAATTGATCCGCGGCGGTCTGCAGGAAATATCTCTTTGCAACGGCTAACGCGGTTAGTCGAAGAAATTAAAAAAGTACTGTCCTTCGCGATTGAGCAGGGCGGAACAACCCTGAAGGATTTTGTAGGTGGAGATGGAAAACCAGGCTACTTTAAACAAAAATTGAATGCGTACGGTCGAAAAGGTCAGCCATGTGTTAACTGCCTGAGTCCTCTTACCGAAGTGCGCCTAGGGCAACGTGCAACAGTCTTCTGTAAACACTGCCAACGCTGATTGAGAGTTTTATGTCTGTACAGATTAGGCCACCCGTTTTATCCCATGAGAATTGCAGCTTCCGCCTTTCTTTGAGAGAAAAGCTGAAGATTGAGGAATACCTTAAGCATCGTACCGCCTTTGCAGTTGGGGAAAGTGGAATTCATTGTGAGTTATATGAGTTCGCTGAAGATGCGCCGACTATCCTGTTTCTTCCCGGAATTGGTACCTATTCTGAACTCTATGCTGAGATGTTATACAAACTTTCTCAGCAGGGTTACAACGTGGTGGGCATTGATCCGTTGGGCCATGGCTATTCAGGTGGGTCACGAGGTAAGTATACCGTTGCGCAGATGTGTCAGGCTGTTTCGTCTGTGTTAGATGTGCTGCAGCAGCGATATCAGGGGCCTTTTGGTATCTATGGTTACTCAATAGGTGCTCTGCTGGCGGTGGCGGCTGCAGCTTCTGATAAACGTTTCTCTGCAGTCTTATGTGGAACCCTGCTTGTTCCAGATGTTGCGCCAGATCTTCACTATAGAATGGGGTGGAACTGGACCTGGGCTTCTTCTTTATTTATGCCTGGCTTAAAGATTCCATTGAAAACCTTTGTTGATTACAACCAGTTACTCAAGGGGCATCCAGCCGGTAGCGAGATAAACCGTGATCCTCTCATGGTTTTTGATTACCCATTAAGCACCTTATCCAGCCTTTTTACTCACAGATGTAAACTTGTTGATAAAGAGTATGCTTTTGAAACGGGCATACTGCACGGTGAACATGACGAAGTTTTACCTTTGGAATATTCAAAAAGAATTATGCAGTTTTGTGAACAGCCTATGGATCTGGTCGTAATGGAAAAGCAAGGGCATATGGTGCCTTTCCTTCAGCCTGAACTGGTGGCTTTGCTAGCTGCGCAATGGTTTGAGAAAAAGTTTGTAAAAGAGATGGCCGCAGCCGCGCTTTAAACTTTTTCTATATGTCATAAAACTGTCAATCTGCATTCACTGGAATGTCACTTTTGATGCTCATTATTTCGTTTATGAAAGAGTATCTGGAGGCTTCCAATGAGTGCCATCAAATTACTTACTACTTTTGACCTTTTCGCCTTTAACTGGTGCCTGGGTCTGCCTCGTGCTTCAGAAATTGCCAAAGTAAGCCGTCAGGTATCTCGAATTGGTGATGGCGGTTTGTATCTGGTATTGGGTATTTCTCTGGCAGTATTTGAACCGTTATTTGGCTTGATGTTCTTTATTGCCGGGTTGATGGCTTATGCGATAGAGCTACCAGTTTATCTGGTTTTGAAAAACACCATCAAGCGCGATCGTCCCTGTGATACTTTGCCGTTTGAAGCTTATATCGTTCCTTCAGATAAATTCAGTTTTCCATCCGGTCACTCAGCCGCTGCGTTTGTATTTGCTACATTGATTGCTGAGTTTTACCCTGATTTTGCCGGAATCGCCTACTCAATAGCCGTGCTTGTGGGTCTTTCAAGAGTGTTATTGGGGGTGCATTACCCATCAGATATTGCAGCGGGTGCACTATTGGGTGTGTCCAGTGCAGCCATTGCGATTCATTTCCTGCCAGTTGTTTTCTAATCAGATAATCATATGAAAATCTTATACGGTGTTCAGGCCACAGGTAATGGCCACATAACAAGAGCACGGGTGATGGCGCCTGCGTTAGAGAAAGAGGGCGTTGAGGTTGATTATCTGTTTAGTGGGCGAGACCCGGAAAAGCTCTTTAACATGGAGCCTTTTGGAGATTTTCAGTGCCGCCGGGGTCTTACTTTCTATATGGATGGAAGTAAGGTTAATTACCCGAAGACTCTTACGCGTAATAACCCGATAGAGCTGATCAAAGACATTCGGAAATTGGATCTTAAAGGCTACGATCTGGTTGTCTCAGACTTTGAGCCTGTATCTGCCTGGGCGGCCAAGTTTAAAGGTGTGCCCAGTGTTGGCATTGCTCACCAATATGCGTTTATGCATAAACTGCCAGATACCAAGTCGGGGTTCTTACTGAAAAGTCAGATTCAAAGTTTTGCTCCGGTGCAAAAGGCAGTAGGTTTGCATTGGCATCATTTCGATAAGCCAATTTTTCCGCCGTTAATTCAGGAGCCTTTATTCGCTTCAATCAGGACAGAGCGAAAAATAGTGGTTTACCTTCCACATGATGATCCAGCTGCAATTCAGGCAGCTTTTGCGGATTATGTAGATTATGAGTTTTATATCTATGCAGCTGTAGATGCGCCTTATGATCAGGGTAATATGCACATCAGGCCGTTTTCTCGTGAGGGTTTTCATAAAGACCTGGCGAGCTGTGCCGGAGTGATCTGTAACTCAGGTTTCGGTTTGTTGAGTGAAGCGATTCAATACGGCAAGAAAATTCTTACATTGCCTCAGAAAGGTCAGGTAGAACAGGAATCTAATGCAGAGGTTCTTGAGTATCTGGGTTTAGGGATGGCTATCACTTCATTGGCTGATGAAATGGTTGGGCAGTGGCTTGAGCTGCCAATACCTGAACCATATATGTATCCTGATCTCGCTTCAGCGCTGGCAAGTTGGATAGCTGGTGGTTGTGAAGCCTCACTGGATGAGTTAGCTACCTCAATTTGGAAGGATGCTAATCATTTGGATCTACAGAAAGCTATTTGAGAACCAAAGCCGGTTTTCAGCCCAATCAAAAAAACTATTGTTGCATTCGTTTGAGGATGCAGCTCATCTGAGAAATTGTGTGCTGTTGTGCTTGGGTTTGTCTGACTTGAGAAAGACGAAGGGGTGGCTCCATTCCCTGAAACCACCCCTACAATTGGCATCCATATTCCTTGCGGTAAATTCCTAGGGCATCATTGCCATCCATTCCGCTTATCTAGGCCATCCTTGTTATTCATTCCTTGAACAGGAGATCCACGCTTTCAATTATGGTGGATTCATGAACAATTTGAATAAGAAAAATTCCTAATTTCAGGCCTAGAGGGAAGAAATGTTCAGCGGTGGGGTTTCAAGGGCTTAAGGGGGCGAGGGCTTAAATAGCAAGAGGGCGCTTCATTCCATGAAGCGCCCTCTTGGTTGGCATCCGTTATCCTTGCGAACTTTAGCGGAAATATCCTTTCCAGTGCGTCCTGCAGTCCTGTTCGCTGT
>JBMYLM010000062.1:0-14601 GCA_049596335.1 Neptuniibacter sp.
GATGACTTAAAAAGCGACATATATATGTGGCATATGACTGAAGTGGAAGTTATCCATATGTTCCCAGGCTTAATATTCCTTAATTACCTCAAACGGTTTCTAAATGTTTCGAAAGTTCATATTTACTAGCAAATAGTCTTAGATTGTATGTAATTTAGACGAAGGTATGCCTAAATTACTTGATTTGAGACGTTAAATGACTAATATTGTCGACAATCTTGGTGAGTGAATAATTTAAAGTGCAGGGAATAGCAGTTCGTTGACGGCTGAAAATATAGCTAACAAGAAAATCGAGCAGCTCCAATCATGACCGGAGGCTCGTGCTAATAAAGGTTATAGATGCAGCGACGTCCTATCTGCGTGAGGTATAAAATATGACAAGTCCTATCGATTTCAATCCATCCAGTTCTGTTAGAACACTCCCCGGAACAGAACACAGATACCATAGCCTTCCAGATACCGCTGAACTGTTTGGTATTAAGCTTGATGAACTTCCTTTTTCTTTGCGTCCCATTCTGGAAGGTATCGCCCGAAATGTTGGCCAAAACGGCGTAACCGCTGAGCAGGTTGAGGCACTGGGTGGCTGGACGGAACATCAGGGCAAAAATCCGACCGAGATTCCTTTTGCGGCTGGCCGCGTCATTATGCATGACCTGAGTGGTACGCCAGCGATTGTTGATTTCGCTGCTATGCGTTCAGCGGTTCAGCGTATGGGGCTGAATCCAGCAATCATTGAGCCTCTAGTACGTGCAGATCTTGTGATCGACCATACGGTGACAATGGATAACACGGGTAGCCCGGCGTCTCTGAGAATTAATGGTGAATTGGAAGCTGAGCGTAACAAAGAGCGTTATGCATTCCTGAAATGGGGTGCGCAGGCTTTCGAAACCATTCGTATCATTCCACCACAAACCGGTATTGTTCATCAGGTTAACCTGGAATATCTGGCTCAGGGCTATCTCGACATTAATGGCCTGATGGCTCCGGATACTCTTATTGGTATGGACAGCCACACACCAATGGCGAATGCGTTGGGTATTGTTGGCTGGGGTGTTGGCGGTATTGAAGCTGGTGCTTCCATGCTGGGTCAACCCATGCAGATGCTGGCACCTGAAGTAGTCGGTGTAGAGCTAACGGGCGCACTCAGAGAAGGTGTGACTGCCACTGACCTGGTACTGACAATTACTGAAATGCTGCGTAAATACCCAGCGGGTGTAGTGGGTAAATTTGTTGAATATGTGGGTGAGGGCTGCGCGAACCTGTCTCTGCCAGATCGTGCGACGATCGCGAACATGTCGCCGGAATATGGCGCAACCATGGGCTTCTTCCCATTCGATGAAATCTCTGCCGACTATATGAGAGCAACAGGCAGGGATGGTGATCTGCCACTTGCATACTACAAAGCACAAAATATGGCCTGGAAGCCGGGTCAGGCGCTGCCGAAATATACAGATCTGCTTACCTTAGATCTGTCTACAGTTGAGCCTTCTGTCGCAGGTCCGAAGCGACCACAGGACAGATTACCACTGGCTGAGATTGGTAAGGTATTCCAAAAAGCAGCTGCAGAAGGAGATCGCAATCCTGAAGTCGTTAAAGTAACGCCGATGAAAGCAGACGAAGCGGGTATTTTCGCGCCGCTGCCAGAGCGTGAGTTAAAAGACGGCGATATCGTGATTGCTGCGATTACAGCTTGTACCAATACATCCAACCCCGGCCTGTTGATTGCTGCAGGTCTGCTGGCTAAAAAAGCTAACGAATTGGGTATGAAAGTTCCGGATGGTGTTAAAACATCTTTGGCTCCGGGGTCACCGGTAGCTACCGACTTCCTGACGAAGGCCGGACTGCAACAACACCTGGATGCACTGGGCTTTAATACCGCGGGTTACGGCTGTACGACTTGTGTGGGTAACTCTGGTCCTCTGGCACCAAGCATTGAAGAAGCATTGCAGAACCACGATATTATCGCTGCGTCTGTTTTATCCGGTAACCGTAACTTTGAAGGCCGTGTGCACCCGGATGTGGATACCAACTTCCTGATGTCTCCACCGCTGGTGGTTGCGATGGCGATGGCAGGCAATGTGAATATTGATGTCACCAAGGAGCCGATTAGTCAGGATGCTAACGGTAACGATGTCTACCTTAAGGATATCTGGCCTAGCAACGCTGAAATCAGCCAGACTATGCTTGAATGTATGGACCCGAAGGCGTTCCGCGAAACCTACGAAAACTCTCTGGATGGCCCTGCTACATGGCAGAACTTAGAATCTCCAACTGGTCCGGTTTATGACTGGGCGCCGGATTCTACTTACATTCAGGAGATTTCGTTCTTCGATGGTTTCTCACTGGAAACACCAAAAGATGCACTGAACAATATCTCTGGCGCTCGTATGCTGGTTATGTGTGATGACAACACAACAACCGACCATATCTCACCAGTGAGTCGTATTCGTCCGGACTCACCTCCAGGTGAATACCTGAGCTCAAAAGGGGTTGCAGACGAGGATATGACATCCCTGGGTGCTCGCCGTGGTAACCACCATGTCATGCTGCGCAGCATTTTCGGTAACGTAAAAGCCAGAAATCTGCTATTGCCAGGCACTACAGGCGCGGTAACAAACTATTACTCGTCTGACGCTGCGCCAGCACAGATGTCGATTTACGACGCAGCAGAGCGTTACCGTGAAGAAGGCACCTCAACCGTTGTATTTGGTGGCAAGCTATACGGAACAGGCTCTTCACGAGACTGGGCTGCGAAAGGTCCTGCTTTGCTGGGTGTTCGAGCGATCATCGCTGAGAGCTTTGAGCGTATCCACAAATCTAATCTGGTCGGTATGGGTGTATTACCTCTGCAACTACCTGAAGGTGTGACACGCGCCTCTCTGAATCTGGATGGTACAGAAACCTTCGACCTGAATGGCATTGATACCCTGGAACCTAGGGGGGCAGTTGAACTCACCATTAATAGGGCTGATGGTTCTTCACAACAGATAGAGTTGGCTTCTCGTGTTGATACCTCGTCCGAGCTGGATCAAATCCGCCATAAAGGCATCCTGCCGATGGTATTACGCGATATTATCGCCTCGAATATATAACTCCGTGGCCAGTAAGAACGACAAACCGCCGATTTATCGACGGTTTTTTTGTGGCTGATTGTAAGTTTTTGCTTAACAGTTTGATGTCTTCGATCCACTTCATTAGATATTGCGAAAAGAATAACTAAATGGATTCCAGCCTGCGCTGGAATGACGAGGGCACACTATGCTCTCCGGCTATAAAGGTTGTTTTTCCCAGCCCCTCGTAGCCGAAGGCGTACTAGTTGGCCTAGCCGTCCTAGCAACTGTTTTAATAGCCGCCTCGGCGGCTATTAAAACTTATCCCATGATTCTGTGGATAACTCTCTGAATACTCTCCGCATAACCCGCTGAATGCCTTATTGCCCGGGCTTTTAAGAAAACTGATCACAATTTTATCTGAACAAAAAACGGGCGAATTAAGTGCCTAAATTGCATTCAGATAAACTGCATAAATCAGCAGCAAAAAGATGGAGAAGATGATCAGTGTCTTACTGACCAGATAACGCTTAGGAACGGGGACGCCGTCGGCTTCATGTTCCTGAAGGAATTCCTGAATGTAATAGTGGGTGGACAGGCCAAGTACGGCCAGAGTGAATACCAGTTCTACAAGAACATATTCATGAAGGCGGGCTAGGAGAAACACCGCTGCTAAAGTACAAATAATTCCAATCATAAGTCCTCCCGACTCTTGAAATGGAGATCGACTCAGTTAACAGCTCTACTCTTTTTACCCTGTAAATTGTCGATACGCTGAAGCGGTTTATTTAGTTGTAATGCTTCAACAGGCCTTTTGGTACTAATCGTAATGATGTGTTCGTAATGTATTGTTTCTTCCTAAAGACCATACCATTGTTTAAAAGTTATACAAGTTTGAAAGGTGACTTCAATATCAGCTTTGAGGGCCACCTTGATTCACGAGACGATTTTTTTGTGTTTATACTGAGATAGAAATCTAAGCAGAGTTGAGTGTAGTAATGGTGAATGACGACCCAATCTCATGTGGTCCATGCTTAGCAAAAATTGTGAGTTCCCAGCTTCAACCTGAACAAATTCAATGGGCGGAAATTGGAGTGGAGCGGCCCCTGTGCGTTGCATGTAAGCAGGCATTGCAGGAGCATATATACAATATTGTGATCATCGATCCAGAAAAACAAACTGAAACCGGCTAGGTCATTCCAGACCCCGGAAACTGGCACAGTGTTCAAATACTTCCATAGTGGGTATAACCGCACGATGCTGAGCAAAGCGTGAGACCAGTTTTGCCAGGCCTTTAATATCCCGTCCTGATGCGTTGGCGAAACGTTCTGCCAATTGCTCTAACGTTTCCTGTTCCAGAGTCAACCCAAACTGTTCTGCCATAACTGACCAGATCCTGTAACGCTCTGTTTGAGTGGGTGTATGGTATTTAATCATGGCTATACATCGGGAGATGATCGCTTCATCAATATCCTCAATCCGGTTTGTAGTCAGAAATAACAAACCGTTAAAGTATTCCAGTACGCGCAGGAACACACCGACTACGGCATTCATAGTCAGGTTGTCATCACGGCGTTTGATATAGACATCGGCTTCGTCGATCAGCATTACTGCTCCCCAACGTTGTGCACGAATCAGGACCTCTTTAAGGTTCTTCTCCATCTCCGCTACCTTCAGGCCGAGCTGACCTGAATGGACACGGTAGAGCGGACGGCCAATGATTTCGGCGTAGACTTCTGCGGTCAGGGTTTTCCCAACACCTGGCGGCCCACTGCACAGAACTGTCGTACCACCTGATTTCCCTTCTACGATATCCTCCATAAACACTTCAATGTCAGCAGTAAGGATATCAATCAGTTCAACATGCTCTGTGGGCAGAACCAATTTATTTTTCAATTCCGGGTTGTATTGGTAAGGAGTGAGATTATCAATATGCACCCAGAGGTGGTGGTGAAGTTCGAGATGGAACATCAGGATATAACCATGAACGGGGATTTCGCGAAAACGAACTTCTGGAAATTCTTCAGCCAGTGCGTTCAATGCCTGTTCCGTTGTGTACTCAAAAGGAGAATTACGGTCGATTTTTTTCAGCAGTGGCTTAAGCAGATTGCCGGCGTGGTTTAAAGTGAGTTCCCTGTTATCCAGAATGGATTCGTCATTCACCAGTCTGGCAGAAGAGCCGCTGGTGGAGAGTACTACCCGGGTTTTACGTGACCAGTCGGTATTGCGATGGCTGGCTGCAGGGTCTTCACAGTAGAGACCAGTACCAGCGCCTGAAAACTGTTCACCACTTTGTTCACGCCAGAGCAGGAACTTCTCATTACTACGATCAAATTGTTCAAGTAGCTCAGGCGTCTCTTTTAGGTAGGATTTGGCCGCCAGAAGCGCCGGAAGCCCTCCATGCTCAAGATCCCGTTCGGTGATCAGTACCTGGGTAGTGCTTAGCTTTCCCCGTGAGTTCGCTTTTAGTTCGATCAGAATGCGAGCCTGTTCTTCCTGTCCAGCGGCACTGAAATCAATGCGGGTAATGGCATAAGGTAATAATGAGCCGCCACCATCAAGACGGAAAAGCCAACCGCGTTCACTTTGATCCAACAGATAACGGATCATTTCAGGTAACAGAAACTCAAGGTCGGAACAGCTGTGATTGTGATTGCTGCTACCTTCTCGTAAGGCCTGAAGTAATGCGGTTTTACCCGGATTAATAACGCTGTAAAGATCGATCAGGGTTTGCAGTTGCTCAGAGTTGAATTCTGCAAATGGGATCTCGACCCGGGAAGAAAGGTTTAGCTGGGTTTCCCAGTTACGTAGGTCCGGATGATTTTCGAACAGGGGCTTAGCTATGTTGCGTTCAAGTTTTAATAACATGTCTTCCCCTTAGACAATGTCCTGTTTGATCAGCTTCAGATAGCTGAGCCAGGAGGGGTGATCAAATGTGACCCCCTCATCCTGGAAATAGTCGACGGCATTGCTGATTACATCATCCAGCACGGCCAGAACATAGGGTACGGCTTGGTGTGAATCGAGCATGCTTTCAGGAACAGCGCATTCGAAAAAGAGGGTACCATTTTCGTGGCTGAACCCTCCCATCTGCATGCCTTGGAAGTCAGGTTTTTCATGCTTTCCTGGGAGTAAAAAACTTAGCTCAAGAGCAGGTGCTGCAGGCGGCTGAACTGAGGGGGTAAGTTTTGCAACGGACATTGCAATGCGGGTGATGGCAGTACTTATACTGCTTTCTTTAAGTTCCTGACTGGCGGAGGCTGTGCTTATAAAAATTCCCATGGTTCACTCCTGAAAATTAAGCAGAGCTCCTAATGTTGTTTAAGAATCTGCTACAAAGTCATTTTGTTGAGGAGTTGCATCAATTTATATGCCAGAGAGCTACGAAAAGACCGCAAGACCTGATATAGCGAAGGTTGTGAGAGGGTTTTGACGCTCTGAAGACGGGTGAGGCTTTGTTAAAAGTCCTGAGAATGTCATCTTTATAACAAGAGAAATAGGTGTTATTTATCGGTCATCAGGATCGTAAACAACTTCGCCCTGCTTGAAATAAACACTGCCCCCTTGATGCTCGTCCGTTATTTTCAAAGGGTAGTTAGCAATTTGGATTTTTACGTTGGGAAAAATTTTTCCTCGAATGAGCAACTTTGCGCTCCCCAGTTGAGAGTCTCTTGCCAGTCTGAGTTTCTTGATTTTATGTTTGAGAGTAGCGACCAGTTTTTGGGTCTGCACAATGGCCTGTTTAAGTTGCTGGGTTTTTCTTGAGGATTCTGGAGTGTTGGGAAGCTCTTTGTAACTGGGGAGTAAAAGCTTCATCTCTTGCAGAAGCTGCTCATTCTCAGGCAGCTTACTGTTGATTTTCTGCTCTAAATCCATGAGTTCCTGATAATTGCAGCACATTCTGACATCAGTGGGGATAAAGGCTTCAGTACCATAGTTTGCACAGGATATGCCTTTGCAGGCCATCGTGATACCGCCAATCAGCTTGCTGTTACGGTCTTTTGGTCCTCTGCCAATATCCAGTAGTCCTTTGGCTTGAGTGAAACAGTGCAGGAGTTGTTTTTCTACTTTGATATCTTTATTGGCCTGTAGTTTCGTATATTGAGCGAAGCCCAACTGAATATGACCCGCTGCGCTCAGTTGGCAGTTGATCTCATCTACGTTGAGCTGTTTCGCATTTTCCTGCTGACGACCGATTACACCATTCTTCACTAAAATATCGCCACCCGCTTCGATGGTGGCGTAATAAACTGAACCGCCAATTGTAATATCACCGGTTGCTGTGACCTTCATGGAGTCACTGACATCGCCCTGAATAATAACGCTGCCATCGAAGTCTACATGCCCTGTACTGACATCAACTTTCGCAGTGGTATAGATCTGATCAACACGCATACCTCTGGGTTGTTCAATAGGTATGCCTTGTCGGGTGGCGAGAATCTGGTCTTTGCTTTCGCTGAGAGTGACACCTTCTGCTGGGCAGAAGGGGACTTCTTTGCCTGGTTTTGGGGGGATAACCTCCCCGGTGACCGTAAATCCGCTTTTACCTGGAGTCGGGGGTTCAAGGTGCATGAGTAACTCCCCCTCTTTAACCGTCACAATCTCACCGAAATCCAGCATATCCACAGTGCCATCTTCACGCTCCTGCGGTTTACTTAATTGCTGTCTCAGAGTTTTTACATCAGAGATCCATTCACCATCACGGCCATGTTGCGGATTTTTACCGCAGGCGATCTCTTTTTGGATGGTGGTTCCGGGTTTGGCGTGATGAGCTTCGGTAAGGAGGGTTTTGAGTTCGGAGGTTTTAAGGCCTTTTCGTATATTGGCGGCAGCCAGTGCTTGCTTGAGTTGGTTTGGACCTATTGATCGTCCACCATAGGCCGATCGTATGATGGCCGTGGCGGTCAGTTTATCAGGGCTTAATTGCAGGGATAATTGTGCATCTACGCGTTTAGCGACGATAAAAGAGATGGGAAGATTGATTTCATTTTGGTCTTTATCAGCAAGGAGCGCTTCTGCTGCGCTGACAAGCTGGTTTATACCGCTGTCTTCGAATTTACAGCAGGAGAAGTCCGAGTCTTCCAGCAGATGCTGGATAAACTCAACATCAATGCTTTCAGTACCTGGTGGTTGATCTAAAACCGCTTCGACGGTTTTATGGTCGTCACTTTCCCTGAGATTTACACAACCCATTTAGTTCGCTCTACACTTTTCTTTAACCAAATAGCACAAATTTTGTACAAAGGTCAAATAAATCAGTCAATTAGGTTATTGTTTTAATAGTATTTTTGTGAATTTGTGGGAAGAATTATGAGTCAGGTTATCCAGTAAAACCGTGGATAACTTTGTGGATATGATGAGCAAGGGTGGCTGAAAGGCTTATAGAGTATGGCTTTCAAGGAACTGGCTAACTTTATGTCAGCTTAATCCATCCATCATTTCGCCGAGCATTTCGATGGCAGTTACCTGTTCTGGGTTCTGAGTGTAATGAGCGTAGCAAAGGCGAATATGATGTCCGAACCGGTTATCGGCGCAGAACAGGTTTCCCGGAGCAATTCCAATACCTGCATTCAGTGCCAATTGAAATAACTGATCACTGTTGACGGACTCAGGCAGTTCAAACCACTGTAAAATTCCGCCCTTAGGGATCATGAAAAGTGTGTCTTTGGGCCAGAATCTGCGGGTGTCTTCTGCCAGAAGTTGAGCCCGTTCTGCATAATGCTTATTGATCTGATTGAGGTGGCGTTTATAGCGACGGCCTTTCAGTAATTCAGCGACTGTTTGTTGGTTTATTGCAGGGCAGGCGATGCTGGTGACATATTTGAAGTAGTTAACCCGGTCAAAGTATCGACCCGGAAGTGCCCAGCCGATACGGATATCGACGTCCATAGTTTTGGAAAAAGAACTGCAATAAAGTACGCGGTGTTCTGTATCAAGTCCTTTTAGTGGAGTTGGCCGTTGCTGGCTATAGCTCAGTTCGCCAGATACATCATCCTCAATAATGGCGATATCCCAGCGGTTGGCAATATCAATCAGCCTTTTGCGGCTGTCCAGATCAAGATTAAAACCATAGGGGTTGTTAAAACTAGGGTTGGTTAGAACCGCTTTGATTGGCCACTTTTTTAAGGCAGATTCCAGCGCATCCAGATTGGTACCGTTAATTGGATCTGAAGGCAGTTCTAAAACCTTTAGACCCAGAGCTTCGATGCATTGCAGGGTGCCGTAATAACAAGGCGATTCTACAGCAATGGTATCGCCGGCGTCGGCCACTGCCCGGAGGCAGAGTGATACGGCCTCCTGAGTTCCCTGAGTAATAACAATCTCTTCACTATTACAGGTAAAAGCAGTGTTGTTCAGATGATCTGCAATTGCGGATCTTAAACTGGGGTCTCCAGGGGGAGTGCTGTAATGGCTGCGGCGACGAACGGACTCTAATGCCCAGTGCCGGGCAGTTTTTGCCTGTTGCTGGTAGTACCAACGGACTGTTGGCCAGCGCGCATCTGGATAGGCGGAACCTAAAGCCAGATTGCCGGGTTTATTGGCGGCACCTAAAACGCTGAAGGCGGTTGCCCCGAGGGTGACTTTTCGAGGTTCAAGAGTGGGAATTATTTTATTAGGCGCTGTGACGATAAAACCCTGGCGGGTTTTTGCCTGAACCAGCATTTGATCTTCCAGCTCATTAAGTGCGCGAATCACTGTGTTTTTACTGAACTGATACTGCTGGCAGATCGCTCTGATAGAAGGCAGGCGGGAGCCTGGGGCTAACTCTCCCTGTTCAATTTTGGATTTCAGCGCATCCGCCAATTGCATATATTTTTTCATGGGTACAGGTTAGTCAATTTGATGCTAAAAAGCAGTAATTAGTTATCTGTACCCTATTAAAAGGTAGCCTTGTGTCCCTTTAGGCTTGTTGGCCTTATCACTAAAGTTGCTTCTCCAAGAAAGGAGATAGCAATGTTAAGCAGAGAGCAAAAACTCGCGTTGGTGCCATGGGCATTTGTAGGTATTTGGAGCACTGGTTTTATTGGTGCCAAATACGCTGTGCCCTATATGGAACCGTTCAGTGTGTTATTGGCTCGGATGCTATTAACCCTAATGGTTTTTGCCGGACTGCTTTGGTGGCGTAAGCCTCAGTGGTGCACTTTGCCGCAGGCAGGACACCAGATGGTGGTTGGGTTTCTGGTTCATGCTTTTTATCTGGGCGGGGTCTTTGTTGCTATCGACTGGTTGCTTCCTGCAGGAATTACTTCTTTAATCATGGGCTTGCAGCCTCTGCTTACCGCATTATTGGGCTGGTTCTGGCTAAGTGAACGCTTACATTCAAGACAGTGGTTTGGCTTGATGCTGGGACTTTTGGGTGTCGTGCTGGTGGTGAGTCAGAATGTACAGGGCGGAGCCGCCGCTGGGTGGGATGCCTGGACGGCCGCGTTTATTGCTTTGTTAGCAATCTCTTTGGGGACCTTATATCAGAAGCGTTTTGGTTCGGGTGTTGATCTTATGGTTGGGGCGTTTTATCAGTATCTTGCCACGGCTGTAGTGATGGCATTGCTGGCATGGCAATTTGATTCGGGCGAAGTGGTTTGGAATTTCCAGCTGATTGCTGCTTTGGCCTGGATGGTACTGGCTCTATCCGTTGTCGCTATTCTGTTACTACTGGTTATGATCAGGGAAGGTGAGGCCAGTAAAGTTGCCAGCTATTTTTATCTGGTGCCGCCCTTAACTGCGATTGAGGCTTGGCTTCTGTTTGATGAAACACTGAGTACTATGGCAATAGTGGGTGTGCTGATCGCTGTTGCAGGTGTGTATCTGACAGTTAAGAAAAAGGGTGCCTAAGCCTAGCCAACTCAGTATGAATTAGCACGGTGTTAATCTGTGCTGTGACTGATCCTGACCAGCTTAAAGTTACCGTTCGACATGATGCATTCCGCCTGATGGAAATACTGCATCGCTTTGCGCTCAATCGGGATATGTATGTTTGTGACAAAACAGGCGATTCCACGATGATGTAAGCGATCGTGGGTCGCTTTAAGGAAACGATCGGTCAGGTCTCCATCTACAGAGAAACCTGCATGGAAAGGTGGGTTACAGATAATCAGATCAAATTTTTCTGTGATGCCTTCCGCACAACTGGCAGCTACCACTTTGGCATTGATGGGATAACGGTCAAAGTTACGTTCGCAGGCTCTGATTGCAGCAGCGTTGTTATCAGTTGCGGTTACCGGAATATCGAGACGGCTTAAATTCAACGACAGATAGCCGTAACCGCAGCCCAGATCCAGAGCATTGCTGGGCGGTTCGATCAGCGTCATCAGAAAGCTGTCCAGATTTTCGATGAGATAAGCGCTGCCTTTATCTATTTTGTCCCAACCGAATACGCCGGGTTTACTGTAATATTCAAAGCTTTGGTCAGAGCAGGTAACCCGCAACTCAGGGTAATTCTTAGCATCTAATAATTTGGAAGGCTCTTCGTTCTCTTTGGTGAGAATGGCTAGCCATATATCTTTTTCGACCTTGCTGTTTTCACCTGCACCGAAGAGTTTTTTAGCATGGCTAAAATAGCTTTTAATGCCTTCATTTTTATCGCCTGAGAGGATTAACTGGCCATCAGGTTTAAGGCAGCGAAACGCTTGATTGATGATGTGATTAACGACAGGTTTCT
This sequence comes from Neptuniibacter sp., assembly GCA_049596335.1. Classification (GTDB taxonomy): domain Bacteria; phylum Pseudomonadota; class Gammaproteobacteria; order Pseudomonadales; family Balneatricaceae; genus Neptuniibacter. The sequence continues at coordinate 11,710 of JBMYLM010000062.1, forward strand.
CTTTTGAAATCCGGTAGACCACCCGGTCCAGAGAGTTATCTTCAATGATGGAGAAGTCATAATCGGAGAAAAAAACTTTCCAGCCTTGGCGGAAAAGGTGTTGTTCCAGATCGATGCGGTTGGTGATGACCGTGATATTTTCATTTGCAGCCAGATTTGCAGAGAGCAGGTTTTCATCTGCCAGCCACAGGCAACGCCCTGATTGAGTCTTTAGGTAGGGAACCAGTTGGTTAAAGGCTGTATCACTCATTTGATGCTGTTGATCTCTTCTTCAGTCAGAAAGCGGTATTCACCCGGTTCCAGGTCTTCATCCAGCTCGATATCACCAATGCGTTGGCGGTGAAGCTCTTCCACTTTATTGCCAATGGCAGCGAACATCCGTTTGACCTGATGATAACGCCCCTCGGTGAGAATGACCTCGGCTTCATTCTCGGCAATGATGGTTAACTGTGCCGGTTTTGTACGGTCTTTATCATTGATAAGCATCAGGCCTTTCTCAAATTTTTCTACGGCATCCTGTGGAATCGGATCAGCAGTTACGACCTGATATAACTTGCCGGTTTTATGCTTGGGTGATGTTACCCGGTGTGCCCATTTTCCATCATTGGTGATCAGAACCAGACCCGTGGTATCCACATCAAGGCGGCCGCAGATGGTCAGCTCTTCAGCACGCGGTAGATCAATCAGACTCAATACAGTTGGGTGCGTTCCATCATCGTTGGAGCAAACACAGCCAAGAGGTTTATGTAGCATCAGATACTTATCGCCGGGTCCCTCGACGGGATAGCCGCTCAGATAAACCTCGTCATCTTCACTGATGTGTTGTGCAGGGTTATTCGCTTCTTCGTCATTTACAATAACTTCACCAGCTTTCATAAAACGGCGAACTTCTTTGCGTGAAAAACCAGTAGATTGAGCAAGGTATTTGTCTAAGCGCATGCGGGGGCTGAGTTGTATCTGTGGAAAAACAGCTATTATATCTGAAGACTAAAGCCCTGTGTGAAGTAACGTTTTTTGTGATCAGTTTTTAGGCTATGATACGCGCCGATTTAACCTGGATATTTATGAAGGGATCAGAATTTCTGGGAATTCTGACTGAGCAGGCCTTCTTATCTCACGTCAAACTTTGGCTATCCAAAGTTCAAGGGAGATAGGGAGGGATGCAACGACAGAAGTTTCAGAAAACTGATCAGCATATTGGTTAAATACTTTATTTGCTATTACTAAGACTGATACCTGACTTTATCTGGGTTTGCTGCATCCTGTTCGCGCCTTCATGAAAATCCAGGTTTAGCGGAGCTAAATGTGAAACTGTTTGTAGACAACCTTACCAATGTAGATTTTTCCTACCTTCATCCTCACCGTGGATTGATGGGGGAATCCTGGCTTGTGCAGTTAGAGCTGGATGGCAGCTTGAACGAACAAGGTATGATCTGCGATTTTGGTATTGTGAAGAAAGCAGTGAAAGATTGGTTTGATCTTTGGGTGGACCACGCACTGGTTGTACCTACGGGAATGCCGCGATTAAGTCATTCCTCGCATGAAGGTTATACAGAGGTTGAATGGTTGTATCCGGATGGTGAAAGTTTTTATTGCCGTTCACCTGAACAGGCGATCTGCCTGGTGGGCATGCCAGAGATTACAGAGCATACTCTTGCTGACTGGTGCAGGGACAAATTACTTGAGCTCTTCCCTGAAGAGGTAAAAGGCTTAAAGATATCTTTTGTACCTGAGCGGATTGATGGTGCTTTCTATCACTACAGCCACGGCTTACAGAAACATGATGGTAACTGCCAGCGAATCGCTCATGGCCATCGCTCTAAAATTGAAATCTATATTAATGATCAGCGCGATACTGATCTGGAAACCGAGTGGGCTGAGCGGTTTAAAGATATCTATATCGGTTCTGAAGCTCATCTGGTTGAGCAATGTGAGTCTCGCCACCATTATGCTTACTCTGCACCCCAGGGGGATTTTGCATTAAGCCTTCCTGCCAATGTTTGTTACCTGATTGATACCGACAGTACAGTTGAGTTGATTGCGAACCATCTGGCGAAAGAAATTAAACAACACTATCCAAAAGAACAGGTGCTTGTTCGTGCTTACGAAGGAGTGGGTAAGGGCGCGATTGTAAGCATTTAGTATTGTTTTGTTTAAAAAGTGCTCAGTTGCTATATAAGTTACTCGCCATATAAGCTATTTTGATAGCCGAAACTGGCTTGCTGCATTGCAGCAAAGAGGGGCTTATGATGGACGATCAAGACAAGAAACGACCTGGTATTGTTAAGCGCAATCAGGTTGCTGACCAATGCAACCGTCTATCCGGTAGTGCCAATGCCGGTGCTTTTCCGCGGATGAATATAAAACCAACGCCCTGGTGTGCTCCCAGGCAAGATGGTGAATCGGAGCAAACTTCTGATAGTGTGGATGCTCCAGAGTATGCCTCAAAGCGTCCGGCTTAACAGCTGAAAGTCCTTAGCTCACCTTCTTAACTTCATTTGATTCCACCCGATAATGCGCTGGTAAGCGGATTATTGTTTCGTGTTTTCTCGAACATTTGGTGCTTTCGGAAATAAAAAAACCGCTGTGCGAACACAGCGGTTAATTTCATAGGACGGCGCTAAAAAAACTAGATAACAGTCAGTCTAGTTTAGTCGCGCTCAATTGCAAGTGCAGTACCCATACCACCACCAATACACAGGGTAGCCAGGCCTTTCTTCGCGTCACGCTTGTTCATTTCGTGAATCAGGCTGACGAATACACGGCAACCGGAAGCACCGATTGGGTGACCCAGAGCGATTGCACCACCGTTTACGTTAACGATGTCAGTGTTCCAGCCCAGATCTTTGTTAACAGACATAGCTTGTGCAGCGAAGGCTTCGTTGGCTTCAA
>JBMYLM010000063.1:0-14207 GCA_049596335.1 Neptuniibacter sp.
ATAATTTATCCCTTTTTAACATTTTTTAGAAAGATGCCAAAGACTTACCGGTCATCTCATCAGGCTGTTCAATCTGCATCAGATCCAACAGTGTGGGTGCCAGATCACAAAGCGCTCCATCTTTGAGCTTCAATGAATCATTGCGAGGACCATCATAGATTAATGCAACTGGCCAGTTTGTGTGGGACGTATGTGGTTGACCCGTTTCAGGATTCACCATCAGTTCAACATTTCCGTGGTCCGCAGTGATCAGAGCCTCACCATCCACTTCACGGAGGGCAGCCAATACCTGTTGAACACTGTCATCAACCACTTCACAGGCCTTAACCGCTGCATCAAATTTGCCCGTGTGGCCAACCATGTCACCATTCGCAAAGTTACAAACGATCAGGTCATACTTACCACTCTTGATCGCTTCAACCAGCTTTTCGGTTACTTCAGGTGCACTCATTTCCGGCTTCAGGTCATAAGTCGCCACGTCCGGTGAAGGAATCAAAATGCGGTCTTCACCCTCGTATACATCTTCCTGGCCGCCATTAAAGAAGAAGGTCACATGGGCATATTTTTCTGTTTCAGCAATACGCAGCTGAGTTTTGCCTATCTGCGACAGGTATTCCCCTAGATCATTGCGAATAGCGACTGGAGGGTACGCGCATTCCGCTTCGATATCGGAAGCGTACTGAGTCATCATGACATAGCTTGAAAGCTGCGGAGCTTTCTCACGCTCAAATCCAGAGAAGTCTGCACCTTCCGTGAATGCTCGCGTAATTTCACGTGCACGATCCGGACGGAAGTTAGCGCAGATTACTGCATCGCCATCATTGACCATACCTTTAGCGACACCATCGGCATCCGTAATCACAGTCGCCTGTACAAACTCATCATTTTCATCACGGGCATAAGCTTCATTCAGAGCCTGCAATGCTGAACTCGCTACGCAAGCCGCCTTACCCAGAGTCATCGCATCAAAACCCTGCTGAACACGATCCCAACGATTATCACGGTCCATGCTGAAGTAACGACCAGCGACAGTTGCGATGGCACCTACACCCAGCTCAGCCAGTTTGTCTTCTGTATTCTGTATTGAAGGTTCTGCTGAACGTGGTGGCATATCACGACCATCCAGGATCGCATGAACAAACAGCTTCTTGGCACCACGTTTTACCGCCATTTCCAACAATGCAAAGATATGCTCTTCATGGCTATGAACCCCACCTGGTGACAACAGACCGAGGACATGCACAGCTTTATCAGCAGCAATGGCTTTATCCATTGCTGCAGTCAACGCTGGATTTTCAAAGAAATCACCGTCTTCGATCGCCTTGGAAATGCGGGTAAAGTTCTGATAAACGATACGCCCGGCACCAATGTTCATATGGCCCACTTCAGAGTTACCCATTTGCCCGTCAGGCAGACCAACCGCCATACCGGATGTCTGAATGCGTGCATTTGGGTTATCCGATAACAACTTATCCCAAACCGGGGTGTTAGCTGCCTGAATTGCAGAGGACTCAGAACTCTCAACTCCATAGCCATCGAGGATAATCAGAGCTTTAGTAGTGCGCTTATCTGTCATAGTGCGGATGTCTGTCTTTTAAGATTGAATTGGGCGAGATTTTACTGTGAATCGTGCCTTATGGCTAACTTCAACAGCATGATTAGGCTAAAACACGCAAATTACTTCCTTTAACCCTTATACAGTCAAAAAACGCAAGGTATACTAGTGCGCCTCAATAGTACGACAAAACTTTTTAGTGGCTTAATAAGCCTGATTTTGGATTAGCAATGGACCAATATATCGAATTTATTGGCAACCACCCTTTTATGGTTGCAGCCTGGGTTCTGACACTGGCAATGTTTATTTTTTTCGAGCGCAGCAAAGCCGGTAAAGCGGTGACCCCCGCTCAGGCAACACAGCTGATCAATAAAGAAAACGCTGTTGTTTTAGACATCCGCCCGAAAAAAGAGTGGTCTACTGGTCATATTACTAACGCCAAGCACATTCCTCTGGCAGAAATTGATCGCCGTATCGACGAACTGGCCAAATACAAACAGCGCCCAGTTATTGTTGTCTGCAACCTGGGGCAGGCTGCTGGCACGGCTACACGTAAGCTGAAAGCTGAAGGTTTTGAAAACGCTGTTCGCCTGTCTGGCGGTATGACCGAATGGAAAGGCCAGAGCCTGCCAATCGTTAAATAATCATGGCGAATGTAACGATTTATACAACTCAATGGTGCCCTTTCTGCATCCGTGCAAAGATGCTACTGGATCACAAAAATGTTGAGTTTAGTGAGATAAAAGTGGACGGCGACCTTGAGAAACGTCAAGAGATGACCCGTCTCAGTGGCGGCCATACCGTTCCGCAAATTTTTATCGATGAAAACCCCGTTGGCGGCTGTGACGATCTCTTCGCACTGGAACGTCAGGGAAAATTAGATGAGCTACTGAGCTCCAATTAATTGATTTAATTCTAAGGATTTATCATGTCTGAGAACGAACAGAATACTGCGAATCAGGAAGCTCAAGGCCCACAGTTCTCCGTGCAGCGCGTTTACATTAAAGATGCTTCTTTTGAGTCTCCTAACTCACCAGCGATCTTTACTTCACCATGGCAGCCAGAAGTTGGCGTTGAGCTGAACTCATCGACTCAGAAGCTGAGCGACACCGCCTATGAAGTTGTACTGACAATTACTGTTACCGTTAAAAACGATGACAAGACAGCCTTCCTAGTAGAAATGCATCAGGCAGGTATCTTTGCAATTGCAGGTATCGAAGGCCCTGAGCTGAACCACACTCTGGGTGCGTTCTGCCCAAGCATTCTGTTCCCATATGCACGTGAAGCAATTGACGCAATGGTTGTTAAAGCAAGCTTCCCAGCATTGATGCTGGCGCCAGTTAACTTTGACGCTCTGTTTGCACAGCAGATGGCTCAGAAACAGGCTCAGGCTGAAGAACAGCAGCACTAAGACGCTCACTGTTTCTTAAATAAAAAAACGGAGCATTCGCTCCGTTTTTTTATTTATAAATTAACCTGGCTGAGTTTTATCGCTTTAGGGTAACACCGCGAAATTTTGTAGAACCTCATCAGCCTTTCCGGCTTCCAGCATCATTTTGATCGCTTTAGATTCCAATGGGACAACACTGACCAGTGATTTTTCAGGAATCAAATATTCGGTATCCGATATACGATCCACCTGATCAGACAACACAATCATAGGTAACATCTGGTTCTTTACAGTCTGGATATTGATTTGCTGTTCAGGCGCTCCAATAACTGAAATTGATCGCCCTTTGTGATCAGACACAATCAAACGCATGACCTGCCCACCACTCTCAGAAGTAAACGACTCAACTTCAGTCACTATAATTGCAAACTGCATTTACTCTCCAAACCTTAAAAGAGACAACTACTTAACTGCACCATTAAAGCCTAACTGACGCCAGGCTTCATAAACAACAATAGCACATGCGTTGGATAGGTTAAGGCTGCGACTGTCTGCGCACATAGGCAATCTCAACCACTGCTCATGGGGTAAAGATTCTCTGACATCGACCGGCAAACCACGGGTCTCAGGCCCAAGAAGCAAAACATCTCCCGCTGTAAAATCCGCATCAACATAACTACAGGTGCCTTTGGTTGTAAGTGCCCAGACTTTCCGCGGTTGAATATCGGCAAGACAGGTTTCCAGATCCGGATGCACTTTTACTGAGGAGAATTCATGGTAATCCAAACCCGCTCTGCGCAAACGTTTATCATCAAGCTCAAACCCCAGCGGTTCGACCAGGTGTAACTTAAAACCTGTATTGGCGCAAAGACGGATAATATTCCCTGTATTGGGTGGTATCTCTGGTTCGTATAAAACTACATGTAACATAAAAAAATCCCCGCACCATTTCTGCTGCGGGGATTATATAGGAATAAGCAGATGAGGTATCGTTAAGCTACATCATCCTGCTCGTCAGACTTATCGCCTTCCATGCCAAGCTCTTTAATCTTACGAGTAAGAGTGTTTCGCCCCCAACCCAGTAACTCAGAAGCATCGCGGCGGCGGCCTGCTGTATGTTTTAGGGCGGTTTCGATCATGATCCGCTCAAACGCAGGCACAGCAGTATCCAACAAACCTCGCTGACCAAGACTCAGTTGCTGATCAGCCCAATTGCGCAGGGACTGCTCCCAGTTACTGCCAGCCGCAACCGGTTCACCAGACTGTTCCATCAATTCTGGCGGCAGGTCATCAATCAACACTTCACGGCCGGTCGCCATTACAGTCAACCAGCGACAAGTATTTTCCAGCTGGCGAACATTACCTGGCCAAGCCAGATTGCACATATAAGCTTCTGTGTCTGAAGCCAGAACCTTAGGCTCTACATTAAGGTCTTCGGCAGAGATATTCAGGAAATGACGAGCCAAGCGCGGTATGTCTTCACGACGCTCTGCCAACTTAGGCAGATGCACCCTGATAACGTTCAGACGGTGGAATAAATCCTCACGGAAGCGACCTTCTTCAACCAGTTTTTCCAGGTTCTGATGGGTCGCTGCGATGATACGTACATCTACCTTAACCGGTGTATGACCACCAACCCGATAAAACTCGCTATCTGCCAGAACTCGTAGCAATCGAGTCTGAGCATCAGCAGGCATATCACCTATTTCATCCAGAAACAGTGTACCGCCATCAGCCTGCTCAAAACGACCTCGCCTTGCTGCAGCAGCGCCCGTAAATGCACCTTTTTCGTGACCGAACAGTTCCGATTCAATCAGATCATGAGGAATCGCCGCCATGTTCAAAGGGATAAACGGTTTCTCTTTTCGCGGGCTGTGTTTGTGCAATGCATGCGCTACCAGCTCTTTACCGGTACCGGATTCACCATTAATCAATACGGTAATATTCGACTGAGACAGACGCCCTATCGCACGAAAAACCTCCTGCATAGCTGGGGCTTCACCGATGATCTCAGTACTGTCTTCCATCACCTGCTCTGCAACTTGCTCTCTTTGCTCAAAAGCATGAGCCAGCGCACGCTTAACCAATGCCACAGCTTCATCAACATCAAACGGTTTAGGCAGATATTCAAATGCTCCGCCCTGATAGGAGGCTACCGCAGAATCCAGATCCGAGTGTGCTGTCATGATAATGATCGGCACCTCAGGATGGGATTCCTGAATATGCTTCAACAACTGCAAACCATCAGTACCCGGCATGCGAATGTCACTGATAATCGCATCCGGCACACCACGCTCTAATCTGGAGAGCATCTGGTCAGCACTTTCAAATGACTCCGTATCTAAACCTTCTGCAGACAAGGCTTTTTCGAGAACCCAGCGGATGGATCGGTCATCATCCACTATCCATATATTACCTAGCAGACTCATGGTTCAGCTCCAACGGAATAAATAGTTTAAATTTGGTTTCACCCGGTTTCGTCTCACACTCGATCAAACCGTGATGTTGATTAATTATTGACTGAGCGATGGACAGGCCTAACCCTGTACCTTCAGCTCTGCCACTAACCATCGGATAAAAAATCTTACTTAGAATCTCTTCAGGAATACCCGGGCCGTTATCTACGATCTCAACACAACAAACCAGACGGTGACATTCGGTACCCAGAGTGATCTGGCGCAATGCTCGAGTGCGCAACTCAATAACAGGCTTAGTCTCTCCACCACTGAACAGGGCCTGCATACTGTTACGTACAATATTCAGAATCGCCTGAATCAACTGCTCAGAATCTCCGACAAACTCAGGGATACTAGGATCGTAGTCTCTAACCAGACTCAGGCCCTGATTTGTCTCTGCACTGATCAAACTACAAACTCGCTCCAAAATGGCATGGATGTTTACATCCTCCATTTTCGGCAATTTACGTGGTCCAAGAAGACGATCAACAAGATTTCTCAAGCGGTCTGCTTCTTCAATGATGACTCGCGTGTAATCGTGCAGACTTGGGTCTTCTAATTCACGCTCAAGTAACTGAGCCGCACCTCGTATACCGCCCAGAGGGTTCTTGATTTCATGTGCCATGCCTCTAACGAGAGAACGTGCTGTAGCATGCTGCGAAAGAAGATCCTCCTCTCGTTCAATTCTCATCAAACGATCGCGGGCTTCTATCTCTATCAACAGATGACTGCCTCCATTAGGCAACATCACTGGATTAATACTGTAATCAGCCGTAAGCGTGTTACCGCCCATAGTTCTTAGTTTTGCTTCTCTCCGGGTATAAGGATGCCCGGAAACCAGACAGCTCTTGATATCTTCACGCTCTTCCCCACAGAGAACAAACCACTCCTCAAGAGGCAGTTGTGACAACCTACGCATACTCGCCTCCAGCAGCATTTCTGCAGAAGGGTTTGCATACTCCAGTTCCAGTTGATCATTAATCATCACAACGGCTCTGGAGAGGTTATCCAGTATTTGTTTATGCATTTCTGGCTGTGACATTAGCTACTCTCTTTATCCTTAAAGATTATTCTGCAAAAAATAAACCAAGTTTTCTTCAGTGCCACAGATTGGCGCCGAGGCGCACTAATAGTGTGAACCTTACTATTTAAGTGTAATACCGGATCACCAAAAACGCACCAATTCAGTGCGCACGGAAAATAAAGAGATTTAAAAGAGGGATTTTCAGATACAAAAAAGCCTCCATAAAGGAGGCTTTTTTCAGACCAGATGCGACTTATACAGAGTAGTACAGGTCAAATTCAACTGGGTGAGTAGTCATGTTCACTTTCTCAACTTCTTCACGTTTCAGGGCAATGAACGCATCCAGCATGTCGTCAGTGAATACACCACCTTTAGTCAGGAACTCACGATCAGTTTCCAGTGCGTCCAGAGCTTCCTCCAGAGAACCAGCAACCTGTGGGATTTCTGCTTCTTCTTCTGGTGGCAGGTCGTACAGATCTTTATCTGCAGCATCACCAGGGTGGATCTTGTTCTGGATACCGTCCAGGCCAGCCATCAGCAGTGCTGCAAAGCACAGGTATGGGTTAGCAGATGGATCAGGGAAACGAGTTTCGATACGACGAGCTTTTGGAGTCGTTACGTATGGAATACGGATAGAAGCAGAACGGTTACGAGCAGAGTAAGCCAGCATTACTGGAGCTTCGAAGCCTGGAACCAGACGCTTGTATGCGTTTGTAGAAGAGTTAGTCAGTGCGTTCAGAGCTTTAGCGTGCTTGATGATACCACCGATGTAGTACAGTGCCATTTCAGACATGCCCGCGTAAGCATCACCAGCAAACAGGTTAACACCGTCTTTAGAGATAGACTGGTGAACGTGCATACCAGAACCGTTATCACCTACCAGTGGCTTAGGCATGAATGTAGCTGTTTTACCATAAGCGTGTGCAACGTTGTGTACGCAGTATTTCAGAACCTGAACTTCGTCTGCTTTAGCAGTCAGAGTCGCTGGACCAACACCGATTTCACACTGACCAGCAGTTGCTACTTCGTGGTGGTGTACTTCAATTTCCAGATCCATTGCTTCCATAGCGTCACACATAGCGCCACGCAAGTCGTGCAGAGAATCGATTGGTGGTACTGGGAAGTAACCGCCTTTAACACGTGGACGGTGACCAGTGTTGCCGCCTTCGATCTTGTGGCTAGAAGCCCAAGATGCTTCTTCAGAAGCGATAGTGTAACCACAACCACTGATGTCTGCGTGCCACTGAACTTCGTCGAATACGAAGAATTCTGGCTCTGGACCGAAGATAGCAGTATCAGCGATACCAGTAGACTTCAGGTACTCTTCAGCGCGTTTAGCAACAGAACGTGGGTCACGCTCGTAACCCTGACCAGTAGCAGGCTCAACGATGTCACAACGAACGATAACAGTTGGAGCTTCAGAGAACGGATCCAGCAGAGATGCTGAATCATCAGGCATCAGGATCATGTCAGATTCGTTGATACCTTTCCAACCAGCGATGGAAGAACCATCGAACATTTTACCTTCTTCAAAGAAGTCATCACCCATGTCTGAAACAGGGATAGTTACGTGCTGCTCTTTACCACGAGAGTCTGTGAAGCGCAGGTCAACCCATTTAGCTTCGCTTTCTTTGATCAGATTCAGAGTCTTCTCTGACATGAGACATTCTCCAGTTTGTAATTATAAGGCCGGACTTAAAATAAGCAGCCAGCCTTTGAGAAATCAGAATTTATTCGGTGATTTTCAGAGAGCAATTTGTATGCCAAGCAACGCTTTAACAAAAACCCCTTAGATTTCAACGCCTGTTATGAACAGACCATAACCTCTACGCACCAAAATAAAGCATCGATAGAAAACCATACCCAAAACAGTGCATTCCAGTTATGTAATCACCCAAGCGGCTAACATCATACTCTAATATTCAGCATTTCAGCTACTAAGAAAGCGGATTTATTGCTGCGGATCACTACTCTTTTTTCAGGGAAAAACCATACCCAAAAACAATTCATCCGCATTTTGCTAATTGTCCAATAAATATGCAGTATTTTTCCCACAAAGACGTATAATGCCGCATTCGCAAAAAACACCTTACAGGTACACACTCGTGATCGAAAAGCTAAGAAACATCGCCATCATCGCGCACGTTGACCACGGTAAAACAACTCTGGTTGATAAGCTGTTATCTCAATCTGGCACCCTGGGTCGCCGTGATGAAGGCACTGAGCGCATCATGGACTCCAATGACCAGGAGAAAGAGCGCGGCATTACCATTCTGGCAAAAAATACAGCCATCAAATGGAATGACTACCGCATTAACATCGTAGACACTCCGGGCCACGCCGATTTCGGTGGTGAAGTTGAGCGAGTTCTGTCGATGGTTGATTGTGTATGCCTTTTGGTTGATGCCGTTGATGGCCCAATGCCACAAACACGCTTTGTAACTCAGAAAGCTTTCGATCAGGGTCTTCGCCCAATTGTTGTAATCAACAAGATTGACCGCCCTGGTGCGCGCCCTGATTGGGTTATTGATCAGGTATTCGATCTGTTTGATAGCCTGGGGGCTACTGATGAACAACTGGATTTCCCAATTGTTTACGCGTCTGCACTGAACGGTATCGCGGGTCTCGACCCTGAAGAAATGTCCGAAGACATGACTCCACTGTTCGAAGCGATTGTTGAACATGTAGAGCCACCTAAGGTTGATGTTGATGGTCCGCTGCAGATGCAGGTTTCCGCTCTGGACTACAACAGCTACCTTGGCGTAATCGGTGTTGGCCGTGTAACTCGCGGTACGATCAACACAAATACGCAAGTTAAGGTTATTGACCGTGAAGGCGCTATTCGTAGCGGCCGCATCCTGAAAATCATGGGTTATCACGGCCTGGAACGTGTTGAAGTAGAAAGTGCGACTGCGGGTGACATCATTTGTGTTACGGGTATTGACGCTCTGAACATCTCTGACACTATCTGTGACCCTGATAAAGTTGAGGCCTTACCAGCGCTGAGCGTAGACGAGCCAACCGTATCCATGACCTTCCAGGTGAATGATTCTCCATTTGCAGGTCAGGACGGTAAATTCGTAACCAGCCGTAACATTAAAGAACGTCTTGACCGCGAGCTGATTCATAACGTAGCTCTGCGCGTAGAAGATGGTGAGACGCCTGAGAAATTTAAAGTATCTGGTCGTGGTGAACTTCACCTGTCGGTACTGATTGAAACCATGCGTCGTGAAGGGTTTGAACTGGGCGTTTCCCGCCCTGAAGTAATCCAGAAAGAGATTGACGGTGAGATTCAGGAACCTTTCGAGCTGGTAATGATTGATGTTGAAGATGAACATCAGGGTTCAGTTATCGAAGAGCTGGGTAAGCGTAAGGGCGACATGACGAATATGGAAGTAGACGGCAAAGGCCGTGTACGTCTTACATTCATGATTCCATCCCGAGGCCTGATCGGTTTCCGCTCCCTGTTCCTGACGATGACTTCAGGTACCGGCATCATGACCTCTATCTTTGACCACTACGGTCCGGTTAAAGAAGGTGAAGTAGTCAGCCGTATCAACGGTGTACTGGTTTCCATGGTGACCGGTAAAGCACTGGGTTACGCTCTATGGAACCTACAGGATCGTGGCCGCCTGAGCATCGATCCAAACATCGAAGTTTACGAAGGCATGATCCTGGGTATTCACAGCCGTAGCAACGATCTGGCGGTTAACCCAACTAAGGGTAAACAACTTACCAACGTTCGTGCTTCTGGTTCTGATGAAAACATCCAGCTTACACCTCCTGTTCGCTTCACTCTGGAACAGGCTCTGGACTTCATCGAAGATGACGAACTGGTTGAAGTTACACCTAACTTCATCCGCCTGCGTAAAAAGCTTCTGAAAGAGAACGAGCGTAAACGCGCTAAAAACAAATAATCTCTCTTTTGAAAAAGGCAGCAATAAGCTGCCTTTTTTATTGCCTTCAGACATAGCCCTAAACCCACAGCCTCTCTATACTTAAGCGGTTAACAAACTACTTTGGAGCTGGCTTTCCTATGCGCGTACCTTATCCCGAAATTCATCCATATGCGGAACATCGGCTGCAGGTATCAGAGCTGCATACTTTGTATGTTGAGGAAAGCGGTAACCCACAAGGCATCCCAGTCCTGTTTATTCATGGCGGACCCGGCGGTGGCACTTCACCCGCTCATCGTAGTTTTTTTGATCCAGAAAAATACCGCATTATTCTGTTTGATCAGCGAGGTTGCGGACAATCCACACCTCACGCAGAGCTTACAGGTAACACCACCCAACATCTCATAGATGATATGGAAAAAATCAGAGAGCTGCTAAATATTGAACAATGGTTACTGTTTGGTGGTTCATGGGGTTCAACTCTGGCCCTGCTCTACGCGCAAGCACACTCTAATAAAGTACTCGGTATGATCTTGCGAGGTATTTTTCTTTGCCGTGATCAGGATATTCAGTGGTTCTATCAAAAAGGTGCCAGCGCTATTTTCCCTGATTACTGGCAGGAGTATCTTCAGGTTATCCCACCGTCTGAACAGGACAATCTGCTACAGGCATATTACAAACGACTGACATCAGATAATGAAATTGCCCGCATGTCTGCAGCAAAAGCATGGTCAATTTGGGAAGGTCGCTGCTCAACACTCGATCCCAATAACGATATCGTAGATCACTTTGCTGACCCGCATGTCGCTTTGGCAATGGCCCGGGTTGAAGCTCACTACTTCATCAACGAAGCATTTATTGAACCCAATCAGATTATCGAGAACTGCGACAAAATCAGCCACCTTAAAACCATAATTGTGCACGGCCGCTACGATGTCGTCTGCCCAATTGATCAGGCCTACTCACTCTATAACGCACTTCCAGAATCGGAACTCCATATAGTAAGAGATGCCGGACATTCAGCGTTTGAGAAAGGCATCACCGATAATTTAATCCGAGCGACTGACAGCTTCGCAGTTTCCCTAGCCTAAATATCCGAATAAACAAACATGAAAGCCTTAATACAAAGAGTTAAGTCAGCATCGGTCGATGTAAACAATGAGACAACAGGCGAGATCAATCAGGGAATTCTGCTCCTGCTCGGGGTTGAGAAGGATGATACTGAGGCGAAGGCTGACAAACTCCTGAAGAAAATTCTGGGATATCGAATTTTTTCAGATGAGGATGGCAAGATGAACCTCAACCTCCAACAAATAAATGGAGGTCTGCTCATCGTATCTCAATTCACTCTTGTTGCCGAAACCAGCAAAGGTTTGAGGCCGGGATTTTCCTTAGGAGCATCACCTGAACTGGGAGAACGACTGTATGACTATTTTGTCTCTAAGGCAAAACAACAACATGAGATAACAGAAACCGGAATATTCGGGGCTGATATGCAGGTAAACCTCATCAATGATGGCCCCGTTACCTTCTGGTTAGAGTGCTGATTAGACGTGCCCCTGATAATCCAAGAGCATCTTCTTGGCTTCGCACTCTTCATTTAATGGCCGTTTCAGGCGCGAAGCCCTATAATGCTCATTAAAGACGTGGAAATATGACGACAGCAATTCATACCCCTTTTGATCTTCGACACTCCTAAGCATCTCTGCAGCCACCTCAACCGTGCATAATTGACCTTCGACCGGAGCTTTGCGCAACTTATATTTTGACTGCGCCTGAACTTCCGGCTGAATCACCGGGAGGTGATCCAGATAACGGCTATGCCGGAACATTCTCCGCGCCTGACGCCAGGTACCGTCAAGAATGATAAATACAGGCTCTTTACCCGCTTTCTTTTCAAAGCTTACCATTCGGTCCTGGTAACCTTCTCCGGATGGAAACACTATATAAGGATCAATTGCAGGATCATTCAAAGCATTGATCAAGTTTTGGGAAGGCTCTGTTCTAGACCATTTAAAGCGCTGCGTCCCAGCGATGCAATCCTCAATCAAGCGACCTGTGTTAGTGGGTTTAAAGCCTTCATTATGATGCATCAACAGCATGAAACGCGCCTTAGCCTCATAAGACAGACGATAACGGCATATACATACTTTTTTTGCTAACAAGCAGGTTGGACACCTTGGAATTTTGGAGCCCCGGGCTAAAAAAGGTCTGGTCATACTTTTACTGAAGGGTACTTTGAGAAAACTCTGATTCAAACAGGTTTGGGGATGCGCCCCATTCCAGGCTCAGTGCACCTTTGTGAATCAAATGTAGAATCTGGTGTAATTCATCATACGTGAGAACACTCACCGCAAGCGGATCGGGTTCGGTTGAGAAAAACGTTAATTGATATTGTTCATGATTGTAACTGATATCAATTCGAGTCAGCAGCTGGGGAGCGTCAGGGACAAGCTTTTGGTCTTCTCGCTCAATACTTAAATTGCTTTTAGCTTGATCATGGTGAAATTGTGCAAGTTGAGACTTGTGTTCCTTAGGTACCTGCTGAATAGATGCCGCTGTTTTATCAACCAACTCCTGCACTCCATTCAGCAGTCTCAATACGAGTTTCCGCGTCAACCAGAAATCAATTCTGGATTCCTGACTCTTTAGATTCCCGACTAACAAGAGGCGATCTTCTAACTGGTCATATTTAAACGTGAATGCAGCTATATTTTGCATTATTGACCTTAATCATATCTCTTCGATATCACCTTGATATCTCTTAACGAGTTACTGGAAGTATACTAGATTGAGATAGCAATTAGTCTATTCCGGCCTTAATGGGAAAAGATCAAATTGCCACTCATACTGGAATACAGTAAGTTATTTAGAGGATTGTTTTGGAAGAGTTATATGTCGACGTTTGCAGCTACACCAACAAGTTATGTTATTCCTTCCAGACCACAGGTACTGATAGACCTTACAAAAGAACTTAGAAACTCATCACCCAACATCGATAGAATCAGCGATTTAATCAAACAAGACGTTGCTCTGTATTCATCCGTCATCGCTACAGTTAACTCGGCCTATTATGGTTTCAGTACTGAAATCACATCGATCAAGCATGCGGTAACAATCTTAGGCATCAAGCAGGTTTTTAATATCACACGCTTGGCCGCGCTAAAAAACAGCCTGTCTGCCGTTGGCCCAATGGAGCGATTCTGGGATACCGCAACCGAAGTGGCGACCATTTGCGCCGAATTAGCATTGAAATTCACCAATTTTGATAGTGATGAAGCCTATACACTTGGAATGCTGCATGACATTGGCATACCCCTCCTCATACTAGCTAAACCCGGATTCAAAGATTTCCTCCGTGACCTCAACGGCTACAGCCTTACAGAGACTTACAATAAAGAGATGGAACACTATGGCGTTAGCCATTACCAACTCAGTGCTGAACTCGTTAAAAAATGGAAGATCAGTGAAAGCATTGCCGAAGCTGTAGCACTACAACCCCACTACCTGAAAACATTCAATGAACCGGCTGATGGCAGCGAAAACAAACGCCTTTATCTCTGCTTACTGTTATTAGCCCGAGATATCAGCGATGAATATCGTCACTTTTGGCGCATCCCTGAGACTCAGGAAGAGCTGTTAGATCTGAAACCTGTATTAGGCTTTTTAGGCATCAGCGACTTCGAATATAAAGATCTTAAAGAAGACCTGGTTAACAAACTGACCAAACAACACTCTGGCTAATTGTGATCAGAACAGTTTCGATATTTGACATATGCCCGTCGCATGATGGCCTTTTTCTAATTTGATGAACCACCACTACACACCTAACCCGTCATTCCTGCGCAGGCAGGAATCCAGGTTTGTGAGGTGAGGTGTTGGGTGA
>JBMYLM010000064.1:0-14199 GCA_049596335.1 Neptuniibacter sp.
AGGGCTTATTTAGCCGGCTTAACTTTAGCGACAACACCGCCAGTGATTTTGGCACACTGACCTTCAGGTACGTAAACCCACTCAGTATCCTGGTTATCACCTTTAGCTTGCCCAGCACAGCCATGTGAACCGTCCAGCGCACCACAATCATTCATACCGGCTTTCGCGATGCCTGCACATTTTTCCCAGTTTTTCGGTGCATCAGGCACTGCGTTTACTGTCGTCGCAACAGTAGCCAGGCCAATAAATGTAGCTGTGATCAAAGTCTTGCTGTTCATCTTGATAATTCCCCGCAAATAGCGAATATGAGTTTTTCGCTTACCTTAGGTAAGCGAGTTACAAACTGAGCGGCCACTCATGTCTTTATGACGACTACTTAGTCAAGATGATTGCAAAATAGTTGAATAAATTTTCAAAAATAATGGAAAACAATTTATGCGGGCTGAAAACGACTTAATTTTGAAGGGGTTATAGGTAGGTGAACCGCTGCAGCAAATAAACCTAAAGCAGCACTCAGAATCAAAGCCCACTCATAGGAGCCTGACTGATCAAAGATCAAACCGGACCACCAACTGCCAAAAAAAGCACCAATCTGATGGCTGAACATTACGATCCCAAACAAAGATGCAAGGTTTTTAGTCCCGAAGATCTGAGCTACAGTTCCACTGGTCAAAGGTACCGTTGATAACCAAAGAACGCCCATAGCCACTGAAAACAGATAAAACAGCTCTGTCTGAGGAGGAATGATCAATAGGCACATGATCAAACAGGCTCTCAGCCAGTAGATCAAAGTCAGTAGCCAGGGTTTATGCCATCGGTCGCCTGCCCAACCCGCAGCTATTACACCTATAACATTAGCAAGGCCAATAACAGCCAGTGAGTTAGCAGCGACTTCTGGCGGTAATCCGCAGTAATTCACAACGCCTGCCATATGTACTGTTAACAGTGCTATATGGAAGCCACACACAAAGAACCCCAGATTAAGAAGTACATACTCCCTACACCTGAAGGCCTCCCTGATCGCTCCCAGATCAAACATCGAAGATGATCTGATTTCAGGTGCCTCTTCCTCTCTGAGAAACACCGATAGACCCAAAATGGTGATAAGGGTGAGTGAAAAGATCAGGAAAATATCTGACCAATCAAAAAACGGATCGATGAGTCCTAATAACACGGCATAGATAAACTGCCCAAGAGATCCACCAGCGCTGGTCACTCCTAAGGCAAATGTACGGCGAGAGGCAGGGAACTTTCGACTGACTGCAGCAAGAACAATTGGGAAAGTAGTTGCGCCTACGCCCACCCCAACCAGTACAGCATTAGCGATAAAAAACACCCAGCCGTTTTCTGCAAAGGCCGCTAATAACATACCTGCCAGATAGATTATCCCGCCTGCCTGTAACACCCTGACAGTGCCAAAGCGTTCGGCCAACATGCCAGCAAAAGGCGCGACGGCTCCCCAAAGCAGGTTTTGAACGCCAAAGCCAAAGGCAAGATCAGAGACGGGCTCATCCAGAGACAGGCTAATTTCAGGCAGCATTAACCCTGTGGTTTGTCTGATCCCCACATTACTTGCAAGAATCAGTACCGCAGCAGCAACAATAAACCATGGGTTGTATATAGAACGCACAAAGAGATCCACCTTCGGAAAGAGGCGTTATTGTATGTGATAGTCAGCCTGAGACAAAATAATGATGCGTTGGTTTAAAGATTCCCAACAGCTGGCTCGTCTGCACTGAGCAACTCTTCAAACTGTTGTGAAGGCATTGGCCGGTTAAGATGATAGCCCTGATAGAAATCACAGGACTGCTCAGCTAAAAATTCAAGTTGCTCCTGAGTTTCAACGCCTTCAGCTATCACTTCCAGGTTCAAACCATGAGCCATTAATACACAAGCCTTCACCAATTGATTGTGACTTTTATCAATGTGCAGATCCTTGACAAATGCGCGGTCGATTTTCAGAAGGTCGAAAGGATATCGCTTCAAATATGAAAGTGAGGAGTAACCTGTGCCAAAATCATCAATTGCCAGGGAGATACCCAGACCTTTTATCTGAGTCAGAATATATTGGGCATACTGGTCATCTTCAAGCAGGATTCCCTCTGTGATTTCCATACAAAGCAGTTCTGCAGGATATTCCGTCTGCCGCAGTACTTCCTGTAAAGTATCAATGAAGTCGTATTGCCTTAATTGCCTTGGCGAGATGTTAATAGCCAGCCGAAATGGTGGATAACCTTTGGCAAGCCAATCGGCCCCTTGCTGACAAGCGGTATGGATTATCCAGTTGCCAATTTCAACGATCAGCCCCGTATTTTCAGCAATAGGAATAAATTTATCCGGCCCAACAAAGCCCAGCGCTTCGGACTGCCAACGGACCAATACCTCGGCGGATACCAATTCAGCTATACCATTGTTATAGGTATAAACAGGTTGATAATTGAGCAACAATTCTTCGTTTTCGAGCGCTCTTCTCAGGTACTGTTCCATCTCAAGTTTATGCCCGGCTATCCGGCTCATATCCTCAGAATAAAACGCAAAGAACCCCTGAGTACCACTTTCACGGCACCGGTACATCGCTAATTCAGCATTTTGTAATAAGCCACTGGCGTTATGACCATGCTGCGGGAAAATCGAAATTCCAAAAGTAGCCGAAACCGAAACCCGGTGCTGATCAACCACAAATTCGTCATTAAACAGGTTATGTAAACGTTCGACTGACTGGAATAACTGCCCGGATGTGCCAAAGTTGTGCAATAAAACAATAAACTCGTCGCCACCGTGCCGAATAAGACTGTCCTGACTTTCCAACCCACAGCGCAAACGCCTTGCCGCAGCAATCAGCAACTTGTCACCAAATTGATGCCCCAGGCTGTCGTTGAAGCGTTTGAAGTTATCGAGATCGATGTAAACGACCGCAAATGGATGATCATGCTCTTGCGCATCGTTGATAGAGTAATTCAACCTATCAATGACGACTGAGCTACTTTGAGAAAGGTCACGTATACAACAAACCCTGACCTTTTCGCCCTTTAAGAAACTGCTTCGAGCACAGATTTCCATTGGGAAAATATCCCCACCACGCCTTTTACCCTCAAGGTCATAAGGACGTTCATAACCAGTAGACATGTTGTGGTGCGCTGTGGAAATGCACTCAGCAGCCATCAGGCTCCAGATATCCTTACCAATGAGATCTGCTTCGGGGTAGTTGAAGATTTCGGCGGCAGCTCTGTTGGAATCCAGAATTGTGCCATTTTGATGGATAAGCACACCCTCATTGGTCAGCTCTGTAAGCTGTCTCAGCCTTTGCTCGCTGCTCAGCAATTCCATCTCTGCTGCTTTTCTGTATACCAGATCTTTTGTACCCACCCGATAAAGCATTAACGAGGCCACAGAAGCCAACAGAAACATGAAAGAAACCAGAGGAACAACCTTATCATCCAACCACAACAGTTTTGGTGATTTATCCAGGTAGAGTAAGCGCCAGCCGGGCATGGTTTTCAATGCCGACTGACCAACGATAAACACTTCATCCTGCTGGCTGCTCAGCCTCTGAGCTTTACTTTCATTTTTAAAACCCAGTGAAGGTAGTGGACTCAAACCAAACTGCTTTGAAGCAACTATTTCGCTCATTCGCGCTTCTGGAATCGGCCACAATGAACTCATTTCCCAGCTTTTATCACTACTGGAAAATATAACGCCATCCGGGTTGATTAAAACGGCGGTACCTTCAAGGTTTTTAATTTCCGCCTCAAGATGATCCATAGGGACCTTGATCACGGCCACGCCTAATGTCGCCGAATCTTCGTTATCAATACGGGTGCTAAAATAAAGCCCCCTTTTATTGGTCACTGTGCCCAGTGCGGCATAAACGTAATAGCCCTGTTTGAGGGCTTCACTAAAATAGGGGCGAAACGAGTAATTCTTTCCTTCCAGAGAGTTTTGATCAGGCCCGCGGTTATCCACCACCGTCAGTCCGTCAGGTCTGAGCAAATAACAAATACTCGCCTGACCCTTGTCACAAAACTGATACAGCAGAAACTTGTTTTTCGTATAACTTTCAGCATCGTTCTGTGATAGTCCATGCACGACATCCGGCAAAGACGCCAAAGTACTACTGGCTTTGAGGTAATTTTCTATAGCCGTGTCCAGTTTCACTGCAATAAGTCGTGCAGTGGTCTCAGCGGACTGTTCCTCTCTTGCGATGTTTGAACTGATCGACTGTTGGTAAAAAAAGAAGACACCAACTAAAGCCGTCAGACAACTAAATAAGGTAAGAAAAAGCAGAATACTACGCAGCTTCATATTGATTTCTCATCGGCATTAGAATCAATATAGTTCAGAATTCGCCTCCGAATCGGCTTCAGGTACGGAATTGTGAAAGCATCTGCTGCATAAGTGCTGCTTGTTCTTCCAAACGATTACTTATAGAGGAGTTGCTTCTGGCGGATTCGGCAGTTTCACCAGCAGCCAAACCAATCCGCTGCAGACTTTCTTTGGTCAGCGAAGTTACATGTGCCTGTTCCTCTGTTGCCGTTGCAATGAGCAGGTTCAGTTGGTTAATTTGATCAACCTCATCTGACATACGCTCAATCAGGGCATGAACCTGCTCGGATAACTGTACATTTTCACCAGCTAGTTCCTGACCACCTTGCATCACTTTAACTGCCTCAGAGGCTTTCACCTGAAGCGTATCAATCAGCTCACGGATCTCTTCTGTAGCATTCTGAGTACTGTGGGATAAGGCTCTTACTTCATCAGCAACAACTGCGAAGCCACGGCCATGATCGCCCGCCCTGGCCGCTTCAATCGCAGCATTGAGAGCCAGTAGGTTGGTCTGTTCAGCAATGCCCTGAATGACCGTGATAATACTACCGACCTTGCTGCTTTCTTCAGCAAGGTTAGAGATCACTTCAGTTGCAGCACGGATTTCTTCAGATAGTTTTTCAGTCGCATCGCGGTTACTGGTCACCAGTGCCCTACCTTCCCCGGTGCTGTGTTGGATTGATTCACTACACTGTGCAGCGGTACTGGCATTATTCGCAATATCATTGACCGTTTCATTTATCTCAGCCATGGATGCCACCGCCTGCTCGCACTCCTGATCCTGAAGCTCAACAGCGGTGAGCGTCGCTCCAGAATTATTCTTAAGAGTCTCCGACGTTTCGACCAGGTTCTGACTGCTTTTGGATACCATACTCACAGTCTCTGATATCCGGGAAACAAAACAGTTAAAGTTTTGCGCTAGCTCTGAAATCTCATCGTCACCTTTCACAGGAAGTCTGACGCTAAGATCACCGTCACCTGTTGCAATCTCAGCCATCTGAAAACTGGCATTTTTGACTGGACGAATAACCATCCTGAAGCTGAGCCAGATAGCAATCAGAGTAAGAACAATCCCAACAGGTAAGCTCGCTAACATACTGCTATTTAGAAGGTTTGCCTGATCAATGGCCGTATCCGTTTGCTGATTTACTTCAGTATTAATCATCTCCCTCAGTTCATTACTGTGATGTTCCAGTGCTGATACCAAAGTAAGTAATGTATCGCGTGTATGAAGAAATGCCTGCTGCCGTGTCTGCACAGCAGTTGTTAGCATTTTATGGCGGGATAATAGTGCCGTTGCGGCTTCAGAATAGCTTTTCCCTTTCCACTCGCCACTATTAATGGCGCTTTGCGCCAGTTTAGATTGAATGATTTCCTGAAGCCCATCTGCAAGCTCTATCATCGCGTCGTTAACGAGTTCAACCTCCTGCTTAGGGTCGGAAGACTGTAACTGTTTCTGTAGGGCGGTAACTGTGTTGCCTAAAGCGATTCTGGAACTGTAAATCGCAATAACAAAATTCCACTTGTCCTCAACATCCCCACTCCAGGAGTTGACCTGATTGCGTTGGAAAGCATCTTCAAGGCTGGATATTTGATAATTGGAATAGAAACCCAACCGCTTCATGTACGTATTAAATTTATCCACCCCGAGCTGGCTTTGCTCGATGGCTTTAACGTATTCCGTATGTTCAGAAATGACCTGTTTTTTTAAAACCGCAAACTGTTCTACTAACTGGCTGAGCACTTTACTCTGTTCTTGATACGATCCGTTTTTTAAATGCTCAAGTGATGAGAGTGATTGCTGTAAGTGAAATTCAGCTTTGTTAAGGATTTCATCTGGGATCACCTCTTGGTAAGAAAGACTGCTCCTTAATAAGCCACTTCCCTGATTTACATTAAGACTCAATAAGGATGCACTTTCGGATGTATTCCAGGCTTCACCTGTAATCTGTTCCAATGTTTGCCTGATATTAGTGACACCATTTAAGGCATATAGGCTTGTCAGTAGCAAGACAGCAAGGGTGAGAAGAAAGCACCCTCCCAATTTGAGACCTATTGTTTTTTTCATCTACAGCACTCTTTCGCTTTTATTATATTTTTTACTGAAGCGAGAAAAGCAAAAGAGATGCCACCGCATAATACTTATGAACAATATACCTAAGTTCAATAACTTAGCTTATCATCCGTATTTTATGACTCTTTAAAAATGGCGGAAATACGCACACCCAAACGGTAAAAAAGGGTCAGATTCCACACATTTTCAAACCTATTACATTGTCTCAGATTTATTAACTGTCCAATGCGCTTACGTGTTAAAATCACTCCTTAACTCAGACAATGCAATGAGCTGTAGAACGTACCTCCATTCCTCTTCTTCAGTAGAAACAACCTCTTGTCGATCTGCTCACGTCGTTCAGTGTGAGTCTCTTTGCTGCAAATTGATTTATTACGCGATTTAACTCCGCCATGGTTGCGGACTGGACGGTATCTCGCTTTTGCTGATTTAGAGACCCTAATGAACTTTGATGAACTGGGCTTATCCCGCCCAATCCTTGATGCTATTAAAGCTAAAGGTTATGACACACCCTCTCCTATTCAGGAGCAATCTATTCCCGCTGTGCTTGAAGGCCATGACCTTATGGCAGCTGCGCAAACCGGTACAGGTAAAACAGCTGGATTTACTTTACCTATTCTGGAAAAGCTGACTTCTGGTATTCCGGCAAAACGAGGGCGAGCCCGAGCACTGGTTTTAACCCCTACTCGTGAACTTGCAGCTCAGGTTGCCAAAAGTGTCAGTGATTACTCCGGGAATTTATCAATAAGATCACATGTTGTATTTGGAGGGGTAAAAATTAACCCTCAGATATCCGTGCTCCGGGGCGGTGTGGACATACTGGTTGCAACACCTGGTCGTCTGATTGACCTGCATAATCAGGGTGCTGTTAATTTCTCAGATCTGGAAGTTCTGATTCTGGATGAAGCCGATCGAATGTTGGATATGGGTTTTATCCATGACATCAAAAAGATTCTGGGCTTTCTCCCGAAACAACGACAAAACCTGATGTTCTCAGCCACTTTCTCTGACCAGATTCGTAAGCTGGCTCAGGGGCTTATGAACAATCCGGTGGAAATTTCAGTCACTCCTGTTAACTCAACAGCGACAACGATTAAGCAGTGGATATGCCCGGTTGATAAGAAGCAAAAAGGCCCATTACTGATCGAGATGATTAAGTACCATCGCTGGGATCAGGTATTAGTATTTACGCGCACAAAACATGGTGCCAACCGTCTAACCAGACAACTGGAAAGTGCCGAGATACATGCATTAGCCATTCATGGCAATAAAAGTCAGGGAGCCCGTGTAAAAGCGCTTGAAGCCTTTAAAAACGGTAAAATCAAGGTACTCGTAGCAACAGATATTGCGGCCCGGGGTCTGGATATCAGCCAGTTACCTCAAGTTGTTAATTTTGATCTTCCTAATGTTGCTGAAGACTACGTTCACCGTATTGGCCGTACCGGTCGTGCGGGCGCGAGCGGTGAGGCCGTATCTCTGGTCAGTGCTGATGAGGTCGATCAACTCAGGGGAATAGAAAAACTAATTGGTGGCCAGCTAAAGCGTAAGATAATTGAGGGTTTCGATCCGGTACACGCCCTGCCTGATTCCCATCAGAAAAAGAAGCCCGCACGAAAACGTCCGTCCGCAAAAAATGCTGAGAGAAATAGCGCTAAGGCTAAAGGCCACCGTGATGGCCAACGCTCCGGTGACAATGCCCGTGGTCATAAACCTCAAGGTAAAAATAAGTCGCACCGCACTGGATCAGGTAACGCCAAGAGCCAAAATGCTCAGTCAAAGCAAAACAGGGCGGGTTCTACCGGGCAAAAAGCAACGGGCAGCAAAACCAATGCTCAAAATAAAACTCAGAACCGTTCCAGAAGAAAACCTGCCGCTTCTCGCTAATATTTAATCATTTGTTCTGTAGAGGATCTGATAAAATCCTCTACATTCATTACACTCCACAGGATACCAACTTGAGTCAGCCTGCCTTTAACACTCTGAAATTAAACCCAGCACTTGTGAAAAACTTGAATTCGCTGGGTTATGAAAAGATGACACCGATCCAGAGCGAAAGCCTGCCCCATGTATTGCAGGGTAAAGATGTTATCGCGCAGGCGAAAACCGGCTCAGGTAAAACAGCGGCATTTGGACTGGGACTGTTGGATAAGCTCGATGTTAAGCGTTTCAGAGTACAAGGGCTGATTCTCTGCCCTACCCGCGAGCTGGCAGATCAGGTCGCAAAAGAGCTTAGAAAACTGGCTCGTTCCATACACAACATTAAGATCCTTACGTTGTGTGGTGGTATGCCCTTTGGTCCTCAGATCGGATCTCTTGAGCATGGTGCGCATATTGTTGTCGGAACACCAGGGCGAATTGAAGAGCACCTGCGTAAAGAACGCTTAAAACTGGATGATCTTCACACCTTTGTGCTCGACGAAGCTGATCGCATGCTGGATATGGGTTTTCAGGCTTCTCTCGATGCGATCATGAGTTACTTGCCTAAGAAACGCCAAAACCTTTTGTTCAGCGCTACTTACCCTGAACAGATTGAGGCGATTGCTGCCAAGCTGATGTACAAACCCGTCATGGTCAAAGCTGAAACTGCCCACGAGAACAGCAGTATTGAACAGCATTTTTATCAGGTTCAGGGAAATGACCAGCGATTAAGGGCGTTACAACTTTTACTATTGAAATACCGCCCGCAATCCGCAGTAGTGTTCTGTAATACTAAAAAAGAAACACAGGCTGTATCTGAATCCCTGCGCAGCTGTGGCCTCAGCTCTGTTGCACTTCACGGTGATCTTGAGCAGAGAGAGCGTGATCAGATACTGGTGCGCTTCAGTAACCAGAGTGCTTCGGTCCTGGTAGCTACCGACGTGGCTGCACGAGGTCTGGATATTGAAACCGTAGAAGCGGTGGTGAACTACCATCTGGCACATGACCCGGAAGTTCATGTCCACCGTATAGGCCGAACCGGTCGGGCAGGACGCAGTGGTCTTGCATTCACTTTCTTCAGCGAACGTGAAGCCCACAAAATGATTGCCCTGGAAGACTACATGGACCAAGAGTTCACCGCCGACGAGCTTCCAGATGAGTCTTTTCTGGAATCTTCCGGCTATCAGCCACCAATGGTGACATTACAGATTGACGGTGGCCGCAAACAGAAAGTACGTCCCGGTGATATTCTGGGCGCGCTCACGGGCCAAAATGGCATAGATGGTAAAGAGGTAGGCAAAATCAATATCTTTGATTTCAGCGCTTACGTTGCGGTTAAACGCAAAGCATCTACAGCCGCACTGAAAAAACTAGAAAAAGGTAAACTCAAAGGCCGCTCATTCAGAGTTCGCAGAATCCGTGGCTAGCCTGATTTCTGGACGATTAGATAGAGATGCAGTTCCGGGTACTGATCGTATTCAAGGTGACGGCAAATGCAGTTCTCTTCACTGATCACCTCGAGATATCTGGGTATCCCTAAAGTGGAGTAATACACCTCTGGGCCCATGGCATCATCCGTAATAGATTCAGGTTCATCCACCCCGCCGGTAGAGAAGATAAACACCCCGCCGGGGTTTAAAGCCTTACAAAGCTTACGAATGAGCGCCTCTTTTTCAGCCAGAGGAACATGCCAGATGCTGTCCCAACCGCTGATAAAATCATACTGTTTTGGCGGTTGCCATTGGCAGATATCGGAGTGATAGATAGTGAGATCAGGGTACTTTTCTCTGACTACCTCAACCATACGCTCAGAGATATCGATACCTTCAGGTGTTAAACCGTTCTCCTGAAGCAATTCAAAGAAACGCCCTGTACACCCGCAACCAACATCCAGTGCTGTGTTACCCTCTTTAAGAAACGCCAGGGCACGTTTATGCGCCTCAATACCATTCTCGCGGTTAAACTTGTCATCGGTCCATTTCTGAAAAATCTGGTCGTAAGCTTTTCCGATTTCAGAGGGCTTCATTCAACTCAGCCTTTATTTTTTAGCTTTTGAGCTTTCTTAACGAGCGACTTATCCAGATCATCTGCGTAGATAACGATGCCGTCCTGTCCTTCAACTGGACACACAACGACGGCAAAGCCATCTTCTTCCAATCCAGGTGTCCAGTGACTGTGCCATTTTTTAAGGGGGATAGCTTCGGCCTTGCATTCACTCCATTCGTCAGTCGCCCAGGCCTCAGCAAGTGATTGATCAGGCCACACAGGGACACAATCATCATCCTCAGTATTTAGCATCACACACCCGTAGTGATCGGTTAGAATCCAGATCTTCTGTTGCGTCACAGCTTCAGTCACGAAATGTGAAAAAAGCTGTTCTTCGTTCATTTTTAAAATGGCATCAACATCTTGAGTAGAGGACATAGAGAATCCGTATGCAGGTTAAAAGCGTAAACTAACGCAAGGATAAACGGTCAAAGCAGTAATTCAATAACTATTACTGTGACAACATAACGATAAACGATTAAGTTTATTGCCAACGTTCAGTGTAATTATCAGTAATAGAAGAGCCTTTGAGTATCAACATGAATCTGAAAAACAGCTACTTAGAATTAGGGGATCAGTTCTATGAAAAAATTTCCCCATCACCCGTTTCTGATCCTAACCTGTTTCTTTGGAATCAAAATCTGGCACTGGAACTGGGCTTACCTGAAGGGCTTACTGATGATACACAAGCTCTGAGCCAGTACTTCTCCGGTAATAAGCTATTCCCTGATTCAACCCCCATCGCTTTAGCCTATACCGGTCATCAGTTTGGCCACTTTAATCCGCGGCTTGGAGATGGACGTGCTCACCTCCTAGGCGAGGTTGAAGCCAAAGGCACAAGCTGGGATATCCAGTTAAAAGGCTCTGGCCCAACTATGTTTTCACGTCGCGGCGATGGCCGCTGTGCTCTTGGACCTGCAGTGCGTGAATTTATCATGAGTGAAGCAATACATGCGCTTGGGGTGCCAACAACACGTGCCCTGGCTGTAGTCACTACTGGTGACCCGGTTGTGCGCGAAGGCGTGAAACCCGGAGCTGTGGTGACCCGAGTAGCAGCAAGCCATCTTCGTGTAGGGACTTTTGAATACTTTGCAGCTCAGCAAGATTTAGCAGCGGTTGAGTCGCTTTGCCATTACGCAGCGGACCGTCATTTCCCTGAGCTTAAACTGTTATCTGGATCTGAATTCTACAAAGCATTTTTCACAACAGTGATGCGCAAACAGATTGAATTGATTTGCCAATGGATGCGTGTTGGTTTTATTCATGGCGTAATGAATACGGACAACACGGCAATAAGCGGTGAAACCATTGATTATGGCCCTTGCGCCATGATGAATGCTTACTCCCCTAATACTGTCTTCAGTTCCATCGATACACAAGGCCGCTACCGTTTTGGTCATCAACCACAGATAGGCCAATGGAATATGGCAAGACTGGCAGAAAGCCTTATGCCGTTGTTCGATGAAGATTCAACGCAAGCAAGAGATATCGCACAATCATTATTAAATGCCTATGCTCCTGAGTTCCAGGAAAAGTATTTCGCCATGATGGGCAGTAAAATTGGACTGAGTTCTGTAGATACCGGAGATGAAACGCTCATCAATGATCTGCTGGAAATCATGCGTAAAAGCGCAATGGATTACACGCAGACCTTCCATTTACTGACTGAAAGCCAAAACAGTTCAGGCTCTGACCTACCCTCTAACTTATCTCATTGGAAACAGCGCTGGCACTCACGTTTAGCTAAGCAAGAGCCAGAAGAAGCTTATAAACTGATGCGTTCACAAAACCCTGTGGTAATTCCAAGAAACCACCACATGGAAGCAATCATTGAAAGCTGTGTTATCGATGGGAGCACAGCAGAGGCAGAAGCCTTTTTAAGGGTTCTTAAATCCCCTTACCTGGAACTGGATACGACAAAACACTACCAAGACCCACCGGCTGATGGCGACCGTCATTACCAAACGTTCTGCGGTACTTAGGCGCTTTTTTTATTTTTGAGAACTATACCCTAACCCCCTCCATTACTGACTATGAGTAATTGCAGTTTGATTGTTTTTCAGACTGCTTTTGCTTGATGAACCATCCAGTCACAACTATACATTTATAAGAGATGTTTATTATCTGATCACTCTTTATCAGTTAGGTGTAGGCCTTCAGACCCTATTGATGAACCTCTCGTATTTGCCTAACCCAAATGGAAACAGCCGAAAGTGCAAAGTTTTCTTTATTTTTGGTGTGGCCTTACACATGGAGTCTCGTGGGTATGATGATGTTTTTCAAGAGGCATGTTCCAACACTGGTGCTGTCAGTCTGCTTGTCTGTATTTCTTCCACAATTCGCTTTTGCTGAAAGCCCCCCTCCTAATGCCAAGCAACCTGATTCAAAGTCACTGGTGATTGGGAAAATCAGTTCCAATCCTAAAAAGCACTATAAATTCCTGAAACCGATCGCAGATTACGCGGTATCTAAAATGTCTGATCTCGGTTACAGCCATGCTCAGGTAGTCATGGCCAAGGATAACGAAGAGATGGCTGCATTTCTGAGAGCAGGAAAAGTTGACTGGGTCACTGAAACACCTTTTTCCGCCATGATTTTAAAGAATAGTGCCAGAGCCGAATTACTGTTACGAAAATGGAAGAAACAGGTACCGGAGTACCACACTGTATTTTTTGCCCGACGTGACAGTGGAATTGAATCGCTGTCCGACCTTGAGGGCAAAGTTGTTGCTTTTCAGGATGATGGATCAACCACTGCGTACTACATCCCCGCTTATTTATTGATTCAAAATGGCCAGTCTCTTGCCAGAATGCCCTCTCATACACATAAACCTGATGCGGGTGATGTAGGATACCTCTTTGCTGGGAAAGAGATAAACATGAGTACCTGGGTGCATAAGGGGATTGTAGATGCCGCTGCTTTCAGTAATCTGGACTGGCATAAAAACGACAGAACGCCCGAATTTTTCCGAAAAGATTTCGTGATTTTTCATCAAAGCCACAGCTTCCCTAGAGCCATTGAACTGGTTAGGAAAGACCTGCCTCACGAAGTAAAAACACGATTAAAAGAAGTGCTGCTTAAAATACATGAAGACCCTTCAGCAAAAGACGTACTGAAGGCATATCAAAAAACTAAAAAATTCGACCGGATAACGCCGGACATGCTGAGTGTACTTGAGGAGACAGATTCAATCATTTCGATAGTCGATAAGACGTTAAACTGAGGTCGTATGAAAAAAGGGTTGCAGTATCGCTATGGATTAATGACCGTTACTCTCATTGTGTTGGTAGCGGTGACGCTGAGCACCTTTCTCCAATTTCAGTACCGTTCTGGATTTAATAGCTTTGTAGATAAAAGCCATTTATCTACCGAACAATATTTGAATGATCAGATCCAGCAACGCGGGCTAGCGCTTATAACCGTGCTTGCCGAGAATATTACCAATGCTCTGTACAGCATGGACATGGAGTCCCTGCTCTTCAGTTTAACTGCAATCAAATCTTCAGAAGATGTTATCAGTGCGCAGGTATACGACACCGAAGGGATGATTATTCATGATGGTGATCAATTAATACCCAGCTATGGCAAATACATTTTAGATAGTGAGGTATTGAGTGCAATCAACATCAAGAATGAAACGACCGTCTTTCAACAAGATTCGAAGCTTATGGTTGCCAAATCCATCTGGATTGGGGAAACGCCTCTGGGTGGGGTTCAATTATGGATATCCCTTGATTCGATTAATGCCAAACTGGATGACCTCGCGAAGCAAGAACAGCAATTATACGAGTTAATGTCAAATCTGGTGTACGGACATCAGGCTGCGTTCCTGTCTGATT
>JBMYLM010000065.1:0-14128 GCA_049596335.1 Neptuniibacter sp.
AACAGGATACGCCATCCTTCTATCTCCCCATACACCAGAAATCACCATAACTCTCCAAAGTACCATATATGATGGACGGTAGCCTTTCTATTATCCTTGTTGTATTAACCTTAAATAACAAAAAAGAGGACGCACACTATGTGGACTAAGCCAGCTTATAAAGATCTGCGCATCGGTTTTGAAGTAACTATGTACTTCGCAAACCGTTAATAGAGCGATCTATTAATGATTTTTTAAATTACCCCGGCATCTGTCGGGGTAATTTATCTTGGAAGGAACCTTTTGTATCTGCATGATGCACCTCATCCTCCTCCTGTAGGTAACAGGACTTCAGACGGTTAAAGATAACAACAATGAAAGTACAAGTATTAGGCTCTGCTGCAGGTGGTGGTTTCCCTCAGTGGAACTGTAACTGCCGTAACTGTGCCGGCTTCAGAGCAGGCACTCTAAACGCTAAATCCCGTACCCAATCTTCCATTACTGTCAGCGTTGATGGCGAACACTGGATTCTTTTTAATACCTCTCCGGATATTCGCGAACAGCTGGCTAATTTTGCTCCAATGCAACCTAATCGCTCAATCCGCGATACCGGTATTTCTGCAATCGTATTTATGGACAGTCAGATTGACCATACCACCGGTCTTCTGATGTTACGCGAAGGTTGCCCGCACAACATCTGGTGTACCGAGATGGTTGAGCAGGATCTGTCTACGGGATTCCCGATCTTTAATATGCTGAAACACTGGAACGGCGGTAATAACATTAATCGCATTCCAATCGGTGAAGGTGAAAACAGCTTCGTGATTCCACAAGTGCCGGAATTGAAGCTGACGGCTGTGCCACTGCTGAGCAGTGCGCCACCTTATTCTCCTCATCGTGATGATCCCCATCCAGGCGATAATATCGGTATTCATATCGAAGACACCCGGACGGGAAAAACTCTGTTCTATGCACCTGGTTTAGGCCAGATTGAACCGCATCTACGTCCTTATATGGAAAACGCTGATGTTTTGATGGTGGATGGCACCATCTGGACTGAAGATGAGCTGATCACCTCTGGGGTTGGCGACAAACTGGGCGTGGCGATGGGGCATCTGCCGCAGTCAGGCGAGGGTGGCATGATTGAGTATCTGGACACGTTGGAAAAGCCGCGCAAGATACTTATCCATATCAACAACACCAACCCGATTCTGGATGAAGATTCAGCAGAGCGTGCGGAAGTAGAGTCGCACGGGATTGAAGTTTCATACGACGGTATGTCGATCGAGCTTTAATTGATCCTGGGTTAGTAGAATAGAATAAAAAGGCTAAGAGCATTATGAGTAGTCAAGCTAACGACCAGTTACCAATGAGTAGAGAAGAGTTTGAGGCAGCACTGAGAGCCAAAGGTGAGCTGTATCATACTCAACATCCATACCACATCGCTATGTATGAGGGTAAAAGTACGCCTGAGCAGATCCGTGGCTGGGTAGCTAATCGTTTTTATTATCAGATCAGTATCCCGGTTAAGGATGCTGCAATTATGGCTAACTGCCCGGACCGTGATGTGCGTCGCCACTGGGTGCAGCGCGTTCTTGATCACGATGGTTATGATGGTGCAGAAGGTGGCATCGAAGCATGGTTGCGTTTAGCTGAGGCTGTAGGCCTTACTCGTGAAGAAATTCTTTCCGGTGAACATGTTCTGCCGGGTGTGCGCTTTGCGGTGGACGCTTATATCAACTTTGCTCGTCGAGCAACCTGGCAGGAAGCGGCAAGTTCTTCACTGACTGAACTCTTCGCACCTACGATTCATCAGAACCGTCTGGATACCTGGCCGCAGCATTATCCATGGATCAAAGAAGAAGGTTATCAGTACTTCCGTAACCGTCTGACGGAAGCACGTCGTGATGTGAAGCATGGTCTGGATATTACCTTAGATCACTACACAACACGCCAACAGCAAGAGCGAATGCTGGAAATCCTGCAGTTTAAACTGGATGTTCTGTGGACCATGCTGGATGCAATGACTATGGCCTACGAACTGGATCGCGCACCGTTCCACACAGTGACGAGCGAAAAAGTCTATCACCGAGGTTTGTTTAATGAGTGAGCAGACAACGTCGGTTAGCACTCAGCTTGAGCCGGGCATGGTCCCGGCTATGAACAAAATGTTCCGGTTCCAGTGGGAGAAAGCCCAGGACTGTTACGTTTTGCTCTATCCTGAAGGTATGATCCAGCTGAATGGTCCGGCAGGTGAAATTCTGGCTTTGGTAGACGGTGAGCGCAACGTACAAGGCATTATCGATACCTTGCAGGCCAAATTCCCGGATGCCGGTGATATCAGCGCAGATGTCCTGGAATTTCTTGGAGGCGCCTATGAGCAACACTGGATCACCCTGTAACGCTCAACCGCAACTCAACAGTGGTGCCGAAAGCACTACTGATGATAAAAGCCACGGTCAGCCACTTTGGTTGCTGGCCGAGCTGACCTACAAATGCCCACTGCAGTGCCCGTACTGCTCGAATCCGCTCGACTTTGCTGATTTTGGTGGTGAGCTCACCACACAGCAATGGCTGGATGTGTTCCAGCAGGGGCGCGAGCTGGGAGCCGTGCAACTGGGTTTCTCCGGTGGTGAGCCTTTGGTTCGGCAGGACCTGATCGAACTGATCGGTGGTGCCAATGAGATGGGTTACTACACCAACCTGATCACCTCCGGTGTGGGGCTTAACGAACGCAAAATGGCGGAGTTCCATAAAGCGGGGCTTGAGCACATTCAGGTGAGTTTTCAGGCCAGTGATGAGTCCGTAAACAATATGTTGGCGGGTTCCAAAAAAGCCTTTGATCAGAAACTGAAGATGGCGCGTGAGGTCAAAGCTCAGGGCTATCCAATGGTACTGAACTTCGTGACTCACCGTCACAACATTGATCGCATCGACCGGATCATTGAACTCTGTGTCGAGCTTGAAGCGGACTACGTAGAACTCGCAACCTGCCAATACTACGGCTGGGCTTACGAAAACGTGGAGCAGCTGCTGCCTACACGGGAACAACTGCAAAGAGCAGAACGGATTACCAATGCTTATCGGGATAAACTCGCGGCAGAGGGCAACCCAATTAAGCTGATCTTTGTAACCCCGGACTACTATGAGGAGCGCCCTAAGCGTTGCATGAACGGGTGGGGAGAAGTCTTCCTGACAGTGACGCCAGACGGTAAAGCACTACCGTGTCACAGTGCCAGAATGTTGCCCATCGAGTTTCCGAACGTCAAAGAGATGAGCCTCAAAGAGATCTGGGATGACAGCACTGGCTTTAACTACTTCCGTGGCAAAGGCTGGATGAAAGAGCCTTGTCGCAGTTGTGATGAGCAGGACGATGATCTGGGCGGCTGTCACTGTCAGGCTTACATGTTGACAGGGGATATGCACAATGCCGATCCTGTCTGCAGTAAGTCACCGGATCACAACAAGATTCTGGCGGCACGAGAGCGGGCTGAGTCGGTGGTGAATAATCCGGATCAGTTCCAGTATCGCAATGAGCGCACTTCGAAAGTCTTTGCTCGCGGAGGCTGATGTTTAAGCTTGTATAGTTACAGCTTTAAAAAGAATAATAGGGATCAATTTGATCCCTTTTTTATTGGTTAAATATGACTGACGTAAAACCTGGCTTTTGGAAATCAAGTCTCTCAGAGGAGCAAGCGATAAGCGCCTCCACTGATTACTCGCAATTGGAATGTTCTGGAAGCGGGGATCTGTACTGGGTTGAGCAGAGGCCTGATCAGCAAGGGCGGAACATTATTTGCTGTTATGTAGATGGTGAGATTACAGAGCTGACCTCTGAAGAATTCAGCGTGCAAAGCAAGGTGCACGAGTATGGTGGCCGTAGCTGGTGCTTATGTGGTGATAAGCTGGTTTTTGTTAATGCGAAAGATCAGCAGTTATATATGCAATCTGCGCACAGTAAAGAGCAGCCGTTAAAGATAACAGAAACACCCGATTCTCGATTTATTGAGCCTGTTTGGGATGCTAAGCGAAGTAGGCTGATCGCTATTCAGGAACTGCATGCAGATGAGAATGTGGTAAATCGTTTGGTGGCCGTTGATATCGAATCTGGATTAGTGACTGTTCTCCATCAGGGGAATGACTTTTATGCTTATCCCGATATTTCTGATGGAGATGACCTGGCATTTGTAAGCTGGATGCATCCTGAGCAACCATGGACGAGCACTCAGCTCAATGTTGCCAGGTTAGATGAGGCAGGCTATTTAAAAGATCATCAGGTAATTGCTGGTGAAGACTGCCCGGAATCCATCTCACAGACAGGCTTTAATGGTAAAAAATTAAGCTTTATTTCTGACAGGTCAGGGTGGTGGAATATTTTCTCGATCTCAGAAATGGGAGAGATTAAGAGTATTCAGGAAGCCGAATCTGATGTTATGCCTGCACCCTGGCAGTCTGGTTTAAAAAGCTATGTTTACTCAGGTAATCATTTGATCTGGGTAGAGCATCATCATGAGGGTGCTCAGTTGTTTTGCAGCGGCAAGAATCTTACCCCTCAGGGTTACACCCAATTTCGGTCATTAGCCGCTTCTGAAGAGGATATTTTTTGTGTGGCGGCGGGTCCTGCTAAGTTGCCTCAAATTATTGCTGTCTCTAAAGGCGGAGAGAATCATCGCATTATCACAGGTGGTAAAGCTCCGTTGTCTGTTGAAGAATGCGCCCAACCCGTTGCAATGCAGTTTGGTGAGGCCAATCCGAGTTATGGCTATTTATATCCGGCAACAAACACCGGATATGAATCTAATCAGCCTTCACCAGTGGTGGTTTTCCTGCATGGGGGGCCAACCGCGTGTACATACCCAATTCTGAATCCAAAAATTCAATATTGGACCCAAAGGGGCTTCTCAGTACTGGATCTGAATTATCGAGGCAGTAGCTGCTATGGCAGAAGCTACAGAATGCAGCTTCAGGGGCGATGGGGTGAGGTTGAGATTGAGGATATTGAGGTCAGTGTCAATCAATTAATCTCTGACGGTTTGGTGGACCCTGATTCAATATTTATTCGTGGCAACAGTTCGGGTGGGTATAGTGCTTTGAACGCCATGTCTGATCTTGTTTGTTTTGCGGGAGGAGCGAGTTTGTATGGCGTCACAGATCCTTTAAAACTAACAGCAGCAACTCATAAGTTCGAATCTAGGTACCTTGATTGGTTAATAGGCGATCCTGACAGAGAAGTGCAAAAGTATTCAGAACTGGCACCGGTTAATAAGGCTGATCAGATAGATTGCCCTGTCATCTTCTTCCAGGGGGAGCAGGACCGGGTTGTTGTACCTGATCAGACGCGCTTGATGATTCAGAAATTGCAGAATAAAGATATTAAAACTCAATCAGTTTTCTTCCCTGATGAGGCTCATGGGTTCAGAAAGCGCGACAACCAAATCAAAGTGCTACGTGATGAGTTAGGTTTCTATCAGGAAATTTTGAGTGGGGCTTGAGCAACATGCAGTTTATTAAGAGCAAAAAAAAGCCTGCAGAAGCAGGCGAAGTACGACGGTTAGAGCTCTTAGATAGATACTCAAAATGCCAGAGTGGATGTAAAGAATCAGATGCATTCCTTAATGATCTAATTATCCAGAAAACAAAGGTTTAATTCCGTTCTGCAACAGAATGATATTGACTAATACTTTAGCAGTGGGGCTTTGTGTTTAGGGGGTATTGCTTTGCAGAGGGAGGGTTGTTTTACACACAATAGATTTGAGGAATTTAGAGCAAAAAAATTGGCCGTAACTCTGTGAAGGGGGGGCAGAGTTACGGCCAACGTGTAGCTTTTAACTTACCTAATCTATGGATTAGTAAGTAACAACAGCACCGATTGCGTACTGATCTACATCAGTGCCACCTAGTTCAAAGTTGTCAATCTGAGCAACAATTGTCAGGTTGCTGTTTACGCTATAGAAGTAAGCATAAGAGTTCATTTCGAACAGGTCGTCTGCAGCGCCAACATCAGTAGAAGAGTGGCTAGCTACTAGGCGGTGGTCACCAGTTGTGTACTGCCCCTGAACCAAGTAGCCGTCGCTTTCCAGGCTGCTGCCAGTTGTCAGGCCTGTAGCGATGTTGCTGATACCTTCCTGGTCGTAACCAGAAGCTGTTAATTTGAATGCGCCAAAGTCAACGGAAGCACCGAAAGCAAGGCCTTTTTCGTCTTCACCAGCAGTTGTAGCTGTTGCAGGAACTGTTAGAGTTGCGTTGCTACCAGACTCGCCCACAGCACCACCGATCCAAGCCATCAGTTTGCCGCCGTCGAATTCAGTGTTGTAAGTCAATTCAGCTTCGAAGCGTGCTGACTGGCTTGAATTTAGGTCAGTGTACTCGCCGCTTTCTGGATCCATTACACCAACAGCCAGTTGGAAGCCGTTGGAAACTGGAGAACGGTAAGTGATCTGTGCTACAGGAGTTGCGTATGGGTAGCCTATTGCGATGTTGCCGTAAGTTACGCCGCTTGGACGACCATTAGCGTCTACAGCGAAATCTAGAGGTGCGCCTGTGCCCAACAGAAGAGCATCTGTGAAGATGTTTGAACGAGCGTAGATGCCGAAATCTTTACCGATCAGAACCTGACCGAAGTCACCATCAATTGTTCCGTAGAACTGACGAACATCAATAGCGGTATCAGTGATGCGCTCATGACCATCGTTAATTGTAACCCAGAAAGAAGAACGACCGCCCAGTTTCAGGCCATCATCCATTTGTTTGCTAACATTGAAACCAATCCAGTTAGGCAGGAAGCCCATGCGAACACGATTCTGCTTTTCGTTCGTTACTGAATTATCTTCATATGTATAAAAAGCATTGAAAAGACCATCAACAGCAAATGTTGTGTTGTCCTGATTGTACAGTTCGATAGCTGCGCTAGCCTGTACACTCATGCCCATTGCTACTGCTGCAGCAAGCAGCTTAGCTTTATTATTTTTCATGTCGCCCCCGATATAACGGATTGTTTTATTGTTTAACGATGGAGCGATTATCAAAAAGTAGGCAATAGTTAAGAATCCGGCAATGGGCGGTTTGTATTTGAACCTTAGTGCTGTACTACTTTTGCTAATTATGGGTGTGTCAGCAAGGCTGATGGGGATGAGTACTTATGACGTGCTACTGGTAGTAGTACTGAAGTTAGTTTTTTTTACGCGAATGCGTTATCGTGTACTGCAACAATAATAAGTCAAAAATGTTGCTGAATTTTTACAGTTTTTACGCTGTAGATCAAAGCAGTATATGCAAGTGAAAAAAATAAAATGCTCCATATAAGAGAGAGCAGAACTTAATGAGTAGTGACATTTCAAATCTGAGAAAGTTCGTTTCACCCGAGATTATTTTTGGAGCCGGCGCCCGTCACTCTGTAGCTAATTATGCAAAAAGCTTCGGAGCTAAAAGGGTATTGCTTGTTTCTGATCCTGGAGTGGCAGAAGCAGGTTGGTTGCAAGATGTTTCAGAGACACTGAGCGAGGCAGGAATCGAACACACCGTGTTTACTGGTGTGTCTCCAAACCCCAGAGCAGAGGAAGTGATGGCTGGGGCTCAGGTATACCAGGAAAACGATTGCAACGTCATTGTGGCCGTCGGTGGGGGCAGTCCAATGGACTGTGCCAAAGGCATAGGTATTGTTTGCTCAAATGGTCGGCATATTCTCGACTTTGAAGGAATCGATACAATAGATATAGCGATCCCACCGCTTATTTTTATTCCAACTACTGCGGGAACCTCCGCGGATGTATCCCAGTTTGCCATCATTTCTGATCCAGTAGAAAAGGTTAAAATTTCCATTGTCAGTAAGTCCGTGGTTCCAGATGTCGCTTTGATCGACCCGGAAACCACCGTCACTATGGATCCTTTTTTGAGTGCTTGTACCGGCATAGATGCAATGGTTCATGCCATTGAGGCGTTTGTGTCAACGGGCGCTGGGCCGCTAACCGATATGCATGCTCTGGATGCGATGCGATTGATTAACCAAAACATTGTTGGTTTGGTTCAGAATCCACTCGATCTTCAGCTGAGAGAGCAGGTAATGCTGGGTTCAATGAAGGCAGGCCTGGCATTTTCAAATGCGATTCTGGGTGCTGTTCACGCAATGTCTCACAGTCTAGGTGGCTATCTGGATCTTCCCCATGGGCTCTGTAATGCGATGCTGTTAGAGCACGTGATCAATTTCAACTTCAAAGAAGCTGAAGATCGCTTCAAGGTTGTGGCCAGAACGTTAAATCTGGAAATCGATGGTTTAACGACCCCACAGGTTCAGAAAAAGTTAATCCAGCATGTTATTCAATTAAAAGATGAGGTTGGTTTGTCTCAGAAGCTTAAAGAGAATGGCGTCTCTTCAAGTGATATTCCTCATCTGTCGGCAAAAGCCATTCTTGATCCGTGCATGCTGACGAATCCCAGAAAGTCCAACAAACGCGATGTAGAAGTTGTTTATGAAGAAGCACTCTGACAACAGGGATGAAGTTGTTACCAATCTTTTAGGTTTGGGAAACCACTCTACACGCAAAAGTTATTATCCCGAGCTGGTAGATAAGCTTGAAGAGTTGGAAGAGGAGAAGAACCGTTATAAATGGCTCTTCGAGAATGCTTTGCATGGTATTTTTCAGGCTGAGCTGCACGGCACGGTATTGAGTGCGAACCCTTCAATAGCCACTATTCTGGGTTACCCTTCGCTGGAAATATTCCAGGCTTCAATCACCCATATTGGTAAACATCTCTTTGCTAACGAGCACCATTACACCTGTTTTTGTGATCAATTGCATAAAAATGGCAATGTGCGTGGGATGGAAGTTGTTTTTCAGAAAATCAATGGAGAACTCATTCATATTGCGATCAATGCGCTCATAAAAAACGTTGATAGCGATACACCGATTATCGAGGCATTTGTACAGGATATTACTGAAAGGAAGTTGGCTCAGAATAAGTTGAAGAGGCTTAACGAAGAGCTTGAAATGAGGGTTGATAATCGTACCCAGGAGCTTGTTACATTAAATGATAAGTTATGGCAGGAGATAAGGGAAAGGGAGCAGATTCAGCAGGAATTAAAAGTTGCCAAAGACGAGGCTGTGCAGGCAAACAACAGTAAAGATAAGTACCTGGCGGCGGCGAGCCATGATTTGTTGCAGCCAATGAATGCGGCAAGGCTTCTGATTTCTGCACTCAGGGAAAGAAAACTACCCGAAGATGACTCGGCACTAGTAGAGCGAGTGCATCTCGCTTTAGATAATGCTGAGGAGTTACTTACCGACCTTCTTGATATTTCTAAACTGGATCAACAAGCCGTTAAGCCCGATATAAATGAATTTTATTTGAGTCAGATTTTGTCCAGTTTGTCGGCAGAGTTTCAACCGGTAGCCGAAAATAAAGGCCTTAAGCTGGATTTCGTCGAATGTTCTGCCGTTGTGAGAAGTGATTCACGATTATTGGTCAGGATTATCAGGAATTTCATCAGTAATGCTATTCGCTATACCGATAGTGGCCGGGTGCTTTTAGGTTGTCGCCGAAAGAATGGGACATTATCAATAGAGGTCTGGGATACGGGTGGAGGCATTCCACAGGACAAAATTGATCATATCTTCCAGGAGTTTCAGCAGCTGGAATGCGATAAGGGACGGGACAGACAAGGTGTTGGCCTCGGTTTGGCAATTGTCGACCGCATCGCAAAAATACTTGATCACAAGATAACCGTCAGATCTGAAGTGGGTAAAGGGTCTGTATTTTCGATTGAGTTGCCTGTAGCTAAGCTTGCAGCCGACAATAGGAAACAGACATCAATGGTGACGCCGGTTCCTGATCTGGTGTCCGGGGCCAGCATTCTGGTTATCGATAACGAAGAGAATATCCTCGCCAGTATGTATGCTCTGCTGCAACAGTGGGGTTGTAACGTTTGTATTGCGACCACTGCCGATGAGGCCATCCAGCAATGTCGAGAGGATGGTTTTATTCCTGAGATCATCCTTGCTGATTTCCATTTAGATGACGATGCATTAGGCACTGATGCAATTGCCGCGGTTAGAAAGGCATTTGAACTTGATATTCCAGGCGTAATGCTGACGGCTGACAGAAGTGCTGAGTGCAGGCAATTGTTTAAGAGTCTTGGGTTACCTGTTCTTAACAAACCCGTAAAGCCTGGCAAACTCAGAGCCTTGATCACGCATCTCAAGTAATGGTTAATGTTTTTTTAACTCCTACTTAAGTTTATATTTCTAAATAAGTACATTATAAATCAATGGGATATATGGCTTATTTTAAATGGCAATTGGGGTCTCAAGTAGTATTTTTGTGTCTGTTCTTAAGTCTTAGAATTGATGTGACCCTGCTTGGAGAATAATAAAATGGGCACGGAACCAAATTTCAAGACGGCTTACACTTTTAGCCCTGACCCAGAAACGGCTGCAAATGACTTAAAACAGCAGCTGTCTGATCCAAAAATTAGTTTTATCCTCTTTTTCTGCTCCGCCGAATATGACCTCGAAAAATTGGCTTCGGAGCTCAATAAGCAATTTAAAGAAATTCCACTGACAGGTTGTACTACCGCAGGTGAGATTACTCCTCAGGGCTATGGTCAGGGTTGCATATCAGCTATTGGTTTCCAGCAAGAAGGCTTTGCGATAGAAGCGGCGTTGATTGAAAGTCTTGAAGAGTTCAGCCTGACCGATGCTCAGATGGTTGTTGAACAGCTGATAGCAGGTTGCCGTAAACATGAGATCGCTTTGATTAAAGGCAATACGTTTGCTCTTACTCTTTTCGATGGTCTCTCAATCCAGGAAGAGAATGTACTGGTTGCTCTAAACTCGGCATTGGGCAGTATTCCAAACTTTGGCGGTTCGGCGGGTGATGACCGTCATCTGGCTAAAACTCACGTGTTCTATAAAGGAAAGTTTCATACAGGTGCGGGTGTCGTTCTTCTGGTAAATACGCTTTACGACTTCCAGGTTTTCAGTACTCACCACATGAAAAGCTTAGGTGAAAAGCTCATTGTAACTGAGGCTGATGCGGATTCACGTCGTGTCTATGAGTTAAATGCGGAGCCAGCTGCAAAAGAATATGCGCGAGTGATCGGAGTTCCGGTAGAAGAACTTAACCATGAAGTCTTCGCCCTTAACCCAATAGCAGTAAGAATAGGTGAAGAATACTTTGTCAGGTCAATTCAGCAGGTTAATGATGACCTCAGCCTGAAGTTCTACTGCGCGGTTGAGAACGGCATTGTAATGACCGTAATGGAACCGGCCGAGATGACCTCTGATTTGATACAGAAGTTAGACAAGATCCGTCAGAAAATCGGTGAGCCGCAATTAATCATTGGTTGTGACTGCTTCCTGAGGAAACTTGAGTCTGAGCTTTTAGGGTACAAAGACTCAGTATCTGATCTGCTCAAAGAAAACAAAGTGATTGGGTTCAACACTTACGGTGAACAAATGGAAGGGATGCACGTCAACCAGACCTTCACAGGCGTAGCGCTGGGGAGAAATCTGGATGCCGGATAGTTCACTCGAGCAGCGTTTAGCCGCGCTTGAAGAAGAAAACCGTAAGCTTAAAAAAATTAATACCGTGCTCGTGGAGCGTGTAGAGTCCGGCAGCGCTCAGGGGACTAATGCCTATTCAGCTTTTGAACACTCCGTTGTGCTTGCTGAACAGGTCCGGGAAAGAACTGAAGCACTGAATATGGTGCTTTCTGAACTTAAAAGCAGTCACGGGGCACTGAAGCAGGCCAACGAACAAGCGGCTCTTGCCAATCAGCGCTTGATTGATGCAATTGAGAGTATCTCCGATGCTTTTGTGTTGTTTGACGCTAATCGCAAAATCGTGCAATTCAACAGTAAGTTCAGTTCTGTTTGGGAATCGACCGGTCTGAAAATTGAGACCGGTACCACGATTCAGGATATTACCCGTCTGGCCAAAGAGAGTGGATTGATCGCTGAAGAATATCCAGCCTCAAATATAGGCAGCACAGTATACCGCTTATCCGATGGCCGCTGGGTGCAGATG
This sequence comes from Neptuniibacter sp., assembly GCA_049596335.1. Lineage (GTDB taxonomy): Bacteria > Pseudomonadota > Gammaproteobacteria > Pseudomonadales > Balneatricaceae > Neptuniibacter. The sequence continues at coordinate 12,001 of JBMYLM010000065.1, forward strand.
AGTGAAAGACCAACACAGGATGGTGGTCTGGTAATTCTGTATACAGATATAACTGCACTTAAAGAACGTGAAACGGCGCAGCGTGAACATGAACTGGCTCAGAAAACAGAGCAGCTTCAGCGAACCGTTGATAACCTCTCTCAGGGTGTTGTGTTGGTCAATCCGGAAGGAACCGTTGAACTCTGGAATGACCGTTTCTTAAACCTTACTGGTGTAGAACCCTCTTTGGTGGATGATCATCCGCCGTTTGCAGCGTTGATGTTGGATAACCATGCTATTCTTCAGCACGCGTTGACCGCTGCACAACAGGGCGAAGTCTTAGCATCTGAGCAGAGAGGTGAAAGCGGGCAGGTTATCGAAGTCAGAACCCATCCAATGCCGCAGGGTGGTTTTGTAAACACCTACACGGATATCACCGAACGTCACCAATATGCAGAAAGTCTGCGTCAGAATGAACAGTGGATTCGCTTAATTACGGATAACGTACCTGCATTAATCGCGTATCTTGATCAGGATCTACACTATCGTTTTGCCAATAAGGTTTATGAAGAGTGGTTTGGTAAAGAGCACGGCGCTTTACACGGTCAAAGCATACATAACGTCTACACCGATGAGCAGTTTGAAGAACTTAAACCTTATATCCAGCGCGTTCTGTCTGGTGAAAACGTTACGTTTGAGGTCTGGCAGAAGAACGTCGCTCAAGAACCCCGATATCTATTGAAGTCTTATGTAGCTAACAAAGACCAATATGGTAATACGGATGGTTTCTTCGTAATGATCCGTGACATTACCGAACGAAGACGTTCCGCTGAGGCGTTAAAACTATCGCATCAGTTGCTTGAACAACGAGTAGAAGAACGTACTTCAGAACTGACAGAGTTGAATGAACAGTTACGCTCAGAGATTGAAGAGCGTGCAGGTGTAGAAGCACGGTTGCGTGAAGCCAAGCAGGAAGCTGATCAGGCAAACCTGTCAAAAACCAAATTCCTTGCTGCAGTAAGTCATGATCTTCTGCAACCTTTGAATGCTGCCAGGTTGTTTTCAGGTGCTTTGGCTGAAAAGATCGAAGCTGATCAGCAAAAATCACTGGCACACTCGGTTTCTAACTCTCTGGATGATGTTGAATCACTGCTGAGAACTCTGGTTGATATATCTAAACTGGATGCAGGGGTTGTTAAGCCTGATGTTGTGTCCTTCCCCATTCAGAGTTTATTCGACACTCTATCAGCAGAATATCTTGAATTGGCTAATGCTGAAGGACTGGATTTCCGTTCTGTTGATTGTAGCGCGGTTGTGAAATCGGATTCTCAGTTGCTTGCGCGCATTCTGCGTAACTTCCTGACCAACGCTATTCGCTACACCAAGAACGGTAAAATCCTCCTGGGTTGTCGCAGGCGAGGCGACAAGCTTCTGATTCAGGTTTGGGATACCGGGAGTGGCATACCTTCAGAACAGCTCAACGAAGTGTTCCAGGAATTCAAACGCCTCAAGAAAGACCAACCTGGTCAGGATAAAGGTTTAGGTTTAGGTCTGGCCATCGTAGATAAAATTTCCGGGGTGTTAGGCCATCAGATCAATGTTGATTCAATAGAGCACAAAGGTTCAGTTTTCTCAGTTGAAGTGCCCATGGGCGTTCCTGCTGCACCTGTGGAAGTTTCAGGTCCTCATATGCCCATGGCCGCGAATAATCTGTGTGGCGTTAATATATGGCTGATTGATAATGATGAAGCCATCTGTCAGGCGATGGATACTCTTCTGAGTGGTTGGGGTTGCAACGTAACCACAGCATATTCAGTAGTGGATTTAGAAGCGCAGGTCGATTTTGAAGAAGATCCGGTTGACCTTCTGATTGCTGATTACCATCTTGATAATGATGAGAACGGTATTGATGCAGCGAAAATCGTTACAGCAAAAGTAAGGGGCTTACCTGTATTGATGATTACAGCGAACTACAGTCAGGAACTCAATCAGGAAATAAGAGATCTTGGTTTCCAGTTGGTTAATAAGCCTATCAAACCGCTGAAGCTTAAAACTATGCTTATCCACATGATGGAAACTTCGGCAATCTAGCTTGAGGCGAGAAATAAGACGCAATAAAAAGCCCCGCTGAGCGGGGCTTTTTAAATTT
>JBMYLM010000066.1:0-13840 GCA_049596335.1 Neptuniibacter sp.
GGCTTTTTAAATTTGTACTGAGCTTTTTTCACATAAACACTTAAACAGTTTTGCTATCCAACTCCAGAATCAAATCAGCCATAGAGTGCAGGCTCAGATCAGCTTCAGATGGGAAATGATCTTCCAGCTTCACCGAGATATGCTTAAAAGTCTCTTGTAGCGCAACAAAAGCCTCAACTACACATGGATCAAAATGAGAGCCTGATCCATGGATAATGGCCTCTGCAGCACTCTCATGGTCCATTTCACCTTTATATGGACGTCGTGAAATCATCGCATCATAAACATCAGCAACCGCCATTAAGCGGGCTACAATTGGAATATTCTCTGCTTTTAGACCTTGAGGATAACCATTTCCATCCCAGCGCTCATGGTGACTTAAAGTCACCTGTTTAGCGATGGTTAAAAATTTAGCCGCCTGGCCACTAACTTCCCTCTGCACCAAAAGCTCCGCCGAATGAATCGCCTTGAAACCAAGAATTGTATGCTGCTTCATAAGTTCATACTCTTCTTCTGTCAGCTTCTCAGGTTTCTGAAGAATTTTATCTGGGATTCCCACCTTGCCTATGTCATGCAACGCAGCCGTTTTATAAAATAATTCTATGGTGTTGCGATCCAGCTCTGATTTGTAAGGTTCTTTATTTTTTAAAAATTCCGCCAGAGCTTTAACATAATGCTGAGTACGCAGGATGTGATTGCCGGTAGAGTGATCACGGATACGAGCAATCGTTGCAAGGCTAAGAATCGCAGCATCCTGGATTACCTGAAAATCATGATCGTGCTCGCAATCGAAATTACTTTTAGCCTGCTTCCGCTGCACACTTATAAAATCGCCTGACTGTTTCAAATTCGCTAGGCTTTGATGAATCCGAATCTTACTCGTCACTACATTATGGAAAAACGGTGGCGCCAGAAAGTCATCAAAGCCCTGATCGAATGCAAACTGCCTCTGGTCCTCCCCCTCATTTTTCCACGTCAGAAAAATTGGAAAATCTGAATCAATAAGCTGCTGAATTCTGTTTTTCGGTGTTCGATCCAGAACCTCTATATCAAGGATATTGGTTTGATCCAGATGCGAATCAAGGAGATCAGAAGATCTATTGAGTTGAAAGTCACCCGCGAGAGCTGTTTGTACTTGCTCAAACAGATCCGTGTTGTTGGTGGTAAAAATGAGTTGATCCAAAGATATCGGTCCTTTTGTTACCTTTGCGCTTCTGATTTTACTCAGCTATAAACCTTATGTTTGCAGGGGATTATATATCCAAACCGACTGCATGTCCGGCCAATGTTATTTAAAAATGGCGCGCAAACACCTAACAGTCTAGCCACTAAATCAGGAACTCTCATGGAAATTGTTGAAGCAAAAAGAGAAGACGCCAAAGAACTGGCCCACCTAATCAATCTCGCAGGTGAAGGTATTCCTGAACATTTGTGGTCAGAGATGGCTTCGGATGGCCAAACTGCTCTGGATGTTGGAACTCAGAGAGCGGCCAGAGATGAAGGGGGTTTTAGTTATAAAAACGCCAAAGTGATTTATAAAGATGACCAGGTCGCAGGTATGATCATCTCTTATCAATTAGATGAGCCATACGTGGTTGGGGATATAAACGAGTACCCCGAAGTGGTTCGCCCTCTGATCAAACTCGAAGCGATGGCACCTGGAAGTTGGTATATCAATGCATTGGCTACTCAACAATCATGCAGAGGTATGGGCATAGCTTCAACTCTTTTGGAAGAAGCTGAACAGCACGCTCTCAGCAATCAGGTGAATACAATGAGCATTATCGTTGCTTCGGAAAACCCGACAGCGAAAAAGCTTTATCTGAATAAAGGTTATCAACTCAAAGCCGCCCTTCCCGTTGTTAGATATCCAAACTGTATTCACGGTGGCGATTGGGAACTCTTGGTTAAAACTCTGTAGAAACCAAAAAAAACCCACGCAAGCGTGGGTCCTAAAGAAGAACAGTGTGATTATCCTGATAGGTAGATTTTCACACCCAGTGTTCTCCAACTCTTAGATGTCCAACAATGTTGGACAAGGCATCAAAAACTGTCGCCAGGAATACGTACATTACCTTCCATTACAACGCGGGCACTTCGGCTCATAACCGCTTTCTTAGCAGTCCATTCACCGTCCACTTCTTCAGCCGCTGCACCTACACGCAGTGTGCCTGATGGGTGACCGAAAGTAACCGCTTCACGCTCACCGCCACCAGCAGCAAGGTTTACTAGCGTACCTGGTACAGCTGCTGCGGTAGCAATAGCAACCGATGCTGTACCCATCATTGCGTGGTGAAGTTTACCCATGGAAAGCGCACGAACGCAGACATCTATATCATCCGCAGAAATCTGCTTACCGCTGGATGCTTCATAAGCTGTAGCCGGAGTAACGAAAGCGATCTTAGGTGTGTGCTGACGCGCTACTGCTTCAGAGATATCACTGATCAGGCCCATCTGAACCGCACCGTAAGCACGCATAGTTTCAAAGCGCTCAAGCTCATCAGCGTTGCCGTTGATATCTTTCTGCAGCTCAGTACCTTTGTAACCGATCTCATCCGCATTCACAAAGATGGTTGGGATACCGGCATTGATGAAGGTCGCTTTGAATGTACCCACACCCGGTACTTCCATATCATCAACCAGATTACCGGTTGGGAACATGGAGCCTTCGCCGTCAGCTGGATCCATAAATTCGATCACAACTTCAGCTGCTGGGAATGTCACACCATCCAGTTCAAAATCACCGGTTTCCTGAACTTCACCGTTGGTGATAGGTACGTGAGCAATGATGGTTTTCTTAATGTTCTTCTGCCAGATACGTACTGTGCAGATACCATTTTCAGGGATACGCTCCGGATCAACCAGACCACCAGAAATAGCAAATGCGCCAACCGCTGCGGTCAGGTTACCGCAGTTACCGGACCAGTCTACGAAGGCTTTGTTGATCGCCACCTGACCAAACAGGTAATCCACATCGTGATCTGGTTCTGAACTTTTATCCAGAATGACTGTTTTAGACGTACTTGATGTCGCCCCACCCATACCATCGATCTGCTGACCATAAGGGTCTGGGCTACCGATTACACGCATCAGAATTTTGTCACGCGCTTCACCTGGTTCCTGCGCAACTTCTGGCAGGTCCTGACGACGGAAGAAAACACCTTTACTGGTTCCACCGCGAATATAAGTCGCTGGGATTTTAATCTGTGGTACATGGGACATAAGACATTATCCTGTTCTTTCTTGCGGCGTGAAATCAGGCTACCGCGTTTAAGAAAACTCTTAGTAACAACTACTGATACTCTCTACTGACTCTCTGAGGAGTCTCTACTCTGGCAGTAATCATTAGTAAAAACTTTCAATAGGTGATGGGCGTTGTTTGCTCGACTTTTTAGGGTGGGTGTCACCCCGCGTGAGCCCTGCGGGGTAACGGTTTGCAAACAACGCCTATCGGTTCGTTTGTCATCCCTGCGCAGGCAGGGATCCACTGCCAACCCGATGGATTCCAGCCTTCGCTGGAATGACGAGTGGGTGTTTCTGGATTCCAACCTTTGCTGGAATGACCAGTGGGTGTTTCATGGATTCCTGCCTGCGCTGGAATGACGGGTAAAACGTTTACTTAAGCGCTTCCTTCCAGGAAGTCCTTAGCAAAACGCTGCAGAACACCACCAGCTTTGTACACATGTACTTCAGCGGCAGTATCCAGACGACAAGTTACAGGCACTTCAACCTTCTCGCCGTTAGCCCGGTTGATGATCAGAGTCAGATCACAACGTGGAGAGATATCTCCCACTACGTCGAATGTCTCTGTGCCATCAATACCATATGTGTTACGAGTATCGCCGTCTTTAAACTGAACCGGCAGAACACCCATACCCACCAGGTTAGTTCGGTGAATACGCTCAAAGCCTTCAGCTACGATTGTTTCAACACCCGCTAGACGAACACCTTTCGCCGCCCAGTCACGGGAAGAGCCCTGACCGTAGTCAGCACCGGCAACGATGATCAGGTTCTGCTTGCGATCCATGTAGGTTTCGATTGCTTCCCACATACGGCTTTCAGTGCCTTCTGGCTCGATACGTGCCAGAGAGCCCTGCTTAACTTCACCGTTTTCGTCGCGGCACATTTCGTTTAGCAGTTTCGGGTTAGCGAATGTTGCACGCTGCGCAGTCAGGTGATCACCACGGTGAGTCGCGTAAGAGTTGAAGTCCTCTTCCGGCAGACCCATTTTCGCGCAGTATTCACCCGCAGCAGAGCTGGCCTGAATTGCGTTAGATGGAGACAGGTGGTCAGTAGTGATGTTGTCACCCAGTACCGCCAGTGGACGCATACCTTTCATAGTACGCTCGCCCGCCAGTGCGCCTTCCCAGTATGGAGGACGACGGATGTAGGTAGACATTGGACGCCAGTCATACAACGGGCTCTCTGCACGCTCTACGTCACCCAGATCGAACATTGGGATGTAGATCTGGTTGAACTGTTCAGGCTTAACCGCCTTCTCAACAATTGCATCGATCTCTTCATCAGATGGCCACAGATCTTTCAGCGTGATCTCTTTACCATCAACTACAGCCAGTACATCGTTTTCGATATCGAAACGAACAGTACCTGCAATCGCGTAAGCTACAACCAGTGGTGGTGAAGCCAGGAACGCCTGCTTAGCATGTGGGTGGATACGACCGTCGAAGTTACGGTTACCGGACAGTACTGCAGTCGCGTAGAGATCACGCTCAACCACTTCTTTTTCGATTACTGGATCCAGTGCACCGGACATACCGTTACATGTAGTACATGCGTAAGCAACGATACCGAAGCCCAGTTTTTCCAGCTCTGGAAGAAGGCCTGCTTCTTCCAGATACAGTTTTGCAACTTTAGAACCTGGAGCAAAAGAAGTTTTAACCCAAGGTTTACGAACCAGACCTAGCTCGTTCGCCTTCTTAGCCACAAGGCCAGCCGCTACAACGTTACGTGGGTTAGATGTGTTAGTACAAGATGTGATCGCAGCGATGATTACCGCGCCATCTGGCATCAGACCTTCAGCTTCTTCAGCTTTAGCTGCAGCCAGCATGTCGTCACCCGCAATACCGCGTTCAGTAAGTGCAGTGGTTGGCAGACGACGGTGTGGGTTTGAAGGACCCGCCATGTTACGAACAACCGTAGACAGATCAAACTCAAGTACGCGCTCGTACTCAACTTCTGCCAGATCGTCAGCCCACAGGCCAGTCTCTTTAGCATACTGTTCAACCAGAGCAACCTGCTCAGGTTCACGACCCGTCAGCTTCAGGTAATCGATAGTTTGTTCGTCGATGTAGAACATACCCGCAGAAGCACCGTACTCAGGTGTCATGTTGGATAGTGTCGCACGGTCACCGATAGACAGTGTCGCTGCACCTGGGCCGAAGAATTCTAGGTAAGAGGAAACAACTTTCTCGTTACGCAGGAACTCAGTCATCGCCAGTGCGATATCCGTTGCAGTGATACCAGGGTTACGCTCGCCAACAATCTTAACGCCTACGATGTCCGGCAGGCGCATCATTGATGGCAGACCCAGCATTACTGTTTCTGCTTCCAGACCACCTACACCAATCGCGATTACACCCAGTGCGTCAACGTGTGGTGTATGGGAGTCAGTACCTACACAAGTATCTGGGTATGCTACACCGTCACGGTTCTGGATAACCGGAGACATCTTCTCCAGGTTAATCTGGTGCATGATACCGTTACCCGCTGGGATAACATCTACGTTATCAAACGCAGTTTTACACCAGTCGATAAAATGGAAACGGTCGTCGTTACGACGATCTTCAATCGCACGGTTCTTCTCGAACGCGTCCGGGTCGAAACCTGGCGCTTCTACAGCCAGAGAGTGGTCAACGATCAGCTGAGTTGGCACAACTGGGTTAACCGCAGCTGGGTCTCCGCCCTGATCAGCAATCGCGTCACGCAGACCTGCAAGGTCTACCAGTGCTGTCTGACCCAGGATGTCATGACATACAACACGTGCTGGGTACCAAGGAAAGTCCAGCGTACGTTTAGTTTCGATAAGTTGTTTCAGGCAGTCGGTCAGTGATTCTGGTTCACAACGACGTACCAATTGTTCTGCCAGTACACGAGAAGTATATGGCAGTTTCGCGTAGGAGCCTGGCTGAATAGCTTCAACAGCAGCACGTGTGTCGAAGTAGTCAACACCAGCACCCGGTAATGGTTTACGGAATTCTGTGTTCATGGCAAAACCTGTCAGGTTTATTCAGGCAAAGAGGGTCTTTAAATGCAGAGCTCTCTACCTTTTATTATTTAAATCAGGGCAGTGACCAGAACGGTCACTGCCAGTCGTCTTCTTAAGGACGGTCTGCGATATCAACCCACTCAGACGTCTCTGGACCTGTGTAGTCAGCAGAAGGACGAATGATTCGGTTGTTAGCACGCTGCTCCATTACGTGAGCTGTCCAGCCCGCCGCACGGGAACATACAAAGATTGGTGTAAACAGCTTCGTAGGGATACCCATGAAGTTGTATGCAGATGCATGGAAGAAGTCAGCGTTACAGAACAGCTTCTTCTCGCGCCACATAACGGCTTCAACACGTTCGGATACTGCGTACAGGTATTCATCACCCACCTGCTCAGACAGTTTCTTAGACCACTCTTTGATGATCGCATTACGAGGATCAGACTCACGGTAGATCGCGTGGCCAAAGCCCATGATCTTATCTTTACGTTCCAGCATCGCCATGATCTCAGCTTCTGCTTCATCAGCAGAACGCCAGTTTTCGATCATTTCCATTGCTGCCTCGTTAGCACCACCGTGCAGTGGACCACGAAGTGAACCAATCGCACCGGTTACACAGCTGTGAATATCAGACAGTGTTGATGCACACACACGTGCAGTGAATGTAGATGCATTGAACTCGTGCTCAGCGTACAGAATCAGTGATGCGTGCATCACCTGTACATGCAACGGTTCTGGCTTCTCGTTATGCAGGGTCCAAAGGAACTGCTCGGCAATCGAGTCTGCATCGGTTTCAACATCAACACGTTTACCGTTGTGGCTGAAGTTGTACCAGTAGGTGATCATGCCTGGGAAAACAGCCAGCATGCGATCGATGTGATCATGCTGTTCTGAGAAATCCTGTTCTGTTTCCAGGTTACCCAGCATTGAACAACCCGTACGCATTACATCCATTGGATGAGCATCCGCAGGAATCTGTTCCAGAACAACTTTCAGTGCGTCCGGAAGAGCGCGCATACCTTTCAGCTTGGCCTTGTAAGCATCCAGTTCTGCCTGATTAGGCAACTTTCCATAGAGCAGAAGATAAGCAACTTCTTCAAACTGAGCTTTTTCAGCCAGTTCCTTGATGTCGTAGCCACGGTATGTCAGACCTGCACCGGTTTTACCTACGGTACACAGTGCTGTTTCGCCCGCTGATTGCCCTCGAAGACCAGCGCCACCTAGCTTTTTATCGACCATATTGTGCTCCTGTTTCGCATATTCATGTGGGCTCTACTAACTTCAACGGCCCACTTAATTTATATCTTTAGATTTAACTTCTAACGCTTTAACCGCTTGAGCAGATTAATTATTTATTTTTACCTTCTGCGAAAAGTGCATCCAGTTTCTGCTCGAAGTCGTGGTAGTTAAGGAAATCGTAAAGTTCCATACGAGTCTGCATGGTATCTACGACTGCTTTCTGATCACCATCTTTCAAAATGTGTTCATACACATTCAATGCCGCTTTGTTAGCCGCACGGAATGCCGACAGAGGGTAAAGCACCATAGTCGCGCCGTTCTCTGCCAACTCTGCTTTGTTATACAGAGGTGTTGCACCGAACTCGGTAATGTTAGCCAGCAGATGTGCACCGTTGATGCCTTCTGCAAATGCTTTGTAATCTTCCAGTGTGTGTACAGCTTCAGCGAAGATGCCATCTGCACCCGCTTCCAGACATGCCTGAGCACGCTCTACTGCAGCGTTAAGACCATCCTGCTGGAATGCATCTGTACGAGCGATGATGAAGAAATCATCGTCTGTTTTCGCATCAGCTGCTGCTTTAACACGATCCACCATCTCTTCCAGAGAAACGATCTCTTTGTTCGGACGGTGACCACAACGCTTCTGAGCAACCTGATCTTCCAGGTGAACCGCAGCCGCGCCTGCTTTAGTCATTTCTTTAACTGTACGAGCAATGTTGAATGCACCACCCCAACCTGTATCGATATCAACCAGTAGCGGAGTTTCAACAGCACTTGAAATTCGGCGAACATCTTCCAGTACATCGTTCATAGACGTCATACCCAGATCAGGCAGACCGTATGAGTGGTTAGCAACGCCACCACCTGAAAGGTAGATTGCCTGGTGGCCTACGCGCTCAGCCATCATTGCATGATAAGCATTAGTAGTACCGACGATTTGGAGTGGCTGAGTTTCAGCAAGTGCTTTACGAAAACGTGCACCGGCAGTCAGGTTGTTGGACATGTTATTCACCTCTGGTTTCGGTTGCCCTATCCAGTTTGCCTTCAATATTCTTACGTGCCGCACCGATGTGACGTCGCATAAGCATCTCAGCCAGTTCCGGGTCGCGCGCTTCAATCGCGTCGACAATCTGATGATGCTCTTTCAACGCCCGTTTAGGCCGTGAACTTGAGACACTGAATTGGTATCTGTACATACGTACCAGGTGATACAGGTCACCACCGAGGAATTCTAAAAGCTTAGAGTTTCTGCAGCCTCGAACGATTCGGTAGTGAAAATCGAGATCACCTTCTTTTTGAAAGTACGAACGTCCGTCGAGCTGTGCGATGCTCTGCTCATGTTCATGTAACAGCTCACGTAAGCTGTCTATCTCCTCCTGAGGCATAAACTCAGCCGCTAAACGACAAGCCATACCTTCAAGAGCTTCACGAACACGGTAGATTTCTACCAGCTCTTTTGCCGACAGTTTGACTACCCTTGCGCCTACATGTGGTTTTCTTTCTACCAAACGTAGCGCTTCCAGACGACGCATCGCTTCCCTTAATGGGCCACGGCTGATGCCGTATGTGCGTGCCAGTTCTGGTTCACTGATCTTCTGGCCTGGAGGGATATCACCCACCACAATTGCCGTTACGATCTGTTCGCAGACCTGGTCTGCCAGGGTACGTGTTTCGGATTGGAACACTTTATTATCTGTAATCTCTGTCATAACAACCCAAATCTCAAGATTGTCGACAATTTCGAACTGAAGCCACGATACTCCTGCTAAATTACGCAGTCAACACGAAAACAGCAATAAATTGTCAACACAATACAAAAGTTTAAGGAATTTCCCTTAAATCTTTAACTTCACTTTTTATTTAGAAAACGCAGCATCTCTTCATCCATAATCTTGCCGATCTGCCGCGGTTTTTGAAACGGTAGAGAGTGATCGGTACCCGCCACCATAAAGTAGTGCCAGTTAGCCAATCGCTCTGCCAACTCTCTTTGATACTGATGCATAAGATCAACACTGTGACCACCAATAAAGCTGGTCACATCACCTTGTGCAGCCACCAGTTGTTCACGATCTATCTGCTTTATTTCCCGAGTTACACAATCCAAAGCATTGGCAAAACCTTCAGGGCGGTACGCCAATCTGCTAATCGTCACCTCTTCAACCTGAGGAGAGACTTTTCTGTTGGGCGCGATTGCATCCAGAAAGTTAGTAACCCCTCTGGCAATATCAACGTTCTGACGCAGATGAACCGAGGCTTCAGAGAACTTCTCGCGAAGGTCAACGGTGGTCTCCCAACAGGGTCGATCCAATACCGCTGACTCCAGCAGAAACTGTTTGCCGACGCGATCTGAATGCTGTTGCTTAAATAGAAGAGAGACCAGGCCACCCATTGAGTAACCGCCTAGATCAAACTGCCACCATCCCAGGTGATCCACCAGGGCATTCAGGTCAGCGACCAGCTCCTGTGCAGTAAAAGGATGCTCTTTACGATCAGGATAATAAGTGTCCCCCATACCGCGCTGGTCGGGAACAAGCACTTCAGACCACTGGGAACTGAACGCGATAATCGCATCCCAGGTATCTACACCCGCGACGCCCGCACCATGTAATAGAACCAGGCGCCGTTTAGTGGCGATATCCGGATTACGATAAATTCGATAAGTAATATGTTGGTCAGGTAGGTGAAACTCACGTTTCTCAACTGAAAATGGATGATTCATTCTTGCAGACAATTATCTATAACAACTTTTGAAGCTTAATCTTAGCTCATTTTCACCTGTAATAATGCCAATGTGTCGACAATCTTTAGTCTTTACCGGTTTTTTAGGGTGTAAGTTTAAGGGTTTAGATAGACAGCTCAGAATGCAGTAAATACAATGCGCCTTTATACCAAGACAATCTGAAGAACTTCGACTCTTGATCAACCAGCGCGCATTACCCTACCTACCCAGCATCGAACCCTATTTTGAACGTATTCGCCATTTGGGCTACGCGGTTTTCCTGGACAGTGGCCGGCCGAAATGTCCTTGGGGCCGTTTTGACATCATCAGCGCGCAACCGGTTGAACTTCTGGAGATGAATGCCGAAGGAACTGAACAGCCTTTTGATGCATTACAGAAACTCTACAGCAAATATCAGATAACCGTTTCAGAAAACCCTGACCTACCTTTCCAGGGCGGTATCATCGGTCACTTTTCTTATGATCTGGGTAGATCAACTGAACAGTTTCAAAGTCAGGCGGCTAAATATACCCAGCTTCCAGATCTCAGAGCCGGCTTATATCTTTGGGCCGTTGTCGTCGATCACCACAAAGAAACTGCTACTCTGGTTTCAACACCAAACGTAGATGAAACACAACTGAGTCAGCTTGAGTCATTACTCCTTAATGATATCTCGCCAGAAACCAACTCTTTTGCTTTGAACAACCAATTTGAAGCCAACTTAACGGCTGAAGAATATAAGCAGAAACTGAAAACAGTGGATAACTACATCCATGCGGGTGATTGCTATCAGGTTAATTTCACTCAGCGTTTTAACAGTAATTTTACTGGCGATACATGGACAGCTTATAAACAGCTGAGAGAAGTAGCTCCCACCCCCTATTCCGCTTTTTTAGATTCACCTGAGCAACAGATACTCTCTCTGTCACCAGAACAGTTTCTGGAGTCCAAGCAACAACAAGTCACAACCAAGCCCATTAAAGGCACCCGGCCCAGATCGGCAGATCCTCAGACAGATGCGAATTTAAAGCAGGAGTTGATTGACTCGGAAAAGGATCGTGCCGAAAACCTGATGATCGTGGACCTGCTTCGTAATGACCTAAGCAAGGTTTGCGAGCTGAACAGTGTAAAAGTCCCGAAGTTGTTTAATATTGAGAGCTACGCAAATGTTCACCATAAGGTGAGCACAGTCACTGGCAGACTTGCCCCAAACAGCTCTCCGGTAGCTTTGCTAAAACATTGCTTCCCCGGTGGCTCAATTACCGGAGCACCTAAAATCAGAGCTATGCAGATCATTGAGGAACTGGAACCTCACAGGCGTTCTGTCTATTGTGGCTCTATTGGCTACATCAGTTTTTGCGGCAGCATGGACACCAGCATTACCATTCGCACCCTTCTCTGTGAAGATGGCAAAATATACTGCTGGGCAGGTGGCGGTATCGTCGCTGATTCAGATGCTCAAAATGAGTACGAAGAGACCTTCAGCAAGGTCAATAACTTGCTACATTGTCTGGAACGAACTATTTCTAAATAACCATCAGCCAAGATAGTCATATATATGGCCGTTAATAAATTTCTCAGTAAAGAACAAGCGCTGGATATTCTCGATAAAGTGTCTTTCTTTGATGACCTCACATCCGAAGAAAAGAAGACGCTGGCAGAATTTAACTGGTGCTTCATCGTTTATGACAATCAAGACTATCTGACTGATGAAGGTTCATTGGATAAGCGCTTCTTCGTTCTTCTTAGTGGCCATGTGAATATCATCAAGGGTATCCAGAAACAGATCATCACCCAGTTCAAAGCCGGTGAAATCATCGGCGAAATCTCATTCCTGACCAACGAACCCAGAACAGCCAGTGTTGTTGCGACAACCAAAACTGCGGCCCTGGTAATTGATCAGGAATTAATGGAAGAGATGCCCATTGAACTGAGAGAAAAGGTCAAGGATCAGATTATTCTTAAGATGGCTCAGCGGCTGAACCGGATGAACAACCGCCTGACACTGGGAAACATCTGATATAAGAATTTCTTTAATCCAATTACGACAAATTTCGTAATATTAAGAACATAGCGGTTCAGAGATAAAGGGTATTGTTATGAACATCTTTCAAAAACTAACTTCTGCTTTAGCTCTTTGTTTCTTAGCCTTTACCGCCTCCGCTGAGCAACCGGTTATAGAAGTGTTTAAATCACCCTCCTGCCAGTGTTGTTCACACTGGGAAGACCACCTACGTGAAAATGGCTTTAAAGTTATATCACGCATGTCCAATAATATTGGTGCGGTTAAACAACACTTTAATATCCCCAGAAACCTGGCTTCTTGCCATACAGGCGTCATTAATGGCTACTTTATTGAAGGTCATGTTCCGGCAAGTGATATCAAAAAACTTCTGGCAGAACAGCCCGCCATCCGAGGGCTAACAGTACCAGGCATGCCTGCAGGTCAGAACGTACCTGGAATGGAAACACGGCCTGGAAATGATACCTACGATGTTCTGGCTGTAGGTGAAGAGAAAGTGACGGTTTTTAATCACTACGAGTAGCGTCATACATTAATTCATTAATGCTTTAATAAATTGCTGATTAAAGCGGTTAGCAAGGCCTGACCGTTATCTGTATTTCTCAAAACAGGGCCGCAGATTCCATCCAGTTCTAACGGCCTGCCCTTCTCTTTATCAACCAGCATTGAGGTTTTAATCGCGTCGAACTCACTGATCAGATTGAACATTTCATCAACGTCTCTCTCTGTGATATCTACGCCATGGTTCCTTGCGGCTAACGCAGTTTCTTCCATCATTTTATAAACAACATGCTTGTATACCGAATCATGGGTAATGCTTTTGGTATCAAGTTCTGTGAGCGCCGACAGAGGGTTTACACCATTATTTATCAGCAATTTTCTCCAGAGTTCCTTTTGGATGTCTTCTGAGTGAGTTGTTGGGATGCCAGCTCTGTTGAATGTATCAACAAGTTTTTCTGTAAAGTACTTTGTATTATTTGTCTCAGCAACGCTGGGCCAGCAACCTAATACTATCTGCGCTATTCCTTTGGCCGTAACCACCCCTGGCTCCTGAATATGGCCACCAATCCTTACTGCTAGTCCACCGAGTGTTCGGGAATTACCAACGGCTTCAGCGATTAACTGCTCATTTTCAACCCCGTTTTGTAAACTCAGAACCGGAGTTTGTCCTCTGCTTAACCAGTGCCTGGATTGGGAAATAATCTCTTGGGTGGCATTGGCCTTTACCGTAAGAACGATCAGGTCAAAATCATCGCAGTTATAATTATTGAGAAGTTCTGTTTGATCTACAGCGGATACAGCGCCTGAAAACGACAGCCTCTCATGCTCAACAACCAGGCCTTTTAGCTGCATGGCTTCAAGATGATCACCTCTGGCGACATAGGTAATTTCATGCCCTGCCAGCTGTAATTTAGAACCATAATAACAACCGATTCCACCTGCACCCCAGATCACTATTCTCATTACTACTATTTACCTCTTTAAAACGAAAAACCCGGGCCAAAGCCCGGGAAAAGTTCACTTAGTATGAAACAGAGGAAAGACCCTCTTAACGACCTGAAGCTCGTAGGTTCTGTACTGTCATCTTGCTTGCTGGTGTCAGAGAACCATCCACGATTCCTTTAAACTGAC
>JBMYLM010000067.1:0-13824 GCA_049596335.1 Neptuniibacter sp.
TTGTCTTAAATGAACAGTATTGCCTTAACTACTGGGCTTTTCTTTCTGAGTTTGTTTCTTTTTGTATAGGGTGTGAGCGGTTACACAGCCGGCAGTTCCCAGACATACAAGTAACGCAGGGAATATCGCGCTATCCAAACTGCCGGTTACTTTCATGATCGCGCCTGAAATCAGGAAGCCGCCACACAAACAGAGTAAGCCAGAAGCGGCACTCATGATGAAGTTTTGGAGATCGCGGGCGTTATTCTGGTAAACGTACCAGCCAATGCTGGCAACTAAAGCGGAAAGGGTGATCCAGGAGGCAATTGATTCACTCATAATGGTCTCTTTTTATTCTTATTTTGCGGACTGAGCAGCATTTAGAACTCTCTTCAGCACTTTGCTGCTTTTTATATACATCAGAACACAACTTTTACTACGAAATCAGGTGCCGCTCAAGTACTCGGCTCCCGAATAATCCGGTATTATACCCGGCAATTATATGAGTTGAGTGATATCAGTCACTTATCAAAATGGCTGATTTACCTATTAAGAGAAAAAAGCATGGAAAAGAAAACCGTTCTGACCGGTATTACAACAACAGGTACTCCGCACATTGGTAATTATCTTGGTGCAATTAAACCTGCAATCGAGATGAGTCAGGGGGACCAATACAACAATTTCTATTTCCTGGCTGACTTCCATGCACTGATTAAATGTCATGACCCGGAACGTGTCGCACAATCTACACGTGAAATTGCTGCAACCTGGTTGGCTTTAGGTCTGGATACTGACAAAGCCACGTTCTACCGCCAGACAGATATCCCTGAAATCACAGAGCTGACCTGGATTCTGACCTGTATGTGTTCGAAAGGTTTGATGAACCGTTCCCATGCTTACAAAGCGTCTGTGGATGCTAACCGCGATTCAGGAAAAACTGATCTTGATGACGGTGTGACCATGGGATTGTTCAGCTATCCGATTCTGATGGCTGCGGATATTCTGATGTTTAATGCGGATCTTATCCCGGTGGGTAAAGACCAGATTCAGCATATTGAAATGGCGCGTGATATGGCGGGACGTTTCAATCATACCTATGAGAACCTCTTCACTCTGCCTGAAGCGGTAGTTGATGAGGAAACTCAGCTTATCCCGGGTCTTGATGGTCGTAAGATGTCTAAGAGTTATGACAATACCATTCCTCTGTTCTGCCCGGCTGATGATTTGTACAAACTGATCAAGCAGATCAAAACAGATACACGCGAACCCGGTGAGCCTAAAGATGCGGATAACAGCACGATCTTCCAGCTGTACAGCTACTTTGCGGATCAGCAGGAAACAGCAGCCATGCGCCAGCAGTTTGAAAATGGCATTGGCTGGGGCGATGCGAAAAAAGAACTGTTTGAGTTTCTGGATGCCAAACTGGCTGAGCCACGTGCCCGTTACAATGAATTGATGAATGATCTGGGTGCAGTCGAAGAGGTGCTGCTGAAAGGTGCTGATAAAGCGCGTGAAGTGGCTACTCCGCTGATGGACAAAGCACGTATTGCTGCAGGTATTCGCCCGCTGACTTATGTGGCTGAAGCTAAGCAGGAAAAGCAGAAAAAAGAGAAGTCTGCTGAAGCGATTGCACGTGCTGAAGAGGGCCGTCGCAGAGCGATTCTGATGCAGCTTAAGCCTATGCTGGAAAAGGTGGAACAGGCGGAAGATAAAGCGACTGCTGCTCAACAACTGATCTCTGAGAAAACGGCTGAAGTTGAAGGGCTGAAGAAAAAAGCCAAGCAGAAAGCTCAAAATGAGCTGGATTTGCTGCAAAAGGAATTGGCCCAATACTTGTAGTTTTAAAAAGTATTTGTAGTTCTAGAAAGCACCTGTGGTTTATAGATTACTTATAGCTTTATAGTTTCAAAACAGGCATCGATATGTTCCAAACGATTGTAACGGCTGAACAACTGAACCAGCATCTGAATCACTCAGACTGGGTGGTGTTTGATTGCCGTTTCAATCTGATGGATACGGATGCCGGTTTTGCTGATTATCAGGCTGGTCATATCCCCGGGGCATTTTATCTACACCTGGACAATGATTTGTCTTCTGATATCACCCCTGAGACGGGTCGTCATCCCTTACCAGATCCGCTTAAATTGTCCTCTGCATTGAGCGCAGCGGGTGTTTCAACTCATACACAGGTTGTTGTTTATGATGACTGTGGTGGTGCTATGGCTGCCCGGGCATGGTGGTTGCTTAAGTGGTTAGGGCATGATGAGGTAGCGGTTCTGGATGGTGGTTTCTCTGCCTGGACAAGTCAGTATCCGGTTGATAATAGGATTCCAGAAGCGGAAGCTGCCGAATTCGATACTCAACTCAGGAACACTATGAACCTGAGTGTTGATGAGCTGCAGTCAGAGTTGAGTGATGCGGGTATTCTGCTGGTTGATGCCAGAGCAGCAGAACGTTTCAGAGGTGAGGTAGAGCCGATTGATCCAGTTGCAGGGCATGTTCCCGGAGCTGCTAACCGGCCATTAACGGATAATCTGGATAACGGCCGTTTTAAATCTTTTGAGCAACTTAAATCGGAATGGCTTGAACTGCTGCAAGGGCAATCCGCCGATAGCGTTGTTCATATGTGCGGTTCAGGTGTCACTGCTTGTCATAACCTCTTGGCAATGGAAATTGCGGGCCTCAAGGGCAGCCGGGTGTATTCTGGCTCCTGGAGTGAGTGGATCAGAGATCCAGCCCGACCAGTTGCTAAGGGTTAAGTACTCTTTCTACTGTTCGTTTAAACTCCAGTCGTACTCATAGTCTGCGATATCAAATAGTCCGTTTAATTGAGCTTTCAGAGCAGGCTTAGCGTACGCCTGCAGATGTTGGATGATGGCTCTATCATCAGTACCGAAGTCTTGTTTAAACCACTTGTAGATACTCGACAAAGTCAGCTCATCATTATTGATGCTGACCCCTCTGGGATGATTAATGTAAGCAATAGCCCCCTGAGTCAGTAATACGTCTGTGTTCTGTGCAGTGAATGCCTCATTACTGAGGTTAGGGCAGCCGATAGAGGCGCAATTAACGGCATAGTGGATTCTGGGGTCTTGCCAGATAGGTCGTAGAATCCGATGCTCAATATCGTCAAGGCTCAGAGTTTCTCCTTCGATCATGAGTAGCTTCTTTTTCCACGGTCCACTGCTGAAAAAGCCCGGTGATATATCAATGTCACGGATGGATTCAACCGGGTAGTATCGCAGTATCAACTCAACCGTCAGAGCGTTGTAGAGGTTGATCCAGTAAGCTTGTTGTTCAGCGCGGTTAAACTCAGTAATCGTTACTTCTTCCAGTCTCGAGATATAACCGGCGAGGTTCTTTTTGTCGTTCTCACTTACGTTTTTGTAGGCAAAATAGTTGATCCCATCGGATGCTGGTTTTACATAGCTTTGCAGCAGGGCGTGCCAGTCTGAATGATCAATAATTTGCACACTATCAGGATTGTGGGCTTCCCAGTGTTTCCAAACCTCTGCTTTAGGAGCTGAAATAGCATAAGCGGGAAGTAGCAGGAAAAAGAAAAGAGTAAGTTGTTTAAGCATGGTGTTTCTCTTGTTGCTCGATGACTATTTCTCAATGACTAAGTGACAGTGGCAGCGTAGAAAAATTCAATTGGGTCCATTTGTCATGTTCAATCAGAACCATAGTCAAAGCTTAATTTTAAAAGGGGCCTGGGCCCCTTATACTGATTAAAACCTGTTGCTATTGAGAAGGAAGTCACTCATGCAAGTTCAAAGTGGTGTTATTGCTGAAGCCAGTCCTGCGGCTCTTTTTCTGACCTATAACCAAACTAAAAATGAAGGTGCGCTGGCATGTGTCAAAGCAACACTGTCACGCATACCGGAGCTGCAAACGCGATTTAATACTGAATATCCGGAGGCTGCTGTGCATATTGTGGCTGCAGTAGGCAGCTGTTATTGGTCTGAACTTTCACCTGACCTAAAACCAGAACAGCTGGTGGCTTTCCCAAGTCTGGAAAATGGTGAGCTGGTAGCGCCAAGCACCCCCGTTGATCTCCTTTTTCATATTCGATCAGAGCGTAAAGATCTGAATTTTTTGGTTGCTCAGGAGCTTAACAGCCTATTGGAAGATTCAGTGGAACTAGTCGAGGAGATAGAAGGTTTCCGTTATCTGGATAATCGGGACCTCACAGGTTTTGTGGATGGTACAGAGAATCCGGAAGGTGAACATCGAGCTGAGGTGGCGGTTGTGGCTGATGAAGATCCTGCTTTTGCAGGTGGTTCTTACATTCACCTGCAGCGTTATGTTCATAACTTGCCATACTGGGATAAGCAGCCTGTTAAGCATCAAGAAGATACAATTGGTCGGACGAAAAAAGATAACGTTGAGTACGCTTCTGCTGATAAAGCGCTGACTTCACATACTAAGCGTACTTCGTTGAAAGATGCCCAAGGCAATTCGGTGGAAATCCTGCGGCATAGCATGCCGTATGGTAATACCCAAGAGTGTGGCTTACTGTTTGCCAGCTTCTGCCGGACACCTGAGAACTTTACGCTGATGCTTAGAAGCATGATTGAAGGGGATGGAACCGGGCATTGTGACCACTTGCTTAAATACACTCGTGCGGTAACCGGGCAGGCTTTTTTTGCGCCCTCGGTAGAGTTTTTACAAGGCTTAGACTGATTTTAGTGCCAGCCTGGGTGTCAGTATTGAATCCACCAATAACATCAGGAAGTGGAACAACACACAGGTCAGAACGGCTTCGCCAATAGGTACATCCAGGGTGGCCAGTACACTGATTGATACCGGCAGGGTTTTCTGGGACAGGGTAAACAACATCGCAATGCGGGCTTGAGGTTCCAGATGTAATATCTGGCTGAGCAAGTAGCTGAGTGCCATTAAACCAAAATGGATAAGCAGAGTTGCTATGGCAATCTGTAGCAGAGCTAATCCTTCTAGTGTCTGGAACAGTTCATTGGAATCTGAAAGTGCCATCCATACGGTCAGAATGATGCAGGTTGATGGCAGATACTTCAGAATCTGATGTTGTGGGTCCAGAGAGGCCAGATGCTTTGCACCTATGCCAATCAGGAAAGGCAAAAGCACCAGCAGAATCAGCGACAGCAATAAAGATAGGGGTTCGATAGCGACGTTGCTGCTGCCTTCAAGCAGATAACCCAGCATAAACGGGATAG
Source organism: Neptuniibacter sp. (assembly GCA_049596335.1). Lineage (GTDB taxonomy): Bacteria > Pseudomonadota > Gammaproteobacteria > Pseudomonadales > Balneatricaceae > Neptuniibacter. Next base: position 5,175 of record JBMYLM010000067.1, read on the forward strand.
TGAACACGCCGGCAATGTTGAGGATCACAGTGATCATCAATGCCCAGAGAGGATAACCGCCACTAAGCTGTGTCATTACGATACAGGTTGAAAGGGTCGGTGGCACGGTTGCTGTGACGATGATCCCCAGTGCTATCCCAGCAGGAAGGGCCAGCACCTCTGATACTCCCCAGCCGATGATTGGGCTGATAAGTAGTGACAAAAAGCCACCGGTAATCAAAGCAAGGATAAAGGAACGGCTTTTAGGCAGTTCGCTCAGGTTGGTTTGATAGCCATTGACTAAAAATATGGTCACTACCATCCATGGAATCACTCCAAACTCTTTCAGAATGCTTCCAGGTTCCGGAAAAGCCCAGGCAAAGATAAAAGACAGCAATAATCCGACGGGTAGAAACAGGCTCTTCAATTGGTAATCTCTTTACATAAATCAATGAAATCTGATTATTTATTGATCATCTGTTGTAATATTTTGAGCTTCTACTATGCTTATTTGTATAAAAACTACAAAAAAGTCAGGGTAGAACAATGCAAACCGATATAAACACTCGCACTATTGCGATTTTAGCAGTAGACGGCGAGAACTACGAAATTGACGCCTGTTACAAAGGTAAGCAGCGTAAAGCAGCCTGGTATAACGTCATCAAAACCAGTGATCCAAGTGTACATGTTGACCATCTGGATAGCTTTCCTTCACATGATCAAATCAGAAAGCTGATGAACTGACAGGTTTTACGAAGCTACAAGAAACCATAAAAAAGCCGGGATGCAGATGCAGTGTCCCGGCTTTTTATTATCAAGCTAAGGTTACTAAACCATATAGCTACTGAACCATATAGTTACTGAACCATTTCGTTATCAGTAAACATTCCGGCAAATAGCGCTGAGGAAAGGTAGCGTTCACCAGAGTCCGGCAAAATCACAACGATGTGCTTGCCCTCGTTGCCTGGTTGCTTAGCGACTCTCAATGCGGCACAAAGAGCCGCGCCGCATGAGATACCTGCCATGATGCCTTCTTTTTCCATCAGCAGCCTTGCCGTTGCAATGGCGTCGTCGTTATCGACCTGCTCAACTTGATCGATTAACTCCAGTTCAAGGTTTTTAGGCACAAAACCCGCACCAATTCCCTGAATTTTATGCGGAGCCGGTTTTACTTCATCACCGTTCAGTGTCTGAGTGATGACAGGGGAGTCGACAGGTTCAACGGCAACAGAGGTGATCTGTTTGCCCATTGCTTGTTTGATGTAGCGGGTACAACCGGTGATCGTACCACCTGTGCCTACACCGGCTACCAGAATATCGACTTCACCATCCGTATCGTTCCAGATCTCAGGACCCGTGGTTTTCTCATGGATTTCCGGGTTGGCGGGATTTTCAAATTGCTGCAGCATCAGGTAATGCTCAGGATCACTACTGACGATCTCTTCAGCTTTAGCGATAGCACCTTTCATGCCTTTAGCCGGTTCGGTTAGAACAATCTCCGCACCCAGTGCTTTCATGATTTTACGGCGTTCTAAGCTCATGGAAGAAGGCATGGTGAAGATGATGTTATAACCGCGTGAGGCTGCTACAAATGCCAGGGCAATACCAGTGTTACCACTGGTGGGTTCAACCATGGTCATTCCTGGCTTGAGCGCGCCACTTTTCTCAGCGTTCCAGATCATGTTGGCACCGATACGGCATTTAACAGAACCTGCCGGGTTACGCGATTCGATTTTGCCGTAAATATTCAGATCGGGAGCGAGACGTTTCAGATGAACCAGAGGCGTGTTGCCAATGGTTAAAGAATTATCGTCATAAATCTTCATTAAGCTTCTCTAGTTTGGATTATTATTTTTTCTTATATTTCTACAGGGTATAAGAATTAAGAATTTAATTTCTTTATGTGTTGGTTTGTATCTCACAATATAGAACAGTATCAAGTCCTTTGTGATGTTATCTACAGGTATTCAGATTAAAATATTTGTTCATCAGTCATTTCTAATGGAATAACTATGCGTTGGTTTTCGCGTTTAATCGCTCCTTTGGTATTTGTGATCGCTTACGGATTGTTTCGCTCCTCTATTCAGCAGAAATCCCGGAAAAAACATACTTTTGTGATGAAGTTGTTTCGCTTTGCTGCGGACAACGGTCATAAAAAAGCGTTGTCAGTTTATGGCCACCTTCTTCATTTTAGAGGGGAGGGAGAACAGAACCGTATTCAGGGTGGGATCTATCTTCAACAGGCGGCTGAAAAAGGCGATGCTAAAGCTCAGTATCAGATGGGCAAAATCTATGAAGAAGGCTTTGAGCACTATTTTCAGCCTGATCACAGTAAGGCTTTGCGTTTCTATACCAGCGCTGCAGAACAGGGACACCAGCTGGCGATTAAAAGAATGGTTGAAGTTTATCGTGATGGGGAACTGGGACAGGCGTCTGATGTCACAGAATCTGAAAAGTGGCAGTCAAAAATCCCTGCCATGTGAGTTGTCATAATATTTATAGCCTGTGAGGTCTGTATGAAATTAGGAAAAATGATTGCCCTGCTGTTTTCACATGGTCTGGTCGGTTTTGCAGGTTTCGCTCTGGGTATTTACCTGCTTCCGATTTTGATCGCACCTCCGGCTCCTACTGAGACTGAAGTACTTCAGGCCTCTTCAAATTCAATTTACACGACAGAGTTTCGTAAGGATCTGCAAGATAGTGATGGTTTGCATTGGGGAGAGGGCTCCGTTTCTCTCAACAATACTTCTATTACGCTTATGGGCTCTTTAGCCCCTGGACCTGATTATAAGTTGTACCTTTCTCCACAGTTTGTTGAAACCGAAGCGGACTTCAATCGCCTCAAATCCAGCATGTTGCAGGTGGGTGAAGTTAAAACCTTTGAGAACTTTGTTGTGTCACTCTCAGATGATGTTGATCTGGAAAAATACAATTCGGTTATTGTGTGGTGTGAAACCTTTGGTGAATTTATTACGGCAGGCCAATACCGCTAACAGATAAGGGGGCAAAAGGGTTAATGCCCCGACCTTTAGGTTCCCTGGCAGGATCAGAGCAATACTTTTATGTAATACCTCTATATTTCTGATGCTGCAATTCTAAATAGAGTAATCAATTAATCCTTACATAAGCTCAGGTTTTATATCGATTTTTTGGGGTTGCGAAGTATTCGCGGGTTGCTATTCTATTTGTATTACTGCGTTATAGGTACACGGAACATGAAGTCACCTGAGATCCCTGTAGATGAGGAAAAACGCCTCGAAAGTCTACGTTCTCTGAATATTCTGGATACAGCTGCTGAAGAGCGATTTGATCGTTTAACTCGTTTGGCTAAGCGCTTGTTTAATGTGCCTATCGCATTGGTGAGTCTGGTGGATGAAAACCGCCAGTGGTTTAAGTCGTGTATGGGGCTTACTGCATCCGAAACAGGCAGGGATATCTCTTTTTGTGGCCACACAATTCTTGGTGATGATCTGTTTGTTATTCCTGATGCGCTTGAGGATGAGCGTTTCCGGGATAATCCTCTGGTGACTTCTGAGCCCTATATTCGTTTTTATGCCGGTTATCCTTTAAAACATATTAATGGCCAGAAGCTGGGCACTTTGTGTTTGATTGATACTGAACCGCGCCAGCTCTCCCCTGAAGATGTCGAAGACTTTAAAGATCTGGCCCTGATGGCTGAGCGAGAACTGGCTGCGGTTGAGCTGGCGACTTTGGATGATCTGACCCAACTCTCGAATAAACGCGGGTTCAGTATTCTGGCGTGTAAAGCGTTGAATTACTGTAGCCGCATGAATGTGTCTGCGACACTGATGTTCCTTGATCTGAATGGGTTCAAACAAATTAATGACACCTTAGGCCACAAAGAAGGTGATATTGCATTAAGAACTTTTGCCGCTCATATGCAAAAAGTCTGTCGGGATTCTGATGTGATGGGCCGCGTGGGTGGTGATGAGTTTGCCGTTCTGATGGTGGATGCCGATCAGGCAGGGGCGAACAATCTTGTGCAACGTTTATCGGAGTCTTTGCGGCAGGAGCAGGTCGATCATAACCGGGAATACCGGGTTGAGTTCACTGCAGGTATTGTTGATGTAACGGAACAAATATCAGTCGATGAGCTTCTCGATCAGGCTGATAAACAAATGTATCTCAACAGGAATAAAGTGATTAAGGAACCTGCGAACAAGTTCTGTTAGTGCTCTGCAAGCCCTGAAGGCTGTAGATGCAAGGCGCAGTTCGCAGTTAATGGCCGTAGCCCTTAACAAGAGCTGTAACGCAGCAGATGCAGTCTACAGGGCTTGCCTTTATGCCTTAGGTGCTTGGGGCTTCAGTGATGATCCACACTCGGTGTTAGTACTTTTTGCAAGGTCTGGACATTGCTGCAAAGTACTTCCTTGATTGTGAACCATCACCAAAGCCAGAGCGCCAACACGACTTATTCGTAGGTTCCTTAAGGTTTAATGCCTTTCCTTTGTTGTAGGTACCTTTCCATAAACAGGTCAAAGGCTCTGGAAAGTGCCCGACCTGATTCCGTTTCACCAACCTGTGTTAGAGCCCCAGATAAAGCTTCTGCAGAGCACAGTTGCTTTTCATCCTTGCGAGAGTTGCGTCTTAGAGTGTATTGGGTGGTCTCGCTGGGGTTTAAAGCCAGGATGGGTAGTTTTTCTAGCCAGGGGCTTTTTCGAACTATTTTGCGTACTTCTTTCCAGGTGCCATCCGGCACAATAAGCAGTGTTTTTCGGTTCTCTGACGGTGAAAATTCTTGTGCTCTTTGTTCCAGTTCGGGGCGATCTGCCGGGAATAACAACCAGGCATCCGTATCGGGATCTTCAATCTGCTTGATTAAAGCTTCAGGCTCCGATGTTCTTTGCCATATAAACGTTTGTGTATCCGGAATCGCTTTCTGAATAATTTTGCTGGTGGTTGTGGGTCGATCAGGTTCACATTCATGCAGCAGCAGGATGACAGGTACCTGGCATGAACTGGCCCCAATTTGATCGCAACAGCACCAGAGAATTTGTAAACCACATCCCGGACAACACTCAGTCTGCAATTCAGCGCTTCTCCATTTCAACTTTGAACTTCACAACTGCATCACCTTTAGGAGGCACTTCGACTAACCAGCGTACACTGCCGCCCAAAACTTTTTCATGAGGGTGGCTGCTGCTTTTCATGTTCCATTTAAGGGGAAAGTTGCCAGTAAGTTCCAGTGTTGCAGAAGTTGATCGACTGTTGGTGATACGCAGTTCCTGACCCACTAAAAAGCCATTAAATGTTTTACTGAAATGGGTTTGTTTTCGATGAATAGAAAGATCAAACGCTTTGCCCAGTTTTACTTCTACTTCGTTGCCTTCACCTGTGTGATTGATGTTGGCACCACCGATGAACTGTAAGTGGCCATTACTGTCTGGTGCAAATGTACGTAGGTTTCCTGCGGGTAGGGGTATGCCAAGTTGATTGGCTTTTTCATTTTTGAACTTGACCGTCAGTTCCGGTTTTACCCGGTGTTGGTTGCGTTCCAGAGTCGGGTAGATCAAGAACTGGTAGCTGTAACCGCGATCGATTCTAATATCTTTAGCGGATAACAGTGAAACCTGCTTTACCTGGCCATTTAACAGGTCGGTTTTCCTTGGCAACGAGTACAGATGGAAATCCTGCAGCTGTTCTCTGGGAGGCGAGGCGGCAGAATCCGCAGACATGGCACTCATGACTTCCATGCCTCTCTGGCGCATCTTATAACGGTTGTTGGGTTGGTAAAGTTCACCGGCCAGTAGTTTAATATTCGCTTGTTTGAAGTCGGTGCCGGTTTGATTGCTAAGGCTAGCCAGGCCATCAAGCGCAACGTACTGACCAGAATCACTCAGGGTCAGGACATAATCCATATTCCAGTTAAGCCCGGCGCTGAGGTAGCTGATCTGTGCGGTTTGTTTTCGGCTGGTACCTGAACTGCGGAAGTTGAGACTCGGCTTAGCTAAGAGTTGCTGCGGCAGTGATGGAAAAATAAAACGCCACTGATTATTCAGTGGGATTGTTTCGAAACGATTATCACGTTTTATCAGAGCCCGGTTACCTTCCACACTGAGCAGTTTTACGGTGCTGACAAGCTCCTGACCTGTGGCTGGGTTGAGGCGAGCCAGCTGTAAAGTTTTGCCTGAGTAGTGAGCCAGCAGGCTCTGTTGGTTCAGAACATTTGTGTTTAAGTTCTGTTCCAGAATTTGGCCAGCATTACTTATTCTGAGGCTCTCAACCTGTAATTGTTGGCTGACATCTTCCAGGGTGATCTCCTGGCCTGCCTGCAGTGGGGGTAGCTTGCGATTTTCACGGACTAATCCGAGATTTTGATTATAAAGCGTCAGGGATACTGACTCGCGCTGGTCTGAGCCGATATACAGTGGACTGGCTACGGTGATGGCTGAGTATGTGATCAGCAAGGTGGCCAGAGTGAGTTTTTCAAAGCGCATGCTCATAGTCCATTTTGTTTGCGTTTAAGTGAGCAGTAGACAACTGAAACCCTGAACGGCTACTTAAGAGTCGGACGCAGTGGTTTATTGCACATCCAAAGCGACCCTGAAGCCCCAGCTATTACGTTTTGCATCGGTTGGATGTCGATAACGGCTGGCTGGACGAATCAGACGATTGATCTCGAACCAGGAGCCTCCGCGCATCACACGATTACTGCAGACTCTTTGTGTATAGGCTGATCCATCTAAAGGTGCAAGGTTGTAGTTATCTTCATAACAATCTTCGACCCACTCATCGACATTGCCCGTCATGTCATGGAGTCCCCAGCTGTTGGCAGGGAAACTACCTACCGGAGCAGTTTGTTTACCATCCCATTCACTGCCGCAGTCCGCACAAGCTGCCATATTGGCTTGCATGCGGTCACCCCACCAATAGGTGGTTAGATTGCCCGCTCTTGCTGCATATTCCCACTCCGCTTCAGAAGGCAGACGGTAGGGTTGTCCGGTTTTGTCAGCCAGCCACTCAGCATAGGCTTTCGCATCTCTCCAACTGACGTTGATCACTGGGCGGTTGCCGCGCCCCCAGCCTTCGTCTGATGGCAGAGGGCGCTTAGTCATTTTGGCAAAAGCATCATAGTCAGCAAAAGTGACTTCAAATCGGGATACAGCAAATGGTTTTTTGAGGGTGACTATGTGGACAGGTCTTTCGTTGTCATCCCCCTGGCCACTTTGATCGCCCATTCGGTATTGCCCTGAGGGCAAAAGTACCATCTCAGGTCCATACAAACTCTCACTGATCTGGTCTTTAAAGATCGTATTCCCAGGTTGATCCGGGTCTCCAGAGCCTGCTTGTTTCAACGCTTTATCCAGGTCATTTTGCAGCAGCTGTAACTGAATATCCTTATCACGAATTTTTTTCTCCTGCATAGCCTGCACTTCCTGCTGAGCCTGAAGGGAACTGAACATCTGTTGCAAGGCTTCCTGTTGTTTTTGGATTTGCAGAGCCTGAAAGTCTTTTTCTTTAAAGTTGATGAAGCTGGAAATGGTCCAGCCAATTAAATAACCAGCGGCGAAAATCCCAAATCCCAATAGAGCGTAGGATACGTATTTAGGTACCTTGGGGAGTTTGAAAGAGGGCAGTTTGAACTTCTTCTTTGGCTTCTCTTCATCGGAATCAGCCTCAGACGCGTTTGTATCTGTTTTCTCATGCTCTGGTTTGGGGGACTCTTCTTCTGCTTTCTCCTCCTCTGGAGGAAATACGGCTTTGACCAGATCAGTACAGTTTGCAAAGCGCTCTTCAATGTTTGTTGAGAAAGCCTTTTGCATCTCCTGCCATTGTTTTTCGTCCAGCCCTTCGGGTTGAGACAGTTCTCTTCTGACCCGATCTGCTTCAGTGTCATCAACACTAAACGGCGCTCTGCCCGTCATCATCTCGTATAGAATGCAGGCAAAGGAATAGACATCGGAACGGCGATCCAGTTTATCCGGATGGAATGCCTCGGGAGATTGGTATTGAGGATAGAAAACAGGTTGTGGCAGCAGCGATGAAACAGACTCAAGGGTTTCGCGCAAACCGTGCATGGTGAGTTTGATACCGGCTTTACGATTAACGAATAAAGCACCGGTTTCGAGGCAGCCGTGAGCGGTATGTAATTTCTGATAGCTTATGTCGATGGAATAGGCGATTTGCTGAATCAGAGCCATCTGTTGTTTGGCCGTGAGTTGGCTGCCTTTCTCCATCATGGATTTCAACGTTAACCCTTCGAGCTTCTCGAAGGATAAAAACATCAGTTTGCCCTTCTCAGTGAAGTAGCCATAACACTCGGCAACGTGTTTGTTTTTGACGTTTTTGATTTGAGTAGTGTGTTTTTTGATGCCCTCAACAAAGCTCTTTTGTTTGAGTAGTTGAGGGGCAAGCATCAGTAGACTGACAATCGGATTGCCAGTGACGCTTTGATCTTCGGCCTGCCAGAATTGCCCTAGCGGATGTTCATTGCCCTGCTTGATGAGTTTAAACCGATGATGGTCCGGCCCTATGATCGCATCGGGCTGCAAAGCCTGATAGAGAGAGTCAGGTGTATCACTCATTTGGGTTGTCTGCCTGTCTGGTCACTATGTTTCTATCATAGACAAGGGTAGTGGTATAAGTCAGCCCCTTATTTGCTTATTTTTCAAGGTGTTGTTTGCGGTATAAAAAACCACCCATATTGGGT
>JBMYLM010000068.1:0-13796 GCA_049596335.1 Neptuniibacter sp.
GCAAATGGCATACGTGTCGTAATGCTAACCGGTGATAACCGAGCAACAGCTAAGGCAGTTGCAGAAAAAGTAGGTATTACAGAGTTTGTTGCAGAAGTCTTGCCTGAGGATAAATCCAACAAGGTTGAAGAGCTTCAGGCACAAGGTGAGATCGTAGGTATGACTGGAGACGGCATCAATGATGCGCCTGCCTTGGCTCAAGCTAATGTCGGGTTTGCCATTGGTACAGGCACTGATGTGGCGATTGAAAGTGCTGACATAACTCTGATGCGCGGTTCATTACATGGATTGGCTGATGCTATAGCTATCAGTAAAGCGACATTAGAGAGTTGGAACAGCCTGAACAGTGAAGCCACTGTTGCAAGTTCGCTTAAAGAGTTGAAAGGTGATGTTAACCGAGGAGCATACTTAGCAAGAGCTTCTGGGTGCATCGCTTGTCATACGGATGTGGTTAACGGTGGAGCTCCTCTGGCCGGAGGAGCTCCATTGAAAACGCCTTTCGGGACATTTTATGCACCTAATCTGACAACCGATACGGTACATGGTATCGGTGGATGGGATGTTGATGATTTTGCTTTGGCTTTGCGTTATGGCCAAAGCCCAAAAGGCGATAGCTATTATCCTGCATTTCCCTATACCTTTTACACGAAACTGAGTGATCAGGATATTGCTGATCTTTGGGCAGCATTTCAGACAGTTCCTGCGGTAGGACAGTCAGCCGAAGAGCATCAGCTAGGATTCCCTTTCAACCAGAGAGCAGGCCTTCCAGTTTGGCAAGCATTGTTCTTCTCTGAGGAAAGGTTCCAACCTGATACAAATAAAAGTGAGAAATATAACAGAGGAGCTTATTTGGTTGAGGCTGCAACCCATTGTGCAGCTTGTCATAGCGAACGAAATCTATTCGGAGCATTAGATCAGGATGATCCTTTCACGGGTTCAAAGTCTATGCTCGAGGGAGAAGGAAAAGTCCCTGCTATTACTACGCAAGCACTCTTAGACAAGGGTTGGACCGAATTAGATTTAGCTTACGCGTTAAAATCAGGCCTGAAGCATGATGGTGACGCCTTCGGAGGAAGTATGGGGGAAGTTGTTAGAGATGGTACTTCCTTTATGCAAAAAGAAGATCTGGAAGCAATAGCACATTACCTAATGAACCAATAATCCAAAGCCCTCAGTGATGAGGGCTTTTTTATAGGACGGGATCTTTGGGCTAGTTGTTATGCTGTTTTTCAAGAGCGCTTTCGAATGGTGAAATGTGGTCGCATAGCAACCTTAAACAGAGCAATTTCAACTTAGTGAAAATAATAAACAAAACGCTCTCAATTGCCGCGTCTACAATCATAAAGTGTAGAAGTCTGGATTCGATCTGACAACAGTTGTCAGATTAGGTCGGGATCAGCATGTCTCAAAAGTGCCAGAAGCAGACCTCACAACCGCCATGTTTCTATTTGAGGAACGGTAGTACTAGCAGTGCTATTATCCTTCTGTCGATTTATATTCAGGTTAACAATTATGTCGAGTTGTTGCAGTTCCTCCCGAAAAGAGCGATCACATCCAAACAAGCATGTATGCCCAATAAATGGAAAAGAGTACATAGAAGTTCCTGTATCAACGATCATTCACCACATTGCTAAACCTTGGAACTGGGATGATAAAGGCGAAGCATTTTATTTCTGCGATGATGTTGATTGCGAAGTCGTCTACTTCTCTGAATCAAATACAGTAATTACTGAAGCCCAATTAAGGACTGCTGTAGGCCAGAAAGATCTCTCAGCAACAGCAACTTTATGTTACTGCTTTGGTGTTACCCGTGGGGACTATGAAAAAGACAAGGGAACAAAAGCCTATGTCTTAGATCAAACCAAAAAACAGACTTGTGCCTGCGATGCAAGGAATCCATCTGGACGTTGCTGCTTGAAAGACTTTCCAAAAAATGACGATTAGTACATTAACAGAAAAATTTGGTTTTTTAGGCTCTATTGTTGCAGCCATGGGCTGTGCATCTTGTTTCCCTCTACTGGGTTCACTTGGCGCTACCCTAGGGCTTGGTGTACTAGCCCAATTTGAAGGTATTTTTATTAACACTCTACTGCCTACCTTTGCGGTTATAGCGCTACTCTCTGTGGTGGTATCTTGGTGGTCACATAGAAGGCATTTTCGCGCCTTTCTCGGTATTGCTGGCCCCGTAATGGTATTGGCTACGTTATACCTGTTCTGGGTTGATAGCTGGAGCACCTACATGTTTTATGGTGCATTGCTTTTGATGCTGCTAATGACTGTTTTGGATTTGATTTCCCCTCCTTCAAAAGCATGTAAAGCAGAGAGTTGAGTATGTCCGCTTGGTGTCGGGAGCGGACATCTACTGTCAGATCAGATCCAAAGTTTTACACATAAAGCACCCAGCTCGATCAATCACTTGAACTTATAGAAAATTATTAACAGATTTTTCTATTGCAGTGCCTATTCCACAGCTGATACACCTCTATTTACCCTAGAAGCTTTGTGACCCTGAATATCATTTATTCAGTTTCAAATCATTTTCACCATGTAAAGTCTTCGGCATTGTTCATCGAACCCAGAAAAGAGCTATTTGCTTGGGACTTTATATGAAGCTAAAACTAATTACTCGATCCATAGGCATAGGCCTAATGGTTGCTAGTTCTTCCCATCTTTTTGCAGAGACAGCTGCAAACTGGAGCCAACAGCTACAACTGCGCTTAGCAGAATCGCCACAATGGCAACAACTTGGCAGCCAAGTTATCGCCGCAGATGCCGAACTGACTGCTGCACAGCAACCTGTGTATAATCCTGAAATAGAGCTTAGTTACGAAGATAAGAACGAACGTGCTTATCAGGCAACACTAAGTCAAACTATTGATCTCTTTGATAAGCGAGATACCCGCAGTCAAATAGCCACGCTACAAAAGCAAATTACTAAGCTGGAACAGCAGCAAAGTGAAAATCAGATTACAGCCAGTGCTCTTACTCTTTTGCTGGAAACCCGTCGTGCTAAAGCTCTGCTGTCTCTCGCAGATGATCAGCTCAAAATCAGTCAACGCCTGATAAAACTAACTCAACAGAGGTTGTATGCAGGCGATGCCACCCAGATCGATCTGGATATAGTAAAACTATCCTCATCCGAGGCATTGCAGACTAAAGCAGCTGCGCAACAGGCTTTACAAAACTATCAGGCAGAGCAAACGGTTTTGTTGGGCGATCTGATCCCAACCTTGCCACAGCCTCTACCTTATACCTTACCCCAAATGCCAGACTTTACTCGCTTAAGCCAACAACACTTAGCTGTGAAAACCTTTGGAGTAAGAGCTCAGCAAGCACAGTTAAGAGTTCAGGAATCGGTCAGCGAGAGCAAAGCAGAGCCAACCTTAGGGCTAGGGTTTGGACAAGATGGTGACGACGATGTCGTAGCACTTTCTATCAGCTTTCCACTGAATATTCGCAATAGCTATAGCGCTGAAGTCGATGCCGCAAATGCCCGTGCTAAAACCTCAGATTTGGCGTTAGCCCAAGTGAGAGTCGAGACAGAAGCTGCACTACAACGCAGTTGGTCTAGTTTGAAGCAGCAACAGTCATTACAGCAAATCTGGCAAAAGCCTGGACAACACAGTCTTGTGCAATTGAATAGACAACTGGAAAAACTGTGGAAGCTTGGCGAACTGACAACTACAAATTACCTCCAGAACTTACAGCAACTGAATCAAGCATTGGTTGCAGACATCAATTTGAACACCGAATCCGATATCCGACTGATTGACTGGCTCCATACCAGCAACCAACTCCAAGACTGGTTAGATCAGCAATAATTATTGGCCTTCATCACTGAGATACTCGTTATGCAAAAGAAAACTCTACCTTTACTCGCCAGCAATTTATTATTGGCAGCTGCAGTTGGCAGCGCTTACGCAGGTGAGAACCATCCTACACCGGTACAAAAGAATGTAGCCACAGAGGTTCATAGCCACACAGGTCATAGCGGCCATACTGAGGATGCAGATCATAATCATGCAGAAGACGCTGGGCACAATCACGATGAAGGCCATGATCATGAAGAAGAAGTGGAGCAGCATCACGATGAAGGCCGTGATCATGCAGAAGAAGCAGAGCACCAGCACAATGAAGACCATGATCACGCCGAAGAAGCGGAACACCAACACGAAGAAGACCATGATCACGCTGAAGAAACTGAATATCTGCATAAAGAAAGTTATGAGAATGCTTCCGCAGAGGAGCACAGCGATGACGACGGGCATGCTCACGGCAGTGAAGATGAACATGGACATGAAGAAGAGGAAGGGACTGTTCATCTAAATGCCAAACAGCAAGCGATGATCGACCTGAAAACCACCAAACTCAAGCCAGTATTGCTAGCAGATAGCCGAATAGTCCCAGGCGAAGTCGTAATTAACCGCTATAACAGCAGCATTGTCTCCCCCCAAGCAGATGTCCGCGTAATTCAGCGCCATGTCATGTTAGGTGATCATGTCGTTAAAGGACAGCCGTTGGTTTCTCTGTTTTCCGATGAACTTGCAGACCGTTTCTCTGACCTTAAAAATGACGCGAAAGAGTGGGAGATCGTACGTAAACTGGGCAAGAGCCTTGCGGGTAAAAACCGCTATAGTCAGGCCCAAACTAATTTCCAACAAAGTCTGACTAAGGTCAGTGCGTTTGGACTTTCTAACAGCGAGATCGAAAACCAACTGAACCAGCCCAGCAAACATCCTTTAGGTCAGTTTGTACTGAAGGCACCGCATGCAGGTGTAGTACAACAAGATGATTTTCTGATTGGCCAACAAGTCAGCAGCAGCGACCCTTTATTTACGCTGGTCGATGAAACAACGGTCTGGGTGGAAGCACAACTACCACCTAACCTGCCTTTAAACCTGAGCAAGGGCACACCGATCTCTCTCACTGTTGGGGCTGATGCGTATCAGGGGGAGTTGCTGCAATTCGCACATAGCCTGGATGAAGTAACTCGTACCCGTATGGCGCGAATCAGTGTCAATAATCAGGAGCATCGCCTCCACCCGGGACAATTTGCTCAGGTGGTTATGCCACTGGGTAAACACACTTGGCAGTTATATCTACCGGAGGCCGCTTTCACCCGCACCCCTGATGGTGACTGGGGTGTTTTTATCGAGCAATCCCCCGGTGAGTATAAATTAGAGGAAATAGAAGTCATTCGTGAAACTGGTGAGGGGCGTGTTATTAAGGGGTTGCCACTAGGTTCTACGGTCGTTACATCGGGTACTTTTTTCCTCGCTTCAGAGCAAGCCAAAGCTGGCTTTGATATCCACAACCACTAGGATTTCGAGATGTTAAACAGACTAATAACCTGGTCAGTTACCAACCGACTTCTGGTGGTAATAGCCGTATTCACTGCGTTAATTGGCAGCGTATTTTTAATCCCCAGACTTAATCTTGATGCCTTCCCTGATGTAACTAATATCCAAGTTGCAGTAAATGCTGAAGCTCCAGGGCTAGCTGCCGAAGAGGTCGAACAGCTCATCACCTTCCCAATTGAGTCGGTTATGTATGCTATGCCTGATGTTGAAGAGGTACGTTCTATCTCTAAAACGGGCCTTGCCGGAATTACGGTTGTGTTTAAGGAAGGTACCGATATCTACTTTGCCCGCCAACAGGTATTTGAGCAACTGCAAGTGGCTAAAGAGATGATCCCAGCCGGAGTCGGCATCCCAGAGATGGGGCCAAACACTTCAGGTCTAGGGCAGATCTATCAGTATCTGTTAAAAGCAGAACCTGGCAGTGAATATGATGTGATGCAACTGCGTAGCCTCAACGACTGGGTGGTAAAACTGTTATTAATGCCGGTTGATGGTGTGACCGATGTGCTCTCTTTTGGCGGTGAAGTTCGCCAGTATCAGGTCAATCTGGATGCCGAACGCCTGTTGGCCTACAAGATCAATAGCGATGACTTAATCACAGCAATTGAAGCAAACAACCGTAATGCTGGCGGCTGGTACTTAGACCGTGGCGGTGAACAGTTGGTTGTTCGTGGCGTTGGTTGGTTACGTAGCGACCGTCAGGGCTTGCAAGATATTGCTGCAATTCCCCTACAAGAAGTCGATGGAGCTCTGGTCCGTGTAGGCGATGTTGCCACGGTTGAGTTTGGCAGTGAGATCCGCCAAGGCGCTGTAACGATGTCACGTAAAAATAATGACGGTGACATAGAAAATCTTGGTGAGGTGGTATCTGGTATTGTCCTTAAACGTATGGGTAGCAATACCAATACGACTATCCAAGCGATTGAAGAACGGATCGATCTGATCAATCGTGCTCTGCCAGATGGCGTCACCTTCGAAGTCTATTATGATCAATCTGATCTGGTACAAAAAGCGATCAGCACGGTGGTAACTGCTCTAGTTCAGGCATTTATCTTTATTGTGATTATATTGGCGTTATTTCTATTAAACCTGCGCGCAACCTCGTTGGTACTTCTCTCCATTCCACTGTCGGTTGGTTTAGCGCTTGCGTTTATGTCATTTAATGGGATGTCCGCTAATTTGATGTCTTTAGGCGGACTTGCTATTGCCATCGGTATGATGGTTGATGGTGCCGTGGTAATGATGGAAAACATCTTTAAACACTTAAGCCACCCAGACCAACGCCACGAAGGCCATACAGCTCCAGGTACTGAAGACCCATTCGCAGCAAGTAAAGACGACCACGGTATTTCGATACGGATTATCATGGCGGCGAAAGAGGTTGCTCGTCCAGTCTTCTTTGCAGTGATGATTATTATTGTCGTGTTTGCACCTCTGTTCAGTTTACAAGGGGTGGAAGGCAAGCTATTCCAGCCCATGGCGATCACCATTATTATCGCTATGCTAGCCGCACTACTAGTGGCATTGATCGTTGTGCCAGCCCTAGCCAGTCTACTGTTCCGTAAAGGAATTCGTGAGAAAGAGAGTCCGCTGCTGAAACCAATCGACCGAGCCTACCGCAAACTCCTCAGCAGCGTACTTAAGCAACGTAAATGGTTGCTATCTGCTGCCGGTTTGGCCGTGGTCGGCACCCTGTTATTACTGCCACGCTTAGGTACTGAGTTTGTACCAGAGTTGGAAGAAGGCACCATCAACTTACGTGTTACTTTAGCGCCTTCGGCTAACCTGCAAACAGCTATCTCAGTAGCACCTAAGTTAGAGCAGGAGATTTTGGCATTCCCCGAAGTGACTTATGCCTTGAGCCGGATTGGCCGAGCAGAAGTAGGCGGAGACCCAGAGCCAGTGTCTAATATCGAGATTTATATTGGTCTCAAACCTGTAAATAAATGGACTAGCGCCAGCAATCGCCGTGAATTACAGGAATTAATGCAAGAACGCCTAGAAGTGCATCCCGGCTTGTTATTCACTTTCTCACAACCTATAGCAACCCGTGTAGATGAATTGCTCTCCGGTGTTAAAGCTCAGTTGGCGATTAAACTGTTTGGCAGCGAGCTGGATACCCTTGCGGATAAAGCCCGCGAGATCGAACGGGTGGTGCAACAGATCCCCGGCACCACTGATGTAGCAATGGAGCAAGTAGAAGGTGAAGCGCAGTTAGTGATTCGCCCTAACCGTGAACAACTGTTTCGTTATGGTTTAGCTGTAGCTGATGTGATTCAACTTGTGGAAACAGGTATCGGCGGCCAAAGCGCGGGTCAAGTCATCAACGGTAACGAACGTTATGATATCTATGTTCGTCTGAAGAAAGATCAACGTAAATCTGCTGCAAATTTAAGACAGTTGCGCCTACAAGCCAGCAATGGCGCTATCGTTCGCTTGGGTGATATAGCGACAGTGGCGATTGAAGAAGGTCCGCCGCAAATCCGCAGGGATGATGTCCAACGCCGCGTGGTGATTCAAGCTAATGTACAAGACCGCGATATGGGCAGCGTGGTAGCCGATATCTATGCCGCGATTGAACAAGACGTCGATCTCCCCGCAGGCTATACCGTAGATATTGGTGGCCAATTCGAAAACCAGCAGCGCGCTCAGGCACGTTTGATGATAGTTGTGCCCTTATCTATTGTTTTGATCGGTTTGCTGCTGTATTTCTCGTTTAGCTCCTTAGGGCAGGCTGCTTTGGTATTACTCAATCTGCCATTGGCGTTAATTGGGGGTGTCGCAGCGTTGTTTATTTCCGGTCAGTATCTGTCCGTACCTAGCTCGGTTGGATTTATTACACTGTTTGGCGTGGCCGTACTTAACGGTGTTGTCATGGTGGAAAGTATCAATCTGAGAATACAGGATGGCCAGCGCATGGCTGACGCAGTGTATGAAGGTGCTTGTTCACGCTTGCGCCCGGTCTTAATGACAGCGCTGACATCCGCTTTAGGCCTTATTCCTATTCTTCTCTCGACTGATATAGGTTCGGAAATCCAAAAGCCTTTAGCCACAGTTGTAGTCGGTGGATTAATTTCATCAACGTTGCTCACTATGCTGGTGATACCATCACTCTATGACGTATTCTCAAAATATAAGTACCAGACTGAGAAGTAAGACTCAGGGGGAGGCTGCAACACTGTTGCAGTCTCCAACGGTTAGGAGATCAACATGCGCCTTTTGCTGATTGAAGACGATCTTAATTTAGCGCACCAACTACAACATAACTTAGAGGCTTCTGGCTATATAGTTGATGTCAGCGGTACGCTGAGTGACGCGCGCTATATGACGAATGAAATCGGCTACGACATTATCGTTATGGATTTAGGATTGCCTGATGGTAGTGGCTTGTCTCTGCTTACAGAGTGGCGGCAGAGTCATAAGCATACGCCGGTATTAGTGCTGACTGCTCGGGATAATTGGGAAGAGAAAGTTATCACTTTTCAAGCGGGGGCTGATGATTACGTCTGTAAGCCTTTCCGTCAGGAAGAACTATTGGTGCGTTTAGAAGCTCTACTTCGTCGCAGTAAACCACACCAATGCCCGAACCTTTCAGCCGGTGGCATTGGCTTAGATGAAAGTACCCAAGATGCAATCATTCTGGAAAGCGGCGAGCGTATCTCTCTGACTTCTACCGAATATCGTCTGTTACAACATTTTTTACGCAATCCGGGGCGACTCTATAGCAAACAGAAACTGCTCGATACTCTATATCAATTTGATGCCGAACGGGAAAGTAATATTGTCGAAAGCTATATCCGTCGTATACGCACTAAATTGGGGAAAAAGGTAATAGAAAATCGGCGCTTTCAAGGTTATCGCTACAAAGGCTTATTATGATTTCGATTGAGAAGGTTTTGCTTAAGCGCTTTATCCTTATTGCATTAGCCTTGATTGCGGCGTTGACCTTTTTCCACTCATGGTGGGCTGACAACCTTTACCTAAAGATGCAAAAACAGCAACTGCAGCATGAAGGGTCAGCGTTGGCGCAACATTTACGGCATACCACGCCCGAACAGCGTACCTCGCTGACACTTAACCTGCCGCAGCACAGTAGCCATATTTATGTTATCCGTAGCCAAACCAGTAGTTGGAGTTCAGCGCCAGAACTTGTCAGCGAGTATCCGTTAGACGGCTGGTTTAACGCGCCCGGGTTCCATGAATTTCAGGATAACAACGACCGTAGTTTCTTAATCCTAAGCCAAACCTTTTCTGATTCTATGCAGTTTATAGTTATTCAAGAAACTACAGCGGCGTTGGCTGAACTCGATAAAAATCATAGCTATATGCTATTCGCCATTATTCTAGCCTTAGCAATTGTTCTACTACTCCAGCGAAAAGTTATCCGCGAAACCTTCTCCAAGTTAGACCCGATAAAAAGTCAGATCGATGCCCTTCAACGGGGTGAAAAACCCACCCTTCCCAACAGTGACATAAGTGAGATATCTCCTTTAGTCAGCGCTATAAATCAACTACTAGGCTATCTGCATAGCCGAAACGAGCGCAGTAAAAATGCTGTGGGAAATATATCTCATGCGATGAACACACCGATTGCAGTCATCACACAAATTGCCGAAACCAAGGATAACGGCCTTACTCCTAAGATTCGAGAGCAACTGATCGAACAAGCTGAACAACTCAATCTGATAATCTCAAGTGAATTAAAGAGAGCCCGTATCTCTGGTAGAGGGCATCAGTCCGAGAACTTTTCTATTGTTACCGCAGTTGAAAACCTAGCGGCGACAATTAAATTAATCTATCCCGATAAACTACTGACATTTGATATCAACATCGACCCGCAATCTCATTTTCCAGGTGAACAATCCGATTTTAATGAGTTAATGGGCAACCTCATGGACAACGCAGCAAAATGGTGTGACGGAGTTATCAGTGTAGATATAAACGGCGGGTTAGACCAGTTTGAGGTAGTAGTGAACGATGACGGGCCCGGGTGCTCAAAAAGCCAAATTGAACGCTTAACTAAGCGCGGTATACGATTGGATGAACAGGCCAAAGGGCATGGCCTTGGGCTCAATATAGTCCAAACTATTGTTGAACAATATCAAGGGCATATTTTATTTACTAACAGAGAACCCAAGGGATTCTCTGTTAGTGTGCAATTACCTTTGAGCTTAATCTAATCGCTCTGTGGTTAGAAGACGTCAGGGCCAAGCTCAGCGTCAAATGAACAGGTAATATCAGGAAAGGTAGTCTCGTTGTATAGAGCCAGACTTCAGCCTTGGATTTAATGACCTTTTAGTTTTTTCTGATGAGTCTAACAGACTGATATTCCGAAGCTTTCACTTATTCCTGACGAAGTTCAGCAATGGCTTGACGCAAGATCAACGATGCTGAATGCAGAAAAAGTAACGCCATCGCAAAAGCGACAATCAAATCGGGCCAAGGGCTCTGGGTAGCAAAAACCGCACCTGCAGCCAGTAATGCAGCCAGATTTCCAATAGCATCATTTCTGCTACAGAGCCAAACCGAACGCACGTTGCTGTCCCCATTTCGATACTTTAATAACAACAGTGCACTGATGAGATTGGCAGTGAATGCCATCATAGCCACCGACCCCATGATCATTTCATTTGGAATCTCTAAGACGAGGGTACGGTAGAGAGTAGATCCTAATACCCATAGCCCCATAAGCGCGAGAGATATGCCTTTAAATAACGCTGCTGAGGCCCTCCAACGGAGAGAGTGTCCAATCGCTAACAGGGTAATGGTGTAGGTCAAGCTGTCCCCTAGAAAATCTAGAGCATCAGCTCTAAGAGCCATTGATTGTGATGCGATACTGGCTCCGGTTTCAACCACAAACATAACTACATTGATCGCTATCACGATCCATAGGATTCTTTTGTACTCGGCGGAAACACCATCAAATTGAACATTGCTATTACAACCACAACCAGCCATACAAGCCCCTTAATCTGAATTGATCTTCTTTCTAGTATAAGCTTAATACCTAAAGTAACTTTAGGTTCAAGGACTAATTTACGTGAGTAAAAAATATTCGATCGGAGAGGTCGCCATAGCAGGTAATTGTCAGGTACAGACCATTCGATACTACGAACAGATAGGTCTTATACCTGCTCCAGAGCGGACGGTTGGAAATCAGCGTATCTATCGCCAGGCGCATTGTGACAGACTTGCTTTTATCCGCCATAGCCGGGAGCTTGGTTTTTCGTTGGAGCAGATTCGAGAGATACTGACACTGAATGACAGCCCAAACCATTCCTGTGGTGATGTAGATGCTATCGCCCGAAGTCATTTGGCGGATGTTGAATCAAAGATTAAACGATTACAGGGAATGAAAAAGGAGTTGAAACGCATGATAGAGCAATGTGCTGTGGGGGACAGTGGCTGATTGCCGAATCATTGAAGTGCTTTCAAACCATAATCTATGTCTTCAGGCGAAACATGTTGCTAAATAGCGATGCTGATAATAATTCTAATATGATGTCTATTATTATCTATAAAGAAGAAGTAATTAGATCAGTTTAAGGAACCTGCGATTAAGTCCCACTTTTTAGCTCACTCTCCCAAGAAAGCTGTATTTGCGGCGTAATCGCACGATTGCAGGTCATTTCTTACTGCCTGCATGCCGATTTCTCAGCATGTAGGCGGATTTATCCTACGCCCGTAGTATCTGATCCACGCGAGCAATGTTTGCCAGAGCAAACAGTATGGCTAACTTACTGTCGTTCTTCATCAGCCCACGATAGCGAGCCTTGGTAAAACCAAACTGGCACTTGATGACCCGGAACGGATGTTCAACCTTAGCCCGGATACTGGCTTTAAGGTACTCGGTTTTTAATAGAACTTTATTGATGCGTGGATGTTTCTTCAGCTCTTTGACCTTGCTGGGTATTTCAGCAACATGCCAGTCCGCTTTTACATCTTCGAGCTCTTTACGGTTCTCAGCGCCACGATAACCACTGTCGGCGAAGATAAACTCTTCTTTGCCATGAAGAAGGTGTTCGGCCTGGTTGAGGTCATGCTCATTAGCGGCGGTAGTTGTGAAACTATGCGTCAGACCGGTTCTGGCATCAACGCCGATATGGGCTTTCATTCCGAAGTGCCATTGATTGCTTTTCTTGGTTTGGTGCATTTCAGGGTCACGTTCACCAGTTTTGTTCTTGGTAGAACTTGGTGCTTCGATGATCGTTGCGTCCAGCAAAGTACCTTCTTTGACTAGCACGCCGGCATCACTTAACCAGGTATTAACCTCTTCAAATATTTTGCGAGCTAAACCATGCCGTTCCAGTAGATGACGGAAGTTCATGATTGTGGTGTGATCGGGTATAGCTCCATCCAAGGAGAGACCAGCAAATAAACGCATGGAGGCGATTTCATAAAGCGCATCCTCCATGGCCGGATCGCTCATGCTATACCACTGCTGCATGCAGTGGATACGCAGCATGGTTGATAACGGATAAGGCCTACGACCGTTACCGGCCTTTGGGTAGTAAGGGGCAATCACTGATTCCAACCGCTGCCAAGGAATCAGTTTTTCCATGCGACCTAGAAATTTCTCTTTACGGGTTTGGCGGCGCTTGTTGTTGAATTCGCTGTCAGCGAAGGAGAGTTGGTGATCCATGGATAGCCCTCAGCACATCAGAGCATGGATTGTCTCATGCTGAGGGACTTAATCGCATGTTCCCTATGCCATTCTCTCCTTGGAGGATTATCAGCAACAATAGAAATACCAAAATTCAACCCTTTACTGTAATCATTTTCATTTCATCATTTCAACATATAGTTAATCAAGCTTATGTTAAAATGGAGATAAAGATGAAACTAAACAAACCTTTAACCACTTTAGTTCTTAGCAGTTCCTTAATTTGCAACTTTGCTCTGGCACAACAAAGCCTTCAGGAGGACCAACTTAAAATCCAAAATAGTTCACTTCTTAAAATTCGCTCCCTTTCTACTGAAAGTTACAATACAAGCACCATTATAAAAGGACGCCTAACTTATTCACTTTTTTCTAAAGATGAGGACATGGGGGTTATATCTGCATCCGTTATTGGCAAGAAAGGAAAAGTAATTGAACAACAGGATTATGATTTAGATTACTTGGATGATCATAGTAAATCACGTTTCCGAGGCTTCCGATTCAACTTAAATACACCTATAGAAGAAATACTTCAAGTAAAACTCACCCATGTTCCAGGTTAGTGAACTATCATAAGTTATAAACCTAGAGAAAGGCCTCTCAGCATTGACAATTAATGCTTTGATCTGTTGAGAGGTAATTTATCCTTTATACATTTAAAGCTGCATGTGAATCGCCATTAGGGAACCTGCGATTAAGTCCCACTTTTTAGCTCACTCTTCCAAGAAAGCTGTATTTGCGGCGTAATCGCACGATTGCAGGTCATTTCTTACTGC
>JBMYLM010000069.1:0-13344 GCA_049596335.1 Neptuniibacter sp.
TCAGACAGGAACGCAGCCTGATGTCCGTACACCAG
Organism: Neptuniibacter sp.; assembly: GCA_049596335.1. Lineage (GTDB taxonomy): Bacteria > Pseudomonadota > Gammaproteobacteria > Pseudomonadales > Balneatricaceae > Neptuniibacter. Next base: position 36 of record JBMYLM010000069.1, read on the forward strand.
ATTTGACATTAACTCCATCAGTTAGTACCAGATCGAAACGTCCGGTTTTCGCTTTACCTAATGCATCTTGGCCATCAACCGCTTCGACGACCTGGTAACCTTCCTGTTTCAGAGTGAAAGTAACCATGTTTCTTAAGGAAGCGGAATCATCTACTACAAGAATGGATGACATTGTTTTCTCCGAAAAATCTTATTATTTAGCAATTAGCCTAAGGCCAGATACTCAGACATCCCCAGACGTTGAGCTGTTGATTTGAGCATTTCAGAAGGTTCTACCCAGGAAAACTCAAGGTTTGAGCTTTTCACTTCAATAACAAAAGCAGCGAGTAGTTGAATTGCTGCGGTATCGACACGCGACAGTTCAGCCGCATTAAGCGATAAAGGGGGCTCTTTTTGCAGTAGGTCTGAAAGTCGCTTTTTCCATTCTAATGCGTTGGCGATAGAGAGTTCGTCAGGTAGAGCGAGTTGACTTTCAGTGCTCATTTTCTGGTCCTTACTACAATTTGATTGTTGTTACTCAACGAGCGATAAAACAAATATATGACACCAATTGAATATAGTTAGTAAATTCCCTTAACTACAATCAGATGTCAAAGGTTTTTTAACACCACAAATCAATTTTAAGTGCTTTATTTATATGTGATATTACAAAAGTCCAAATAAATTCCCAGTGTACTTGTGGACTACTTATACCACTCAGAATTTCCTCTTTTTTCAGAGGGGTATCACTTCAATGGAACCAATCGCCATTCAGTTGCTCTAAAAGCATTAACTAGCTGTTCTCAAATTAACTACAGAATAATTAGCTCAGAGCACACATAATGAAACTTCTATCTATCAAATCTACATTTGCCCTGCTTGGCCTGACACTGGCATTACCTCTATATGCAGAGTCCGCAAAACCTACTCATAATCTGGCAGTTGCCACCTTCGCCGGAGGCTGCTTTTGGTGTACCGAATCCGATTTTGAGAAGATGGATGGCGTGGTGCAGGTGATCTCGGGATACAGTGGTGGTGTCAAAAAAAATCCAACCTATAAACAGGTTGCTTCCGGCCAGACCAAACACACTGAAGCAATCCAGGTATATTACAATCCTGATGTTATTTCGTATGAAGGCTTAGTACATCGACTTTGGCGCGTTATGAATCCGGTTGATGGAAACGGCCAATTTGTGGACCGTGGTAAACAGTACCGTCCAGCTATTTATTATCATAACGCTGCCCAAAAGGAAGTGATTGATAAATCCATCAGCGATCTCAAAAAAACCGGTAAATACGAATCCCCACTGGCAACTGAAATCAGCCCATTTACCAGCTTTTATGTTGCTGAGGATTATCATCAGGACTATCACACCAAAAACCCTCTACGATATAGCTACTACCGTAACGGCTCAGGCCGGGATAAATATTTAGAAGGTGTCTGGGGTGAGAATTATAAGTTTGATTATTCAAAATTCAGCGGACAAGCCTCTCTTGCCGATGAACCTGCTCAGCAATTTGTTAAACCCACTGAACATTTTCTCAAAACCACTCTGACGCCGTTGCAATATAAAGTGACACAGGAAGATGGCACCGAAAGAGCGTTTGATAACAAATTCTGGAATGAAAAGCGCGCCGGTATTTATGTAGATATTGTCAGCGGAGAACCTCTGTTTTCATCTGCAGATAAATTCAAATCTGGAACGGGTTGGCCAAGCTTCACCCAACCTATTCAAGGCGTATCCATTGTGGAAAAAGAGGATAATTCCTTCTTCATGAAACGGGTAGAAGTTAGGAGCCCGGTGGCAGACTCCCACCTCGGACACGTTTTCCCTGATGGCCCAGCTCCTACAGGCCTTCGATACTGCATCAACTCAGCATCTTTGAAGTTCATTCCTAAAGAAGAGATGGTTGCTCTGGGATACGGTGATTACTTAGAACTGGTTAAGTAATCAGTCTAGATAAAAAAACAGCGAACCTGAGTTCGCTGTTTTTTTATCTAAAGGAACTAGCGGTGATTCCAGTGTATGCACTCTTCCAGAGTCACCCCTGATCCACCAAAGATATCCAGCGCACTGCCAATAGTCAGGTCCACTTTCCCTGCAGATAACTTATCCACCAATTGCAAGTCTTCCAAAGAGCGAGCTCCACCCGCATAAGTCACAGGAATACTACAATATTTACCCAACAGTTCGACCAGCTCCTGATCAATACCACCCTGCAAGCCTTCCACATCCGCTGCATGTATCAGAAATTCTGCACAATGTTCGCTGAGTTGCTGCAAAGTGTCCTCGTTAACGACCGTTTCAGTCACCGTCTGCCAGCGATCTGTGGCAATGCTCCACCCCTGGTCTGTTTTCCTGCAACTCAGATCCAGCACTAAACGCTCCGCACCCGTTATTGCCTTGATTCTGTTTAAACGCTCCCAACTGAATTGTCCGCTCTCGAACAAATAGGAAGTCACAATAACGTGGGATGCCCCTGCCTCCAGAAACTCTTCAGCGTTTTCATGATTCACACCACCACCAAACTGCAAACCCTGAGGCCAGGTTTTAAGAGCTGATAAAGCCTGTTCTTTATTGCCCGGACCTAATGCAATGACATGACCGCCAGTGAGTTGGTTTTTCTTATACAGGTCAGCGTAATAGGCTGCATCATGAGCACTGACAAAATTAGTATCAGCCCCTTTATCATTAAGGCTGCCGCCAACAATCTGCTTAACCTGGCCTTGATGGAGATCTATACAAGGTCGAAACTTTGTCACAATTGATACCACTTCGCTTTCTGAAGGGAAGGATTTTAACAATCTTACTCGCCCGTAACACCCCACTTTGTGAAATATAGTCTTAGACTGACAACCGAATACTAATGCATCAGTAAACTCAAAACTGTGGGCCTTATATGTGACTGCTTGATTATGAATCTTTATCAATTTGAGCTTGCACTGGCAAACCCGCGCAAGATTTCCTATTCTCCCTTAGGGCTTATTCAATAAATATAATAATGACGAAGTAAACAGTTTGAGTTCATCCATACTCCTTGCGCGACAAGCCATTTTTGATCGCAACCTTAAAACCGTAGCTTATGAGCTACTTTACCGTTCTCCCGATGGGCAGGGCCCTATCTTGCCATTTAATGGATCAATAGCTACTGCAAAAGTTCTCCAACATGCTTACAGCTGTATTTTTGATCAGGGGAAAGTAAAGACACTACCTGCATTTATCAATTTCAATGCGGAATGGTTATATAACGGCGATTTACCCTCACTTAAGCCTGAAGCTTTGGTTCTGGAGATTCTTGAAGATATCCCTATGACCCCGGAATTGGTGGATCGATTGCAATTCCTTTCAGATGCAGGCTACAGACTCGCTCTGGATGATTTTCTGTATGACCAAAGCTGGGACAAGGCATTAAAGATAGTGCAATTTGTAAAGATAGATATCCAGCAACTATCTCCGGCGCAATTGGTCCGCCACGTTTCTGAACTGAAGAAACATAACGTCACTTTATTGGCCGAAAAAGTCGAAACATACCAACAATACAACTACTGCCGTAGTCTTGGTTTCAAGCTTTTTCAGGGGTATTTTTTCTGTCGCCCTGAACCGGTAAGAGGAGTTGATCACGCGGCCAGTAGTGTAACTATGCTCAGCCTGATTGCCGAACTTGAAGACCCGGATGTTACCCCTGAGGCTCTGGAAGCGATCATCCTGCGAGAACCACAATTAGTTATCCGCTTGCTTAAAATCGTTAATTCCGCCCGGTACGCCTTATCCCGTGAGGTGTCTAATATTTCAGAAGCGATCATTGCAATAGGACTTAACGAACTCAAAAAGTGGGTAATGCTGTTAACAGTATCTGATTGCAACGTCAAAACCACAGAGCTAATTCGTGAAATTCTGGCACGCGCAAAAATGTGCGAGTTGATGGCGGAAAAATATAGCTTACCACCAAACACCGCCTTCATGATTGGTCTCCTTTCCGGTATGGATGCTTTGTTGAACATATCCATGTCCGAAATTACGACACAATTGGCCCTTGCTCATGACGTTAAGGCTGCCCTGAATACGCAGGAAGGGGAATTGGGAAAACTGTTACACGACGTCAAATACTTCATGTGCGGAAGTTGGGATGACCTCTATCACAAGCATGATTCTGGCGGCATCGCTCTGGCTTATTCACAGAGTCTGCAATGGGTAATGGATACTATGCAGGAACTGGAAAGTATCTAAGGACGTCTAGCGTTCATATTTCTCCAGCTCCATTATTATGGTGCCCCCTTTAAACATAGGGAGATCCAGAGGTTCTTCACGGACCAGTTTCACCAGACCAACCCCCGGTGCATACCATTCCTTTTGGGTCATCAATATGTCCTGGTACCCAAGCCTAGGGTCGACATACATACTGATCTCACCTTGCCCAGTAACCTCAATACAGTTTTCAAATACACCAGCTGGAACAGAGACCGTTGCATCGATAGCTGTTATCTCGTTTGACATCATAAAGCGCTTCAAACCTGGATTCGGAAGGGAATGAAACTCTACACTTCTCAACGTGTAAGGTTGAGTTTCTACCGTCCAGAAACGGCCGAGTTCAAGATCTTTAGGGCCAGGTAATATCTTTCTTTCTTCCTGATCAAATCTGGGTTTACTCTCTATAATAATGCGCTTTGCAATTCTGTGGCTTCCCGCATCATCCTGCACAATGTAGTAATCGGTACCGTCGGAGGTTTTTCGGACAAATACCGGCTCACCTGAATAATCTCCCGGCAGGTCAACTGCCCCTTGATTAACTACCGAGTAGCGATTAACCAACCTCTCGCTCACAAGATCTTTTGTGACTTTATATTCCCAGCTCAAACCTTCCTTGAGGGGAAAATAATTTGTCTCAGGGTCTTCGCCACTACAGGCAGTAAGACAAACAGTGCAGATACCCACAACCAAAGAGCGCATGGCTATTTCTCCGGCAATGCAGGATCAGGAAGTTTCTCAAATACCAGCCCCAGATACTTTTGACCTGATCGTTTTTTCTGTGACTCAATAGATGGAAGTTCCGATTGCGGATTGATAATGCCTAACTGCAGTGAGCCATTTTGAATTTCGCGAAGCGCTTCAGAGACCTTGCCATGAGTTTCCTGCGAGTACTCCAGCCGATAAGCTCTGGGCTGTTCCGCCAGTTCCAGATTTTTGAGGTCAGATAGCCAAATATAAATATTTCCTTCCAGCCCGGTTTCTTCGTCGGGCTCCTCAATCACAGCAAAGTGCAACAGAAAACGATCCGGCAAATCAGAATAAGTTGGCCAGCCTTGAGACTCTTTCCAGCCCTGATAACTCATCCAATAGAAGACCAGAACAACAACGATGAGTCCGGCTTTTAAAACCCAGGCAAGACGACTGAAAATCAACGTTAGCAATAACAGCGACGCCAGAAATACATACGCAAAACTTAAACTGAGTAAGACTTCATTCATTTCGATAGCCCTTTGACCAGACTCTTCTGCAACTGATTAATATTAGTAACCTTGCCATTTGGATTTAATGTAAAGCGAACCGCTGTTTGTTCGTCACCCTCTTTTTTTAAAACCGCTGTGTGATAGTGTAAAACCTTCATCACCGGGTTGACCTCAGCCAGATACACGGTCACAGGAACCTCTGTTTTATTTTCACTTTTAAAATAGTGAACATTGATGACGTATTCACCCGGGGGGCGTCCACGAATCGTCAATACTTCCTGATTCAACGGATTGATAATTTCTTTGCCGTTAATCACCTGAGTATCATTTGCTAAACCCCGGTCATCCCGATCAAGGTGCATCAGTCCATCCTGAGTTCTCTTGTACCAGACTTGTTTACCATCCGGGCCAGAAGCCCAGACATCGATATCATTAGGGTCACGATCGGGCCAACTCACTGTGATCAGCAGTTCCGCTTTAGGGTCAATAATGCCGGTTTTTGCAGGCGGGTTAAGCAGTAATAGCGCTATAAGGAACAGAAAGGTAAAGGTCAGTAATGCGTTAAACAGCAGGTCTGTAAACGGATCTATATCAGTTGAGGTACGCCGCTGGAATAAAGCCATAGATAACCTTTATTCCTGCTCCGTAGCAGAACAATAATCCTGCCCAAGCCCGACACCCGTAGCAACAACCTGATCGGCACAACGATCTAACAAAAGATACTGCATGCCCAAAAGCATACTGCTGACCAGACCCACCATCGTGGTGTTCATTGCCACCCCCATACCTTGAGTCATCTGCTGCATCAGTTGCTTAATATCGGTGATATCCAGATTCTCCAGCCCGGACACTGAACTGAGCATAAGAACAAACCCAATCACAGTACCCAACAAACCCAACTTAATGACCAAACCTGAAACAAACCAGCCTACCTGATGTGATCCTCTGAGCCTCTCTGCCATGAGTTCGGAAAGAATGACTTTATCCTGTTCCGAGTCACCTTTTTGCAGAGCTTCCAGATAATCCTGAACCAAAGACTTTCCATTAGAAAACATGAAGGCAGAGTTCTGGCCAGGGGCATCTAACTGTTCTTTCAAGCGCTCAGCCATCCTAAGCTGAGCCGTGAGAAACCAGCTTCTATAACCGCAATGGATGGAGGTAAGGAACAACAACAATAAAACCACAACACTTATGCGCGTGATATCACTACTGAGGATCGACGCTAATACCCCAAGATCCCAGGCAACATAAACTGAAAACACAATGACACCTGCCAGTAAAAGCCAGTACAGGAAGATGCGATAAGCACTTGATGAAGACATTAACCCTCAGTTTTGCTTTTTATTGGTTTATACAAACTATAAACAAGCCTGCAACCGAATGCGGCAAAAACAATGAAAACAGAACTAAAGAAGGTCTTATTGCCCTCCCTTGGTTCAAAATACCCCCACTTTACAGATGACATTGGCTGCCTGGTTTTGATAAATGAATCGCAAGATTCAGAAACAAAAGCGTTACTGCCTTTGCTTAAAAATTAACCGTCTATACTGAACCAACGGCAACTTCATTCGAGTGGCTTATTTTTCACCCAATACACTGAAGTGTTCGAATTTACTGACAGTAGAAATTGTACCAATACCTAATTCACAGGATTATCCACAAATCCTCTGGATAACTATGTCATACAGTTCATCCTCAGTCTGGCCTGATAATTGCTCAACTCAGTATTAAAGAAAACAACCACCAGGAAATTGGGGAATAGTCACAATAAAGCACAATTTATGTGCAAGAATAATTTTTACTGCCCCACACATTGCACAGTAACAGTGCAAACCTGGAGATGGAGAAAAGACCGGGTATGAGCATAATTTGGGATAACTACGAATCAGAGAAACACTTTGATGAGCTGATTACCGAAAAAGGTAAAGCAAGAGAGCCATCAAGAAAGTTGGTTAAGCACATTGGCCAGATGGAAGTGGACGAGCTCGATAAGCGCCGCCAGATGGCTGAAGCGACCATTCAGGAAATGGGCATATCATTTACGGTATACACCGAAGAGGGCAATATAGATCGCGCCTGGCCTTTTGATATTATTCCTCGCACCATTCTTTCCCGACAGTGGAAAACGACTGCTGATGGTTTACAGCAACGACTCAAAGCGCTGAATATGTTCATCAATGACCTCTATCATGATCAGCAGATCATTAAAGACGGCATTATCCCTGAACATATCATCTCCAAGTCCAAAAATTTTCGCCCGGAATGCGTTGGGGTAACACCTGCTCATGGTGTATGGGCAAATATCTGTGGTACCGATTTGGTGCGCGATGCCGATGGAAAGTTCTACGTCTTAGAGGACAACCTACGCGTCCCTTCCGGCGTTTCTTACATGTTAGAGAATCGCGCAATCACGAAACGTGTACTGCCGGAAATGTTTGAGAAGGAGAATATCCTCCCGGTAGATGACTACACATCTCAGCTCTTCGATATGCTGGCCAGCTTGTCTCCAAGAGATGTAGAAGATCCTGAAATCGTTGTCATGACACCTGGCATATTTAACTCAGCCTATTTCGAGCATGCATTCCTGGCACAACAGATGGGTGTTGAACTGGTTGAAGGCGATGACCTGTTTGTGGGTGATGATGATTGCGTTTACATGAAAACTATCTCCGGCCCGGAAAGAGTCGATGTCATTTATCGCCGTATTGATGACGAGTTCCTAGACCCTGAAGCATTCAATAAAGAGTCCGTACTCGGTGTTCCGGGGCTAATGCGCGCATGGAAAGCCGGGAATGTAGCCCTAGCGAACGCGCCAGGCGCCGGTGTAGCTGATGACAAGGTGGTCTATGCCTATGTGCCACAAATCATTGAGTATTATTTGAATGAAAAGCCGATTCTGCCCAACGTTGAAACTTTCCTTTGTGAATATGAAGATCAGAGAGAATACGTTTTAGCTAATCTGGACAAACTGGTAGTGAAACCAGCCAATGAGTCCGGTGGTTACGGTATGCTTGTTGGTCCTCACTCAACCAAAAAAGATCAAGCTAAATTTGCGGAACTGATTAAAGATAATCCGCGAAATTACATCGCTCAGCCTACCCTGAGCCTCTCCACTGCTCCGACCCTCATAAGCTCAGGCAACCTTGAGCCTCGTCATCTGGATCTAAGGCCATTTATCCTTCAGGGCAAAGAGACTTATGTAACGACAGGCGGACTCACACGTGTTGCCATGAAGAAAGGTTCATTGGTGGTTAACTCTTCACAAGGTGGCGGCAGTAAAGACACCTGGATCGTTGATACGGAGGTTAAATAATTATGTTATCTCGCGTAGCTGAAAGAATTTATTGGGGTTCCAGATACCTGGAGCGCGTGGAAAGCACTGCCAGACTGGTAAGTGTTTACGATAACTTGCTGTTCGACCTTCCAAGAGACACGAACATCAGTTGGTACAATCTGATTATCATCAACAGTAGTACTGAAAGCTTCAATGAACGTTACAAAGTTCATGACGAACGAAATGTAGTGAAGTTCCTTCTGGCTGACGATAGTAATTCCAGTTCTATGCTGTCCTCACTCAAACAGGTTAAAGAAAATATCCGGACCACTCGTGACGTAGTTCCACAGGACACCTGGGAATTGATCAATGAACTGGACCTGTATGCCCGCAATCATATCCGCCAGGGTATTAACCGTACCAACCGTCACCAGTTTTTGAATACCATTATCAAACACTGTCAGGAAATAAACGGCTTGTTTGAGAGCGCTATGAGCCGTGATGCAACCTGGCAATTTATGATGTTGGGCCGCAATCTGGAACGCGCGGATATGACAACTCGTATTCTGGATGCCGGTGCTTCAATCATGCTGCAACCCAATGAAGGTACACGCATCAACCTCGGCCAGGTAGTTTGGGGTAACGTTCTGCGTTCATTGAGCGCTTATATGAACTACCGCCGCAGTATCAGAACAGCTGTCCAATCCAGCAAGGTCGCGAGATTCCTTATAGAGGACCCCCATTTCCCTCGCACTATCTCTTTCTGCCTGGATGAGATTGAAACCGCGATTCATAAACTGCCTCGCTCGCATAATTCATTGGCAAGTCTGAATGCGCTTAAGCAACTGAAATACCCTCTTGAAAACGGTAGCCCACTGAATGAAGAGTTCAGGGACTATCTGAATGACCTGCAGATTAAAGTCAGCGAGCTACATAACGACTTTAGTGAAAACTGGTTCTCATTTACCTCTGGAAACGAAGAAAACTCAGAAACAGCTAAAAGTGACAAACCCAAGTTACAGATAGCTTGTGAGGCGTAATATTTTGCTATTTTTTCTAAAATAGCCGCTATAATGCGTGCATCTTCAGCAGCAGGTAGTAGTTCAGTGCAGACGGAGCAATCTCAGATTCAAACCGCGGAGCCCGGTGTTAACTGGAGTTTATCTCCAGATGGCCATTTCAATGAGGCGTACGCTGACCTGAATACACCCCGTAGCCATTGGGAATACCTGCTTAACAGCATCGATGCTTTAGGCCCAACCGGGCTTAAAGATCGCCACACTAAAGCATCCCGTATTTTGAGGGATGATGGTGCGACTTATAACCTGACGGTTGATCCTCTCAACGCCAAGATCTGGGAACTTGACCCTATTCCAATGTTGATCCCCAGTGATGACTGGGGAGGGATCGAATCAGGTTTGGTTGAACGTGCAGAACTGCTCAACCTCATCCTGAAAGATATCTATGGACCAAGGGAACTGATTCGACAGTCAATCATTCCCCCTGAGATCATTTATGCGCACCCTGGTTTTCTGAGACAGTGTCAGGGAATTACTCTACCCTGTGATCATCAACTGACTCTGCATGCAGCCGACATGGTACGCGGGCCGGATGGCCGGATCGTAATTATTGGCGACCGAACTCAGGCACCCAGCGGCGCCGGATATGCGCTGGAGAACAGAACGGTTCTGTCGCGTGTAATGCCAAGCATCTTCCGCGATAGTCAGGTTCACAGACTGGCCCTGTTCTTCCAAACCTTGCGGAATACTTTGTCATCACTGGCAACAGATACAGATGATCCACAAATAGTAATCCTGACTCCGGGTGCATACAGTGAGACCTACTTCGAACACACTTACCTCTCAAACTATCTCGGTTTTCCGCTGGTTCAGGGAAGCGACCTCACCGTCAGAGATGGTCAGGTTTGGCTGAAGTCACTGAATGGCCTGAGTAAAGTTGATGTAATTCTGCGCCGTGTTGATGATATCTATTGTGACCCGGTTGAGCTTAAAACAGACTCATTTCTGGGTATCCCAGGCCTGCTGGAAGTCGTCCGTGCAGGTAATGTTGTAGTTTCGAACCCAATAGGTTCCGGCATTCTGGAAACACCTTCACTACTGAAGTATCTCCCCAAAATCAGCCAGTTCTTCTTTGGGCGTGATTTAACTCTGCCTTCCGTTGATACCTGGTGGTGTGGAGACAAAAACGATCTGGCCTATGTGAAAGCGAATCTTGATGATTTAATCATCAAGCCTGCAATGCGCCAGATGGATAATCCGAGCGTCTACGGCCACCTGCTCACAAAAGAGAAAAAAGCAGAGATTCTGGCGAGAATTGAGAAAGCGCCAAATCTTTATGTGGCTCAAAGTTATATTTCGCCATCCTACCTGCCTTCATGGCAGGAAGATCAACTCCGTTCCAGGCCTTCAATCTTCAGAAGTTTCACGGTCTCCAACCTAACTGCCGGCCAGAGTACTTACTCTGTGATGGCCGGAGGCCTGACGCGTGTTGGGCTCAGCGATACCGATACAGTTGTAACTAATCAGGCGGGTTCGCAAAGCAAGGACACCTGGATTCTGGCGTCAGAACCAGAAAAACAGATTTCGCTGATTGAAGAACATTCGGGCCTGAAAGATCTCGCCCATGAAAGCAACCTGCCTAGTCGAGTGGTTGAAAACCTCTTCTGGATGGGACGTTATGCCGAACGTGCTGAATCCACATTGCGCCTGATCCGTACTATATTCATGCAGCTGAATGGCATTGAGCCGCTGCCTAAGAAATGCCAGGAGTTGTTGCTGCAGGCACTCTCCACACAAACTAACTGCTTACCTGGCTTTATGGACAGTAAGCTGCTGGAAAACCCGGATCAGGAACTCATTGATATCATTCTGGACGGCAATCGCCCAGGCAGTATCAAATCCAGCCTGTTGGCACTTCTGACCAGCTCAGAAGAAGTTAAAGAGATGCTCTCGGCCGATACGCACCGAATCATTAACGACCTGCGCGACCACCTTTATGAACTGGAACGCTCGTTTATCAGCGGCCTACCTTCTGCTCCAGAAGAGTCTCTCGACCCTCTGGTTACCACATTGCTGGCATTATCAGGCCTGAGCCATGAAAGTATGCTCAGAGGGGTGGGTTGGAAGTTCCAGGAAATCGGTCGTCGAACTGAACGCACCCTGCAAACCGCACGATTACTTCAATCCTTGCTGGTTGAGGCTGTACCGGGCTCTCAGCAACAAATTATTCTCGAATCGGTTCTACTCAGCGTGGAAGCACTAATCACGTTCAGAAGACGTTACAGAACCCATACGGATGTTGCGCACGGCCTTGAACTGTTGATGCTGGATGCTACAAATCCAAGATCGATCTTCTATCAACTTCAGAGATTACAGAAACACTTCCTGGACCTGCCTCAGGCCAGCTTGTCGAAACCCGGACTCAGCCCGGGAGAAAAACTGCTGGTTAAATCCCTTAATGACATTCAGTTGGCAGATCTGGAACAGGTAGCAAAATATGATCAGGAGATCCGTGTCCGTGATCAACTCAAAGACCTGATGGACGAGCTCACTGCTCAGGTTGAAGAGTTTTCAACGGTACTCAGCGATCAGTATTTCGATCACCAATCTGGACCTCAGCAACTCAGCTCAACACAGGGAGTGGCGTTCTTATGATTTATCGTATTCGTCATATCACTAAGTACACATACAGTCGCGCTGTATCCCTTTGTTACAATCAGGCTCATCTTTTACCACGAGATACCGACTACCAAAGCTGCACCAAAACCAAGGTAAGCATCACGCCAAAACCGGCTTACTTGAATCAGCGTGAAGACTATTTTGGCAATAACTGCTTTTATTTCTCATTGCAGAAAGCACACAAAAAACTGGTAATTGATGTAACGACAGAGATTGATACTCAACCTGATCGCAGCTCTCTGAATCTGGATTTAGGTAACACTTGCGCACAAGCCAGACAGCTACTTGAAGAAGCAACCACACCTGAAATCAAGGAAGCCCGGGAATACCTCCTCGACTCGCCGATGATTAAAGCCTCAGATGCGTTGCGAGAGTATGCCGAAAGCGTTTTTGACGATAACCAATCTCTGCTTTCTGCAGCCAGAGCACTGACCAGCAAAATCTTTCATGAGTTCAAATACGACCCAGCTTCCACAACCGTTGCCACACCTCTGAATGAAGTGTTGGAAAACAAACATGGCGTATGTCAGGACTTTGCTCATCTGGCTATAGGCTGCCTTCGCTCACTTGGATTCCCTGCTCGCTACGTCAGCGGCTACCTTGAGACCCTCCCCCCTCCAGGCGAAGAAAAATTGATTGGTGCTGACGCTTCTCACGCATGGTTTGCAGTGTTTTCTCCAGGTGAAGGCTGGTTCGAATTTGATCCTACCAACGATAACATTCCTGCAGATCAACACATTACCACTGCCTGGGGAAGGGATTACTCCGATGTCACGCCAATGCGAGGCGTGATCTTTGATGGTGGTAACAGTCAGGAGCTCAGCGTATCAGTTGATGTTCAGCGCTTAAGCTAGGGCCTGTTAACACTCATTTCTTCGCCCCTTCTGGAGGCCATTTTAGTTCTCAGTA
>JBMYLM010000070.1:0-13164 GCA_049596335.1 Neptuniibacter sp.
CGTAACTCTGATAATAAATTACGGGTAATCCCATGACGGCGAGTTTAAGCCTTAGCCCATCACAGTGAAGAATTAGCAGAATGTATTTCTGCACTTAAGCGTATTGAGTCCGGTGATTTTGGTTTTTGTACAGATTGTGGCGAAGAGATTGAACTTAGTCGCCTAAAAGCCTGTCCTACAGCTTCAAGATGCATTCGTTGTCAGTCTGTTTATGAGAATGCATTAAAGCAAAGCGGGTGATTTTCATTGAATCCTCCTTTCCAGGGATTTTTTGCCGGCCTTCATGGCCGGTTTTTTATTGCCTTTTCTTTGTGTGAGCTAAGTTTTTCGGGAAAAAATCTCCTATCCCAAGCTACTAACCAGTAAAGCATTGTAAGCCTGCTCAGCTTTACATAACTTATTCACTACCTCTCTTGTATTAATCCTCGCGACTGTTATTGTTGACGCTTATTTTTTTGTGGATTTGTTCTGAACTTTTTAGCGATATAAAGATCATATCCCTGATAAATTTTCTACAGTTCAGCTTGAGGAAATATTCTGTGGCAGAAAAGATGTCGATCTGGAGCCTGGTTGCTAATGCCAGTGTAGTTGTGCAGTTGGTAATGGTGCTTTTACTACTGGCTTCAGTACTATCCTGGATTATGATTTTTCAGCGCCATTTTGTTTTGACTAAAGCGCGTAAAAGCCTCAGAAAATTTGAAGATCGTTTTTGGTCTGGTGTCGATCTCGGACAGCTATTTCGAGAAATCAATCAAACTCCAAATGATGATTGCGGTGCAGAAAATATTTTCAGAGCCGGAATTAAAGAGTATTCCCGCCTGACTCAACAACCCGGCTATGATCCGGATGCCGTCATGGATGGTATTCAGCGTAGTATGCGGGTCGCGCTTGCTCGTGAAGAAGACAAGCTGGAAACACACCTTCCTTTCCTGGCAACGGTCGGTTCAACAAGCCCCTACATCGGCCTGTTTGGAACTGTGTGGGGGATTATGAACTCCTTCCGAGGTCTGGCTAATGTTCATCAGGCAACGTTGGCATCGGTTGCCCCGGGTATTTCTGAAGCATTGATAGCGACCGCTATAGGTCTGTTTGCGGCGATTCCTGCGGTAATTGCCTATAATCGTTATTCTGCGAAAGTAGAGTACCTATTGGGTAACTATGAAACTTTCGCTGATGAGTTCTCTTCAATTCTGCATCGTCGCATGCACTCAGCGTCTCATTAATGATGAGGCGTTAACCTTATGATCAGACGACATAAAAAGAAACGTAAGCTGAATTCAGATATTAATGTAGTACCTTACATTGATGTCATGATGGTTCTGCTTGTGATCTTCATGATCACAGCACCAATGCTAACTCAGGGCGTTAATGTTGAGCTGCCACAGGCATCTGCTGAACCGGTTGATGATAAAGACAATGAACCTGTAATCGTCACGGTTGATGCTGAAGGGAATTATTATATTGATGTGGGTGGTGATCCCGAAGAACCCGTAACTGCAGAAGTTGTGGGAGACAGGGTAGGTAAATTACTCGCAACTAATCCCGATAAAATGCTATTGGTACGCGGCGATAAAAATGTGAACTACGACAAAGTTGTCCACCTGATGGTGCTTCTGCAGCAGGCGGGTGCTCCAAGCGTTGGACTGGTGACAGAGTAGGTCAGGGTGTTGCGTTCCGGAAGTTATCTCGTACCTACACTGCTTGCTGTTGCATTGCATGTTGTGGTTGTGGCGCTACTCGCTGAAAGCTGGTTTGAACATGAGGAAGCGGTGCGTAAAGTCCCCAGGCATGTTCAGGCAAGAGTGGTTGATCTAACCACGCAAAAAGCACTGAAAAAAGAAGCCGCAGAAGCCAAAGCAAGGCAAAAAGCTGAACAGCGTCGTAAAGCGGAAGCTGAAAAGAAACGTATTGCTGATAAAAAGCGTAAAGCTGCTGAAGAAAAACGTAAAGCGGCCGAAAAGAAACGGCAACAAGAAATTGCTAAACAGAAAGCTGCTGAGAAAAAACGCCAGCAGGAGATAGCAAAGAAGAAAAAAGCTGAGGCTGAGAAAAAACGTCAGGCTGAAATTAAGAAACAAAAAGAGATTGCCCGTAAGAAAGCGGCAGCAGAAAAACAGAAAAAAGCTGAAGCTGAAAAGCAACGTAAGGCTGAGCAAGATAAAGTAAAACGCCTTGCTGAAGCTAAACGTCGTCTGGAGGCAGAAAAGCAGGCAAAAGCTGAAGCTGCTGCAGAGCAGGCCAGAAATGAAGCCCTCGCGAAAGCACTAGCTGAAGAAGAAGCAGCGCTCCGTTCTGAGCAGGAACGAGCAGCTGCAATGGGTTATGAAGACTATATCGTTGATATGATTACCCGTAACTGGAGGCGATCGCCATCTGCTCGTAATGGGATGGTGGTAGAAGTCACAATTTACTTACTGCCTTCCGGGCGAGTGAATGATCGTCAAGTGACTAAATCCAGTGGTGATGCGCGTTTTGATAATGATGCGCTCCGTGCGATAGATCGTGTTGGTGTGTTTGAAAAACTTCAGGAAATGGATCCGGTGGTATTTGATCGTTACTTCCGTAAACGTATTTTAAGGTTCAGACCTGAAGACTTGAGAAATTAAAAGCCCTGATTCCGGCAGGGTGGAGAGTTACTGTGAGTAAGCTGTTTAAGTGTTTTGGTTTTTATCTGATAACTAGTTTCTCAGTTGTCTGGGCTGCAGAAACGGATCTGGCTATCGAAATTACTCAGGGTGTCGATGAGCCCACGCCGGTAGCTGTTGTGCCTTTTGCATGGGGTGGAAGTTCTGCCCTGAGTGAGGATATCGCAGCGGTTGTTGCGGCTGACCTTGGGAGAACCGGTATTTTCTCCATGATGGATCGTAAAAACATGCTGAGCTTTCCCACCCAGGAAAATCAGGTGTTCTATCGTGACTGGAGAGCAGGTAAACAGGACTATCTATTAATAGGCCGCCAGATTCCTTTACCGAATAACCAGCTTAAAGTTGAATTTGAACTTTATGATGTAATCAGAGCGACCAAATTGCTCAATGGTAATGCGGTTGGCAGCATGAATAAGATGCGCAGTATTGCGCATTACATCGCTGATGAAGTTTACGAAAAGCTCACAGGTATCCGTGGTGCGTTCTCGACGCGCATTGTTTACGTTACCGCTAAGCAACAAGGTGATGGTAAAGGGATCTTCCGCCTGAAAATGGCCGATTCTGACGGCTACAACCCGATTACGATTCTGGAAAGGAAAGAGCCGATTATGTCGCCGTCCTGGTCCAGAGATGCTTCAAAACTGGCGTATGTTTCCTTTGAGAGCGGTAAGCCTGCAATTTATATTCAGCATCTGGCAACAGGAAAGCGTCAGCGCCTGCAGTCATTCCCTGGTTTGAATGGAGCACCAACGTGGTCACCGGATGGTAATCGTCTGGCACTGGTACTGTCTAAGGATGGTAACCCTGAAGTTTATATTCTGGATCTGCGTTCCTATAACCTGACACGTATTACTCACCATTATGGTATCGATACAGAGCCAAGCTGGTCACCGGATGGTCAGTCTCTGGTATTTACTTCTGACCGAGGCGGTCAGCCGCAGATTTATAAGATTCATCTGCCAACTCGAAAACTGGAGCGTATTACCTATGAAGGTAACTACAACGCTCGAGCGCGTATGACCCAGGATGGTCGTTTCCTGGCGATGGTGCACAGAGGTTCAGACAATATCTTCCGTATTGCTGTTCAGGATTTGAAAACAGGGCGTCTCGATATCCTGACGGATACGTTCCTGGATGAGTCCCCAACGATTGCACCTAATGGCAGTATCATTCTGTATGCGACCCAAAAAGGGGTTCGCGGAGTACTTGGTGGCGTTACACTGGATGGGAATGTGAGGTTTATTTTACCCTCAGCCAGTGGTGATGTTAGGGAGCCAGCCTGGAGTCCCTACTTGAAATAAAACGGTATAAACATTAACTTATGTTCAGTTTTGGACATGGCGGCTTTAACTAAATAAAAACTTACCGGAAATCCGGTAATTACAGGAGTGATCAATGAGAGCTTACAATGTAACGAAAGCAGTAGCACTGGCTCTTTCAGTAGCGTGGGTAGCGGGTTGTAGTACATCCGGTTCATCTACTGATACAGGTTCAACTGCAACTGACACGGACAGCAGCGCTACACAGGCTGTAAACGTTGATTCAGGTGTTTCCGTATCCTATGAAGACGTTGCAAACCTGCAGACTGTTTTCTACTTCGATTTCGACAAAGCCGTAGTTAAAGCGGATGGTTTTGCTGATCTTGAGAAGCATGCTCAGTATCTGGCCAATAACCCATCTGCACAGGTAGTTCTGGAAGGTCACGCAGATGAGCGTGGTACTCGTGAGTACAACATGGCTCTGGGCGAGCGTCGTGCAAAAGCTGTGTCACGTTTCCTACAGGTTAATGCCGTTTCTGCTGGTCAGATCGAAACAGTTAGCTTCGGTGAAGAGAAGCCAGCAATGCTGGGTCACAGCGAATCTAGCTGGAGCAAAAACCGTCGCGTTGAGCTGAAATACGTAGCTCGTTAATTCGTGATGACATTGCTTAAAAACTTTACAGTTGCAACACTGGCGCTTTCTATAAGCGCCGGTGCTGTTGCTGAAGACGTTCCAGTCATTGAATTGGGTGTAAACAGTGATAATGCTGCACCTGCCCGTATTCAATATAACAAGGCTTCTTCCAATAACAGTGAGCTATTGTTGATTGTTCAGCAGCTCCAGGATGAAGTCCGGACTTTGCGAGGCCAATTGGAGCAGCAGAGTTACAAGCTAAAACAGATGGAACAGCAACAACTGGATCGTTACAGAGATCTTGATCGCAGGATCAATGGCTTATCCAGTGGTTCAGTAGCCAATACAGTGGCGGCAGAACCGCAACCTTCAACATCAGTGACTCCAGGTAGTGAACCTAAATCTCCGGAAATGGTTCAGCCTGATAGTGTCCCGAGCGATTCTAAGGCTTATAGAGAAGCTTTTGGTTTAGTCCTGCAACGCAACTACCCAGAAGCAACCGAAGCATTTAAATCGTTTATAAATACTTATCCGCAAAGTGCTCGATTACCAAATGCTTATTATTGGTTAGGTGAGATCTACCTGGCAGAACAGAAGCCGGAGCAAGCACGCGAACCGTTCGTAAACGTACTGACTAAATTCCCTAAACACAGTAAGGCGCCTGATGCGGCTTATAAACTGGGGGTAGTTTACGATCAGTTAGGTGATCAGCAGAAATCCAGGGAGTATCTGGATATGGTGATCAATCAGTATCCCGACTCTGCAGCAGTTAAGCTGGCAACAGAGTTCAAACGCGCACAGTAATAATTGGAAAAAACATGTCTGCCCCTGCTGTTAAAAAGGCCGTGGTGCTGCTTTCTGGTGGTTTAGATTCAGCTACTGCCTTGGCTATCGCTCTCGATCAAGGTTATCAATGTTACGTTTTGAGTTTTGATTACGGTCAGCGCTCCTTAACGGAGCTTAACGCTGCAAAAGAGATAGCTAAACAAATGGCAGTGGCTGAGCATAGAGTCATACGTTTGCACCTTGAAGATTTTGGCGGTTCAGCCTTAACCGATCACAGTATTGAGGTGCCGGAAGAAGAAACGGATGAAATTCCAGTTACTTATGTACCGGCACGAAATACGGTATTCCTGTCTCTGGCGCTTGGTTGGGCGGAAGTATTAGAAGCGGATTCTATTTTTATAGGCGTGAATGCGGTTGATTACTCGGGTTACCCCGATTGCAGACCAGAATATATTGCGGCCTTCGAAACTATGGCAAACCTGGCGACCAAGCGAGGGGTAGAAGGGCAGCCAATAAAAATTGAAACGCCACTTATCGACCTGACCAAAGAGCAGATTATCCAGACGGGTAGTCGACTGGGGGTTGATTACAGTCTGACAGTTTCCTGTTACCAGGCGGACGATCAGGGCAAAGCTTGCGGCCATTGTGACAGCTGCCGTTTAAGAGCACAGGGTTTTGCCAATGCTGGCGTTTCCGATCCTACCCGCTACCAGTAAAGCAATCGTTTTTACCTCATACAAAGTAAAGACCGCAAAATCTTACTGAAATGCAACACTATGGTATAATTCCTGCCCTTAATTTCTGATTCTTCAGATGATCGCTTCTGCTGGCTTAGGTGAGAGTTGGTAGAAATGTTGAGTTAACGAGATAAACACTACATGTTGAGCAAACAGGATATTTCAGATCGCATCCTAATTCAGGAGCACTTTGCCAAAGAACATCTGCCTTTGGATATGTCGATTGAGCAGATTGAGGACTACAGAGAGCGGATTAAGCGCCTTTTGAAAGAAAAGGATGCTTGCCTGGTGGCTCATTACTACACTTCAGCGGTTTTGCAGCAGTTGGCGGATGAAACCGGTGGTTGTGTTTCTGATTCCCTGGAAATGGCTCGTTTTGGTAATGCTCATTCTGCGAGCACTCTGGTTGTTGCTGGCGTTAAATTCATGGGTGAGACGGCTAAAATTCTTACCCCGGAAAAGCGCGTTTTGATGCCGACAATTGAAGCGACCTGCTCTCTGGATATAGGCTGCCCAATTGATGAGTTTTCAGCTTTCTGTGATGCGCACCCTGATCATGAAGTGGTTGTATACGCCAATACCTCGGCAGCTGTTAAAGCGAGAGCGGATTGGGTTGTGACCTCGAGTATTGCTCTACAGGTTGCTGAGCACCTGGCAGATCAGGGTAAAAAGATTATCTGGGCGCCGGATAAACACCTTGGCGATTACGTTCGCCGTGAAACCGGTGTTGAAATGCTGATGTGGGATGGTGCATGCATTGTACATGAGGAGTTCAAAGCTAAAGGTATTCTGGACCTGAAAAAGGTTTATCCAGATGCGGCAGTGCTTGTGCACCCAGAATCACCATCATCCGTTGTTGAAATAGCCGATGCTGTAGGTTCGACAACTCAGATCATTAATGCGGCTCAGGAACTTCCAAACAAGCAATTCATCGTGGCTACTGACAAAGCTATCTTCTATAAGATGCAGCAAGCGGCACCGGGTAAAGAGTTCATTGAAGCACCTACAGGCGGTTCGGGTGCAACATGCCGTAGTTGTGCACATTGCCCGTGGATGGCTATGAATGGTCTTGAAAGTGTATTGCATGCTCTTGAGACTGGGAAAGACGAAATCCATGTGGATGAAGCTTTAATCACCGACGCCCGCAAACCTCTGCAGCGTATGCTGGATTTTTCAGCGAGTCTTAAGTCCTGAGCCCTGATACTTAAACATTAAACAGCCCGCTATTGCGGGCTGTTTTACTAATACGGCTACACGCTTGTTCTGAGACAATTTCTAATATCTCAAATCCAGAGATTTTCTGATCTCCAGGGCATCTTTCTTTCTCTGTTCAAACCGAGCTTTTTCGCTGTCAGTAATTTTGGGATCTTTCAGCGCGTAATCAATCTGTTTGATGGCACGATCCACATTGGCGGTGAGAAGGAAATATTCTATGCGGGCTTCATGCACACCCGTGATGTTTCCTTCCAGTCCATAGGATTCTGCTAACAAGTACCATGCGCGGCTATCATTAGGATGATTCTGAACAATCTTCTCATAAGTTTCTGACGCTTTTTCTGGTTGGTCCGCGTGCAGGTAAACATCAGCGATTAAAAAGCTTATCGCATGATTACCGGGGTAGAGAGAGTGTAAAGTTTGAAGTTGTTCCAGCGCGGATGAATAGTTTTCTTCTGCTGTAGCAAGTTCTGCCCGAAGTAGCCGCGCACTGAGCTTGTTAGAGAATTCTTTACTAAATTTCCCCATCTCCTGTCTGACAAGATCAAACTCTTTCAGTTTAATGGCAGTGTAAGCGATGGCATAACGGACATCGTCGTTATCTGTTGTTTCTTGAAGTGCCTGATATTTCTGTAATAACTGAGTTTTATCCTTAGCGTAATTCGCCTGTACACGGGCACGGACTAAATTAAAGTGTAGGGTGTTATCTATTGAATTTTCTTTTGGGAACTGTTCAGCACGGTTCAGAGCATCGGATATTCGGGATTGAGTCACCGGGTGAGTCAGAAGAAATTCTGGCGGCTTTTTACTGAAACGCGCAGATTCTTGTAGACGTTTAAACATTTCAGACATAGCAAACGGAGAATATTCGGCAGAAGTTAACGTCTGCATGCTGATATAATCTGCCTCCCTTTCATTCTGGCGGCTGAACGAAAGCCTGTTTGAAATAGAGGCTGCCATTGAGGATTGAATCGCGGCTACGCCTGCTTCAGGATCTGCTGCTGCAACCAGAAGGCTGCCTAACATGGATGCCAGGAAAAAAGGGCGGTTGCGTCTTTGCTCTTCAAGCTGTGCAGCGAAGTGACGTTGGCTTAAATGGGCAAGCTCATGGGCAAGTACTGAAGCAAGCTGCCCTTCGGATTGAGCGGTAAGAATCAAACCTGAATGGACGCCAATAATGCCTCCTGGAGCTGCAAATGCGTTTATTGTAGGGTTATCCAGAACTAGAATTTCCAGGCGCCTGTCCTGTAACTGACTGTGGGAAACCAGGCTCCAGGTCAGGTCTTCAATATACTGACTGACTAATGCGTCTTCATAAATGCGTGCCTGACCACGCAGTAAACGTACCCATGCTCTACCAAGATTGTATTCCTGTTGTAACGATATAATGCTATACCCACTACCTCCGATATCAGGTAGTTCGGACTCTGCGTTGACTGTTGTAGCTGACAGAATCAGAGAAGCAAAAATACTGATTGCGGATTTTATAAGTTGCATGTGCGTATCCGAAAAAGCCCGTGCTAAAGCAAAGAGTTATGTTATATAGTGCTGAACAATACCAATAACAGCAATTATAAATCAGTTAAGTTACGTAAATGAGCGAATATATCTTCGATGAAGAGCTTGATGCTTCAGGCCTGAACTGTCCACTACCACTACTCAAAGCAAAACAGGCTTTGAATAAGATGCCGGAAGGTAAAGTGCTTAAAGTCATAGCAACTGACAACGGTTCAATTCGTGATTTTAAAGCCTACACAGATCAATCTGACCATGAACTATTAGAATCGTTCACTGATCAGGAGCCTTATGTCTATATCATCAGACGTGGCTGAATAAGGAATAAAAATGCGCAAGATTTTCAGTAAATGGATAGACCGCTACTTTTCTGATGAAGAAGCTCTATTGCTGTTTGTACTGCTCGGTGGGGCACTGATCGTTATCCTGACTTTGGGTAAAGCTCTGGCACCAGTGTTTGCGGGTATTATTCTTGCGTTTCTGATGCAGGGTGGCGTTAATCGTTTAAAACAACTGAATATTCCGCATCTGCTCTCAGTCATTCTGGTCTTTCTCGCTTTTGTCGGCGGTTTGGCGTCTTTGATATTGATTGTTATGCCGCTGGCTTGGAAACAAAGCGTCAATTTGTTTAATGAACTGCCGGGTATATTGTCTGAAATACAAGCAGTACTGCTCCTTTTACCGCAGCAGTATCCAGAATTTATATCTGAAGATCGGGTTCTTGAGCTGATAGATCTTGCAGCCACCGAACTTTCGAAAATGGGGCAGTGGATTGTTACATTCTCTCTTAACTCCATTACCGGCATTATCGCGCTTTTGATCTATCTGGTCCTGGTACCTATTCTGGTTTTCTTCTTCCTCAAAGACGGCGGCTCCCTAACCCGTTGGTGGGTTTCTTTCCTGCCTGAAAAGCGTGAAATGATGACTAAGGTATGGAATGAAATGGATGATCAGATCGCTAACTACATTCGTGGTAAAGCGATCGAGATTATCGTGGTGGGTGTAGTGACCTACATTACATTCTTCTTTCTGGGAATTAATTACGCAGCCCTTCTCGGGATTCTGGTGGGGCTCTCAGTGCTGATCCCGTATATCGGTGCAGCATTGGTAACTCTGCCTGTGGCTTTGATTGGTTTCTTCCAGTGGGGCTGGAGCGGAGATTTCATGTATTTGATGATTGCTTACGCAATCATTCAGGCGTTGGACGGAAACGTGTTGGTACCACTGCTGTTCTCGGAAGCAGTCAATCTGCATCCGGTTGCGATCATCGTAGCGGTTTTGGTGTTTGGTGGCTTGTGGGGTTTTTGGGGCGTATTCTTCGCTATACCCCTGGCAACTTTGTTTAAGGCGATTGTGAGTGCCTGGCCAAAAGCGAAACAAGTTGTGCATGAAGAGAGCAGCGCATAGCTGCTCTCACACGAAATCAGAGTGCTTTAGCAGCTTCCAGTACTTCCTCAACATGGCCTTTAACTTTGACGCCACGCCATTCTTGCTTTAGCACTCCCTCAGGATCAATCAGAAAAGTTGAGCGTTCGATGCCCATGTATTCCCGACCGTAATTTTTCTTCAATTTGATCACATCAAACAGTTTGCACAATTCCTCATCTGGATCGCTGATGAGTTCAAAAGGAAAAGATTGTTTCGCTTTGAAGTTCTCATGAGCGCGCAGGCTGTCTCGGGAAACACCAAAAATTACAGTGTTTGCAGCTTCAAACTCACCAATGGAATCGCGGAAATTTTGTCCTTCAGTAGTGCAACCTGGGGTGCTGTCTTTAGGGTAAAAATAGATGACAACATTTTTTCCAACCAGATCTTCAGAAGAAATGGTCTGTTCACTGGTGGCCTGAGCTGTAAAAGAAGGCACTTTTTGGTCAATTGCTACGTTGCTCATAATAAATCCTTAGTGATGAAGCTACTCAACAAAGTGGAAAATCGTATAGAATAAGATCCCTTTATACGATACCAGATATCGTTCAGATTATAAGGTCAGCCAAATGAGGCTGATATTGTTGTTTTACCCGGTTTCGGACCACGTGAGTTTACCGAAACCTATTGTATCTTCACGGAGAAAAAGATGATTACTGGCAGCAGCGTTGCTCTTGTTACACCAATGCACTCTAACGGCGATGTCGATTGGGAAAACCTCGACAAACTGGTAGATATGCATGTGGAGAAGGGCACGGATTCCATCGTCGCTGTGGGCACTACTGGTGAGTCTGCGACACTTAACTGTGACGAGCACTGTCAGGTCATTAAACGTGTTGTTGAACGCGTAGCGGGTAAAATTCCGGTTATTGCAGGTACAGGTGCTAATTCAACAGCTGAAGCGATTGAACTCACTGCTGAAGCAAAAGCAATGGGTGCCGATGCGTGCCTGTTAGTAACACCATATTACAACAAACCTACTCAGGAAGGCCTGTATCAGCACTACAAAGCCGTTGCAGAGGCTGTTGATATTCCGCAGATTCTTTACAACGTTCCTGGTCGTACGGCTTGTGATATGCAGCCTGCAACCGCCTTACGTCTTGCTGATCTGCCTAATATTGTGGGCATTAAAGAAGCAACAGGTGATATCGAGCGAGCTAAAGAGTTGATTGCTAAAGCGCCTGAAGGTTTTGCAATCTATTCTGGTGATGATGAAACTGCTGTAGAGCTTATGCTGGCAGGTGGCCACGGCAATATTTCTGTAACAGCAAACATTGCTCCAGCTGAGATGGCGAAGCTATGTTCACTGGCTATGAACGGAGAAGCCGATGAAGCACGTAATCTTAACCAAAGCCTGATGCAACTTCATAACAGCATGTTTGTAGAGTCCAACCCCATTCCCGTTAAATGGGCAATGGCAGAGATGGGCTGGATGGGTTATGGTATCCGCCTTCCACTTACAGTTCTGGCTGATGAATATCATGAGACTGTACGTGAAGCTATGAAAAGTTGTGATCTGATCTAAGCGACCTTAAATAATGAAAAAAACGTTGTGTCTGCCGGTATTGTCTGCTGTTTTAGTATCCGGTTGTAGTGTTCTCGATGATAACCCGATTTATGGTGATCAGGGCATTATCCGAGATAGAAGTCAGGACTATGAGCTGGCTGAAAAAAGCGAGCGTTTGCAGCTTCCTGAACACCTAAAAGCGAAAAAAACTGAAGATACCCTGACCGTTCCTGAAGTAGGCCAGGTTGCTACAGCTCGCACCGGTGATTTTGTAGTACCAAGACCGGAGTTCTTCTATGCAGAAGCGGGCAGCGAAGCGGTTAGTTTGAAACGTCATAATGGCGAGAAGCTAATCATCGTAGATGAAGGTATTGCTAGTGTTTGGGTTAAATTGCAGGAGTTCTGGCAGTTTAATGGTATTAACCTGAGTAAGTCTGACCCGCAAACTGCTGTGATGGAAACACAGTGGATTGTTCATGAAGCTAAAAAGTTCAGCTTCATTGATACCTGGGTTAAAAGGCTTACCTTCCAGGATATTCCTGGTGATACCAAGGATAAACTGCGAGTTAGTCTGAAGCCTGTTGCGGGCGATTCTGGCCGTACCTCAATTGCAATGAAACATGTACGTTTTGCAGAAGAGGAAGAAATTTCTCAGATTAATTGGGAATCTCAGGCACGTGATGTCAGCTATAAATCAGACATGATGTTTGAGATGTTGCGCTACCTTGGTAAGGCTTCTGGCGAACGTAACGCACAAACATTACTGGCATTCCAGGATAAGCAGCGTTCAGGTACTCAGCTAGGTCGTGATTCACGTGGCAACCCAGTCCTGAAACTGGATACTGATATAGATACTGCCTGGAATGAAGTGAGTTCTGCACTGGATCAAGCGGATATGGATGTAGGTACCCGTGCTCAGGATACAGGTTATTTCTACATGACCTACACGACTTCGACACCGTTCGAAGATGTTGAGGAGATGGGCTTCTTTGAATGGCTACATTCAGATCGTGGTGATATTAAGTTGGATACTGGTTCAATTTCTGCTGCATTAGGGATTGAATCTAGCGATCAAACCGGTATCAGTTATAGCTCAGGAAAGACTGCTGCTTATTTGCAAAATGTAACAGCCACCGAGAATGATTCACTTGTAGATGTTAATGATGAGGCAAATCAACAAGGTTATAAAATCTGGTTTGCGGGCAAACCTATATATATTTTTGGTTCTGGAGACGCAGGCTCATACAACAAAAATACGGGTAAGTTCGAACATACAGGGCAGTATCAGTTGAAACTGATTCGCACCCGCTTGGGTGTGTTCCTGAGTGTTTATACTAACGAAGGCGTTTCTGCCCCGGCTATCGTGGCTGAAGAGATTCTTTGGGAAATCAAAGAACATCTGCCTAATTCTTGATTGTTAGTCTGATTATGCAAAAGGGCC
>JBMYLM010000071.1:0-12724 GCA_049596335.1 Neptuniibacter sp.
GAGCATCTGATGCATTCAGTAAAAGCGTATTTTTAATAGGCTTTTTGATTGCGTTATTCGGTTTTATTAGAGATTTTCTTGTACAGTCAAAAGAACAGGAGAAAGCGGGAAATTCCGCTGTTTGGAACTATTTATTAGTCACTAGTATAGTGTGTATGACCGCTGCTTTGCTTTTGAACTTTCTATTTAAAGAAGAACCAGTCCTTAAATTCTTATTTTACCTAGGGTTCACAGCTTTTAACGTCAGTATATGGGTACCTATGATTATTAATATTAAAAATCACTTTAGTCCGAATGATTAGCATAACCAGCAGCTCTGACAAATGGGGTCAATGTATAATTACCTGTACTGAATCAGACCTGATCTGACAGTTACCCGCTTTTCCTCGCCACTAGCAGCTGCGAAGCAGCGTTCTCGCTACTCGTAGCTGCGCAATACGCAGCGTGCTAACTCTCCCTTCCCCCAACAACCCTATCAACCTTCCCCACCCAAAACCCGATTGCTATTTAACCAAGTCGCATATATTGGCATAATGCGCGCCATTCATATCGTCCCACCGAACTCATCAATTCAAACCGGAATAATACATTGCTAACCACAGCCAATATCACCATGCAGTTTGGCGCTAAGCCACTTTTTGAAAACGTCTCAGTTAAATTTGGCGAAGGTAATCGCTACGGCCTTATCGGGGCCAATGGCTGCGGCAAATCCACCTTTATGAAGATTCTGGGTGGTGATCTGGAGCCATCCGCAGGCAATGTATCCAAAGACCCTAACGAGCGCATCGGTAAGCTGAAGCAGGATCAATTCGCCTATGAAGAGTTCAGCGTGGTGGATACGGTGATTATGGGCCATGAAGAGCTGTGGGCCGTTAAGTCTGAACGTGATGCTATTTATACGAAAGCTGAGATGACCGAGGAAGATGGCATCCGTGCAGCGGAACTCGAAGGTGAGTTTGCTGAGATGGATGGCTACACCGCAGAATCCCGAGCGGGTGAACTGTTACTCGGCGTGGGCATTCCCATTGAGCAGCACTTTGGCCCGATGAGCGAAGTTGCACCGGGATGGAAGCTGCGTGTTTTATTGGCGCAGGTACTGTTCTCTGAACCGGATATCATGCTGCTCGACGAGCCTACCAACAACCTGGATATCAATACGATCCGTTGGCTGGAAGGCGTTCTTAATGAGCGTAACTGTACAATGATCATCATCTCCCATGACCGTCACTTCCTTAACAGTGTCTGCACCCATATGGCTGATCTGGATTACGGTTCTCTGCGCCTGTACCCGGGTTCTTATGATGAGTATATGACTGCGGCAACACAGGCCCGCGAACGAATGCTTGCCGACAACGCAAAAAAGAAAGCACAGATTGCTGAACTTAAAACATTTGTCAGCCGTTTCTCTGCCAATGCGTCTAAGTCTAAGCAAGCAACCTCTCGTGCACGCCAGATCGATAAGATTCAGTTGGAAGAAGTTAAGCCTTCCAGCCGTCAGAATCCGTTTATCCGTTTTGAGCAGGCCACTAAGCTGCACCGCCTCGCCCTGGAAGTTGAAGGCTTAGGTAAAAGCTTTGATGAGCCTCTGTTTAAAGACCTTAACCTGATGGTTGAGGTGGGTGAACGCATTGCAATCATCGGCCCTAACGGTATTGGTAAATCCACCCTGCTTCGCTGCCTTGTTGGAGACCTTGAACCGAGTGCTGGCGAGATCAAATGGTCTGAAAATTCTGAATTGGGTTATTACGCTCAGGATCACGCGGCTGATTTTGAAGAGGATAAAACCCTGTTGGACTGGATGGGTCAATGGGGCAAAGAAGGTGATGACGAACAGGTGATCCGTGGCACTTTAGGCCGTCTTCTTTTCTCGCAGAAAGAGATTGATAAGTCGGTTAAGGTGATCTCTGGTGGTGAGCAGGGTCGTATGCTGTTTGGCAAGATCATCCTGCAGCGTCCCAATATCATGCTGATGGATGAGCCGACTAACCATCTGGATATGGAGTCGATTGAATCCCTCAACCTGGCGCTTGAAAACTATGCAGGAACCCTGCTCTTTGTCAGTCATGACCGTGAGTTTGTATCTTCATTGGCGACACGTATTATCGAACTGACACCTAACGGTATCGTTGATTTCCGCGGTAGTTACGATGACTATTTGAAAAGTCAGGGTGTCGAGTAATTTTCTTGAGATGGGGTAGATATGAATCTGCCCCTTTCGTTTGACTTAATTCAGAGCCCCTTTTATCTCTCCCTCTATTTGCCCCTCTTCTTATCCCTGCTATTTATGGATGGCTCTCGTCGCCTCCACCAGCCTCAAATGTGTTGCATGACATTATGGTCAGGTTGGTATAGGTTTTACTTTTATAATCACGCTGTAGGAAAGCACCTTTTATAGACTTTAGTTCTATTACATAACAACAAATTAACCATACTCACTTCTGGTATATTCACTATAAACTTATTCTAAACGGTACTTAGTAACTTAGGCCGGAATTTATAATACTGATAAAAAATAATAATAAATAAGGTTAGTGTATGAAAAAGTATCTAGTTTCTATGCTGGTGCTGCTGGCTGTGACTGCATTCGCTGGTACAGTTGCCAACTCGAACGGGAAAATCATTCTCACCGTAAGCGGAAAAATTCAAAACACTCAGGATGGCCAGCAGGCCAAGTTTGATCTTAAACAATTACAAAAACTCCCCAGTGACACTTTTACCCTTCAAACCCGCTGGGACAGCGATGTTCATAAGTATCACGGCCCTTTGCTCTCAGCCGTTCTAAAAGAAGTCGGCATACAGGGCAAACAGCTCAGATTAAGAGCCCTCAATGACTACACGATTGATGTTGATGTCGCATACATAGAAAAATACCAACCTATTTTGGCCTGGCAGGTGGATGGCAAAACCATGTCGATCAGAAACAAAGGCCCTCTATGGTTATTGCTACCACACGATAAATATCCCGAATTAAATGATGAAGTACACACGGGCAGGATGATCTGGCAACTCAGCCATATCGAGGTAAGGTAATGCCTGAGAAACCATTGTTAGAGTATGCCAACCGCTTGAAAAGCTTCTGGTTGTTCCCAGTGGTGTTTATCTTTTTTGTCAGCGCTCTTTTTAGTCTTATACAACTAAAACAATCCATAGCCATTCTGGATAAGCGCCATGACACCAGCGTATGGACTATTTTTCAGCTCAGAACGGAGCTGCAGCGGTTTCACGATTCGTTAATCATTTATGAGAAAGATCAATCCACATTGGTTGAACTACAGGAACGCTATGACATTTTATGGAGCCGATTCCCGGTTATCCTGAATAGCATAGATGGTGAGCGCTTAAGTGAATCCAATGGTTCTATAGAAATAGTGGAACAAGCCTTTGCCGAGGTAAAAGCTTTAGAGCCTGTTATTTTTGAAGAATTAGCCCTGAATCCAGCACTCACCTCCTCTATCCGCTTAAGAATACGCCCCCATCTTGAGGCAATTACAATTTTGTCTCTGGATAATTACCTCAAGCATAACGACTACCTCTCACGAAGTGATGACCGGGTCACAGGTTTACAGGAGAAGCTGGTCTGGCTGATGTTTGGTTTGATTCTGTCTGGCAGCTTATTACTCTTGATGGTTCTCAGAGAAAATCGTTTTAACCTGTACCAGGCTGAACATGACAGCTTAACGGGTATGCCTAACCGAGCATACCTGCGGAGAGTTCTTTCTGATCGATGTGGTATTGGGCAACCTTATGCTTTACATCTGATTGACCTGAATGGCTTCAAAGATATCAATGACACTCTGGGTCATCATGCCGGTGATCTGGTTTTACAGGCCGTTGCTAAGCGTCTGAAGGATAAAATCGATAACTTTTTTGATTGTGTAACCTGCCGTTTAGGGGGTGATGAGTTTGCTATTGTGCAATTTGATGTCATGACTAAAAAGCAACTCAACACATTAGCCAGCCAGGTTATCTCCGTTCTTACTGAAGAATTTGATCTCGGGGAACATCAGTGCCACATCGGTGCCAGCATCGGCAGCTCTCTCTACCCTGATCATGGTCGAGATGGCAGCTCCCTTCTTTCACACGCAGATATTGCCATGTACCAGGCCAAGGTTAATGCACCAGAGTCCACGCATAAACTGTTCTCTTATCAAATGCTGGAACAGATTAATCGACGCCAGCAACTGCAACGTGAGTTAAGAAATGCAATTCATAATGGAGAATTGCACCTGGAATACCAACCCATCGTTTGTCTGCAAAAAAAATAAAATCTCTTCCTTAGAAGCGTTATTGCGCTGGCATCACCCAATCTACAATGCAATCTCGCCCCTCGAAGTGATCGATATTGCCGAGCAGTATGGAATCACAGAAGATCTGGGGCACTGGCTCGTCTCAGAAACAGCTTCTCAGATTAAATCCTGGAAAGATTCAGGCATCGAACCTGTTCCGGTTTCCATTAACATTTCGCCTTCTATGTACCAAATGAATCTGGTGGAGATAATTAATTCTGCCCTCGAATCTTATGGCTTGCCCCGGGGATTGATCTGGATTGAGATTACTGAAGATACCTCTCTGGAAATTATTAACGAAGTTCAGGCCATATTACCTGACCTGGCTGCTGAAGGAATAAAAGCCTCCCTCGATGACTTTGGTACAGGCTTGTCTTCTCTGAGCCACCTGAGGCAACTGCCTATCAATGCCGTTAAAATAGACCGCAGCTTTATTGGCAATCTGGAACAGGATAAAAAAAGCCGCGATCTGGTCAGACACATCATTAATATCGGGCATGATCTGGGAATAAAAGTTGTGGCAGAAGGCATCGAAGATAAGTATTCAAATGACTTCCTGTTCGAAAGCCAGTGCGACTATGCCCAAGGTTACTATTACAGCCGGCCTCAAAAGCCTGAAGCCATTGGCAATCTTCTTTGCAGCTCTGTTAACAATAAAACTTAAACCTTATCACCGGGTAATTGATCTGAATTAATACTGAAAGCTCACAGTTCCACCTATCAATGCTTTAATTTAGAAAGATGTGAACGTTACAAGGTGAACTCATGGCTGACATTGCAGTTGTTGTCGGAGGCTTAGGCATATTTTTGCTCGGCATGATTGTCATGACGGATGGTCTTCGTCAGCTTGCTGGTAAAACCCTTAAAGCCTCACTATTAAAGTTTACTAACAGCCCTTTGTCTGGTGCCTGTATGGGCACTGTATCAACCGCAATCCTGCAATCTTCCAGCGCCACCACTGTGGCCACTGTGGGTTTCGTCAACGCCGAACTGATGAGCTTTCATAATGCGCTGGGCATCATTATTGGTGCCAACCTGGGTACCACTATTACCGGCTGGATTGTGGCACTGGTTGGTTTTAAATTAAAACTTGGCATTCTGGCTTTGCCGATCATCTTCATCGGATCAGCACTGCGGCTTTTTACTTCTGGCAAAACGGCTTCGGCGGGCCTTGCGTTAGCGGGTTTCGGCTTAATCTTTGTTGGCATCGGCACTCTTCAGGATGGTATGAGCACCTTGCAATCTGTGGTGAGCTTCACGCACTTTGCAGGTGATACCTTAGCCGGAAGATTGCAACTTGTAGGTCTGGGCATTGTATTCACCATCATTACTCAATCATCGAGCGCAGGTGTAGCTGCAACCATTACGGCACTGTTTTCCGGTTTGATCTCATGGCCTCAGGCGGCAGCTTTAATCATAGGCATGGATATCGGAACAACAGTAACAGCAGCCATGGCAACAATCGGTGCCAATGTGTCAGCCAAACGTACCGGTTTTTCGCATGTTATTTATAACCTTGTGACGGGTATTGTGGCCTTTTTGATGATTGGGCCATTTATGAATCTGCTGGAGTATTTCGCGCCAGGCATTATCCAGAATGAAGCAGAACTCAGCCTTGTAGCCTTTCACAGTAGTTTTAATTTCCTTGGTGTAGTGTTGATTCTGCCTTTTATTCATCACTTCGCCCGGTTTATAGATTCACTAATCCATAGCCAGCCGTCACGATTTACCAAAGGTTTAGATGAAAGTTTGCTGGATGAGCCTCATCACGCCATGTCCGCTGTACAACACTCAATACATGAACTCTACAGATCACTCATCATTTCGATTGAACGGCAACTGATAACCTGTGTTTCAGAAGAAAATTTATACTCACTTGTAGAAATCCAGAAGGCTCTGGATGAAACCCATTATTTCCTGGATAAGGTGACCACGAAAGAAGCTGATGAGCTTTTGCGCCTGAAGTCATTACTCCGCGCTATGGATCACCTGCAACGCTTACATGAACGGCTTGATGAAGAACTGGACCGATGCATTACCGCCAGAGAGTCCTCAGAGTTAGAACCTATATGCAAACTCCTCCGCAATGTGATTCTCGGTACTCACCAATCCTTTGAAAGGCATGAATGGAACAAAGCACAACAACAGGCTCAAAAATGCCTTAAAAGCATCGAGTTATTGCTCCCCCGATTACAGGAATCGGTCACCGAAAAAACAGCACTTGGTAAAGCTGATGTACCAGAAGCCACAGCGGAACTCGAAGCCATGCGCTGGGTGTACAGAGTAAGCAAGCACATTGCAGTGATCAATCATTCCCTCCATGAGGCTACAATTGCCACCTCAAAGAATTAATTGCACAGCTGAACGATCTTAAGTACTTGCGCCTTGTAACTGAGCGTTTTACATTCGATGAAATTTATTTCAGAGGGATAAACGATGTACATTGCAATGAACCGCTTTCGTATTGCCTTAGGAAAGGAAAACGATTTCATCGAAATCTGGAAGAATCGTGACACTTTTCTGGATGAGGTTCCCGGTTTTAAACAATTTAATTTACTGCAAGGCCCAACAGACGAAGAATGTACACTTTTCACGTCTCACAGCATCTGGGAGTCTGAGGAAGCGTTTATCGGCTGGACTAAATCTGAAGCATTCAGAAAAGCGCATGCAAATGCAAAACCGGCAACTGGCATCTATCTGGGCCCACCGAAGTTTGAAGCGGTTCTTTAAACATAAAAAAAGCGAGTGAACACCACTCGCTTTCTATTAAGAAGAGTTAAGCAGATTTCTAACAACGATTCTGGCTGTTAGAGAATTTTACCGATCGCTTCAGCTGCCCTTTTTACATCCAAAAAGATCAGGCCCAATCTGGCATTTGGCTTAGCAACGACGGTTAGAACGGATGTGTCATTCGCATGGGTCATCAAAATATAACCCTGCTCACCTTTTACCAACACCTGTTCCAGCTCTCCACGTGAAAGCTCATCAGCTGTTCGTTCGCCCAAAGAGAGCATTGCAGCACTCATTGCACCTACCCGGTCTTCGTCCAATCCGGCCGGAAGAAGGGCTGCGATCATCAGACCATCTGTTGAGATGACTGCGGAAGCTTCTATCTCTGCTGAGGTTCCGTTTAAGTCACTCAAAATGGAGGTCAACATTTCTGAGCGCATAAATTAACTCCTTTACTTTAAGGGGCAATCAGTTAACAAATAACTGTATTAAATAAACTGGATCAATAATCCAAATAACGCCGAGCTAACACACTGATGAGATCAACATAGTTATTCTGGTTCAGTTTTGGCATCTCATCAATCACCAGAATAAATCTCTGATGGCCTAAATGAATAACCCAGAATCCAACCTGACTTAATCCTACTGGATCAAGCAGGCCCCATGACTCACCCATCAAACCTAATCGCTGGTTCAGCAATAGGCTGTGACGTTCATGTAATGAACTCAGATCAGCAGCCAGTGCGCATAATTCTTCAGCCGCGTCATCATCATAGCCAATTGAGCCCAAACAGAAGCCATGATGATCTGCCAATGCCGCTTTACCCACATTGGATAAACCGGATAGCAGTTCAGGCAACAATGACTCGACCGAACCAGTCACCAGTTCATTGGGTGTTTCAACAAGCTCTATGAAGTTTTTCTCCGCCAGTTTTTCAAACATTGCTTCAGCGTCATGTTCTTCCAGCCCCGTGAGCTTTTTCACAAGCTGAGGACTATAGGGAAGAGCCACCTCAGAGCTGAGCAACAGCAACAGCATTGCTCTGGCATCGTCTGGCTCCGAACCTACCGTGGCATAAAATGCACCCGCCGGGCAGATTTGAATATAACGCGTATGACTTTTTTCACTGGTCACAAATTAACTCCGAAACTCAATTTCTAAGGTCAGTTTCAATCCTGAAACCACCCCAGGGAAAAAATACCTGACATAAATGCAAACACAAACCGTTGAGGAATTCCTAGTATGCCAACTATATCGGCTGCCGAAAGCTCTCTCCCTGACCACAGTTCGGCAATCTCCTTCCCGTGCGGGATTGGGAGAAAGTACTCAAAATCTGGCTGCTGCTTTAACTGGTAAGACTTCTGCGGATCAATACCATTAAATAAACGTCCACGAGCAGTCCATATAGCAACTTCCCAGATTAACGATTCAACATCCTGATCATATAACCTTTCACCGGCGTCTGCATGAAACTCTTCAAGCTCTTGTAAAGATAGTTCACCAAAACCAAATTTGGTTAAAGCCAACTGGTTCATAAAGTCTGTCGAGAACGAAAAAATAAATCTCTGAGGGTCGGCTGTTACCAACATCGTTCCAGGCAAGCCGGTTATTTCAACATCTTTGTTGGTTTTTTGAGAAAGCTGCACGGCCTCGTGGACTTTATCAATCAACATGCCCTCGGTATTTACAAAGACACGCCGGAGCTCCTCAGGTTTGTTGATATCTACGTCAGGAAGGTTACCGCAGCTTTCCAAAATCAGAGAATCCGCAAGGTCCTGACTGATTTTTTCCGGCTTCTCAAATCTGAATGCGGTTTTCTTGGGTTCTTCTTTAACTGGTTCGGAAAAATCCGGTTTCACAGCTGCTTTAGTTTCATCCGTGCTTATCACAGACGGGCTCAGTTCCATTTCCTCGCTGTTATCTCCAGCGGAGCTCCCAAGAGTGCTTTCTATATTCTGCACCAGTCGGTCTGCAGCACTTAATGCAAGGTCCCCTCGCATTAATTTTTTCTTCAGTGCTTCAGCCTGACGCTTCCGAACCAACTCGCGACTCTGATAAAAGTCCAGGTTATCTAAATTAACAAACAAACGATCATCTGAAACTTCATCAGCTTTTTGTTCTGACTGCGTATGGTCTGCTTCGTTGTAGGCTGTACTAATTAATTCCAGTAGATCTTCAGAGCTATGGGGTTTCTTAAGAATGTAAAAGCCATCCCAATCCAGATCACGGATACTGATGACAATACGCGCTTTATCGCTGTACTTTTCAGTCAGCGAATCTTCAAGCTCTTGGAGAGAAAGGGGTTGGTCACCATTAATAACCACAACATCTGCATAGGCAGGATCTACCAGGTCATTGACGCCAGATCCAATAAGGCAGTACTCCAACATCGCCAAATTTGTCCCAGAGAACCCCTCCAGAGCAACTTTGACTATCTGGTCGGCTTTATTATTCTTTTCTCTTGACCCCATTGTTACCGCGAACCTCTTCCTGTGAGACGATTAATGAAGACTCAATGGCTGAAAACGACCGTTGATCAAAACTGAGTACTTGGTGGAAAGCTGCTTCAACTGGCTTAGATCCCCGCTTTCAATCACCGACTGAATAATCTCTTTTACTTCCGGCTTCATAACCGAGCTGGCCTGAGCAAATAAACGTTTACGCAGAGTTAATCCATTGTTGCCCAGTACCAATAAGAAATCCACAAACGCACCTTCTACTGCATCACTGTCAAAGCAAGCTACAGAAAGATAAATTCGTTTAGTATGTAATTTGAGCTCATCAGGGTGCGCAGCAACCATGCGGGTAAAGTGATATAGAATCCTCTTCCCCTGCTTGCCACGATAGATCAGATACCTCGGGTGCTGAGCGTCAAAAGCAGCCTGAATCCGAGCAGTATTGTTACTGTCAAATTCGGTATGCAGGTTCCACTCAGATATCGAGTCTCTATTTTGAGGGTCCACTTTGCCTCCTAGCAGATAATCCCAGCACTACTTCAAGCGGATCAAACAATTGTTTAAGCCTATATAAAACACAATTAACTCTATGAATCAAAGTAAAAATCCATGGCAGGGCTACCAAAGGTTTAAATTTCTGATTCTATAAAGAAGTCTTTAATTACAATAAAGATAGCTTAAATAAAAAAGAACTATTAGGTTTATCCGAAACTATTGCCCTTAGGGTGGTAGGGACATCTGCCTGTGGAGCCAATTTCAGGCAAAAAGATACCGGATAATTCGCATTCATTCCCTGTCCTCCCAGGGTTTTACCTACATTCCAGGAAGAATGAACCCTACGGATAACTGTATAAATCGATAAATCAAACATCGAATAATATTATTCATTTTGACGTCAAAGAGGCGTTACCAACCCCTATTTTATCCCAGGCAACGCTCAATCACGCCTCGGACCCACTGCGCATCTTTGTGACCAAACCAACTGTCTAACACCTCCAGTTGCTTATCAAAAATAAACCAACTAGGTGTTCCCTGAAGTTCATTATTTAAAAATGTCCTGCCAGTTCTGGCCAGTGGTAGCAGCCGCTGATCTATAACATCACAAAATTTACGTTCAATTTTAGGCGGCAGCAGTTCCCCTTCTAATTGTGCAAGGACAAAACTATTTAACTCAGATAGTTTTTCACTCTGAACAAAATAATCCATGACTAGTGGAGCGCTGATCTTGTAGGGCAGTTTCTTATAACCCAGCCTTTCAAAGTACCTTTGGCTTGCCTGGGTCAAATCCCCCTGCTCCAACAACAAACGCGTATTGTGGAGATTATTCAGCCCGAACTCTTCAAACGCAGTCGACAGTGCAAAGGCATTGATTTGCGGGTATTCACTGGCAATCGCATTCAGATCAGGCAGAGCCTTTGATAAACATCCGGGGCAGTTGACTTGGAACACCAACATTAGATTCAGCTCTTTAAGTGTGCAGTCACCCTGGAGCGTTTCACCCAGCCGCAGATCTAATTTCATACCCACCCTCCCAAGAAAGTCATGTTTAGATAATATGCAAATATCTAAGGCATAAAAAAAGCCCTGAAAGTTCAGGGCTTTTGGGGAATATTTATCAGAGATCCGGAAGCTTTTGGTTAGCAAAAATCTCATCGACCTCATTCCTGTTGCTACAGCCTTGCACCTCTCTTACCACTTCCGGGGTAAGGTGTGGCGCAAAACGTTGAATGAAATCATACATATAACCACGCAGGAAAGTGCCCTTACGAAAACCAATCTTAGTTGTGCTTGATTCAAACAGATGGCTCGCATCCAGAGCCACAAGATCAGTATCCTGCTTCTCATCAAACGCCATAGTTGCGATGATACCCACGCCCAACCCAAGCCGAACATAGGTTTTAATAACATCTGAATCTACAGCCGTGAAGACAACTTTTGGTTCCAGACCGGCATTAACAAATGCATCATCTAGTTTAGAGCGTCCTGTGAAACCAAATACATAGGTAACAATTGGCTGAGCCGCCAGGTCTTCCAATGTTAATTTGGAGACCTGAGTCAATGGATGATCTTTAGGCACAACAACAGAACGATTCCAGCGGTAACAAGGCATCATCACCAGATCCGAAAAATGTGACATTGCTTCTGTGGCGATAGCAAAATCGACCGTACCGTTAGCCGCCATTTCAGAGATCTGCATGGGTGTACCCTGATGCATATGTAAAGATACATCCGGGTATTGCTTCATGAAGTTGGTGATCGTTGGAGGTAGAGCGTAACGCGCCTGTGTGTGTGTCGTCGCAACATCAAGACTACCTTTACGCTCATCACTGAATTCCTGAGCTACCTGTTTGATGCTCTCGACTTTCTGCAGTATTTCACCTGCAATGCTGAGAATAGCCTGACCCGCGGGTGTAACTCTTGTCAGATGCTTACCACTACGTGAAAAAACTTCCACACCCAGCTCATCTTCTAACAGCCTGATCTGCTTACTAATACCAGGCTGAGAAGTGTATAAGCTTTGCGCAGTAGCTGACACGTTCAAGTCATGACGTGCCACTTCCCAGATATAGCGCAATTGCTGAAGTTTCATCTTAAGCTCCAATGCTTGTTGAGCTTATATCGCTCTTGTAATAATTCTTAAGGTTGTTATAAAAAGTCAGAATAATAACCAAACTTTATCACAAATAAAACACACCTCAGATCCGGGAATTAAGGCGTCGAATTTCCTCATCCTGAGTGACAACTTTTTTCTCTAAAGCTGAAAGCTTAGCCAAAGTACGGACCAGTTCCTCTTCTTTCTCCTGATACTTGGAACGAATGCTGGCTTCCCTTCTTGCCTGCTCAGAAGAAGCAGAAACCTGTTTCTGTCTGGACAAGAGGATATCTTCCTCTAAATTCTTAACTTTATCTTCCAACCTTTTGTTTTTATTGGTTTCTGACAATAGCTGATTGTTTATTTTTGAAAGATCCCGATTCTGACCACTTGAGTTCAGCTTTAACTCTTTTAGCTCCGACTCCAGACTTTTGGTCTGAGTTTTCTGGGCTTCCAGCTTGGCATCTTTTCTAGCAATCTCCGCCTGAAGGTCGTGAATGGATTTGGTCAGAGCCGATTCCTTTTTGCCTACTTCATCTCTGAGCTTTTCCAGAGCACCACGATAATAGCGCACATCAGCATCCGCCTTACTGACTTCATCTAACCCCCTACGCTGCTCATCTTTGATTCTCTGATCAAAGACTCGTTTACTATCCTC
>JBMYLM010000072.1:0-12574 GCA_049596335.1 Neptuniibacter sp.
AAACCCAAAACCATGGATTCCAGCCTTCGCGGGAATGACCCATAAACCTTTTAAGTGAACAGCATTGCTCACCGGGGGATGCTCTCCCCCCGGTATCTCCTTAATTATAAAAAATGGGTGTATGCCCGGGACTGTAAAAATGAACTCTATGCTTAAAACCCGAACTGAACATGATCTTCTGGGTGACATGGAAATCCCTGCAGAAGCCTGGTACGGAGTACAAACTCAGCGTGCCGTAGACAATTTTTCAATTACGGGTGTACCTATCAGTCACTTCCCTGAGCTGGTTAAAGCTTTGTCATTAGTCAAAATGGCTTCGGCAAAAGCTAATGCACATTTGGGTACGCTTAAGCAGGAAAAGGCGAACGCTATAGTTGCTGCCTGTGAGGATATTTGTGCAGGTAAGTTGCATGATCAATTTGTAGTGGATCTGATTCAGGGTGGTGCTGGTACATCCACCAACATGAACGCCAATGAGGTGATCTCAAATCTGGCTCTGGAAAAGCTGGGGCATGATAAAGGTGAATATCAGTATCTTCACCCGAATGATGATGTGAACTGTTCCCAGTCTACAAACGATGCGTACCCTACCGCAGCATGCCTGGCAATTCAGTATGGAGCTGAGCCTTTAATCGAAACAATCAGAAGCCTGGTGGATGCGCTTTCGCTCAAAGGTGAAGAGTTTTCTGATGTCGTGAAAATGGGCAGAACCCAGTTGCAGGATGCTGTTCCCATGACACTGGGTCAGGAGTTTGAAGCATTTGCTGTCACCCTCAGTGAAGATATTGACCGCCTGGAATACGCCTGCGCACTGCTCTCAGAAGTGAATCTTGGCGGCACTGCAATCGGTACAGGTATCAATACCCATCCTGAGTATGCTGAATTGGCAGTGAGTTATCTGGCTGAAGTGTCAGGTAAGCCCATGAAACCCGCCGCGAATCTGGTGGAAGCAACTTCAGATATGGGCGCATTCGTCCTTTTTTCCGGCGTTTTAAGACGCTTTGCGGTAAAGCTGGGCAAGATAGCAAATGATTTACGATTGCTTTCCAGCGGGCCGCGTACAGGTTTTGGTGAGATAAAGCTGCCACCGATGCAGCCGGGTTCATCAATCATGCCGGGTAAAGTAAACCCTGTAATCCCTGAAGCGGTTAACCAAACTGCATTTCAGGTGATCGCTAATGATCTGGCAGTGACGCTGGCAGCAGAAGCGGGCCAGCTGCAGCTTAACGCTATGGAACCGTTGATCATATACAACCTGCTCAATTCTATGCGCATGCTGTGCTCTGCATGCACTATGCTTGAGACTCGATGCATTACGGGTATTGAAGCCGATCGGGAGCGTTGTTCTGAGCTGTTAAATATTAGCATCGGTAGTATTACTGCTCTGGTTCCGCATATTGGATACTCAAATTCATCACGGATTGCTCAAACGGCCTTAAATACCGGTAAAACCGTTCGTGAACTGATCCTTGAAGAAGGTCTTCTTGATGAAGCTACACTTGAGAAATTGCTGAGTCCAGCCTCTATGCTTGCGCCACAATAGGTAAATAAGCCATGAAAAAACATATCCTGATTTTATATACCGGCGGCACTATTGGAATGGAAGGCTCAGATAAGGGTTATATTCCAACCAATGGTTTCGCTGAGCGGCTGGATGCTCAGCTTAATGCACGCGCAACTGATCGTTTGCCAGACTACAGTTTGCTAGAGCTTGAACGGTTGATTGATAGTGCCAACCTTGTGCCGGATGACTGGTCGCATATCGCCGGTTTGCTGGCTAATAATTGGGATAAGTATGACGGCTTTGTGGTCCTGCACGGTACCGATACCATGGCGTACACTGCATCGGCCCTCTCTTTTATGCTGGGTGGCATTAATAAGCCGGTTATTGTAACTGGCTCCCAGATTCCTCTTGCTGAAGTGAGAAACGATGCTCTGGATAATCTGGTTACCAGTCTGATATTGGCGGGTAATTATCAGGTGCCTGAAGTCTGTATCTATTTTAATGGCAAGCTGCTTCGTGGTAATCGCAGTAGTAAGCTTAAAAGCGTTGGGCTCGATGCTTTTGACTCGCCTAATTACCCTGCTCTGGCTGAAATAGGGATACACGTAGCACTGAGAGAGGAATTGATTTTAAGTTCCAGTGTTCCAGTGATCCAACCGCATAGTTTTAACCCGGAAGCTGTAGTTGTTATCCAGATATACCCAGGCATGAGCGAAAAAGTACTGGATGCTTTGCTGGATAACGACAATGTTAAAGCGCTGATCTTGCAAACTTACGGTGTGGGTAATCCACCGGACAATAATCAGGCGTTGATAAGCAGGCTAGAGAAAGCTCATCAGGATGGTATAGCCATCGTGAATCTCTCCCAATGTGTTTATGGAGGGGTTTATCAGGGGGCATATGCCACAGGCGAGACGCTTAATCGGATCGGTATTGTGCCGGGGCTGGATCTGACTTTAGAGGCAGCATTCACCAAGCTTCACTGCCTTATCAGTACCGGCGCCTCTCATAAAGATATTTGCAGACTGATGTCTCTATCAATCTGTGGTGAGTGCACCAACACCCTGGTGATATAACCTTTACTGTTCCTTTGCGCACAGCATGGTATGTGCTTTTGGAGGCCTTTTGGCCTCCTTTTTATTTATCGTCAGGTAAAGCGTTAAACTCATCGCGTTTTGCTTCAAACCAGCGTTGCATCTCTGCTGGGTTTTGCATGAGCGCCTGTATTTTCTGCATAGCTTCAAGGTGATCCGAATCCTGTTTCTGGAACATCTCCATACCATGTTGCTTGCTTAATTCCGCTAACTCTTCAAAGCTGTTTGCGTGAAATTCAAGATCACAAGCCCCACCCAATTGCTTACACGTCATCGTTTTCATATTCAGACCTGCCCTTTGAATAAGATTGATTCAGTTGATTATAGTGGCTCCGGAACGGAGCGGATTGATACTGAGGTCTGAATATCTGGAAAAACAGTGTTTGTAATGGGAGTCCTAAGGTTATACCCATGTTCTCAACCGTGGAGGTCTGCAGTTAAGAGTCCTCTTGAGGATTTATAAGCACAAAAAAACACGCCGGAGCGTGTTTTTGGAAGTTTGCAGGAAAGTCCTGAGATCAGATCTCAGTCTTGCCGCCCATATAAGATTGCAGGGCTTCCGGAATCTGAATCTTACCTTCGGCTGTCTGATAGTTCTCCATAACTGCCAGCAGCGTACGGCCTACTGCAAGGCCAGAGCCGTTGAGTGTGTGAACCAGTTCAGGTTTGCCTGTTTCCGGGTTTCTCCAGCGTGCTTTCAGGCGGCGTGCCTGGAAGTCGGTCATATTAGAGATAGAGGAAATTTCGCGGTATTTTTCCTGACCCGGAACCCATACTTCAATGTCGTAGGTTTTAGCCGAGCTAAAGCCCAGGTCGCCACCGCACAGAGTGACTACACGATATGGCAGGTTCAGCTTTTGCAGGATAACTTCAGCATTGTTAGTCATCTGCTCTAGCGCTTCCCAAGACTTGGAAGGTTCAACTACTTGTACCATTTCAACCTTTTCGAACTGGTGCTGGCGGATCATGCCGCGAGTGTCTTTACCAGACGAACCTGCTTCGGAACGGAAGCATGGTGTGTGCGCGGTAAATTTGAGAGGCAGGACATCAGCTTCAACAATCTCGTCGCGAACTATGTTGGTTACAGGTACTTCAGCGGTAGGAATCAGGTAGTACTGGCGGTCACCAAATGGAACCTTAAACAGGTCTTCGCCGAATTTAGGTAGCTGGCCGGTGCCGCGCAGGCTGTCTTCGTTCACCATGTAAGGTACGTAAGCTTCGGTGTAACCGTGTTCTTCAGTCTGTACGTCCAGCATAAACTGAGTCAGTGCGCGGTGTAGTTTAGCCAGTTTGCCTGTCATTAAAGAGAAGCGAGCACCGGTCAGTTTTGCTGCGGTTTCAAAGTCCAGCTCACCGCTCTTCTCGCCCAGTGCAACATGGTCCTGTGGTTCGAAATCGAACTCACGAGGAGTACCCCAGCGACGTACTTCAACGTTATCGTCTTCATCAGCGCCTTCGGGTACTTCATCAGATGGGATGTTTGGCACACCGGATAGCAGGTCATCCAGTTGTTCCTGAACTGTGCCCAGTTCAGCTTTAGCGGCATCCAGTTTGCTGCCCAGATCGGCTACTTCTGCCAGTAGCGGTTGGATATCTTCTCCCGCTGCTTTAGCTTTACCGATGCCTTTGGAGCGAGTGTTACGCTCGTTCTGCAGGTTTTCTGTATCAACCTGAAGTTGCTTACGCTGGTTCTCCAGTTCAGTGAACTGAGCAACCGGGAATTCATAACCTTTTTTCTTTAGTAGCTGTGCAATTTCTTCTGGATTTGCACGTACAATTTTTGCGTCAAGCATGAGCGTTAAGACACCTTATCTGAAATTAACACTAAGAATTAAAACAAGCGTGTGAACCAAAGGCCACCGTATAAAGCGACCAGACATAAAAGGACGCTTAATAATATATAAATCGCCGCAGACATTACATGCCCTTCCTGCAGCATTGCGATAGTTTCCATGGAAAAAGTGGAAAAAGTTGTGAATGCGCCCATAAAACCAACCATAAGCAATGGTCGCATCTCTGGACTGAGTTTGGATTTTTCCAGAATCAG
This sequence comes from Neptuniibacter sp., assembly GCA_049596335.1. Lineage (GTDB taxonomy): Bacteria > Pseudomonadota > Gammaproteobacteria > Pseudomonadales > Balneatricaceae > Neptuniibacter. The sequence continues at coordinate 4,646 of JBMYLM010000072.1, forward strand.
AACAAAACACACACCCATAAGGAATGAACCAAGCACATTGCAGGTCAGTGTTCCGTATGGAATGCGATATTCAGCATTGTTGAGCAGGCCACTCATCCAGTAGCGCCCTAGTGCACCTAATGCTCCACCAATAGCTATGGCAATAAGTTGTTGCATGCAGCCTAACCTTTGTCGCTCTGTTTATCTGAATATCGTTGATGAGGACTATGTCTATCGAGTTCTTTTAGATGCCTTAGTTTTTCGGCAATCTTAATCTCCAGCCCTCTGGGTTCTGGATGGTACCACTGTTGCTCATTTATTTCCGGTGGTAAATAGGATTCCCCTGCTGCGTACGCATCCGGCTCATTGTGGGCGTATCTGTATTCATCGCCATAACCCATATCTTTCATTAATGAGGTAGGGGCATTACGCAGATGAACCGGCACTTCATAGCTGGGTTGTGATTTAACTTCAGCAAGACACTGGTTAAAGGCCTGATAAAGTGCGTTGCTTTTCGGTGCACAGGCACAGTACACAGCCGCTTGAGCAATGGCCCTTTCGCCTTCTGCTGGCCCTACACGTTCAAATGCATCCCATGCTGAAAGTGCTACCTGCATCGCTCTTGGGTCGGCATTGCCAATATCTTCAGAGGCAATGGCAACCAGTCGGCGTGCTACATAGAGTGGATCACAGCCGCCATCGAGCATGCGGCAGTACCAGTAGAGCGCTCCATCCGGGGATGAGCCGCGAACTGATTTATGGAAGGCCGAGATCATGTCGTAAAACAGATCGCCCTGTTTATCGTAGCGGCGGCCCGTTGATCGTAAGACTTCTTCCAGAACCTGTTCATTTATATGTTGGCTGCCATCGTTCTGACTTTCAGCTAAATCTGCTGCAATTTCGAGAAGGTTGAGTGCTCTGCGGGCGTCCCCGTCTGCTGCAGTGATGAGCTTGTTATGCATCTCATCTGAAATGTGTAGATTTGAATTGCCAAGGCCTTTTTCTTTGTCACTCAAAGCGCGATTTAGCACAGCTCGAATATCTTCACCTTCAAGGGATCTAAGAAGATAGACGCGGGCTCGAGACAACAAGGCATTATTTAACTCAAAGGAAGGGTTCTCAGTTGTTGCGCCAACAAAAATAATGGTGCCGTCTTCAATGTAAGGCAGAAAGGCATCTTGCTGAGATTTGTTAAAGCGGTGAACCTCATCCACAAATAAAATGGTCTTCTTGCCGCTTTGTGATGAGTATTGCTTAGCCTGCTCGACCGCTGTACGGATGTCTTTAACACCCGATAATACAGCTGAGAGCGTCAGAAAATGTGCATCTACATGATGAGCGATGAGCTTTGCCAGGGTGGTTTTGCCAACACCTGGAGGTCCCCAGAAAATCATGGAGTGAGCTGAGCCCTGCTCTAAAGCCGTTCTAAGTGGCTTGTCAGGGCCGAGCAAATGGGATTGGCCGCAATACTCATCAAGTGAATATGGCCGCATTCTGGCGGCCAGGGGTTCATATGCGGGCGTTTGCGAGAATAGATCCACTTTAACCCTCAATATCTACCAGTAGATCTGCATCGGCAGGTACGCGGAAATAAAATGTTTGCTCGTCTAACTCAGGGTTAAGCTGCTGTTCGCTGAACACAATTGATGTGCGTTGCCCCAGAGAATCTTCAAGCATCAGCTCTGAAATGGTACCCGCTGTGAATGCGAGACGGATATTGGCAAAGTTACTTTGCTCGGTCAGAGGTTGTAATTCAAAGATCTGGTCACTGCCGGCGTCACCGATGATGCGAACTGAATATTTTTTGGTGAGTTCGGCGATCTGGCCATTCAGGATAAGGGCTGGAGCGCTTGTTTCCTGTGATTCAGCTGAACGTTGCGTAACTTGTTCCAGATCCGGATCGTATATCCAGACATAGGTGCCATCAGAAACAATCTCTTGCGGGTAAGGCACGCTGGTTTCCCAGCGGTAGAGATTGGGTTTGGATAAGGCCAGCTTGCCACTGGTTTTTTGTGCTTCGCGGCCGTTCTCTGCAAGCGTAACCTGCTCAAAGCTGGCGGTGAATGACGTGTAGTTCTGCAACAGTTGGTGAAGCTTCTCAGCGCCCTGCTCTGCTGCCGCTAATATTGAAAAAAAAGCAAGCAGGCAGGCAAAAGTGAAACATGTGAATCTGCGCATAGTATCCATTTTTACATCTCTCCATTGGCGTTCGGCGCCAATACCTCGCGCTGACCGTTTGAACCTGCAGGGCTGACAACGCCTGCAGCTTCCATTGCCTCAACCATTCTGGCAGCACGGTTGTAACCAATTTTAAGTTTGCGTTGTACGCTGGATATCGAGGCTTTACGGGTTTCCAGAACAAACGCGACCGCTTCGTCATAAAGCGGGTCCTGTTCATCATCGAACAGTGAAGCTGAACCTCCGCCGTCTGAAATGGTTTCACCTTCTAAAATTTCATTGATGTAATCTGGCTGACCAAGCTGTTTCCACGACTCCACAACCCGGTGCACTTCATCGTCACTGACGAATGCGCCGTGTACACGATTCGGTAGGCTGGTACCCGCAGGGAGATAAAGCATATCGCCCCAGCCGAGAAGATGCTCTGCCCCAGATTGATCAAGGATGGTTCTGGAATCGATACGGGACGATACCTGGAATGCGATACGGGTTGGGATGTTGGCTTTAATCAGACCGGTAATTACATCTACAGATGGGCGCTGAGTTGCCAGAATCAGGTGGATGCCGGCTGCTCGGGCTTTTTGCGCAATACGGGCGATGAGCTCTTCTACCTTTTTGCCTACGATCATCATCATGTCAGCAAACTCGTCAATCACTACGACGATGTAGGGCAGGTTTTCAAGTTCAGGTGCCGGAGTGCCAAACGGCTCGCCATTTTCCTCGGCATTCCATAAAGGGTCCAGCAGAGGCTCGCCGTTCTTACGTGCCTCATCCAGTTTGTCATTGAAGCCGGCCAGGTTGCGGACACCCATTTTAGCCATTAAGCGATAACGACGTTCCATCTCCCCGACGCACCAGCGCAGGCCTGATGCTGCATCCTTCATGTCTGTGATTACAGGTGTTAAGAGATGCGGAATGCCTTCGTAGATTGAAAGTTCAAGCATCTTAGGGTCTACCAGAATCAGGCGTACCTCATCCGGTGTGGCTTTAAACAGCAACGACAACAGCATTGCGTTTACACCTACCGACTTACCAGAACCGGTAGTACCAGCCACAAGCAGGTGAGGCATTTTAGCTAAGTTTGCAACGACCGGGTTGCCAGCAATGTCGTTACCCAGACCAATGGTGATTTTAGAGGCTGCTGATAGGTAAGGCTTGGAGCTTAATACTTCACTTAAATGTACGGTCTGACGGGTTTCATTTGGTATCTCGATACCCACTACTGATTTACCCGCAATAACTTCAACAACGCGCACGCTGCTTACTGCCATCGAGCGAGCCAGGTCTTTTGCAAGGTTGGTGATCTTGCTGGCTTTGACGCCTGGAGCTGGCTGGATTTCAAAACGAGTAATAACCGGGCCAGGGTTTACCTCAACTACTTCTGCGATAACGCCAAAGTCTTTCAGTTTTGCTTCAAGTAAGCGGGACATCTGCTCAAGTTGGTCAGGTGAGTAGCCAGTGTCCGTGTTCAACGTCGGCGGGTCCAACAGATCCAGTGAAGGTAGCTTCGGCTTTTTGAATTTTGGAGCTGATTTTTTCGCGGTTTCATCCAGACCTAACTCAGAATCCTGCATAGGCTTGTGAGTTTCGGATAGCGGGACGATTTTAACGTGTGATTTGTCGCTTGGTGTTTCCGCTTTGGTTTTTGATTTAACTGGAGTAGAAGGTCTTTGTAACTCTTCAGGCTCCACGATCTTGAGCTGTGGTTCAGCTTTAGCTTGTTTAGCGGGTCTGATGACCGGTATTTCTTCTGGGGTTTCATCAAATAACGGGGCAGGAGCCTCTTCTGTCTTTTCTGGAGTCAATAGCTCATCCGACAGGGAGGGTTCGACGTGTGTTGGTGAAGGTTCTGGTTGTATCTTTGGTGGAATGTCATCGTATATGGCGAGTTTGTCAGTCTCTGCTTTATCGGCAGCGCTCGGTCGGATTTGATCAGCGGTTTTGCAAACCTTGCTGCCAAGTCTTTCAAGCAGGCTGGACCAACCCATTTCTAATACGAGAGTGATGCCGAACAGGAATAAGGTGGCAAAGACAACCGAACTGCCCACGATGCTGAACCAGCTTACAGACCAATCGGATATGGATTCACCCAGAATTCCCCCACTGGAAAATGGGTAATTAAGTCCGCCATTAGAGATGTGGGTTGCACAAAGGGTGCAGAAGGCAATCAGAAGGATCAGGCAACCACTGGAACGTAATATGAAATACGGAACAATATCCAGAACCTGTTGCTCTCTTTGTAACAGGAATCTGATAACCGGAACCGAAATTAGGAAAGGTAAAAGATAGGCACCTAAACCGACGCCGGATATAAACAGGTCTGCAATCCATGCGCCAGCGGGACCGGTAAAATTCCGTACTTCAGGTTGATAGCCAAGATGGGACCAGCCGGAATCCCGGTAGTCAAAACCCAATAAGGCAACAAATACAAAAAGACAAATGGCAATAGTCAGAATCAATGCAGATTCCCGGCATATTCTGGCTAATAACTGAGCAAAACTTAGTCGCTGTCCGTTGTCACTCGAACTCAATGCTGACGACTCCATAAAAAAGGATAAAAAACAGCGCTAACAATAACATAAATTATGTAAACGCTGTTGATGAGTTGTATGGAATGTTCCATAGTACGGGGTAATTGTTTTTTATCCGGATGCCTGGTTATGTCGCTGTATAATTTGCATGAAGATAACAGTAGAGCACTGACATTTAAGATCGGTGAAAGTCTGTTTGGTATTGATGTCGGGTATATACTTTCTTTTTCCGATAGCTACGACGAAATAAAATATGCCACCCATGAGGCTGGCGGTTTTATCGGTTATCTGGATTTCCGCAATACACTGGTTAAGGTGTTCGATTGCGCTACTTCGCTTTCGCATGAACGCGAGCGAGATGTCATTCAAAAACTCATCGAAGATATAAAGACTTACCGGCAGGCTCATATTGACTGGGTCAATGCTCTTGAGCATTCAATCATGACCGATGAGCCTTTCACCAAGCCAAGAAACCCACGCATGTGTGCTTTCGGGCAGTGGTTCTATAGTTTTGAAACTGATGATGATGCTTTACGGGCGTTGCTGAATAAAATTGAACAGCCGCATAATCATATTCACTCTCTGGCAGATAAGCTGCTGGAAATGGTTGCGGTTGGTCAGCGTGATGAGGCTGTTGAGTATCTTCGTCTTGAGAAGCAAACCACGCTTAAAAAGCTTTTGAGGACGCTGCAGTACATCACCGAGCTGCTACAGAGCGGAATTCACCCAATTGTTTTGCATCTTACTCAGGATGGCAGAACTCCATGGTTCTCAATGGTGCTTGATGAAATTGGAGACATCGTTGACTATTCTCCAGTCTCACTGGATAGAGTTGAAACTCTGAATGACAAAGAACCTATTGAGGGTTACGTCAGAGACCCTTCAGGTACTAACTTTATGATCCTGTCTCTGGATAAATTCCATGATCAGGTTGCCGGTAAAGTTGAAATAGCAGGTTGATAAATCGATCCCTGCCCCCATCACTGTATAAACATTTTTTGATACTGGAATTTATTTAATATGAGTGAAGTACAACATCACAGCCTGATTATTCTTGGCAGTGGCCCAGCTGGTTATACTGCAGCAGTTTATGCGGCGCGAGCAAATCTTAAACCTGTCGTAATTACTGGTATGCAGGCAGGTGGGCAGCTGACAACGACTACTGATGTAGACAACTGGCCTGGTGATGTAGATGGCGTTCAAGGGCCTGAGCTGATGCAGCGTATGCAGCAGCATGCTGAGCGTTTTGATACACAGGTTATCTTTGATCATATCAATGAAACAGACCTGCAGAGCCGCCCTTTCCGCCTCAAAGGCGACATGGGCGAATATACCTGTGATGCATTAATCATCTCCACGGGTGCGTCTGCACAGTATCTTGGCCTGCCATCCGAAGAAGCGTTCGCGGGTAAAGGCGTGTCTGCCTGCGCAACTTGCGATGGATTCTTCTATCGTGGTCAGAAAGTTGCTGTTATTGGTGGCGGTAATACTGCTGTTGAAGAAGCGCTCTATCTTTCTAATATCGCATCAGAAGTAACACTGGTTCACCGTCGCGACAGCCTGCGTTCTGAAAAGATCCTTCAGGATAAAATTCTAGAGCGTGCTGAAAACGGCAATATTAATATTCTTTGGAATCACACGCTGGACGAAGTGTTGGGTGATGATTCTGGCGTGACAGGCATGCGAGTTAAGAGCACAGAAGATGGTGCTACTCATGATCTGGATCTTGCGGGTGTGTTTATTGCTATCGGTCACAAGCCGAATACAGACATCTTTGAAGGTCAGCTTGAAATGAAAGATGGCTATCTGAAAATTCAATCTGGTTTAGAAGGTAATGCTACACAGACCAGTGTTGAAGGAGTTTTTGCAGCGGGCGATGTATGTGACCATATCTATCGTCAGGCAATTACTTCAGCTGGTTTTGGTTGTATGGCAGCGCTTGATGCAGAGCGCTACCTGGATGACCTGGCAGACTAAAGACGAGGGCGGGGTTTTTACCCCGCTTTTTTATGATCCCCTGGCTGCAAAATAGCTTAGACCCCTTCCCGCCCGTAAATAAAGCGCTTGATGACCCAAATGGTTTGTTGGCTGCCGGTGGTGGCTTAACACAAAAGCGCCTGATTACAGCTTACCGTTCTGGAATATTTCCCTGGTACAGCCCTGGAGAACCGATTCTCTGGTGGTCTCCGGATCCACGTTGCGTGCTGATTCCTGATCAATTACACGTATCAAGAAGTATGTCTAAGCGGCTGAAAAAAAAGGATTATATGGTTTGTTTTGACCGTAATTTCCCTGCAGTGATAGAGGCTTGTTCAGAGCCCAGAAGCGACGGTGAAGGAACCTGGATAACACGTGAAATGAAGCAGGCATATTGTGGCCTGCATGAGCAAGGGCTGGCGCACTCTGTTGAAGTTTATATTGATGATCAACTGGTAGGCGGGCTCTACGGTATCGCAATGGGCCGGCTGTTTTTTGGCGAATCAATGTTTAGTCGGTCACGTGATGCTTCAAAAATTGCATTTATTAAGATGGTTGAGCAACTTAGAAATTGGGGTTACACGCTGATTGATTGTCAGGTAAGTAATGATCATCTATTCAGTCTGGGCGCTACAGAGATAGCGAGAGATGAATTCATGAGCTATCTTGATGAATATCTTGATGCACCAATTAATCATTCTTGGTTATTTGAAGAGGAAACACGAATATCGGGCTTAAGCAGTGACTGATCTACATACCCTCCACTTTTATGCAACACCAGAACATCCCTGCAGTTATCTGGAAGGTAAGACTGCCAAAACTCTTTTTGTCGATCCCCACGCAACAATCACAAACGATACCTACAGTGAGCTTTCAGATCTGGGCTTCAGGCGCAGTGGCAAGCATATCTATCGCCCCCACTGTGAGCATTGTCGTGCCTGCATCTCTGTGCGCGTTCCGGTTGTTCTGTTTAAGCCCAGCAAAAGCCAGCGAAGGGTGTTAAATAAGAATAAAGATCTAACGGTGACTCAGTGCAAGCCTTGTTTCACCGATGAGTATTACAGTCTTTACTCCCGCTACATCAATGCCAGACATGCAGATGGCGATATGTATCCACCTACGATGGATCAATTTAATTCATTCCTGATTGAGGGGAATGATAAAAGCTTCTTCTACGAGTTTCGTGATTCCAGTGGTAAGTTGCTTGCTGTCAGTGTTATCGATCTTCTTAAAGGCGGCCTTTCCGCTATCTATACCTTTTACG
>JBMYLM010000073.1:0-12068 GCA_049596335.1 Neptuniibacter sp.
GGGTGGCGATGAGTTCATTGTTGTTCTTAGCGGTGCACTCAGCCAAGAACTCATCTGTGAAAAGGCACAGCAGATTCTTGAGATTATGCGCCACCCGGTAGAAATCTGTGGCAAACAATTTAGCTTACCCACCAGTATCGGAATTTCGTTATCCGTAGGCGGCGCATCGGAAGCAGATCAGCTCATTCAGGAAGCCGATATTGCAATGTACTCTGCCAAATCCAATGGTCGGGATATTTATTCTGTCTTCGAACCTTCCATGGCCGAAAAAACGACCAAGGCCGTGACCTATGAGCGCATGATAAAACGAGCGCTCCTGAATCGTCAGTTCCATCTGGTGTATCAACCCAAAGTTAAGCAGTCTCCTTACGAGATCATTGCTCTGGAAGCTCTCATACGTTGGAATCATCCAGAGAAGGGCCCGATACCGCCTTCTGAATTTATCCCGGTGGCTGAAGAAAGTGGTTTGATTATTCCTCTGGGAGAGGTCGTAATTTCTCAAGCAATCCAGCAACTGGCTGACTGGAAAGGCCAGGGGCTTGAACCATTACCTGTTTCAGTCAACATTTCAGGGAATCATTTGATCTCCGATGACCTTGTGCCATTCATCAAACATCAACTCAGTCTGAATGCTATTCCTGGAAAACTGCTGGAGATTGAAATCACAGAAGGCGTTCTGATACAGGATATTGAACGCTGTATTGAAGTTATGGAAGAACTTAAACGGCTTGAAATCAGTATCTCAATTGATGATTTCGGAACAGGCTACTCCTCTCTGAATTATCTTAAGAGGTTACCTCTCGATATCCTTAAAATCGACCAATCCTTTGTGGATGAGTGCGCAAGTAAAGAGGAAGACGGTGAAATTTGCGCGACGATTATCAATCTGGCAAAAAGCCTGAATCTAGATACGGTCGCAGAGGGCGTAGAAACACAGGAACAACTGGAAACCCTGACTTCTATGGGCTGTAAGGTATTCCAGGGCTACTACTTCTACAAACCACTCAGGGCAGAGGAAATTGGAAAATTGTTAACCAGTGCCACTAAGACATCACCGATCAACCTATATGAAAACCATCACTATGCGGTGAAGTAGAGCTACTCAATAATGTAATCAACAAAGTCTTCTTCGTTGATCTCATTATCTTTAACCTCGTACCAATTGAGTACCGAAGCTCCAGCCTCAATCACAGATTCCTGTTTACCGGAGATAAGTGGATGCCAATCAGGTAGATCTTTGCCTTCATAGATCAACCTGTAGGCGCAGGTTGGAGGCAACCAGTGAAACTCGTCGACATCTTTTGGCGTAAGTTTCACACAGTCAGGCACCAGACTGCAGCGCTCTTCATATTTTGTACATCTACAGGTATCAAAATCCAGAAGATGACAAACCACAGAGGTATAAAAAACCTCCTGAGTATCCTCATCTTCAAGCTTATGCAAACAACATAAAGCACAACCATCACAAAGAGACTCCCATTCATTCTGGGACATCTCTTTCAGGTCTTTACTGCGCCAGAATACCTCTTGTGCTGGCATGATTAACGTACGCCAGTTTCCGGACGATCCTGGTGTAAATCCAGCAGATAATCTTCTTTTGGAGGTGGCATTTGTAAGAAATATCCTTTTTCATCAATTTCCGACAGCACCTTATCCGCTTCTACCCTGGCCAGCTTACGGTCAGCTTTAAGCGGCATATCCATAACATGCTTTGGCGTACCAAACATTTCCAACAGTGCTTCCGGCACTTTGCTTAGCTGGTCACGCTTATCAACGTAAAGATACATTTCATCCTTACGCGGACTCAGATAAACAGAACAAATTTTCATCGGTTAAGCACCTTTCTTTCTAATTTTTTCAATCTCTTCTAGCTGATCCAGCAGTAAGTGCCCAATCAACTTTTGTCTCCATGGAGACATTTTAGCAGGTAGGACATATTCACCATCATCCATACCTGATCGCACCAGTTGCTCAAGCTCTTTACGTCTGAGCATAATTTCTGGTGCCACCTCATATTCTTCAGCCTTACGACGGGCAATCGCTTTCAAACGCTTCAAGTGAGTATTCCAAAAGAAATGCAGCGGCCTCGGAATTGGCTCTGGTGGGTTTTCTTGTGCACTGTCCTGTGCATTTTTCAGAAATGCCAGAATCGTCTCACCATCCAACCTTAACACCCGTTTTTTTACTTCATCCAACTGAGCCAGCTCACCTATAGAACGCGGCCAACGCTCGATAATCTGCAACAGAGCCTGGTTTCTCAAAATTCGATTGCGCGGAACATCTCGTTTTCTGGCTTGCTGTTCGCGCCATGCGGTAAGGTCACGTAATGCAGCCAGCTTATGCTCAGGGATTCGCCACATCTGAGTAAAACGCTGATAGTAGCTGAGCCCTTCTTCATCATCGATCACAGATTCAGTAAGAAGGGACTGATTTTCCTGTTCGCTCCACTGGAGCTTATCCTGACGGTCCAGTTCTTCTTTCTGTAAGGCATAAATAGCAGGTAAGTAAGCCACATCAAGCGCGGCATAGCGCTCTTGACTCTCCGTTAACGGACGCTGCAACCAGTCTGATGTTGTTTCATGCTTCTCCATCTGAACATCAAGCTGCTGCTCCAACATTCTCTGCAGCCCCATAGAGAAGCCCCAATTAATCAAAGCCGCACCTAACTGGGTATCAAACAGTGGTTCCGGAACAGCACCCAGCGACTTATTAAATAACTCAAGGTCCTCTGTCGAGGCATGCATCACTTTCAGTACGGAGGTATTTCTGAACAACTCAGTTAGAGCAGAAAAGTCTTTTATTTCCAGAGGGTCTATTAGATAACAGGCCTGATCATCAGCCACCTGAATCAAACCGGGAATCGGATAGAAGGTCTCAACCCGAATGAACTCTGTATCAATCGCAATCAGGGGGAGCTTTTGCCAGCGATCACAATGCTGTTTCAGTTCTTCTGATGAGGTAACCCAAATCGGTTTTTCTGCCGATGCAGCGAGCTGCTTCCAGCTATATGACTGATGATCAATATCCATAAACTACTCAGAACAACGAACGACGACCCGCTAAAGCATGTGCAAGCGTTCCACCATCCACAAACTCCAACTCACCACCTACAGGAACACCATGAGCGATACGGCTCACCTTGATATCAGAACCCTCTACCTGAGCGGCAATAAAATGAGCAGTTGCTTCACCCTCAACCGTTGGGTTTGTTGCCAGGATCAGCTCTTTAATATCATCAGCCTTTAAGCGCTCTAACAAGAGATCTATTCCGAGATCTTCAGGACCGATACCATCGATTGGAGACAGATGCCCGGAAAGGACAAAATATAAACCGTTGTACCCCCCCGTCTGCTCAATAGCCAGAACATCAACTGGCGATTCCAGCACACAGAGCAGTGATTCATCTCGAGTGCCGGAATCACAGATATTACATAACTCAGTTTCTGAGAGCGTCCGGCATTTCTTACAATGGCCTATTTCCTCAACAGCCATATTCAGAGATTGCGCCAGATTAATAGCGCCCTCTTTATCCCGTTCTAAAAGGTGGAAAGCCATGCGCTGGGCAGACTTAGGGCCTACCCCGGGCAAACACCTCAGAGCCGAGATTAACTGCTGTAATAAAGGGCTGAAAGACATCAGGAATTAGAACGGCATGTTAAAGCCTGGTGGCATACCCATACCGCCAGTCACTTCTGCCATTTTTTCCTGAGTGTAAGCTTCGATCTTTCTTACTGCATCATTTACTGCAGCAGCAATCAGATCTTCCAGAATTTCTTTATCTTCTTCCATCAGGCTGTCATCGATATTGATGCTCTTTACATCATGACGGCCGTTCATCACAACTTTTACAAGGCCGGCACCGGATTCGCCAGTCTGCTCAGCCTGAGCAATCTGTTCCTGTGCTTTCTGCAGATTCTCCTGCATTTTTTGAGCCTGTTTCATCAGGTTGCCCATGCCACCTTTCATCATAATACCTCTACCTAAATCTAATCGATGGGTGTCACAGATGAGAGTTCTATCTGTGCATCAAAAATTGTCTGCAGCGACTGTACATGGGCGTCATTACGAATAGTCTCGATTGCCAGCGCCTGGCGCTCTTCGCGCTTTCTGGCCATGTATTGCGCAGGGGTCTCCTGCTGCTGCTTACCAAGTAAGAATTCTACCTTAACTGGCGTCTGGAAATAATCATTTAACGCATCACTGATTCTTTGCTGTTGCGTTTCGTTCAACATTGCAGCCTGGGCACTCTCATAATGAAGCACCATTGAATCAGAGTTCACCGCTTCAAGTGACAGGTGCGTAGCCAGACTTTCAGTCATGCCAGACAGACCAATACTGCGGCTGATATGCGCCCAGTGTTCTAGCTGTATCTGCGCTAATTCATTCGGGCAGGATTCAATTGCAACATAAATCTTGCCATTGACTGCGACTTCCCTACTGGTTTTCTGGGAACTCTCAGTTTGCTGAGTTGTAGGTTTGCTTGCGGAGGGTAAATCCTCCTGGGCAGCTTCACTTCCAGCATTTGTGGTTTCATAAGCCGATTCAGAAAAACCGGATTCATAAACCTCAGCATCCGGGTATTGCTGTAATGGTGTAGAAGATTGTTCAGGCTGAGCTGCTTCAACCTGAATATGATTTACATCATCCGTATCCCATGGAGGAGGCTCCTCCATTCCCTGCGATTCAGGCTTTTTTGCAGGGGATACCTCTGCAGCCACAGCAGGAACATTGTGTTCTTCTGGCGGATTGCTCATTGTTGGAGCAACGTCCGCTTTAGATTCTGCAGCAATAGTTTGGTGAGCAGGTTCTTGATTCGAAGCTACCGGAACTGAATTGCTATCCTCAGTTGAAACCGCCTGAGATTCCATAGGTGCTGACTGGAGATTAACAGCCCTTGGCTTAGCTCCCGCAGGGCGGAAAGCCAGCATACGCAGCAGCACCATTTCCAGCCCTTCTCTCGGATCTGGAACAAAAGGTAAGTCTTTTCTGCCCATTAGAGCGACTTGATAGTAAAGCTGTACATCTTCAGCTGTGAGTACTGAAGAAAGCTCAGTCACCTGAGCCTTATCACCCATACTGTTATCTACCGCTTCAGGTAATGTCTGAGCAATCGCTATTCGGTGCAGAACGCTGATGAGATCTCCGAGCACCGTATTGTAATCTGGTGAAAACCGGGAAAGATCTGAAACAGCCGCCAGCAATGCCTTTGCATCACCAGATGCAAGCGCATAGAGCATTTCATAAACCAAGCGCTGATCAATTGTACCCAGCATAGCCCGAACGTCAGGTTCATTAATCGCACCCGCACCAAACGCTATAGCCTGATCAGTCAGACTCATAGCATCTCGCATGGAGCCATCAGCTGATCTGGCCAGTAACCATAATGCGGGCTCTTCATAGCTGATATTCTCAGCATTCAGAACATGACTCAGATGATCAACAATTCGCTCCGGAATCAGGTTTTTCAGGTTGAACTGAAGGCATCGGGACAGAATTGTAATTGGTAATTTCTGAGGATCGGTCGTTGCCAGCAGGAACTTCACATGCGGAGGCGGCTCTTCCAGCGTTTTCAGTAACGCATTAAAAGAGTGGGTTGAAAGCATGTGAACTTCGTCAATAAGATAGACTTTATAGCGACCATGAGTCGGTGCGTACTGGACGTTTTCCATCAACTCACGGGTATCTTCTACCTTAGTTCTGGATGCCGCGTCGACCTCAATCAAGTCAACAAAACGCCCTTCTGCGATCTCCTGACACGCAGAACACTGACCACACGGGGTGGAGGAAACACCCGTCTCACAGTTGAGTGATTTTGCAAATAAACGTGCAATAGATGTCTTACCCACCCCTCGCGTACCCGTGAACAGGTAAGCATGGTGCAATCGATCATCGTCCAGCGCATTCACCAGGGCTTTCAGGACATGTTCCTGACCTACCATCTCCTGAAACTTAGCTGGGCGCCACTTACGGGCAAGAACCTGATAACTCATCTATTTTATTTGCAGTAATCACGAAAAAATTGATCACCTATGCTAACTGCTGCCGCTGTTTTTCTCCAGTAAAACCTGTCGCAGCAATCGCTCCAATCCAGATAAATTCAAGCGAAAGCCAGGCCTGTACATCGGCAGACTGATGATCAAATTTTCAACAACCTCGCGATAATCCATATTTAGGTTTAAAATGTTCTGTATTCAGTTAATTTTGACCTGATCCAGATGTTTAAGAAGAAACCCACAAAAGCAGAATTACGCAATCAGCTACAAGCTGAGGTATCCGTGTTTCTGAAAAATGGTGGAGCCATACAACAGGTCGAAATGGGTGAAACCGGGTTGATTGATGGAAAATACAGTTCACTGAAAAGTAATTTCGAAAAAGCGCCCACTCAAACGCGAACACCGATACACGGTTTGCTTGCGACGATTGATGGACGACGTAAAGCCACAAAACAACCTATCCATACGAAGACAAAAAAACGTGCGACCAAAAAAATCATATATGATGATTTTGGAGAACCGGTTCGCACTGTCTGGACAGAAGAATAAATCGATCAAAACTCTCGATTGCACGAACACTAACTAGCCGCAAACTTATAACGGTTCTTGCCTCCATTTTTCGCTTTATACATTGCTGCATCCGCAAGCGAAATTAGCTCATCCGGCTTAGTCCCATCAAACGGGTAATAACTGATACCTATACTGGTCCCAATATTGATCTCGTGATTATCCACTACTATGGGCTTAGAGATCGCTTGTATAATCTTGTCAGCAACAGCATGCATCGTTTTTACTTTAGCAACTTGGGATAAGCTGATTACAAATTCATCCCCTCCCATTCTGCAAATCGTGTCAGAAACGCGCACAGTACTCTGAAGAATTTGCGCAACAGCTTGCAGTACGCAATCACCAACATAGTGACCATATTGATCATTTACAGCCTTGAAGCCATCAAGGTCGAGGTATAACAACGCCACACCCTGATTATGCCTCTTCGCCTGTTTTAGGATCTGGTCAAACTGCTCGAAAAACAACGACCTGTTTGCCAAGCCCGTTAGTGGATCATAGTTCGCTCTGAACCGGATCTCATCCTCTTCGGCTTTACGTTTCGTTATATCTGAGAAAAGCGCGACATATTCAAGAGGATCACCTTCCTCATCACGAATCAGTGAAATTGTTTGCCATTGCGGATAGACCTCTCCAGATTTACGACGATTCCAGATTTCTCCTTCCCAACGGTTTTCTCTTAATAACACCTGGTACATCTGACGATAAAACTCGTCATCATGATGCCCCGAGCTGAATACTTTAGGATTTTGCCCTAAAATTTCATGCTCTTCATAACCTGTAATTTCATAAAAAGCTGGGTTAACCATGGTTATAGAGCCATTAAGATCTGTGACCATAATCGCTTCAGAAGCCGCTTCGAAAACTGATTGAGTTGCTCTTAGCCGTTTCTCAACCTGTTTGTATTCGGTGATATCCTCCTTGACCGCAATGTAATGCGTTACCGCCTGCCCCTCATCCTTAACTGGTGCGATTATGGTCTTATCGCAGAATAAACTTCCGTCCTTTCGACGATTGATGAGCTCACCACGCCAAACCTGCCCAGCCTTGATAGTCTTCCATAACTCAGCATAATCCTCTTGATCATTTTCACCGGAGCTCAATATGCTTGGCTTTTGACCCAGCACTTCCTCTTCCAGATACCCAGTCGTCACCAGAAATATTGGATTTACATAAATAATCCTGCCACTGCTATCAGTCATAAAGACCGAAACCGGGCTATTTTCAACGGCCAACGAAAGCTCCTTCAGCCGAAGGTGCTCTGATTTATATATTTCCTGACTGATTTCCAGACTTTCAGACATCGCATTAACGGCTTTTGCCATTAAGACCAGCTCACCACACTCTCGATCAGAAACTCTATGTGTAAAGTCTCCATTGGCTATTCGACTCAATGCAGAACGTATTACTTTGAGTTCGTTTCTATAGACTCTCAAAGAAAAATAAGCGGCAAACATCATCAGTGCTACAGAAAGAATAACCGTGAGATAAAGCTGGAAACGAGAATCTGCAAGCAGCCCCTTTTGATACTCGGATTCGATACCATAGTGAACTTCCATTTCACCCAATGAGTCCTGTTTTAAGTGCAGAACTTTGTCGTAAATAGAATGGCCAAATACAAAAGAAAAATCAGTGAAGTGGGTATGATTATTATTATGGCGTCCATGTCCAACAATGAGATTATCTGACTCATCATATACGTGAATGTAAGCAACCGGAGCCAGTTCTACCAATTGCTCGATCATTTCATCCAAATCCCCCAGGGCAGAAACCGCCATAGTAGATAGGAGATAGCGCTCTAAAAACTGGCCGACCATTTGGTCTTTTAATTGAATTTCTTGAGTTAAAGCAGTTTTTTGATGGCTCAGGCTGAGGTGAGAAATTAACGCCATCAAAATGGAACTGATCAGAAAAGCCCCTACTAACAGTTTAGTTCTGTACTTCATAAGTATGAGGTTTATTTAAATAATTCAGACAGTTACAAATTTAAGAGCAATTATATTAGCTTTTATTCATATCAAAAACAGAGGAAGTGTAAGGTTAATAAACCTAGAGACTCACAAAATGTCCGAAGCATTTGCAAATAAAGCATGGGATAATAGACACAGAGATAAATATGCACCTGCATATATGAAAGAACGACACCAAGTGGTATTAAAATGACTTCAATTACTTTAACCCGCCCTGATGACTGGCACATCCACCTGCGTGACGGTGCTCAGCTCAAAGATACTGTTCGCGACGTTAGCCGCTATATGGGCCGCGCAATCATCATGCCTAATCTGGTACCACCTGTAACCAATACTGAGGAAGCTATTGCTTATCGTGATCGGATTCAGTCGTACAATAATCAGGACACATTTGAACCACTGATGGTGTTATATCTAACAGACAACACCTCCCCTGAAGAGATCAGAAAGGCCAAAGCGACAGGCAAAATTTTCGCCGCCAAGCTTTACCCCGCTGGCGCGACAACCAACTCCGATTCGGGTGTAACCTCAGTAAAGAACGTTTACCCTGCTCTAAAAGCTATGCAGGAAGAAGGAATGCTGTTGCTCATCCATGGTGAAGTGACAGATTCAGACATTGATATCTTTGATCGCGAAAAGATCTTTATCGAAAACATTCTCAAAAATGTGGTTAAAGATTTCCCGGACCTTAAGATCGTTCTGGAACACATCACCACGAAAGATGCAGCTGAGTTTGTAGCCTCAGCAGGTGAGAATGTTGCAGCAACCATCACAGCACACCACCTTTTGTTCAACCGTAACCATATGCTTGCGGGCGGTATCCGCCCTCACTATTACTGCCTGCCGATCCTGAAGCGAAATATTCATCAGGAAGCTTTGATTAAAGCGGCAACTTCTGGCAGTAAAAAATTCTTCCTGGGTACTGATTCTGCTCCACATATGAAGCACGTTAAAGAAGCAGCTTGCGGTTGCGCTGGTTCTTATACTGCCCACGCCGCGATTGAGCTTTATGCTGAAGCATTTGAAGAAGCCGATGCCTTAGACAATCTGGAAGCTTTTGCGAGCTTTAATGGCCCGGATTTTTATGGTTTACCGAGAAACACCGACACCATCACTCTGGTTAAAGAAAGCTGGGAAGTACCCTCTTCCTATGCGCTGGGTGATTCAGAAGTTGTACCGATCAAAGCAGGTGAGAACATTAGCTGGAAAGTTAAATAATCTTATATCTGCACCAAAAAAAAGCCCGCTATAAAGCGGGCTTAATTCTAGTATGTGTCAATCAGGGATCAAAACTTAGAATTCAAAAGTTTTGCTGATGTAGAAAGTAACAGTGTCACCTTCAGTTGTGTAACCGCTAGCTCCGCCATCAGAGAAAATTGCAGCAACACCCATGTCTAGACCTTCGTAAGAAGTTTCATAACCAACTTCGAAATAGTCGCCATCAGCATCCTGACTCCAGTCACCATAAGTTGCATATGCACCTTCATAAGCTGCAGTTAAACCGATAAATGTATAGTCCTGCTCATCAGCCAAACCGTCTGTAGTACCGAAAGTAGTTTCAAGGTTCAGGAACGCATAACCTAAATTAAGGCTTACTTCGTGGTAATCAACATCGGATTTAGTGTAGAAATAACCAGCATAACCAACGCTATAAGATAGATCTCCAGCTTCGCCTGCATAACCGCCATACAGGTCGTACTCCAGATCATCATCTTCAAAGTTAGTTGATGCCATCCAAGTACCAACATACAGACCATTATCTGCTTCATAATCGATGCCACCCATCATGGAAGCACCATCATTTACATTAAGACCACGGAACCAATAGTCACTCATTGCACCAATGTTCGCAGACAGACCCGCTTGTGCAGCAACAGAAGCAGAAAGAAGACCAGCAGCAATCAGTGCCTTAGTGGTAGGTTTAATCATCTTTTATTCCCCCTCGGATAAAAATTTAAATACGACGATTTACATCCTATAAAGCACAGGCAATGCCAGTTTTAATTACCTTAATAATTTCAACAACTTAATAAAATCATATCGAATATTATCCTAGACTTTATTACTACATTGAAATATTACGCACCAAATTAGAACACTTAAATATTGCGCCGCACCAAAAAATTGCAACATAACTGTAACACTCTTTAAATGTTGAACTTTCCTTAGCAACTTGTGCACTTATATGAATAATAAAAACAGTAACGTTCGACCAGATTCACATATGGCTTAGCAAGTTATTTCTGATAAGTTCTACTTTAATTTTCCCGATTTACAGATGTTATTTTCGGTCGGCACGGCTAAAAACTCTTAACCGTAAATTCATCAAGCTGCGATTGCTGCTGAGGTGTTTCTTAAAGCAGAACAATCTAACGGCAATCTTCATAAATATGGGACGTGGGCAATTATGGAATTCAGGTTTAAGATCCAGTTTGGAGATAATGTTCCAGTCACTCAATTACAGCGTTTCTACAAACGAAATGGGCATAAAGGAAAAATCCAGCCCAATGATAGATGTGCCTGGTTAAGTGAGGATGATGAGATCATTGCTGCTGTTCGGCTATCACCATCACCTCAGGCTGATAGTGATTATCTTCAACTCAAAGGGCTTTGGGTTGCTAAAGCTCTGAGGGGGCAAGGTATTGGTGGTGTATTTCTTGATAGGTTAAGTGATTTTCTAATGCAGTCTGGCAAACCCTGCTATTGCCTGGCATACGATCATCTTGAGAATTTTTATCAATCCCACAAATTTATTCCTATTTCCAAAGATGATGCCCCAGATTCTTTATGGCAACGGCTACAACGCTATCAAAGCAGAGGCAACCAACTGAAGTTAATGCAATTTAAGCCAGAATAACCTATACAGACTGCTTTATAGTTAGCTAAAGCCATCGTCGAACGTTACTGCAATAATCTTCGTATTCCTGCCCAAACCTTGCTTTCAGATACCTTTCCTCTCGGATAATCACCAAGCAATGTAACACTGCAATAGAAGGCACAATGCCCAATATTATCCAAAGATTATTCATCACCAGGCCCAACCCCACCGTGAACAGTACAAATGCGAGATAAATTGGATTGCGACTGTATCTAAACACTCCTGTGACAATCAAGGCATCAGCAGGTTTCCAGGGCTCTATATGCGTTCTAGCCTTGAAGAACTGATAAACAGCAGTACAAGCAATCAGGAACGAAGCAATACAAAATAGCCACCCCGAAGAAATCATTGTTTCCAATGCCTTAAGCTTGACCGGCACCAGACCGTTTAGCCACCAGCCAAACAGAATAAAAACAAAAAATATTAAGGGTGGAGGCACTTTAACTGCAGGCCCTTTATCTTTGCGAGTACCCATCAATCCCCCTCGAAAGCGATTCGTTCATCTATCATTAGAGCCTGTTTTAGTCACAATTCAATATAAAACAGCAATACGTCTACTGGGTTCATGGCACTGAGCATGAGAAGCTCATTAGAAAGCTCTTAACGATAAAATTACCTCAGACATTAAAAAGGCCACTAGCGTGGCCTTTTTACTTTATA
>JBMYLM010000074.1:0-11951 GCA_049596335.1 Neptuniibacter sp.
AACCGGATGATAACCACCTACTGAAGTAGGTGGTTTAGGGCTGAAAACAAAAAAGCTGCCCGGAGGCAGCTTTTAAGAATTTAAAACACACTTTAATAATAAAGCTTTCGTCACTCCAGCGAAGGCTGGAGTCCATTACTACTGTGGATCCCAGCCTTCGCTGGGATGACAATAGGAATATTAAGGTGTTTTACGCAGTTTGATATTCAGTTCACGCAGTTGAGCCGCGCTTACTTCACCCGGCGCTTCAGTCATCATACAAGATGCACTCTGAGTTTTCGGGAATGCGATAACTTCACGGATGGACTCAGTACCTGTCATCAGCATGATCAGACGGTCCAAACCGAATGCCAGACCACCGTGTGGAGGCGCACCGTACTGCAGAGCATTCAACAGGAAGCCAAACTTATCGTCAGCTTCTTCGTCAGAGATACCCAGAATTTCCAGAACTGTAGACTGCATTTCCTGATCGTGGATACGAACCGAACCACCGCCCAGTTCACAACCGTTCAGGACCATGTCGTATGCACGGGACAGAGCTTCCAGAGGGTTTGATTTCAGCTCTTCTGGTGAGCAGCTTGGTGCAGTAAATGGGTGGTGCAGCGCCGTCAGGCCAGCATCTGTTTCTTCAAACATTGGGAAGTCCACAACCCACAGCGGAGCCCATTCGCGCTCAGCCATTTCGAGATCTTCACCCACTTTGATACGCAGCGCACCCAGAGCTTCAGATACGATCTTAGCTTTGTCAGCACCGAAGAATACGATATCACCGTTTTCAGCACCCAGACGATCCATGATCGCCATAGTCACTTCATCACCCAGGAATTTGATGATTGGAGACTGCAGGCCATCAACACCGTTTTCGATCTCGTTAACCTTGATCCATGCCAGACCTTTAGCTCCGTAGATGCCAACAAACTTGGTGTAATCATCAATATTCTTACGAGTCAGTTTCGCGCCACCTGGCACTTTAAGCGCCGTTACGCGAGATTTCGGATCGTTTGCAGGACCAGCAAAGACCTTGAACTCGATCTCAGCCATCAGATCAGCAACGTCGATCAATTCCATCGGGAAGCGCAGATCAGGCTTATCAGAACCGTAACGCTGCATCGCTTCTGAATAAGGCATGCGTGGGAAATCACCCAGATCAACACCTTTCAGCTCCAGGAACAGTTTACGGATCATGTTTTCAGTCAGACCCATGATACCTTCTTCGTCCATGAATGACGTTTCGATATCGATCTGAGTAAATTCAGGCTGACGATCAGCACGCAGGTCTTCGTCACGGAAGCACTTAGCCACCTGATAGTAACGGTCAAAACCAGACACCATCAGCAACTGTTTGAACAGCTGTGGTGACTGAGGCAATGCAAAGAACTGGCCTTCGTGTACACGGCTTGGAACCAGATAGTCACGTGCACCTTCAGGCGTCGCACGGTTCAGGATTGGCGTTTCAATATCCAGGAAACCGTTGTCATCCAAATAGTTACGGATCGCGTTAGTCACTTTAGAGCGGAAACGCAGTTTTTCCTGCATCTCAGGGCGACGCAGATCGATGTAACGGTTACGCAGACGAACATCTTCACCCACGTTCTGGTGCTCATCTAGCTGGAACGGTGGTGTTTCAGATTTATTTAGGATAACCAGCTCTTTGCCCAGAACTTCGATTTCACCTGTTGGCATTTCAGGGTTAATCGTACCTTCAGGGCGGCCACGAACAGTACCTTTGATCTCAACTACGAACTCATTACGGCAGCTGTCTGCCAGCGCGAAGCTCTCTTCACGATCCGGATCAAATACAACCTGTGCCAGACCTTCACGGTCACGCACATCCAGGAAGATAACACCACCGTGGTCACGACGACGATGTACCCAACCACACAGGGTAATGTCTTCGCCGATATGCTCTTTTCTGAGATCGCCGCAATAATGACTGCGCATAATTTACTGTTCCTGTTTCCTGTCACTGTCTGGCATAGCCCAGACCATCATTAAATAATTACTTAACTTACCAGCTTAGCTATCAGAACTTGCTGAAGAAGAGCTGGAATCACCGGTAAGATTTTTCTTCTTACCGGTTTTGAAATCTGTCTCGTACCAGCCGGATCCAGATAGACGAAAACCCGGCGCTGATACCTGCTTGATCACTTTATCGCTTGAACATGCAACACATGCCGGAGCAGGTGCATCACTCTTCATAACAAGCTTTTCAAACTCGTGACCACAGTTTTCACACTGAAAATCAAAGATCGGCATGCAAAAATAACTCGAATCTAGCAAATAGAAAGGCGCGAATTATACCTGAAATATCGCATGAGAACAGGCTCCAAAGAGCATTGGAGCCTGAAAGATTTTTATCTTGGGGAAATTAACGGAAGATCAGCTCAAAATAGCCAGAAATCTTTACTGTTCGGGCACAAAATCCACTTCGCCCGACATCAGTGCTTCAAGTTTATGGCGGACATCATGGACCTGATCTTCTGTGAACGGCACTGCAGGCACTTTACCCCAAATCGGTCCAGGCCAGGCAGGGTCGTTTTCATAACGAACAATATGATGGATATGCAGCTGCGGCACCATGTTACCCAGTGATGCAACATTCATCTTTCTCGCAGCGAAAGTATCTGCAAGATTTGACGAAAGATAAGAGGATTCTTTGATCACAGCACACTGATCATCTTCAGAAAGGTGGTATATCTCAGTAGCGCCTGCACGCCTTGGCACCAGAATAAACCATGGGAAGTTTGTGTCATTCATCATCAACAAACGACACACCGGGAAATCCCCTAAAACAATACAATCTGCCGCTAGTTGAGGGTGAAGTTCAAATTCCAGCTCCAACTCATCCATTTCCCTACTCCTACGTAAAAACTCACTTCAGCAAGCGTTAAAAAAAAGATACATTAAGCTTCGCTATTTATTTAAAACATAGCAGCTCAAAGGATTTCCTGCGACATGCCCGAGATAAAACTTTTCCATAAAATCAAAGAAATAGGCCCTGACAAGTGGAATAATCAGCGTGCAACTGATTACCCTTTCAGCCGCTATGAGTTTCTTTTTGCTTTGGAAGAATCCGGCAGCGTATCCGCAAAAACCGGCTGGCAACCACTGCATATTCAGCTCTCAGACGGGGACAACATCCTGGCTTACATGCCGCTCTACCTGAAAAACCACTCCTATGGAGAATACGTTTTTGACTGGGCCTGGGCAGATGCCTACCACCGCCATGGTATTGAGTATTATCCAAAACTTGTCAGTGCTATCCCCTACTCCCCGGTTATGGGTCAAAGGCTACTGACTCAACTGGATCCGGAACCTCTATTGGCCTCGATCCAGAAGCTGCTTCCGCGGCTATGTAATCAGGTGCAGGCCAACTCCTGGCACTTCCTGTTTCCAGAAGACAGGGAAATTGAGAGCATCACTCATCCTGAACTTATGGTTCGAAAAGGCTGCCAATACCAATGGTTTAACCGGGGTTACACAGACTTCCTTAACTTCCTTGAACAGTTCACCTCACGGAAGCGTAAAAATGTTCGTAAAGAACGCCAGAAAGTAATCGATCATGGTATCACTCACCGTAAGATTGAAGGCGCCGATATAACGGATCAGGAGCTGGATAAATTTTACGATTTCTACCGCATCACTTACCTGAAGCGAGGTCGCGAAGCCTACCTTACCAAACAGTTTTTTCACCTGCTAAGAGACCTGATGCCGGAGAACATTCTTCTGGTCATGGCCTATAACGGTGATGAAGCTGTCGCCGGTGCTTTATCCCTCAAAGACAGCCAGACTCTTTATGGTCGCTACTGGGGCTGTCTTGAAGAATATGACAGCCTGCATTTTGAAACTTGCTACTACCAGGGTATTGATTACTGCATCGAGCATAAACTGCAGCGATTTGATTCTGGCGCGCAGGGAGAGCATAAAATCCAACGGGGCTTTGAACCGGTACCAACCTGGTCCGCCCACTGGGTAAAAGAGGTCGGCTTTAATCAGGCAATTCGCAATTTCGTTGAGGAAGAATCAGAGGCGATGGATCACCAGATAGAACACCTGAAAACCTACCTGCCTTTCCGCTCTGCGGAATAATTCTGACTTTCGATAAATAACAAAATCAAAAAGGCCCGAGCATTGCTCAGGCCTCATTCCGATTTAGATCGGAGATTATCGCATTATCGATATAACGTTATTCAGTACGTGTTATCCAGAAACGAATGCAGGTGCGAAACCTAAGCTCCAGATAATCACCGTACCCACACGGGTAATAACCAGATAAACCAAACCAACAGCCAGGATTGCCCCACAGAACATAAAGGCACGTTCTTTAGAGATGCCTAACACATGTGGCAGGCCATCATAGATCAACCAACCTGTATAAGCCGCTGCCGCCATATAAGCCAGCATGTTGACCCAAGGTACAGGATACAGAGACACAAAACCTACCAGGAATAGCGGAGTACATGCATAAGCTGCCAAAGCGATACCATTTGCAGCATATTCATCATGACCACTACCATAAGTTTTGGACATCCAGTCGATCATCCAGCCAAGACCAAAAACCCCTACCAGAATGGCAACGTAAGTCAGCACATTCAATTGTAGTGAGCTCATGGTTGTCAGTTTAATTAATTCACCATCACCTACTCTCCAGCCAAACTGAGTAGTAGAGATGAAGGCACATACAGGGCCAATAAGGCCAAGAATGCATATGTAGGCCAAATAAATTCGACCAGGGTTCGTGTGTTCTTTTTTGATCAGTTCCCACTCTGCATCAGGATGAGTGAACATCCCGGGTACATGACTCAGCAACATAATGAATACCCCTCAGGCTTTTTATTTTGCGATTAGTCAGTTCTCTCCATCATTAGCTGATACGCAGCTACAGAAAAATAGATCATTTTTCATACAAGGTAGTTTAGACAAGGTTCTCTGTAACAAACCTGAAAAAAATTAAAGTTCCTGATTATTTAAGGGAGATAGGATCATTTTCTACCAGTATTTACGCTCGTTTAACGCATCTGCACAACGAACGGTTCCAGAGATGTTTGCCAGGAACCCCGGTTTCAGTTCCTGAGCCATCCAGGCTTCAGGGTAAGGGAGTTCGTAGGGCGGTTTGATTTGGTGTTTTGTGTGGAAACCTGAGAGTGAGTAGTAGACTGGATCACCGAGCACCAGAACGAATTCCGCACCCTGCTCTTTTAGTTTATCGAGACCTGTTTGGATTAGCTTTTTGCCAATTCCAGATCGTTGGCATTCCTGACTAACTGCCAGTGGTGCGAGGATGAAACCGCCTTGGGCTTGATTACCTTCGATGGATACTTTGGTAAAGAGGATATGTCCAAGGATTTGGTTGTTTTGTTTGGCGATTAGGCTCAGTAGCGGCTGAGCGGTGGGATCATCCAGAAGCTGAAGTGTTAAGGTTGATACAGAATCGCCCTCTTCCTCCCCAAAGGTTTCTAAGTGGAGTTTTCTTAGTTGTTCTTTTTCGGTTTCTAGGGATTGGCGTATCTGCATTTGTATGAAAAGTCTTATATGGATCTGAATTTTGAGTAACAACTTTAGAGTGTAAGACCCTGAAGTTAAAAATGCATAAACGAATACTGAAAGAAATATGATCTGCATCACTTCTTAAATGCATTTTCTACGAGCAGCGCACTTTTCCAGCTAAGTTGTCTAAACTTACCGGGGTGAAGTAGTTAGCAGATTGGGAGCAACCAATGCTATTAGTAAATCACTCGGGCTCATTGAGATGACTGTCTCCAATTTATGGTCAATAACCTACCCAACTGACCATCTAGAGCAACAGGTATACGAGGCCAGGGCCGCCCGTTTTTTCCATTATTCCATCTCCAATATGCTGGGGTTGATCTATGGTGCACTGCTAATTTCTCTGGTTCTCTACATTGAAGACACGTCAAAAAAACTGATCATCGGGCATTTTGTTATTACTGCGATCATCGCTTTGATTGTGTTTGCTCTTTCACTTTATGTAAAAAACTCTCACCTCTCTGGGCATACGCTACAGAGAATGCTCCTGATACGAATATTCTTTGGCTGTTGCATCGGATTTATGTATGGGGTCGCTTGTTTTCTATTACCTACACAAAATCTGGAAACAGGGATAGCCTTTCTGGTTCTTATCTATATTGCTTCGATCTCTGTCGCAATATTTCAGTACTCCGTAATGCCGCTGTATTACATTCTGTTCAATTTGTCAGTCTACATTCCGCTTTTCTATGCAATTGCAACAAATAATCTGGAACACGCGACCCTATTCACTTTCATTCTTATTAGCGTAATGGCTTTCTTTTTTGCCAAAGGACTCAAGGTATCTGTAAGCGAAGTTAATTCAATCGTGGTCAACCTTGAGCTACAGGAAGAAGTCTCCGAACATAAAGTCACTAAGAAGAAGCTTCAGGAGATGGCTCTTTATGACCATCTGACCAAAGTCGCGAACCGACACCTTTTCAAACAAAGCGCAGAAGCCTGTCTGGAAAGAGTTAAACTCCACAACCGCAGCATGGCTCTTCTTTATGTAGATCTGAATAATTTCAAATACATCAACGATCATTACGGTCATTCGGCTGGAGATCAGCTTTTAATCAAAACGGCTGAACTTATTCGAGCCCAGATTAGAAGCTCTGATTTAGTTGCACGAATCGGTGGAGATGAATTTGTAATCATTTTAGAAAACTATGACAACATTAAGATGCGCATGACCATTGAAAGAGAGATCAATGAATCTTTAAATAAAGAGGTTGATATTGATGGTCATAAAATCTTGATCAGTGCCAGCATAGGCTGTGCGAGTTATCCAAATGATGGCGACACCATCGAAGAGTTACTTAACTCTGCAGACAGAAACATGTATGAGCAAAAGCAATTACAACGGAAATCCGCACGGTCCTAATCCTAATTGTGATATCTAACGACTACTCTGAAAGATAGCGACCTGCCACTCTTAATTTAACTTCCAAGAATTGAAATCATTCACAATCCACGTTACATTTACCACTCAAATTCAACATCAAGAGTAGGGCTGACGTCCTCACCAACCTGCCAACCTGGGCAAGGTGGTTGCTGAAACCAGCGATGTGGTCGATACCGACAACAAATCAGGTAGACCTCCAACGTCAGCTCTCATGAAATTATGGGAGCAACTCATGTTCGAAGCACATTCACTTAACCCTATTGAACTCTTTCCAGAGCAAATCTCACTGCCCTGCAAACGGTTTAACCGTACTCACGAAGCCACATTAAAGCCAATAGCCATCTGGTTTGTTGAGGGGAAACGCAAAGCCCGTGATCAGGTAATTGAGCGCTGCATTTTTGTGTATTCCGAGTATTGGGATAATCAGGGCAACAACTGCTTTAACTGTCAGGCTTACCGCTACCCGGATTGTTTAACCCAGAGAGATTTGGATCGCTATATTGATCTGGCAATTCAACAACCACTGGATCGTTAATTAAATTAAGAGCCTCTTACCTGGCAATGCTGTTCACTAAAAGGGCTTATGGGTCATTCCCGCGAAGGCGGGAATCCATGGTTTTGTTTTTTTCATAGTGGGTCCCTGCTTTCGCAGGGATGACTTCATCGATAAATTGTCTTAAATGAACAGCATTGCTCTTACCTGGGGCTCTTAGCATTTGATGCAAGGTTAGGATTTACGTTTGATTGAACGCCCTGCTTTTTCCAGCAGAGGCTCTTCCGGCCAACGATGTTTGGGGTATCTGCCACGCATCTCTTTGGCGACTTCAAAGTAGGAGGTTTTCCAGAAGTTGCCAAGATCACTGGTGGTCTGGATGGGTCTTCGAGCAGGTGACAATAGCTCAAAACGTATAGCGACCTTGCCCCCTGCAATCATTGGCGTATCAATCTCACCAAATAGCTCCTGAAGCTGAACGGAGACAATAGGTCCTTGTTGCGGGTCGTAGGTGATTGCAACAGATTTACCACTTGGGGCTTTGTAATGGGTTGGCGCTTCCTGTTCCAATTGTTGCTGCTCATCCCATGACAACATACCCAGCAGCAGGTCATAGATATTGAGTTTTTTCAGATCGGCGATGGAATTCACATTACTGAGATAAGGCAGCAGCCACTCCTCTACTGTTTCGGCCAATCCCGCTTTGGAAAGATTTGGGAATGTATCCAGATTCTCACCCAGCCATTGAACACGGGAGATCAGCTCTTCACATTTATCAGTCCATTTCAGGAGACTTAAACCGCAGTCTTTCAGGACCTGTTTTAGGCATTGCTGGAACTGCTCTTGTGGTACATCCGACAACACAGTGGTTTTGAGTAGAATTGCGCCGTATTTAAGTGATCGGCTACCGCGAATTTTCTGTTTATCTTTATCAAAGCTGAAGCTTTCTTCAGTAAGAATCTGATCTCCAAGGGCATCCAGTATCGAGTCATAACTGATCTCTGCTGCGGTGTAGATGCGGCCTTCCTTTTTCTGGGCATCACAATCAGCAACCACCAGCCAGTCTTTCCCCCATAAGGGATCATCATCAAACAGAAATACACCTCGACCATTTGCCAACTGGTAGCGACCATCAGCATTGGAACGTTTCTTCGCCAGTCGATCTGGATAGGCAAATAGCAATAAGCTTCCAACGACATTCTGAATATCAGTCAGTGAGTAGCAAGCTTGCTGTTTATCGAGTTTCAACAGCCGACGATAACTGTTCGCACTGGAAAGCAGTTGCTCTACTGCAGCTCTTTTCAAAGGGTAATTTTTTAGCGCCTGCTTTTTATCGGCACGGTAATCCTGAATTGCCAGTAAACGCTCAGTAATATCAACACCGCAACTGGATCTGGAACTGTGCTGAAAAATATCACGATCCGCCAACAGAGCAGCAAGGTCACATGCCAGACTCTTTTCTACTGCACTTTCAGCCCGAAGTAACAGTGCCGCAAGCCGGGGTGGCAAACCGACACTCACGGCTTTAGTTCCCAGATCAGTGAGCCCTTTCTCAGAGGCCATACCCAGTGCTGTGAGCATATTCATCGCTGAGTCAAAATGAGGCTTGGGCGGCGGGGTAAGCCAGTTGACCTGATCGAAATCAGACGATCCCCATTGCAGCAGTTCCAGCAACATACCGGCCAGGTCTGCCGACATAACTTCTTCGGTCTGGAACTCCCTAAGTGATCGTTGTTTATCTTCACCCCAAAGCCGGATGCACTGCCCGGCCTGTGTTCGCCCTGCCCGCCCTGCCCTTTGTTGTGCAGAGGCTTTGGAGATATAAACGGTTTCCAACCGGGTCATACCGCTGGATGGATCGTATAGAAGTTCCTTCTCCAGCCCGCTGTCGATTACTGTAGTAACGCCTTCGATGGTCAGACTGGTCTCGGCAATATTGGTGGTAAAGACCACACGCCTTTTACCATTGGGATCGGGTACCAGCGCCTGCTCCTGCTGCGCGATAGATAAACCACCGTAGAGTGGTAACAGCAGCCAGTTCTGTTTATCCAAAATATCATCCGCGGCCTCAAGACAACGGTTGATATCCGCCTGCCCCGGTAGAAACACCAACACATCACCGGTTGCAGATTCATTGGCAACACTTTGTATGGCACGAGCAACCTGATCGCTGAGGCGATCTTGTCCACCAGCCCGATAACAGATATTAACCGGATAGGTTCGCCCCGGACACTCGATAATCTCTGCCCCACCCAGATAATCCGCAATCATCTGGGTATCAATCGTGGCAGACATCACCAGCAGTTTCAGATCTTCTCGAATGATTTGCTGGATTTCCAAAGACAGGAGTAAAGCCAGGTCACCATGCAATGAACGTTCGTGAAACTCATCAAAGATGATCAGGGCAATATCATCGATTTCGGGATCATGTTGCAGACGGCGGGTCAGAATACCTTCGGTAACAATTTCCAGTACCGTTTCACTGGAAACCTTGCGATCATTTTTAATCTGATAACCCACTCTCTGACCAACCGTCTCTCCGAGCAGGCTCGCCAGATAATGAGCAATAGATTTAGCGGCAACACGTCGCGGTTCCAGCATTATGATTTTCTTGCCGTTCAACCATTCAGCGTTGATCAGACTCAGGGGCAAGGCGGTGGATTTACCGGCGCCGGGTTCAGCCTGCAATACCAGACTGTTCTCCCGTGAAAGCAACCGGTTTATTTGCGGCAGAAATTCTGCGATGGGTAATGTGCTCGCCTCTGAGGTCACTGCGGTGTTCTCTAATGATCATCTTTGGCGCGCTACTATAACGATTAACCGCGATCAGATCGAACTATCTGTGATCAGATGAACCCGATAGTTCAGTCAAATTTCCATTCTGGAGATAATCCAGGGATATCCGTATTAAAAGCTTCTGGAGGCAGTCTTGATTGCAACTTCTCTGCAAAGATTTTCCACACTTCAGCTACAGAAACGCTGCCCTCTAAACGATCAACCAGTTCGAAATCATCTCCGACTGAGATCAATCCGTTTTCCAGAACACGGTAATACCAACCCGAGATCGCCTGAGACATCAGCAGTGGCGCCATATGGCCATTGCCGTATTTATGATTCACCTTCCAACAGGGGCGTCGAGGCTGTGAAACCTGAACTAAAGCTTTGCCTATTCTTATCGTGTCCCCGATATGCACAGTCTGATCATCCACCGAACCAGACGACAGATTCTCACCAATGCTGCCCGGAACGAAGCTACTTTCTATATGACTCAGTGCCTGTTTCAACACCTCATAATTTTGGGAAGGAAAATGATAGAGCGCTTTTTCAGGACCGCCATGCACCCGACGATCTACCTGAACATCACCCTCAAGACCAACCTCAGTGAGCATGCAAGATTCAACGGGTTCTTTAAAGATGCCAGTCAAAGCTTGCTGCGGGCCAATAGGTTTGGGTTGCCCAATGTATAGACCATCAATTGTTCCGGTGTAGGTTTCCATGACTTGGCTCCTTAATTTGCGGTGAGTTTAAGCATAGACAAGGATTTAGCAGAATTGTGGAGCCATTCCGCTCTTTACAGTGCAGTGCGTTCCTATCTCTAATTCAAACCCTTCTCGAATCTAGCATCTTTCAGGCACACCAAAACAACCTACATACTCTACTTTTTAGCAGTATACGGTTTCCCCTTTATATGGTCATATCGAAGTGCACTGCTACTCTTAGTAGTGCTACCGGTTTTCGTTTCAAGGGGAAAACGAATGTATTATCGGAAATTTGTTTCTTTTCCACGCTCAACCAAAACACTCACCACACTCATTGCAGCTGCTTTTATAGCTCCAATACAGCTACAAGCCGCTTCATTTTCAGAGCTTACGAGTTCTTCTCTGGAAGAACTCATGCAGCAGGAAGTAACATCTGTTTCCAGAAAACAGGAAAACCTGTACACGGCCCCTGCCGCTGTTTTTGTAATAACCGCTGAAGATATTCGTCGTCGAGGCTTTAGCAATATTCCTGAAGCATTAGCGATGGCTCCTGGTGTTCAGGTAAGAGCGATAGACGGTAATAAATGGTCGATCGGTGTTCGAGGGCATTCCGGGATCTATTCAAACAAGCTACTTGTTCAAATTGATGGCCGTAGTATTTATACACCTACGTTCTCTGGTGTTTATTGGGACCAACATCAAATCCCAATGCAAGAAATAGAACGCATCGAGGTTATTAGAGGCTCTGGTGCTACTTTATGGGGTGCTAATGCGGTAAATGGCATTATTAATATCATCACCAAACATGCCTCAGACTCCCAAGGAGGGAAGTTATTGGCAACCGTCGGCAATCAGGATGATGGTAGTGTCAGCTTTAGATTTGGCGGGAAAGCCAACGAAACAACATTTTTCAGAATCAACGCTCAAAGAACAGAGAGAGACTCAAACAGTCGTTACGATGGATTAGGAGATGCTAACGACAGCACCACTAATCGCAGTCTGGATTTACGGTTGGACAGTGAGTTAACAGAAGCTGATTCAATAGAAC
>JBMYLM010000075.1:0-11811 GCA_049596335.1 Neptuniibacter sp.
ATGTGTTCTTTTATAAAGAGTGCACATGGCCCGTTTTTGTTTTTTAGCTTTTTTTCGGGGAATTAATTCATCTTCGCAATTGCATATTTTCTGGACAGCACTGCTTATCAGCACTTACACTAGTCTTTCGTCTTGGTCGGGGTGCCCTTAGGGGGCTGAGAGTATACCCGTTGAACCTGATCCGGTTTGTTCCGGCGTAGGAAATCGAGATTTCTATCAATGAAAATCCAAAATAAAGTTTTCAATCTGTTTATAAAACCTTGTTTTATGCGAGGCGAAATATGATTGATAACACACCTATCTATAATGCACTGACGATTGCCGGATCAGATTCTGGTGGTGGTGCAGGAATTCAAGCTGATCTGAAGGCCTTTTCGGCATCTGGTGTCTTTGGCGCTTCAGTAATAACGGCCGTGACTGCTCAGAATACGCAAGAGTGCAGAGGCATTGCTGCATTAGAGCCTGACTTTATCCTTCAGCAGCTTGAAACTGTTTTTGATGACATCAGAATTGATGCGGTGAAAACAGGAATGCTGGGTGATGTGGCCACCGTCAAAGTGGTGGCTGAATTTCTTGCTGATAAAGATGTTCCTTTGGTGGTTGATCCGGTAATGATTGCGAAAAGCGGTGATGCTTTACTTAAAGCAGAAGCTGTATCCACGCTTATCAATGAACTTCTGCCTATTGCGACTCTGATTACACCTAATCTTCCTGAAGCAGCGGCTATTCTCGGCAAACCTGAGCCTGCTAATTATGAGCAGATGAAATCGGCCGCTAAGGAGTTATATAGCCTTGGTGCAAAAGCTGTATTGCTAAAGGGTGGTCATCTGGAAGGTGAGGACTGTCTGGATTTGTTATTTGATGGTAAAGAATTTTTTACATTTCGTACTGAGAGAATACCTACTACAAATACTCACGGTACGGGATGCACATTAGCATCGGCAATAACGGCTTCGTTGGCGAAGGGTGAATCGTTGGTGGATGCCGTTTCGATTGCTAAAAACTATATAACCGAAGCGATTAAGCATGCGGATAAACTTACTGTGGGAAGCGGGCATGGTCCAGTTAACCACTTTCATTCGTTCTGGAAGTGATAAGAGCGACGATAAATAAAACAGGTTGAATGATGGTAGATACAACACAACAAAATCAGGCGTTGAGCCAGACGGCGACGGTAGATAAAAACTCAGTACAGCCTTTCCCTAAGTCCCGTAAAGTCTATGTTGAAGGTTCCCGTGCAGATATAAAAGTGCCGATGCGCGAGATCTCTCTCGATGATACACCGACAGGTTTTGGCGGTGAAAAAAATGATCCTCTCTATGTTTATGACACATCTGGGCCATACACAGATCCAGAAGTAACCATTGATATTCGTAAAGGTCTGGCTCCACTTCGTGAAGAATGGATTCTTGAACGTGAAGATACCGAGCAATTGATCCAGTTGAGCTCAGAATACGGCCGTGTGCGTGAAGCTGACCTGCGCTTAGATGAACTGCGCTTTGATCTACAGAGAAAGCCGCGTCGAGCTCAGGCCGGAAAGAACGTAACTCAGCTGCACTATGCGCGTCAGGGAATTATTACTCCGGAAATGGAATACATCGCTATCCGCGAGAATATGAAACTGGCCAAATCCAAAGCTGAAGGTAACGTTGTTGCTCAGCAGCATCCGGGTTACAGCTTTGGCGCAAACCTTCCAGAAGAAATTACTCCGGAGTTTGTACGTAAAGAAGTTGCAGAAGGCCGTGCGATCATCCCTTCCAACATCAACCATCCGGAACTGGAGCCAATGATCATTGGTCGTAACTTCCTGGTTAAGATCAACGGTAACATCGGTAACTCGGCGATCACCTCTTCGATTGAAGAGGAAGTTGAAAAGATGACCTGGGGAACGCGTTGGGGAGCAGATACCATTATGGATCTCTCCACAGGTAAAAACATTCATGAAACTCGTGAGTGGATCCTGCGTAACTCTCCAGTGCCGATCGGCACAGTACCTATTTACCAGGCACTTGAGAAAGTAAACGGCGTTGCTGAAGACCTGAACTGGGAAGTCTTCAAGGATACGTTGATTGAGCAGGCTGAGCAGGGTGTGGATTACTTCACTATTCATGCGGGTGTTTTACTGCGTTACGTGCCAATGACTGCGAAGCGCATGACTGGTATCGTTTCCCGTGGTGGTTCCATCATGGCTAAATGGTGTCTGGCTCATCACAAAGAAAACTTCCTTTACACCCATTTCCGTGAAATCTGTGAAATTTGCGCAGCTTACGACGTGGCATTCTCATTGGGTGATGGTCTGCGTCCGGGTTCTGTGTACGATGCGAATGATGAAGCGCAATTCTCAGAGCTGGAAACCTTGGGTGAACTGACCAAAATTGCCTGGGAATATGATGTTCAGGTTATGATTGAAGGTCCTGGGCATGTACCTATGCACATGATCAAAGAGAACATGGACAAGCAGCTGAAGGAATGTCATGAAGCACCTTTCTATACGCTTGGTCCTTTGACAACGGATATTGCACCTGGCTATGACCACATTACATCAGGCATTGGTGCCGCGATGATTGGTTGGTACGGTTGCGCTATGCTGTGCTATGTAACTCCTAAAGAGCATCTGGGTCTGCCAAATAAGGATGATGTAAAAGAAGGTATCATCACTTATAAGATTGCGGCTCATGCAGCTGATTTGGCTAAAGGCCATCCGGGCGCTCAGATTCGAGATAATGCTATGTCCAAAGCGCGTTTCGAATTCCGTTGGGAAGATCAGTTTAATATTGGTTTAGATCCTGACACTGCGCGCGCATATCATGATGAGACGCTGCCAAAAGAGTCTGCGAAAGTTGCTCATTTCTGTTCAATGTGTGGTCCAAAATTCTGCTCAATGAAGATTTCTCAGGAAGTTAGAGATCTGGATGAATCTGAAGTAGCAGCGATCAATGCTCAGGCAGAACAAGGTATGCAAGAGAAATCGGCCGAGTTTAAAGAAACGGGTGCCGAGATCTATCATAAAGTCTGAAAATAGAGGTTAAGCCGTTGTTGCAGCGGCTTAGATGACGAAAATGGACGAAGAACTTATAAAGTATCTGGTTGTAGGGGCTTTCGTCCTTTTCGCTTTTATTCCAATCACTTGGCAGGCAATTAAACGTCGCCACGAATCACCGCCTCCTATGGCAGCAAATGATCGTAAGCTGTATCGTTTATGGCGTTCTGACCCTGAAGCTTATGAACGACAGTATGGGGAAATGGACAAACGTTACCTTGAAGCGAAAAAGCGCTGATTCATTGCTTCTCGGTCAAAATAGATTGATCCAGGTCAATTTTGGCTGATTATCAAGGCTATTGCTCTATATAGTTGTAGCTTACCCCTCTAGTATGTTGCTTTATCCATATTAACTGTAAGCCTTTTCTGTGCGTCATCGCTGACAGAGGAAAGTTTTCTACTTTATACAGACCGAAGGACCGGTATAGAGTGAATTAAGTACTTTCTGGAGGAGTTCGTGTCCAGTAGTCCATTTTTAATTCTTGTGAATAACGTTGCCTTGTTACTGGCGATGGGGGCTTTGTACGATGCGTTTTCGCTATCCAGTTCAAACCATTCTTTAAGAAATAAAGTGGTAACCGGCTTCTGTGCTGGTTTAATTGGTATCGCCTTGATGTCCATACCACTGGCTTCTGTTACGGGTGTAATCATCGATGCCCGTTCTATTTTGTTATCTGTCACAGGTTTGTTTTTTGGCTTTATTCCCACGCTAATCGCTGTGGTTATGACGGTTATATTCAGAGTTCTTGAGGGTGGCCAGGGAGCCATTGCGGGTGTGACGGTGATACTGAGTAGTGCGGTAGCAGGTCTGATCTTTAGATCCTGGACTTCCGCTAATGTCAGGTCAATTCCGCTGGTACATATTTATCTGTTTGGTGTCGTTGTGCACATTATGATGATTGTGTGCCTGCTTTTGATACCCAGTAATGTAGTAGGTCAGGTATTGAGAGATATTGTGATTCCTGTCCTGCTGGTTTTCCCTTTTGCTACTGTGCTTTTAGGTGGTTTGCTTTCCCATCAGCTACAGCGAAGAGCAGCTGAATCGGCATTGCGTACAAGCCAAAATGAAAGTGAACTTTCAAGACAAAGCCTGGAGGCTACGCTAGCTGCTGTGCCTGATCCTCTTTTTGAAATGGATATCCATGGGCGGTATCTGGATTGTCATGTTACCCACTCAGAAGAACTCAGGCTGCCTGTCGACTTCATCATTGGCAAAACTGTTTTTGAAGTGCTGCCTTTTAATGCAGCTAAAACGGTTATAAGTGCTTTAACAGAGGCCGAGCATTGCGGTGTTTCTCATGGCTATATTATGCGAATCCCACATGAGGAAGGGGATCGGCAGTTTGAGCTATCGGTTGCGAGGAAAGACTTAAAGGATGAAGTTCTTCCGCATTTTGTGGTCTTAGCCAGAGATATTACGGATCGTAAAAAAGCTGAACAAGAGCTACACATAGCTGCAACAGCGTTCAACTCACAAGAAGGTATGTTAATCACTGACAAGGATTATCGTATTTTAAGAGTAAATAGTGCTTTCACGAGAGTGACAGGTTACGAACCTGAAGAAGTCATTGGGAAAACTCCTGCGATTTTAAGGTCAGGCAAGCATGAATCAGATTTCTATAACAGAATGCAAACTGCCCTTTATGAAGAAAAGTACTGGCAAGGTGAAATCTGGAATAAACGTAAGAACGGTGAGCTATATCCTCAGTTTTTAACGATCACGGCAGTACAATCTGATTCTGGTGAAATAACCAATTTCGTTGGTTCGTTTACTGATATTACCCAGCGTAAACTGGATGAGGAGCATATTCATAAGCTTGCCTACTATGATCCTCTTACGGCTTTACCGAATAGGCGCTCACTTCAGGAGCGTTTAGAAAGTGCTCTAAGGTCCTGTAATCGCACTGAACAACTGGGTGCCGTTGTATTTATTGATCTTGATAACTTCAAAAACCTAAACGACACCAAAGGGCACAACACGGGTGACCAGTTGCTGATACATGTTGCCGGGCGTTTGGTTCAATGTGTCCGAAATGCCGACATGGTAGCTAGGTTAGGTGGCGATGAGTTTGTGGTTGTGCTTGAAAATCTGGGGGCTGATGAATCTACCGCAGTGACTACAGTCAGGCGAATTGTAGAGAAGATCAACATGTCGTTATCTTTCCCGTTCACTATAGGGCAAGAGAATTATCTGACTTCTTGCAGTGCTGGCGTAACCATGTTCAATCATGGGGATTTGGTTGATGATGTTATGAAACGTTCTGATATGGCGATGTATCAGGCGAAAGCATCTGGGAAAAATACCTATCAGGTGTTCGATCCTGATTCCCATATGACGTTGTTCTCGCGGGCTGCCCTTGAAGTTGAGTTACGAAAAGCGCTGCCGCTGAATCAATTTAAATTGTATTACCAGGTTCAGTATCGCGGTGAAGAGGTTACTGGAGCAGAGATATTACTGCGTTGGATACATCCAGAAAGAGGTCTGATCTCTCCTGCCGAATTTATTCCGTTGGCAGAAGATACCGGGTTGATTATCCCAATAGGCGAATGGGTGCTCAATGAGGCGTGTAAGCAACTGCAAATATGGCAGAGATCAGAGCAAACAGCGCACCTTACCTTAGCTGTTAATGTCAGCGCCCGGCAGTTTGAACAAGAACATTTTGTTGAAGATGTGCTGGTATGCCTGAAACGAAATGGCATAAAAGGCAGCCAGCTTAAAATTGAGTTAACGGAAAGTATGGTGTTACTGGATATCGAAGACACCATTGCGAAAATGAGTCAGTTAAAACTGCATGGTGTACGTTTTTCCCTGGACGACTTTGGGACAGGTTACTCTTCATTGCTTCATCTGAAGCGTTTACCGCTGAATCAGTTAAAGATAGATCATTCGTTTATCCGAGACATTATGACCGACTCAGACGATGCTGAAATTGTACAGACCATCGTATCTATGGGTCATACTCTGAGATTGAATGTTATTGCTGAAGGTGTTGAAACTAAAGAGCAGCAGCAGTTTTTGTCTCACTGCGGCTGCGATTGCTATCAGGGTTATTTGTTTGGCAGGCCTATGCCATTGGAAGATTTCGAATTGCAGTTCTTTTCAAATTCAGATCTCCAATCCGAAATTGTTTAGAAGCTAATCTGTTGGTCCCAGAATTGCTCAAGATTCCTAAGCTCTCCACGTAAACGTTTGAAATCCTCACTCTGAAAGAGTTGCTCAGCAGTTATCATCTCCAGGTGTTGATCAAAGAGCTCTCCAATTAGGGTATGTATGGCTAACCCTTTTTGGCTCAGTTTTATTCTGACAGAACGTAAATCATGTTCAGATCGTTCTTGCTTGATGTAGCCGTTACTCACCATTTTTTTAAGGTTGTAAGAGACATTTGAGCCAAGATAATAACCGCGGGTGCGGAGTTCACCGGCAGTCATCTCCCGGTCACCGATGTTATGCAGCAGTAAAGCCTGGACGCTGTTGATGTCGTTATACCCCAGAACTTCCAGTCTGATTTTTAACAGATCAAGAATGCGTCGGTGCAGTCGTTCGATTAACCGCAGGCATTCTAGAAAGTCTGTTCGGCCATCAATCTCATTCAATTCTGTTGATCCCATTTCTGCTGCAAACCTTTTTAATAGATGCCTTTATATTAATCAAAAAAATGCTGTAATAGCAAAGTGTTAGAGTTGTATAGAACTCGCCTTTATAAAGAAAGTGACGAAGAATGTTAGAAAAAAAAATTAATCCTGCTAATCTTAGTTCAGGCTTAAGCGAAACTTAGCATGGACTGTGTTGTTTCTTTAGGTCGTTCCAGCGAATAGATCCTCTCTCGAGAAAGGCAAACCCTGAGCGATCAGGGGACGCAAAGTTACAGATCCCCAGTGGATGGCTGAGCTGCCGAAGGAGAGACTCTCCTAACAGATAATTTCTTATTTCTTAAGTGGATGATCCGCAGGTAGTTGGCGCTCTATCCAGAGTGCCAGTTTATGTTTCATGTGTAATTCGTTTTCCTGATCTATTGCCAGTGGTTGGATCAGGCCATCATTAACAAATAAGCGATACAGGACTTCAATCTTATTTGATTGACTGTCTGTTGCTTCAAAGCGGCCTGCGCCACGCTTTTCGAAATAGACCTGCCCTACTCGAAGGGCTTCTTTTAATAACTCAGCTTCGTTTTTGAGTTTTTTCATCTTGTCAGTTCCTCAGCGGCTATCCTTAAAGTGGCATTAATAAGCTTAACTTTGGTCTGAAAATGCATGGAAAACAAGTTAATAATCAGCATATGAAGTCAACTTTGGACAAGGATGTTAAAAAGTTGCAAAAACGCATCATCCAGCACTCAGAGAATTTGGAAGGAGAGTTGGTTCATGATATCCGCGTGATCTGTAAAAGGGTCAGAGCTGAATTGTTGCTACTGAAGTCAAAGAGTAAACAAAGCAGGCTTAAAAAGATTAGTAAGGAAATAGCCGGTTCCCTATCTAGCATAAGGGATGCCGAGGTGATGTTGGATACCTTTGATAGTCTTTTCAGGGATGTAAAAAGTGATTCGTTGAACGAATTAAGGAAGAAGTTGGAATCTGAGCTTTACAAACAAAACGTGGATGCGGATTCACTGCTAGAACAACTCAGTCGACTAAAGTTAGAACTTAAAGGGCGTTCTTATACCCAGAAAGCTGAGGGGCGTAATCACACCTCTATTGATGCCACGAAAGAAAAAAGCCGAGAAAAATATAAGAAGTTGGATTCTAAGAATCGAGAGACATTCCATGATTGGAGAAAAGCGGTTAAAGCCTATCTCTATCTTATGAAACTCAACAATACTGAGTCACATGCAAAACTCCCTCAGGTGAAGGAATTGGCTGAATGCCTAGGCTTACTGCATGATCTGTATGTCTTTGATGAGGTGGTATCCAAACGCTATGCCGAATTTACAGATTACCTGAGAGAACCGTTTTCGAATCGGGAGCGCGAGCTGCTTAACGAAATTCATTGCCTGGCAACTGAAGTTTATGAAATTGATGGGGATGTATTCCAAACAGAATAAACAGGATAAAATGTCGCCTCCTACTATCCATGGCTGACCAAAAATGAAGTATCGAATTATTCCTGTAACCCCTTTTCAGCAAAACTGTACTTTGATCTGGTGCGAATCGACCAATAAGGCAGCAGTGGTTGATCCCGGTGGGGATCTGGAGAAAATCCTGGCTGTGGTTGAACAGGAAGGAGTAGAGCTGGAAAAAATACTGCTAACTCATGCGCATATAGATCATGCTGGTGGAACGGCGGAACTTTCAAAACAACATAATTTGCCTATTGAGGGCCCTCACTTGGGGGATAAATTCTGGATTGATGGGATGGCACAGCAATCCGCTATGTTTAATTTTCCTCAGTGTGATGGTTTCGACCCTGACCGTTGGTTAGATGATGACGATAAAGTGATGGTGGGGGATTCAGAATTACATGTGGTGCATTGTCCGGGTCATACTCCGGGTCACGTAGTTTTTTATAATGAAGAGGATCAAGTGGCTTTGGTTGGTGATGTGCTTTTTAATGGCTCCATCGGCAGAACCGATTTCCCACAAGGTAATCATCAAGAGCTGATCGCTTCAATCAAAAATAAATTATTCCCATTGGGCGAAGATGTTGAGTTTATTCCTGGGCATGGGCCAGGATCTACCTTCGGTTTTGAAATGCAGAATAATCCGTTTGTCCGTTAAACGTTATCGATTGATCTGTTACTCCTAAACTTTGAGGGGCGAAGGCTGTTTTATTTTTAAGCCTCTCAGAGTTATTTTAGCGCTACTTATGCAAGAGTAGTGCTCTTTCAAAGAGCGCTTCATCCAATTGTTTACCTTTTTCAATTACCTGTTTGAGAGGCGTGTCGACTATCTGACCGTTTTTGACGCCGATCATGACATCGTTGTAACCCGCGCATAAGTAATCTACTGCTGAAGCTCCCAGGCAGGATGCCAAGACACGGTCATGCCCGGTAGGGCTGCCTCCTCGTTGAATATGTCCAAGAATGCAGACTTTTGCCGTTTGATTATGTTGTTTAAGTTGAGTGGCTAAACTGTAAGTCAGGCCTGGAGTTTGGCCTTCAGCAACCACTATGATCCCACTGGAACCTTTGCCTTGTTCTCGGTTGCTGGCAAGCTGAAAGCATATGGATTCTATTTGTACTTCATATTCGGGTACTACAATCATTTCAGCACCACATGCAATACCAACGTGAGTTGCAATAAAGCCTGAGTTACGCCCCATCACTTCAACCAGAAATAAACTTTCATGTGAGAGCGCTGTATCACGGATTTTATCGATAGCATCCAGTGCAGTATTGACTGCGGTGTCGAAACCTATTGTGTCATCAGTGCCATAAATATCATTGTCGATCGTGCCAGGTAGGCCAATAACACGAATGTCATTTTCTGCGGCGAGTAGGTGAGCGCCGGTAAGTGAGCCATCTCCACCTATGACCACCAGACTGTCTATGTCTTTTTCTTTAAGGATTTCTGCGGCTTGATAACGAACTTCAGGATCCTTAAAAGCAAGGCAGCGGTCGCTTTTTAAGATGGTGCCGCCCCGCTGAACTATGTTGGTTACGGAAGCAGAATTCATCTCTGTCAGGTCACCAATAATGAGGCCGCTGTAACCTTTATGCACACCATATACTTTTATTCCGTGGTGGAGGGCTGCACGCACCACGCCACGGATTGCCGGGTTCATGCCTGGCGAGTCACCTCCGCTTGTAAGAATAGCGATGGCTTCAGGTTTGTTATCACATTCAAAGGTGGGTATCTGGTACATAAGCAGAGGCTACATAGTTGAAAACGATAATTAGACTGCAAAACTATTATGACAGTTTCATTATGATGCATTTAATCCAGTCCTGCATGACACTTCCAATATGCTGGACCATAATTTACAAAACCTGAGATCTGATAGAGGGAAGTTCATGAGGCGGAAGAAGCATCAGCAAATCGCTGCGCAGGTTATGGTGTTCTTTGCTGAGTATCGTCTGAACTTTCAAGAGCTTACATTGTATGCTCAGGAATATTATGAGGCAGCTGATTGGCAGGCTATCCAAAAACTATCAACGGAAAGAATTGACCTGTATTCTGAGATGGTGCGCGAGGCCTCAGAATCAATCCTAAACTCACTAGGCGATGATGCTTACGAATCTGATTTATGGCATCAGGCTAAAAAGTACTACACCCGTCTCATTCTTCAGAGAACCGATCCCGAGCTGGCAGAAACGTTTTATAACTCGGTTTATTGCTCTGTTTTTAAACATCGCAACATCGATAACGAGCACATGTTTATTCGATCATCGCTAGGTGATCACAATGTGCGTTCTGGAGCGGAAATCTACAATAGTTATTCATCACTGGGTGAAGGTGGCGTGGTGCGTATGTTATCCAGAATGATGGATGACAATGCATTTAATATCCCATGGGAAAATAAGCGCAGAGATATCAGAAATCTTCTCCAGTATATGAAGATAACG
The DNA here is from genome assembly GCA_049596335.1 of Neptuniibacter sp. Classification (GTDB taxonomy): domain Bacteria; phylum Pseudomonadota; class Gammaproteobacteria; order Pseudomonadales; family Balneatricaceae; genus Neptuniibacter. The sequence continues at coordinate 10,540 of JBMYLM010000075.1, forward strand.
CTGCCGAATGCAGTCATGGCTGAAAAAGAAACCACAATTGAAATTGTCAAAAGTGTTTTCTTTCGCAACAAAGCGGCTTACATCGTTGGCAGGGTGCATTTTGAAAACAGTAGTGAGCCATTTGTCGTAGCGGTTCAGAATAATGAACAAGGTGCCGTTTATATTGATACTGCACTGAGTGATGAGAATGATGTCTCGATTGTCTTTAGTTTTACGCGCTCATACTTCTTAGTGGATATAAATGTGCCTTCTGAATTTATTAGGTTCTTACATACCCTAATTCCTGGGAAATCGATTCCGGAACTTTACAGTTCGATCGGTTTTTACAAGCAAGCTAAAGCAGAGTTTTACAGAGGCTTTGTGGATCATTTGTCTGCTTCAGATGATCAATTTGTTATCGCTCCTGGTATTAAAGGCATGGTTATGTCGGTTTTCACTCTGCCGTCTTATCCAGTTGTGTTTAAAATCATAAAAGATCGTTTCTCATCATCGAAAAATATCACCCGTGAAGTTGTAAAAGAGAAGTATCAGTTAGTTAAGCGCCACGACAGGGTAGGGCGGATGGCAGATACCCAGGAGTTCACAAATTTTTGTTTCCCGAAAGAAAGATTCTCAGCCGATTTGTTGGACGAGTTGCAACAAGTAGCTTCATCTTCTATAGAGCTTAAAGAAGATATTGTGGTGATTAAGCATTTGTGGACCGAACGCTATATGACGCCTCTGAATATCTATATCGATAATGCGATTGAGCGTGAGGATGATGCAGATCTGTTTCATGCCGTTAATGAATTTGGAAAGGCGATTAAGCAACTTGCTGCAGCGAATGTGTTTGCTGGGGATATGTTATTTAAAAACTTTGGTGTAACAAGGCACGGTCGAGTGGTCTTTTATGATTACGATGAAATCATGTATCTCACTGATTGTAATTTCAGGCAAATACCAGAACCAATGTACCCCGAACAGGAATTGGCAAGTGAACCTTGGTACTCAGTTGGGCCTGCTGATGTTTTCCCGGAAGAATTTTCAATTCTAACTGCCTGTAATCGAAAAGTACGAAAACTATTTAATGAATTACATGGCGATCTGCTTGATGTGAAGTATTGGCAAACAGTCCAGCGGCAAGTACACGAGGGGGAAGTAGTTGATGTCTTCCCTTATCGGAAAGTGCACCGATTTTTGCGTTGAAATGAAGTTTTTTGAAACTTTTTTACATAAATAGTTGACCCCTGATTTTATCTCTGTAGAATTCGCCGTCCTTGCTTAAGCGGATGC
>JBMYLM010000076.1:0-11234 GCA_049596335.1 Neptuniibacter sp.
TCATGAAAACAATATACCAATCAATCTTGACAGTGTCAAAATAGAACACTATCTTGACACTGTCTAGTTTAATAATAAAAACCTAAACAGGATTGTTTTCAGATGAGCTATAGCTGTTTTGACCTCACCGTTGAGAACCACATTGCCCGGCTAGAATTTAAACGCCCCGAAGCCTGTAACTCCATGAACAGGGACTTCTGGATAGAGTTTCCGGAAGCCATCAGAGCGCTGGATATTGAGGGAGACACCCGGGTACTGGTCATCAGTTCTCAGGGAAAACATTTCTGTTCCGGAATGGATCTGGAGGTTTTTACTCAGCCGGACCAAAGCCTGTTCAATGGTGAAGCCGGTCGCAGAGCAGAATCTGTGCGCCGTCTGGTTATGCAACTGCAAGAATGCTTTATGGTCCTGGAAACCGCACGCTTTCCGGTTATCTCCGCGATTCAGGGTGGGTGCATAGGCGGCGCTCTGGATCTGGTGTGTGCCACTGATATGCGTTACTGCACTGAGGATGCCTATTTCACCGTAAAAGAGACGGCGCTGGGCATGACAGCAGACCTGGGGACCCTGCAACGTTTACCCAACCTAATCCCATCTGGCCTCGCCCGTGAACTCGCGTATACCGCACGTAAAATGCATGCGCAGGAAGCTCAAACATCCGGACTTGTAAATCAGACCTTCCCGGATCTGGCATCGATGCTGGATGCAGTAATGAATATTGCCCAACAGATTGCTGCCCACTCCCCTCTGGCAATCACTGGCACCAAGCAGATGATCAACTATGCCCGGGATCACAACCTGCATGACAGCCTCAGCTATATGGCTACATGGCAGTCCGGCATGTTCCAACCTAATGACATGATGCAAAGCTTTAGCGCGAAGGTTTCTGGTAAAGCCGCTGTATTTGAGCCATTACGCAAAATAACCCAGCCACTTCAAGCTGCAGACTAAAACAATAAAGAGATACTAAGAATGACGACAACAGCCTACCCTAATCTTTTACAGCCTCTGGATCTGGGTTTCACCACTCTGAAAAACCGTGTCCTGATGGGTTCTATGCATCTGGGCCTTGAAGAAGCACCCAATGGATTTGAACGTATGGCTGAGTTCTACGCAGAACGTGCCCGTGGCGGCGTCGCCCTGATCGTAACCGGAGGCATAGGTCCAAACAAAGAAGGGGCTGTGCATGGTCATGCTGCGCAAATGGCTTCATCAGAAGATGTAAAAAACCACCGCATCGTGACGGATCGGGTGCATCAGGAAGGTGGTAAGATCTGTATGCAGATCCTGCATACGGGCCGCTATGCCTACAACCCTCAGCCGGTTGCGCCCTCTGCAATTCAGGCACCGATCAACCCATTCCCACCCAAAGAGCTTTCGGAAGACGATATTGAGCAACAGATCAGAGATTTTGTGAACTGTGCCTCGCTGGCTAAGGAAGCTGGATATGACGGTGTCGAAATCATGGGTTCAGAAGGCTATCTGATTAACCAGTTTATTGCCGCACGCACCAACCAGCGTGATGATGACTGGGGCGGTGAATATGACCAGCGTATCCGCTTCGCTCTGGAAACCGTTCGGCGGGTGCGTGAAGCTGTAGGAACCGACTTTATCATCATCTACCGCCTTTCCATGCTGGATCTGGTTGAGGGCGGCAGTAGTTACGAAGAGATCGTTCAACTTGGGCTGGCGATTGAAAAAGCCGGCGCCACCATCATCAATACCGGCATCGGCTGGCATGAAGCCCGCATCCCTACTATTGCCACAAAGGTTCCTCGTGCTGCATTCACCTGGGTGACAGCCAAGGTGCGTAAGGCACTGAATGTTCCGGTCATCACCTCAAACCGAATCAATATGCCCGCTGTGGCTGAAGAGGTCCTGGCCCGTGGTGATGCAGATATGGTCTCTATGGCCCGCCCGTTTCTGGCAGACCCGGAATTCGTGCAAAAAGCCGCTGAAAACAGAGCCGATGAGATCAACACCTGCATCGGTTGCAATCAGGCTTGTCTGGATCACGTTTTCGTTGGCAAACTGACAAGCTGCCTGGTTAACCCGCGCGCCTGTCATGAAACAGAACTGGTCATTACCCCAGCCACCGATATTAAGAACATTGCTGTAGTCGGTGCAGGACCAGCCGGTTTAGCCTTTTCCACCACCGCAGCTCAACGCGGCCACAATGTCACTCTGTTTGATGCAGCATCCGAGATCGGTGGCCAGTTCAATATTGCCAAGCGTATCCCGGGTAAAGAGGAGTTTTATGAAACACTGCGTTATTTCGGCAAGCAAATTGAGCTTACTGGAGTAAACCTTCAGCTAAACACTCAAGTAAATGCAGAAACACTTCAGGAAGGCGGATTCGATCAGGTTGTACTTGCCACCGGCATTAGCCCTCGCACCCCGGATATTGAGGGTGTTAACCACCCGAAAGTGCTCAGCTATCTGGATGTGATGAAAGGTAATGAGGTTGGTCAGAAAGTCGCGGTCATCGGCGCTGGCGGTATTGGTTTTGATATCTCAGAAGTACTGGTACATCAGGGTGAATCCACCAGCCAGAACATCTCCGCCTTTATGCAGGAATGGGGTGTGGACATGAGCATGAGCGCCCGTGGCGGTGTAGAAAACATGAAACCTGCCTTTGAACCGGCTGCGCGTGAGGTGTTCCTGCTGCAACGTAAGAAAAGCAAGGTAGGCAGCGGTCTGGGTAAAACAACCGGCTGGATTCACCGTACGGATCTTGCCAAGAAAGGTGTAAAGATGCTCAACAAATGTGAGTACCAGAAGATCGATGATCAGGGCTTACATCTGCTGGTCGATGGCGAACCGCAGTTGCTGGAAGTTGATAATGTCATTATCTGTGCTGGTCAGGAGCCGAAACGTGATCTGGCTGACCAGATTAAAAATGTGCCGGTCCATCTGATCGGCGGTGCTGATGTGGCGGCGGAGCTGGATGCCAAACGTGCGATTCATCAGGGCACGCAGTTGGCTGTAACAATTTAAACCTTACTTATTTTCGCAATGCTGTTCACTTAAAGGGGTTATGGGTCATTCCCGCGAAGGCGGGAATCCATGGTTTTGGGATTTTTCATAGTGGATCCCTGCTTTCGCAGGGATGACTTCATCGATAAATTGTCTTAAATGAACAGCATTGCACTTATTTTCGATCCATTAAGGCAGCGGTTTTGATCAACCCTGCCCTTTTTTATGACCGTAAACGCCACCTTTTTCCCTATAGATTTTCACAGTAATTCAAGCACCTAAGCAGGGTTTGAAAAATAATGTCATAAAAACTGGTGACTTTTGTTATTGGCGATTCTATACCTAATAAAGCATGATTCAGGTAACCTTTCAGGCAGATCCAGAAAGGCCACCAAATATAAAAATAATTACTGGTTATCAGATGCTCAAAAGAATTACTGGCAGTTCGTTACTGATACTCTGCTCACTATTTACACCTCTATCTTCATCTTCGGCCTCAGAACAACTGTCGTCAGATCGTCTGTCTACTTCAGCCCTCACCCGCGAAGGTGCTGAAAAATCACTGCTGTTATCCGTCGCTAATACAGGCAAAAGACTGGTTGCTGCCGGAGAGCAAGGCGTCATAGTTTACTCGGATGATCAGGGCAAGAAGTGGCAACAGGCATCAGTACCTGCCAGTACACTGCTGACCAGTATTAAATTCACGGATAATCAGACTGGCTGGGCGATTGGTCACGATGGTCTGGTGCTTAAAACCGCCGATAGTGGCTCCAGCTGGAAATCCGTTCTTACTGGTAACGACATTAACCAGTTACGAATCTCGGCTCTTGAGAATCTGCTCGGTTCCATGACGACCGATAACTACACACCCGAACAGATTGAAGATACCGAATATGCCTTGGATGATGCGGTCATCGCACAAGAAGAGGGGCCTACTTCACCCCTGCTGGATATGCTGTTTCTGAATTCCAGCCACGGTTTCCTGATCGGTGCCTACGGTACGATGCTCGAAACCAGGGATGCAGGACAAAGCTGGCAGTTTATCGGACATAAGCTACCGAACCCGGAAGGTTTTCACCTTAACCGCATCTATCAACTTAAATCCGGACGCTTGCTTATTCTCGGTGAAGCCGGGCTTCTGCTCGCCAGTGATGATAAAGGACAAAGCTGGCTAAACCTTGATTCTCCTTACGATGGTTCCTTCTTCTCAGCAGCAGAATCGGATGCTCTGTACATCATGGGTTTACGCGGCAACACCTTCCGTTTTGATGATCAAAACCAGAACTGGCAAAGAGTTGAGCTACCCGTCGCAGCCACCATCAACGATGCAATTGTGGTTGAAGATCAGATTATCATGGTCAGTCAGGGCGGCACGCTGTTACGCCAGAAAGTCACTGGATTTGAGCCTCTGGGTAAACGTCAGCTACGCACATTTACGTCCCTGACACAGGTGGCTGATTCACTGGTGATTACCGGTGAAACCGGCATTGTGCACCTATCGCTAAGTGGTAAGGAGGCTGCACAATGAACAAGCTATCCGCTCTGCTTTTGTGGCCTATCCAGACCAGCGAACGTCTGGCCGAATACTTTCTCTATACGCATCGCAAACTGGTACTGGGCCTGTTCCTGATTGCTACAGTTATTCTGGGCTGGCAAGCCAGCCAGATCCGCCCTGATGCCAGCTTTATCAAGATGATCCCGTCCTCGCATCCCTATGTTGAAAACTACATCAACTACCGCGATGACCTTGCCGGATTAGGCAACAGTATCCGTGTGGTGGTGGCTGCAAAAGATGGGGACATCTTCACAGCTGAATACCAGGAAACGTTGAAAAACGTTACCGATGAGCTGTTCTTCATTCCCGGTGTCGACCGCTCAGCCCTCAAATCTATCTGGACCCCTAACGTCCGCTGGACCGAGGTTACCGAAGAAGGTTTTGTCGGCGGTCCGGTTATTCCCGCTAAATACGACGGTTCCGAGCAAAGTCTGGAACAGGTACGGACTAACATTCTGCGTTCCGGTCAGGTAGGTATTCTGGTTGCTAACGATTTCCGCTCTGCGATGGTTCAGGTGCCGCTGTTTGATAAGCACCCGGATACCGGTGAACGCCTTAACTACCAGAGCTTTTCGGAACAGGTTGAAGAACTGATTCGTGACAAATACAGTTCAGACAGCATCGATATTCACATCACCGGGTTTGCCAAAATCGTCGGTGATCTGATCGATGGTGCGACTGAAGTGGCTCTGTTCTTTGCCGTGGCATTCCTGATTACCCTTGCCCTGCTCTATCTCTACTCCGGTAGTGTTATGGGTACGATTGTGCCACTGATCTGTTCTCTTGCTGCGGTTATCTGGCAGTTAGGCCTGCTCAAGATGCTAGGCTATGGTATCGACCCCTACTCCATGCTTGTGCCGTTTCTGGTCTTTGCCATTGCCGTCAGCCACGGTGTGCAGATTGTAAATACAATCACCCTGGAATCCGCGACCAATGGCGCCGATAAGATTCAGGCATCACGCCATGCATTTAAAACCATCTATATCCCCGGACTCACAGCCCTGATCTCAGACGGTATTGGGTTTATTACTTTGATGGTAATCCAGATTCAGGTGATTCAGGATCTGGCAGTCGCAGCTGCCATTGGTGTTGCAGTAATCGTACTGACCAACCTGATGCTACTGCCACTGCTGATGAGCTATGTAGGCGTGGGTAAAAATGCGATCGCCCGGGCAAAACGCAATATTGCAAAAGAGAACTCACACTGGCGCATGTTCTCTGTGTTCGCCACACCTAAAGGTGCCACCATGGCGATTACTGTTGCCCTGTTTATGCTGGTTGGCGGTTTGTACTTCAGTCAAGATCTGAAGATTGGCGACCTGGATAAAGGCGCACCGGAGCTGCGTCTGGACTCCCGTTACAATCTGGATAACGCCTTTATCACCGACAACTACTCCACTTCCAGCGATGTCTTTGTGGTGATGGTCGCAACTGAAGAGGAACAGTGCAGCAGCTTCCAGACCCTGTCACTGGTTGACCGCTTCCAGTTCTACCTGCAAGGCATTGAAGGGGTGCAATCCAGCATCTCATTAACTGATGTTTCTGAACGTGTAACTGCGGGCCTTAACGAATGGAACCTGAAGTGGCGTTCTGTCAGCCGCAATCAGTTCGTAATCAATGCCTCTCTGGCTTACGTTCCGGCAGGTCTGATGAACAGTAGCTGCTCTCTACTGCCAGTCATCGTTTTCCTGGATGATCACAAAGCCGAGACACTGAAAACCATCACCTCTGCCGTAGAACACTTTACCGACAACCATCAGGTTGAAGGTATCGAGTTCCTGATGGCCGCGGGTAAAGCCGGCTTTGAAGCCGCAACCAATGAAGTGATTGAAGACGCCCAGTACGAGATGCTGATCTGGGTATATTCCGTCGTCAGTATTCTCTGCCTGCTGACCTTCCGTTCCATCAGCACCGTGATCTGCATCATCGCGCCGCTGGCACTGACTTCGGTGCTTTGTCAGGCATTGATGGCACAACTGGGTATTGGCGTTAAGGTCGCTACCTTGCCGGTTATCGCATTGGGTGTAGGTATTGGTGTCGACTATGGCATCTATATCTATTCGAAGATGAAAACCTACCTGGAGCAAGGCCATAGCCTCGCTGCAGCTTATCTGGAAACCCTGCAAAGCACGGGTAAATCTGTTGCCTTCACCGGCCTAACATTAGGTATTGGTGTAGTGCTTTGGGTACTCTCACCCATCAAATTCCAGGCAGATATGGGTATCCTGCTGACCTTTATGTTTATCTGGAACATGCTGGGGGCGTTGATTCTGTTACCGGCTATTGCCTGCCTGCTAAATCCTTACGGTAAGACGAGCAACAAAGTAGAGCCCTAGAATATCCAGAGTTTAAAAGTGTGCAGGCTGGTGAAAAGAGCAAAATCAAAAACGATGGAGTTTGGATAGAAACCCAAACTCCAAATGGTTCTGCTCTCTACCTTATATAAATTGGCACCTAAACATAAACCATAGCGCTATCTTGGTGTTACTGTCTGTTTAAGAATGAAGCATGCTATCGGTAAAGCGGTTCAACTCAGCAACAGAACTGATCACATAAACAGATTTATCCGCAGCCATTTCGTTAAGCTTTCGTGAAAAATCTTCATTCCAGAACTTAGGGCAAAGCTTCAGTGTTTTATAACTCTCAATCGAGCCTTTAAAGACTGAACTACCCTCGGGCCAACCTTCTGGTTTAATAAACATCCCCTTCAGCAGCCGCTTAGTTACAAACCAGTAACTAACCGGATAAGGCAGGTCGATATAGATCAAAGTATCCGCTGCATCCAGCCGCTCAAAGAAAGAGCTTAGAGGTCCAAAACCATCGATAATCCATTGCTCTGAACTAAGAATTTTTGCATGTTCCTCATCGAAAATTTTGCGATCAACCAGACTGCCATCCTTGTTATAAACGATGGAATCCAACGAACACAATGGAATACCCGTTGCTGCAGACAAACGCTTACTTAAAGCCGATTTTCCACTGCCCGGCTTACCAAATACGGCTACTTTTTTCATACTACCTCCCTAGCTTAAACCAATCCCATGAGGCAGAAACAGAAAACCCGCCTCAGAGGCGGGTTTTACAAAATCTAAACATCACAAATCCCACCATTCCTAGGAAATGATGATAATTCGAGTGCTCTTTTGCGTTGGATTTGTGTTCATTCAGCTATCCTGCTGGAAGGCATGGTTTATGTCAACGGACAGCCAGAACATATCTAGTATGCTCCCTGGCATTTCAATTTACAGGATCTTATTACTGAGTAAGCCGCTTCAACAACTTATGATATTCGGAGTGGGAGGAAATATTGTTATGGTTTGCCTTATCCAGCTCATACACCTGAGCTAAACCGGGCTTGAAGCTATCAAACAGTTTCATAGAACTGTGCATCGGGATGACCTTGTCATCAGTGGCTACAATGATGGAGGTACTTGCCTGAACCTGTTTGGCATATTGCCAGGACAGATACTTGTCTTTAAGCAGCAAAGACACAGGAAAACCCCAGTAGATCTCGCTGGCCACATCCTCAACACTACTGAACGGTGTAATCAGGATCAGTTTGTCAGGAAGGGTTTCAGCAGCTAATCGGGTCGCCACACCCGACCCAAGGCTGCGACCAATCAGCACAATATCCTCATGGCTCTGATTAACATGGTCATACAATGCGCGGGCATCCTGATAGAGCCCCTCTTCTCCCGGCTCGCCATCACTGCCTCCATAACCGCGATAGTGCATCAGAAAAAGTGAATAACCCGGAAAAGTCGCCTGGAATGACTCTAAATTTCGCGAAACATCCTCAGCGTTACCGCCAAAGTAAATCAACGCCTTCTGATTATCTTTAATCTCTGTAGTTACAACGGTTTCACCCACACCAGTCGGTAGAAGCAAGGTTTTAGCAGGATCGGGAACCACGCGATCACGCGGGAAATAGAGCAGATTATCCTGATAGAAATACAGGACGGCGCACAGGGACAGGTAGCAAATGCTACCCAGATAAAAGAGGCTCAGAGTGAATTTTTTCATTAGTTATCTATTTAGGTCCAGAGCCAGTGTCTAGGGTACCGAGATGTATAACCACTTGTGATTCAGTAATAAATTGATGAACTTTTGCGGCTCAGCCTGTTGAGTCAGATGCAGATAAGACTTTACAGCAAACCCTCTGGTATTAAAGCCCATATAAGTCACACTGATTTCGTCTCCAGACTCCCAGGGGCCGGTTCCTTCAGAATGGATAACCTCGTCTCTTTTAGCTTCGGATAAAACCCCAAGCTGAGTGGCATGAGCAATATATTCATGAGCGGCATTGTTCCACTTTTCCTCCACATCTGAAGCGCTGTGTTGAAAGATTGCGTGGGTGATCTCATGCGCAACCGCACCAATGTAGTGTTCCTTATCAAAGGCCATATCATACATTTTCGGTGGCTCTCGGCTACTCAAAATAGCATCCAGAGACATCATGCGAATTTGATCCGCCTTACGGTCATAGCTGCCATAGGCCATATAGCCATTCTGGTTTATCCGCTTACTTATAACCCAGATAGGAATAGTTCTTTGAGGTCTTAACTGATAGTTGCCAAGAAAATGGACAGCACGATCCGCCGCATCGCAAATATGCTCAACCATACTGTTGTTTGAAGCCCTGATCAGAATCTCAGGCACTTTTGGACACTTATATTCAGCAGCAAAAACGCGAGGAGCAAAGCCCGGTTGGCTCAGTAGCAGCGAGAAGGTAATGATTAAGAATCGCTTCATGGGCTTTCTCCCACATTTATCAATTTTGAAAATGACTAATAAAATTCACATTTAAGAATTTTAGGAGTGCTGCCATCCGATAGCCAGTGAGAGGCGTAACTGAAGCTGGAACGCTTGAGGAGTTAAAGCCAGATTGAAACAATTTAACCTGGCCGGGAGATCTCTACTTTATCCGGTGAGACACTGTAATAGTTCCCACCCATTTTCCCTATTGATGAAAAAGCCAGCTGATCAATTTTGCCGTCGGTATAAAGCTCATCACGCACATAAACGTGATGCACATCTAACAAAATGAGCTTGCCGCCGGTGGGCAGATCACTCACCGTCACAATATCACGCAAACGGCATTCATAGCGGATGGGTGACTGGAGTACTGATAATGGTTTTGCACTGTAGCTGGGGCAGGATTCAACATCAGCAAAGCTAAATTCACTTTCACTGGAATGAATGCTTGCGCTGGTTTTATTCATCTTCTCCAGCAGTTCAGTATTCACAACGTTGACCACACACTCGCCCGTTTCAACCAGATTATTCAGCGTGTCTTTATCCAGACCGTTTCTCTGAGTAATCTGGGTATATAACAGCACCGGAGGGTTGCAGCTTGCGACGGTGAAAAACGAAAACGGCGCTAAGTTATCAACCCCGGATTCAGAACGAGTGCTAATCCATGCAATCGGTCTGGGCGTTACACCACCATTAAGCAGTTGGTAGTTTTGGTGGCCTTCCAGTTCTGATGTCGTGAAAATCATTCCATTAATCTCAACGTGCCTGGCTGTTATTTCAAAAAGCTAAGGAACATCTCCCAGAGGCCCGGCTTGGCTTTTTTGTGGTATTCAGTACGCAACTTATCAATCTGGCTCAGTTTCTCCTGAACCACAGTCAGGTTCTCTGAAGTAGCCGTTGGAATGGCATCAACAAAGGCCTCAACCTTGTTTAAACCCTCAAGCGAAATCACTTTACGCTCTGGTGAGAAGTCATAAGCCTGCGCACTATCAAGCTGTATTTTGAACGCATCCAGATTCTGGTTAAACGTCTCTGCAGATTCCGTCTCCAGTGCATTTTTAAAATGCAGTCGCATCTGTTTCATCGTTTTCTTCAAGGTAAGCGGCTCACCCGCAGTGGCAACGCCAGAAAAAGTAACCAGCAGGGAAAGCGACAAAGAACCAATTAACAGTTTTAAAGCTGAGCGTTTCATAAACAGAACCGACCTTCATTGTGATTGCAGAGTATTCCGATGGGGAATATACCAGAACTGGTTTAGAGAACATCCATTATTCTCTTAGGGTTTTTCCAAAAGCTAAAAGGACAAAAGGTTACGAACTAACCCCAGGATTTAAATTCAAGCCCTTCGATCTGGTCCTTATCAATCTTGCCCTGAAGAGAGTTCACAATCGTAATGCACTCGTTAAGGTCGGCCTTCCTTGTGAAGGAACCTTTCTGATCATGCATGGGCAGGTCCACAATGAGAGAACCGTCTTCATCGACCATAAACTGCAACATCACGTTGTCGTCATCGATGATGCCGATAAAGTTATCCTCTTCTTGTAGCAGACTTTGCATAAGCTCGGTGATGTTTTCCAGCGTTTCAGTCACCGCTTCATCGGAGCGAACGTGCTTATCTTTTGAGTAGTCTGTGTAGAATAATTTAAATGTCATTTGGAAAGTGCCTTAACGGGTACAGCGGGTGAGTTTTTGGGATCAGCCAGCTGTTTAGAAATGCTCTTAAATTTGGTTGCGGGAATGATAATGGAATCAGAGTAGATTAGCATTTGGTTGGGAGTGTTGTAGAGAATTCTATCAGCCGCGTTTATCTCCTGATTTCGCTCTAATAGCGAGTCAGGGTATTTGTTTCGGCAAATACCCCAACACCCCAAAGCCGACCCCGCTTCTTGCCGGGCTTTGCCCGGTTCCCTGCGTTTCTCACTTAAACCAGCGAGCTTGTAAACTCGGC
>JBMYLM010000077.1:0-11118 GCA_049596335.1 Neptuniibacter sp.
CCCTGCTTTCGCAGGGATGACTTCATCGATAAATTGTCTTAAATGAACAGCATTGGCAATAAGAGCCGGGGTTTAAAAAACTCAGCCTGTCGTCTTAGATAGGCATGCTAAACAGGTAATAAGTTAACCCGGCTGCCGGAGTGGCTGCTGCGATAAATTTTATCCAGCTGAGCCCTTCCCTTTCTGGTTCATCTCCCTGCCTGGGTTTCTTGCCATGGATCATGGCCGGTACCAGTGCCTCTTTAAATTTCACTTTGTAGAGGATGATCGCTAGTACGTGAATGCCAACGATGATTTGTAGCAGGAGCTGAATGATTTCGTGGATCTCACCTGCGATGCCTGCAGTTTCGTCATCGACATAACTGTAGAGTGGCCCGTTCCAGATTATATCGTCGGTGGACATCATGCCGGTCAGCAACTGCACTGCCAGCATCATCAACAACACAATAACCATTACGCTGCCGGCTGGCGTGTGTCCGTATTGGGAGGTGTGCTGAGCTTTTAACAAGCCTTTTGTGTAAGAGATTGCTTCAAAAGGATTGAGTTTGAATGAGGTAAATCTTGCGTATTTTGTCCCGAGAAATCCCCATAACACCCGAAACAAAATTAATCCTGATAGCAGGTAGCCTGCATAGAAATGGAATTCCATCAGATCATCGCTTTCACCACTGACGATCAGGAATACAAAAAGTACCACCAGTAACCAGTGGAACAGTCGTGTTGGGATATCCCATACTTTGATCATTGAACTCATGATTCTGGACACTCGCAAGAAAACGAAAGGCCTCTGATGAGGCCTTTAATTGTTACATCGTTATTGATTACTTAGCTTTGTAATCATCGTGGCAGGCTTTACATGCCTTACCCACTGGACCGAAACTGCCTTTCAGCGCATCCAGGCCATTGCCTGCTTCGCCTGCCAGAGTTTCAACCGCTGCTTTCCAGTTACCACTCTTCTCTTTAATGTCTGGATAGTTTTCCCAGATACCTGGTTTAGCACGGGTGTTATCCAGCTGAGAGTTGTCGGACCCTTTTGGCCACAGCAGAGAGTTATCCAGCTTGCTCATTGCCAGAATGTTCTTAGCGGCTGTGTCTGCCATTGCGGCATCGTAATCTTTTTTACCTTTTACCATCGCACCCAGCAGACCAAAGTTATATTTGATCACCTGGTAATATCCCTGGCGTGCTTTGATTTCATCTTCAAACGGTTCTGCTGCAACTGCTGGAACAGATACGGTTGCTATCATCGCAGAACATAGGGCGATTTTAATCACTTGCTTCATTGCTCACTCCTTTCATTGTCACCTGTGGTGATCATACCATCGCAATATATCTAAAACAGCTAATGTTGTTTTTGGTTCACGTAAAGTTTTGTAAACCTTTTATCTCGCTCTCAGGAATCGAATGCTGCCTTATGTTTGTGTCAGTTTTGTTAGTGTTAACAGGCCTAGGCAGCAGAAGGCAGTTCGAATTCGAATTTTGTCCCCTGATTCAGTTTGCTCTCTACGCGGATAGTACTGTCATGCAAATCCAGTATTCGTTTTACAATGGCCAGCCCTAGTCCATTCGATTCCGAGCCCTTTCTGCTTTTATCCGGGTTTGCATAAAAGCGATTAAAAATATGCGGCAGGTCTTCTTTTGCGATACCTGCACCAGAATCAATGACCCGCACTTTAACGGGATTGAACTGCTGATTTGAGTCTGGAGCTAACTCCAAAGTGATTGATCCATGCGTGGGTGTATAGGTCATTGCGTTCCGGATCAGGTTTTCAAATACCCTTTGGATAAGGCTGATATCTGCTGTTACGGAAACATTCTCAATGGGACTTTTGAGCTGCCAGTTAACCTCTTTCCGTTGAAGTTCTAATTCAAACTCCTGCATGGTGTCGTAGATCAGCTCTGTTAAGGAGAAGGTTTCGATGTTGGGGGATGTGGTGGGTGACTCCAATTTTGACAGCTCGAAGAGTTCACTCACAAGATCACTTAAGCGCTTCGAGCTGAGCATCGCTGTATCCAGGTAGTACCTTCGCTGTTCTTCGGTCAGCCTGTTGTCTTTGATGATGAGTGTTTCAAGGTAACCCTGAATAGACGCCAGCGGTGTTCTCAGATCATGAGAGACATTAGAAATCAGCTCTCTTCTGGTTTGGTCAGCTTCTTTGAGTAACTGGAACTGTCTTCTGATTTCATCAGACATATCTTCAAAGGTTTCTGTAAGCAGTCCTATCTCATCTGAATTATGCGCTGGCATATGCGCCTGCTCACAGGAAACGGTTCTACTGCTGTGCTCTTTTGTGAAGCTACAGATCTGCTGTGTAAGTGAACGTAGCCGGCTCAGTATCATCCTGAAAACTAATGCACCCATGATAAGCGCCACTAATGAGATTAAAGCGATACTCATAATCAGCATATTGGCGCTGTAACTCTTCGATACTAAAGAAGATATGTTGTCGTAAAGGCTGCTTCCCAGAACCACATAGAGATATCCTTGCAACTGCCCATCGACTCGTAATTCAGTTGCGGAAAATACGGTGGGTTTATTTAATGACTTAGGGTCCTGAGCATAGATTGGCAGGTCTGTATTTCTGCTGATGAACTGTTTGATGGGTTCCAGATTAATCCGGGTTGTTTCAATATTTCCTTCCTGACTATGGGCAATAATCTCGCCACGGGTATTCAGGAGGTAGGCTTCGACCATTGGGTTTATGACCATGGCCTGCTGGGAAAGTCGTTTAATGGCTTCCAGATTGACGACGTTTTCACCACGAGACAAAAGCTGATATTCATCGTTTATGTACATAGCGATGCTGGCATTAAGCTTCTGGGTCGACTCTTCATGGTAACGACTCATCCAGTACTGTGTGCTGATAAGCATAGCCAGTCCAGACATGATAACGATGCCGATGAGCGCAATGGTTAGCTTTGTATTAAGTGGGCTTTTGATCCAGTACGGCACTGCCATTTGTCTCTCTTTCCTCTCAGCTCAGCTTCAAGCTGATAATGTTTTCTCTTCCAGTTTGTAACCCACGCCCCAGACCGTAACTATGATTTCCGGGTTATTCGGGTCGGCCTCTATCTTTGATCTCAGACGGTTGATATGTGAATTAACCGTGTGCTCATAACCTTCATGTCCATAACCCCAGACGTTATCCAGCAGCTCTGAGCGTTTAAAAACCCGCCCTGGGTGTTTGGCAAAATACTTCAGGAGTGAAAATTCACGTGAAGTCAGTTCAACCTCCTTACCGTTTAACTCCACCTGATGAAGAACATCATCAACAACCAAACTACCAACTGTGATTTGTTCACTGGTTGGGATGTTCTTTTCTCTGAGTGCGGCTTCCCTTCTGAATACAGCTTTGATCCTGGCAATCAATTCCATAATGCTGAACGGTTTAGTGATGTAATCATCGGCTCCAAGGTCCAGGCCTAATACTCTATCCAGTTCAGTGGCCCGCGAAGTCAGTAACAGAATTGGGATGTAGTAATGTTCTTTTCTAAGCTTTCTGCATATCTCAAGACCAGAGGGACCAGGTAACTGGATGTCCATAATGATCATATCCCAGTCTCCGTTCATGCTTTTGTACAGTCCCTCATGTCCATCTCTCGCATGCTCAACTACAGCACCCAGGTCGCTCAGGTGAAGCTGTAGGATCTGCGCGATCTCTTCCTGGTCTTCAATGATCAGGATTCTTTTGTATTCCATAGTGTTCTCTTCCAGTGTTTGTCCTGCTCTAAAACAGATACGTCTCAGCTATGACAATCTGGAACTCAATAAATTCTATCTGACAAATCTCACATAAATATCACAGCATTTTCTGAGTTATCATGGCCCGTGAGGTTTGTTGCGTTGTTGTGATTTCTAGTGATCTTTTCTTTAAGTATTCTGTATTTCTTCTGGATAACTACTGCTTTTCCTTTTCATAAACTGCCCCTGTTCTCTCCGATTTATATGCGGTTTTTACCCGCTAGTTTTTAAAAGGAAATAATGATGGTTAATAAAGTTAAGAGCATAAGCCTTGCTGCAGTTATGTTTGGTTCACTTGGTTTTGGTGCTAATGCACTGGCTGCCGATGGTTTTTATGCTGGTGCTAAAGTGCAAAGTTCAACCTTTGGGCATGAGCTTCAGCGAGATACAGGTGATGTTTCTATTCCGAGTATTACAACGTTTGCGGAGGAATCCGATGTTGCTGCTGGTGTTTTTCTTGGCTACAAATTGCATGTAACTGATGATGCATTTGTTGCTGCTGAGGTTTTCTATAATTCTGAAAATGCTCAAACAACTAACATTAACAATATGCTCCAAACTCAGCTCGAGCTCGAATCCACTTATGGTATTAACTTCAAAGCTGGGGTTGATGTGACTGATAAGTTCGCCGTTTACGGCATTGCTGGTGCGACCTGGTTGGACTTTGATATCCACAACAGTTATCCATTTGCACCACCTATGCGTAGCGGCAGTGCGGATGAGGTTGGGTTAAGTATCGGTGCTGGCTTCGAATATCAGGTGGATAACGCCTGGTCTGTAAAGGGTGAGTACGTTCAAATTAAAGATGTGAGTTTCGATCCGCTTCCTGAAGTTGCGATACCAGGAAAGATCAATCCTAATGAGGTTGATTACGATAGCTTGTCCATTGCGGTTAGCTATTCGTTCTAAGGCGTAACGATTCCCCTTCTGTTACACGTGTTTCACGTGAAACGTCCCGCTTCTTTGCTGGTCGTGTTTCACGTGAAACATCAAGTTAGATGATGCTGTCGGCAAATTCTCTAAGATCTTTAAACACTACTGTGTTTGTTGGAAGTGTTTTGCCGCTATCCAGTGTTTTCTGTCCTTTCCCGGTTTCTACAAGAAAGGTCTCGCAGTTCAGTTCTTTCCCAGCCTGAAGGTCTCTTAAACTGTCTCCAACCGTTCTTACGTTGCTTAAATCTTCCAAGCCGAATTGAACGGCTATCTGCTTGAACATGCCGGGAAGAGGTTTTCTGCAATCACAGTTGTCTTCAGGTCCATGTGGGCAGAAATGTATCGAGTGTATTTCTCCGCCCTGCTCTTCAACTAAATCAGTTAGTTTTTTATGCATTCGCATAAGCGTTGGTTCTGTGAAGTAGCCGCGTGCTAATCCTGATTGGTTGGTTGCTATGCAGATGGTGTAGCCGTTCTTGTGAAGATCGGCTATTGCTTCAATGCTGCCGGGTATAGGAATCCACTCGTCTTCGTTTTTAACGTATTCATCAGAGTCTTGGTTTATAACGCCATCTCTATCAAGGATGATGAGTTTGCTTGGATCTATTGTTGTATTCATATGAGTGCCTGATGAAGAGTTGCATGTTTCACGTGAAACAAAAAAGCCGGCTAGAGCCGGCTTTATAATATCTGATCGCTGAAAATTATCCGAGTACGGAAATGTCAGCTACGCCTAAGAAGAGAGCTCTTAATTGGCTAAGCAGTGCCAGGCGGTTGTTTTTAACTGCCTCGTCATCAGCCATTACCATCACATCTTCAAAGAATGAATCAACTGTAGAACGCAAACTTGCAAGTGACTCAAGTGCTTGCTGGTAATCGCCGGAAGCAAACAGCGGTTCAAGTTTGGCTTTCTGCTCTTCAATGGCAGCGGCAAGATTCTTCTCGGCTTGTTCGCTGAGCAGTGCAGAATCAACTTCTGCAGTATCAGTCACGCCCTGTTTATTCAGGATGTTGGATACACGCTTGTTCGCTGCTGCAAGAGCATCTGCTTCGGAAAGCGAACGGAAGTGGCTCACTGCTTTAACACGGCGATCGAAATCCAGTGGGCGGCTAGGTTTAAGAGCAACAACTGACAGGAATACTTCAGCATTGATGTTGGCGTCTTCATACCAAGCTCGGAAACGTTCTAGCATGAAGTCCAGAACTTTATCTTCGAGGCCTTCGCGTGCTGGCAGAGAGTTGTGATTGTCCGCGGCGATAGTCAGAAGCTCACGCAGATCCAGATCCAGTTCGCGTTCAACAATAATTCGCAGAACACCCAGAGCTGCACGACGAAGTGCGAACGGGTCTTTAGAGCCTGTAGGCGGCTGGTTAATGCCGAACAGGCCTGTCAGTGTATCCAGGCGGTCAGCAATCGCTACAGCGATGCCAGGCTCTGTCTGAGGCAGCTCATCACCTGCAAAGCGAGGCATGTACTGTTCGTTTTGAGCCAGGGCTACGTCATTATCTTCGCCGTCATGCAGGGCATAGTGATAGCCCATCAAGCCTTGTAGATCGGTAAACTCATAAACCATATCAGTGAGTAGATCGGCTTTGGCTAACAAGCCAGCTCGTTCCGCTTTAGTCTGATCCTGATTCAGAGTGTTGGCGATCTTGCCAGCAAGAGCGCTGATGCGTGTTGCCTTATCATGAACTGTCCCCAGGTCTTTCTGGAAGACGATGGTTTTCAGTTTCTCAACACGGGATTCAAGAGTCGTCTTCTTGTCTGTTTCGAAGAAGAAGGCAGCATCTGAAAGGCGTGGGCGAATTACCTTCTCGTTACCTTCAATTACCTGCTGAGGATCGTCTGAAACGATGTTGCAGATTGTGGTGAAGTTAGGGAGAAGGTTGCCTTCGCTATCCAGATGGTGGAAATACTTCTGGTGTTCTTTCATAGACGAAACCAGTGCTTCAGCAGGAACGTCCAGGAAGCGTTCTTCAAAACGACCTGTCAGTGCGACTGGCCATTCGTTCAGAGCTGTTACTTCATCCAGTAGGTCTTCATCGATCTGGGCTGCAGCGTTCAGCTTGTCGCCTTCCGCTTTAACCTGCTCGTTGATCATCGCTTTACGAACATCGTAGTCGGCGATCACCATGCCTGGTTTCTCAAGGCGTTCTGCATACTCGGAAGGTGCAATCAGCTCGATTTCCTGATTGTAGTGGAAACGGTGGCCGCGAGTTTTACGGCCAGATGTCAGACCAAGAATTTCGCAATCTACCACTTCATCGCCGAACAGCATTACCAGCCAGTGAACCGGACGAACAAATTCAACGCGGGATGAACCCCAGCGCATACGCTTTGGTATTGGTAGTTTGTTCAGAGAGTTCTCAACCAGAGTTGGCAGCAGAGATGAAGTTGCCTTGCCCTCTTCCGTGTTCTTGAAGTTGTAGTATTCACCTTTGTCTGTATCGATCTTTTCAAGCTGATCGACAGTTACGCCACAAGAGCGTGCAAATCCTTCAACCGCTTTTTCCGGTGCTTTAACCGATGGTCCGCGTTTTTCTACTTCGCGGTCAGCTTGTTTGTCATCCAGAGCGCTGATCAGCACAGCAAGGCGACGTGGTGAAGCGTAACTTTTAACTTCACCGAAGTTAACGCCGGCTTCATTAAGACCGGAAGTAATGCCTGAGGTGAAGGCGTTAGAAAGAGTTTTCAGGGCTTTTGGTGGTAACTCTTCAGTTCCCAGCTCAACGAGAAAATCGTGTTGTGACATTATTTGCTCTCCTCGCAGTTAGCCAGAACTTCCTGACGCAAAGCTTCTGGTGCCAGTGGGAAGCCCAGTTCTTTACGGGCATCAAAATATGCGTGTGCGACTTCACGGGCCAGTGTGCGAACACGAAGGATGAAGCGTTGGCGCTCAGTAACAGAGATTGCGTGGCGCGCATCCAGCAGGTTGAATGTGTGAGACGCTTTCAGAACCTGCTCATAAGCAGGCAGCGGCAGAGGTGTTTCAAGCTTCAGAAGCTTGCTGCATTCTGCTTCGCAGTTATCGAAGGTTTTGAACAGCTCTTCAACGTTAGCATGTTCAAAGTTGAATGCAGATTGCTCTACTTCGTTCTGATGGAATACGTCACCGTAAGTAACTTTAGAACCATCAGGATTAACGGCCCAGGTCAGGTCATAAACGCTGTCTACACCTTGTAGGTACATCGCAATACGCTCAAGACCGTAGGTGATTTCGCCAGTTACCGGGTAGCACTCAAGGCCACCGGCTTGCTGGAAGTAAGTAAACTGAGTGACTTCCATGCCGTTTAGCCATACTTCCCAGCCAAGACCCCAGGCGCCCAGTGTTGGCGATTCCCAGTTGTCTTCTACGAAACGTACGTCGTGAATACCCAGATCGATACCCATGCGCTCCAGAGAGCCCAGGTAAAGCTCCTGGATGTTATCGGGTGAAGGCTTCAGTACAACCTGGAACTGATAGTAGTGCTGCAGGCGGTTAGGGTTTTCACCATAACGGCCATCGGTTGGACGACGGCTTGGCTGCACGTAAGCAGAGCGCCATGTTTCCGGTCCGATTGCACGAAGGAAAGTTGCTGGATGGAAGGTGCCGGCACCTACCTCCATATCCAATGGTTGTACGATTACGCACCCCTGCTCTGCCCAGTATTCCTGTAGAGCAAGGATTAGACCCTGAAATGTACTTACGTCTGGGGTCGCCTTGTCAGTCACAGCGTTCACCTTTTGTTATCTGCTGCTCTTATGAATCACTGATGAAGTGATGGCAGCGTCAAATTAGCCCGAAAAATAAGGCGGCAATTATACAACAAAAAATGAACAATCGGCGGCTCAGGTAGCCCTGAATGCGGGGTTTAATCAGTTTTTTTCGGAAAAACCTTGAATGGTCGATGGGTTGGTTGTGAGGAGGTGGTTGTTTGGTTGCTTGTAATGGATTCCAGCCTTCGCTGGAATGACGAATTTATGGGCTTTACTTGTACCTGACTCATCCCAGCGAAGGTGCGGCTATATGTGTTCCTGGGAGAGGTATTGCTGCTGTGTCTCTAGGTGAAATGGTTAATCATCGTCATCCCAGCGCAGGCTGGGATCCAAAAAGCTAACCAATGATGTCAGAATAAAGATCTCTCCAGGCAGGGTTTTCCTTTTCAATAAGATTAACTTTCCACTGACGCTTCCAGGCCTTCATCTGTTTCTCGCGTTTGATTGCTTCAGGCATGGTTGAATGTAGTTCAAAGTAAACCAAGTGATGCGCGTGATATCGTTTAGTGAAACCTTGAACTAGGTTTTCTTTGTGTTGCCAGATCCGTTGCGGAAGGTTGCTGGTCACACCGATATACAGTGTTCCATTGCGATTGCTGGCAAGAATATAAACTGCAGGTTGTTTCTGCAAAGTGCCCTCCTTGGCGCTTCTGTCAGAATTATGCGGCTGTGTTTGAAGCTGTGGATCCGAGCTTTAACTGGGATGACGTTGCTAAAAATTGGTCACAAAGTAAATTAAACACCGTCATTCCTGCAAAGGCAGGAATCTATCATATTAGCTTAATGACTTAGCTAAATTGGCACATACCCGCCGTTGGACAGGTGCCTGGAGTCATGACGTATTAGTAATCCAGACAAAGGTATTTCAGGGTTTCAATTACCTGTTCTGTATTCTCAGCTACAGCGTGAGCGCAAGCGTCAATTTCTTTCAGCGGGTGTGTCAGTTCAGGTGCGTGCTCTACGATCAGAGACTTACCATTGGCAATCGCAAAGCCTGCATCAAATGCGGCATTCCACTGACGGTATTTATCACCAAAGCGCACGATCACAATGTCGGCGCGTTTAATAGCCGTCATGTGACGCATGGTGTTCATTTTTGCGGACTTATGATCCGTCCAGAAGTTATTCTCTTCAGGCCCCAGAATCTCTGTGGCACACCCATCACTGGAATCGTGATCGGTGTTGGGTGTCAGTACATCGATGGGTAGGCCGTTTTGGTTGATCGCTTTTTTGATCTTGTCACGCCAATCGGTGTGAATCTCGCCAGAAAGATAAACTGTATAACGCATGGGATAGCTCTCAAATTTAGTAGGTATGGGCGAATTTAAATTCGTCTTATCGTTTCCAGAATGCGGGTGTGAATAATACCAGCAGGGTGAATACTTCCAATCGACCAAGCAGCATGGCGAAACATAATACCCATTTGGCGGGTTCATTCAGATCGCCGTAGTGTGCAGACACATCGCCAAGGCCTGGGCCGAGGTTGTTGAGGGTTGCCCCTACTGCCGACCAGGCTGTTACCTGATCCAGGCCAGTTGCCAGCAATACGATTAACATCACCACAAATACAATCATATAAACGGAGAAGAATCCCCAAACCGCCTCAAGGACTTTGTCTGAAATGGGTTTCTTGCCCAGTTTTACCGGGATGATGGCATTGGGATGAACCAGGCGCTGTATCTCACGGTAGCCCTGTTTAAGAATCAGAAGCACGCGGATAACTTTCATGCCGCCGCCCGTTGAGCCTGCACAACCGCCAGCAAAGGCTGCTACAAACAACAGGAACGGCAGCATAACCGGCCAGTGGGCAAAATCAGCAGTGGCAAAGCCGGTAGTAGTGGCAATCGAAACAACCATGAATGAAGCTTTACGGAGGGACTCATCAGGGCCGTAGGTTTTGGTGATTACCAGAGCAAACAGTGCAATCAGGATAATGACTACCAGAGTCAGGAGATAGAATTTGAACTCCGGGTCCTGTATGTAATGCAGTATTGTGCGCTGTCTCCAGGCGAAGAAGTGTAAGCCGAAATTTACTGCGGATATGGTCATGAAGAAGATGCACACGACCTCAACGGCAACAGAATCAAAGTAGCCGATACTTGCGTCATGGGTTGAGAAACCGCCAATGGCGACCGTTGAGAAGCTATGGCTGACTGCATCAAACAGGTCCATACCTGCCAGCCAATAACCCGCTGCACAAGCAATGGTGAGAGATAGATAGATATACCAAAGTGCCTTTGCGGTTTCCGTGATACGTGGCGTCAGCTTCGAATCTTTTACCGGGCCTGGTGTTTCAGCACGGTACAGCTGCATACCACCGATACCGAGCATAGGAAGAATAGCAACAGCCAATACGATGATACCCATGCCGCCAAGCCACTGGAGCTCCTGTCGATAAAACAGAATCGATTTCGGTAGTTGGTCGATGCCCGTGATTACAGTGGCTCCGGTGGTGGTTAAACCGGATAAAGATTCGAACAGGGAATCGATAAAGGTCAGATGAGGGTCATCTGCAAGCATAAATGGGAAGGCACCGAACAGCCCCAGTACCGACCAGAAGAGTACAGTGATTAAGAACCCGTCTCGTGTTCGGAGGTCCTGTTTAATACGATAAACCGGAATCCAGATAAAAAAGCCCGTCATCAATGTGATGAGGAATGCGGCGATAAACGCCAGTTCTGCGCCG
>JBMYLM010000078.1:0-10994 GCA_049596335.1 Neptuniibacter sp.
CCTGGATTCCTGCCTGCGCAGGAATGACGGGTTAGTTGCGTAAGTGTGTGGTTCAACGCCATAGAAAAAACCGTAATGCGAAGAGCAAAGGTTGAATAGGAGAGTTTGCTTCTATTGGGATGAGCCTTTTTAATGCGTCAAATCACAGATTGAGGTCGATAGCTTGAATAAAGTTTCTTATTAGATGAGAAAACGCTTAAAATCTCCTCCTGAAATAATTAAGGTGTTATTTGAGTCAGATGTATACAGAAGATGATATTCGTCGCCTAAGGTGGCAAAGCCGTCGTGGCATGTTAGAGCTTGATGTGTTGTTTGTGCCGTTTGTGGAAGAGGCTTTTGCTGACTTGGAGGAAGCGGATCAAGACCGTTTTGTGAAACTGCTTGATGAAGAGGATCAGGACCTGTTTGTATGGTTGATGGAAAGGGATGTGCCTGCTGATCCAGATCTTCAAAGGATTGTGAGAATTATTCTGGAGCGTGTTCAGCCTAGTTGATTGTAAAATAAGCATTTCTCGCACCCTGGCCTGTTGTTGTGTCGGGGTGTTTTTATGTGCCTTTTATTCCCTTAGTATCGCTCAGATTGAGCTTTTCCAGAAGTTGCTTTTAAGCACTTTTCTGTTGTTTATATCTGCGGTTTTTTTCTTCACCAGGGTGTTGTTGCTATCAGGGCAATCTATTGTCTCTTTTAGCTGGTCAGCTGAGATAAAACAATTATCGTTGTATTTGAAGAATGGTGAGCGGCTAGAGGTAGAAAGCATTAGACAGAGCGTGGTCACGCCTGTTTTCATTTTTCTTAAATTAGATGTTAAAGAGCGGTTGTTTGCTATACCGCTCCTAATTTTTTTTGATAGCTGTAGTTATCAATCATTTCGTAGGCTTAAAGTACTGGCAAGGTACGCGACCTTGCCTAAAGAGAATTAGTTCCAGGAGAATTTCACAGGCGTCAAAATTGTATCCAGGCACTCTGGCCCTTCCTCAGGATAATCGAGGGTGTAGTGTAGGCCACGGCTCTCTTGACGCAGCATTGCAGATCGAATTATCAGGTCGGCAACAACGGCCAAGTTTCGTAGTTCCAGCAGATCGTTGCTTATTTTGTAGTTGCTGTAGTATTCACTGATTTCTGAATGCAACAAGTCGATGCGATGTTTGGCTCGCTGAAGGCGTTTTGTTGTTCTCACAATACCCACGTAATCCCACATGAAACGGCGTATTTCATCCCAGTTGTGAGAGATGATGACATCTTCGTCTGAGTCAGTTACCTGTGACTCGTCCCATGGTGGGATGACTGATTCATCTAAAGGTTCAGTAAGGGATTGTTTTACGTCGTCAGAAGCAGATTTTGCATATACCAGACACTCCAGCAGGGAGTTGCTGGCTAGGCGGTTTGCACCATGCAGGCCCGTAAATGAAGTTTCCCCAATAGCATAAAGCCCGGTTATATCGGTTCTGCCTTTCTCATCTGTGATAACACCGCCACAGGTATAATGAGCGGCTGGGACCACAGGTATAGGCTCTTTTGTGATATCAATGCCGAGTTTCAGGCAGCGTTTGTAGATCGTTGGAAAATGGTTCTGAATGAAATCGCTGGATTTATGGGTAATATCCAGAAAAACACAATCGCAGCCTAAGCGCTTTATCTCGTGGTCAATAGCCCGTGCAACTACATCACGCGGTGCAAGCTCTTCACGCTTATCAAATTTGTGCATGAAGGGTTTGCCGTTGGGAAGAATGAGCTTGCCGCCCTCACCGCGAACCGCTTCTGTAATCAGGAAAGATTTGGCCTGTGGGTGGTACAGGCAAGTTGGGTGGAATTGGTTGAACTCCATATTGCCAACTCGGCAGCCCGCACGCCATGCCATTGCAATTCCATCTCCGGTAGCACCATCAGAGTTACTGGTATAGAGGTATGCTTTTGAAGCGCCGCCGGTTGCCAGTACAACATGCGGTGCTTGAAATACTTCTACGTGGCCGGTTTTCTCATTCAGTATGTAAGCACCAACACACCTGTTGTGAGCTAACCCAAGCTTCCGGCGTGTAATCAGATCTACTGCTATATAGTGTTCGAAAAGGTCTATGTTGGCACAGGCTTTAGCTTTGTCGATCAGGGTGTTCTGAAGGGCTTTGCCTGTGGCATCAGCAGAATGGATAATTCTTCGGTGAGAATGGCCGCCTTCTTTGGTTAGGTGATAGTCATCACTTTCCTGCGTAAATGGCACACCCTGTTGTATTAACCATTCAATACTTTCTTTGCCGTGAGAAACGGTGAACTCAACTGCACTTCTGTGGCTCAGATAACCGCCAGCAGAGATCGTGTCTTCTATGTGAGCCTGAGTACTGTCGTCATTGTCTAGCACGGCAGCAATCCCACCCTGGGCCAGCCAGGTTGAGCCGCTGGTTAGCTCGCCTTTACTGAGAACAGCAACTTTGGCGTTTTGTGCAAGGTGCAAAGCCATACTAAGACCGGCAGCACCGCTGCCAATAATCAATGCATCATAGTGATGGTGAGTTGTCATAAGGTAAAGATTTCCTGAAAGAGATATCTTTAGTCGTTGGTTGTGCTTAAGGAGTATACGAAGATATTCGACCAAAGGAGGTAATTTATCATTTTTTTATCTTTTGTGGGAACTTCATAAACGTTTCCTACTCAGAGGAAGTGTCCAGACACTCCAGATAAGGTTAGGATTGATGAAGAATTATTTGCTATTGCTAATCTGTAAGTGAAATGAGCACCTTAGCTCGATGGAATTTAATCTGACAAAAATCGTTAAGGAAATTTGAGTGTCGAATGAGAGTCAGTCAGCAATAGATCACAAGCTTGTTGTCCGGGTTAAGGCGGGTGACAAGAGGGCTTTTGATCTTTTAGTAAAGAAATATCAGCACAAGATAATCGCGTTGATTGGACGCTATGTATACGACCAGCATGAAGCTCAGGATGTGGCGCAAGAAACCTTTATTAAAGCCTATCGTGCCTTGCCCAATTTTCGTGGAGACAGTGCTTTTTACACCTGGCTGTATCGCATAGCCATTAACACGGCTAAAAACCATCTTGTTGCCAGAGGGCGAAAGCCGCTGGATGTGGATGTGGACGATGCCCAGTATTTTGAGGGAGAGAATGAGTTGAAAGATATTGAAACCCCTGAAAACTCTCTCTACCGGGAAGAACTGGAGCAGGTGATTAAACGGACTTTGACAAAACTACCTGAGGATTTGCGTGTCGCACTCACTTTGCGTGAGTTTGACGGGATGAGCTATGAAGATATCGCAGATGTAATGGATTGTCCGGTTGGGACGGTGAGGTCCCGAATATTCAGGGCGAGAGAAGCAATAGACAAAGAAATCACTCCCCTGTTGGCAAGTTAACAACGCAGGAATGAAGTAATTTAGAGGTAATAGAAGATGACAGAACGATCTATAGAACCCGTTTCTGCTTTAATGGATGGCGAGGTTTCTGACTTCGAGCTACGCAGAATTTTAGATCGAATCGAAGCCGAACCAGAACCAGAACTGGCTGAAGCCTGGCAGCGGTACCAGTTGATCAGTTCCGTGATGCGTAATGAAGAAACGGCTTCACCTGATATTGATATCAGTGGTTCAGTCATGGCTGCGATAGCTGAGGAACCCGAGTTTGAACTCTCTGAGGCTGGTACTGATTCTGGTAAGCAGGAAGATAATAAGCACTCTTTCTGGAAACCTTTTGCGAGTATGGCTGTAGCGGCATCGGTAACTGCAATGGTGATTTTTGGTACTCAGAGCTTCAATCAAACTACCACCAATCAGGTGGCAGATCATCGTCCTGATTACACCTTACCAGCGAATCCGATCTCTGACGAGTTTGTTAGGGCTCAGTTTGGGAACAGCAGTGCGACCAGAGAAGAAGGCGTTGAACCGGAAATTATTCGTCTGTCAGATGGGCTGGAGCGCTATATTGAACAACACCAGCACATGCTGAAGAGTAAACCATCTGGCTGGGTGGCATCCTGGTTACCTGAGGGCTATCAGGAGTTGAAACAGGATGTTATGGCTCATGCTGAGGTACAGGTGTTCAGTAATGGACGTAACTCTTTTACGGTATGCATTGAAGATTATGGCCGCCAGTCAGTGCCTGAGGGTGTTGCTCAAAAAGGTGGTATGGTTGCCGTTGGTAAACGTATGGGTGATCAGTTTGTAACCGTTGTGGGTGATGTTCCTCTGATGATTGCTGAGAGAATCGCATCCTCCGTTGAGCCTAAGTGATGATAGAAGAAAACGGAACTGTCGTTGAAGTAAACGCTGAAGGTATATGGGTTGAAACCATCAAGAACAGTGCATGCGCAAGCTGTGCTGCTCGCAATGGATGTGGGCAAAAATTATTGGCTTCTGCCGGAGATGGCAAAAGAATGATCGTTAACGTCAGTAACCCTCATCAACTTCATGTGGATGCTCAGGATTCTGTTGTTATCGGTGTTGAGGAAGGAGCCTTTCTGAAAGCGACATTATACGTTTATCTGGTTCCTTTGGTTGCCCTGTTTTTGGGAGCTCTGGGAGCCGAACTTCTCGATTTGTCGGAAGGATATATCATTTTGTCTGCATTACTTGCCCTGTCGGCAGGCCTTGTCGGTGTTAAGTATTGCAGCATGACTCTTTTTAAATCATGTAAATACCAACCGGTATTGGTAAAAGTCTTTTAGTAGATCGAAGAAAAAGGTGGAAGCTCCATGAAGCATCTTATTCGGCTAATTATTTCTTGTGTATTTATCGTTTCTTTCCCGCTCTCAGCTGCAGAGTTGCCTGATTTTAAATCCCTTGTGAAAGAAGCATCGCCTGCAGTAGTAAACATAAGTACGGTTCAGAAAGCTTCGGCATCGGAAAGGTTGCATCAATTTCTGGGACCTAATGGCGAAGAAATACCTGAAATGTTCCGTCATTTTTTCCGGATTCCTGAATCTCAACAAGATCAGCATCCTCGCCGAAGAGCGCCTCAGTCATTAGGTTCGGGTTTTATCATCTCTGAAGATGGTTACCTGTTAACAAATCACCATGTTATTTCCGGCGCTGATAAGGTCATAGTTAGATTGGCTGACAGGCGTGAACTTGAGGCTGAAGTGATTGGTTCTGATGAGCGTTCTGATGTTGCTTTACTAAAAATTGAGGCTGAGGACCTTCCGACTGTTGAGCTCGGTGAATCAAAAGAATTGGAAGTAGGTGAGTGGGTGCTGGCGATTGGTTCTCCATTTGGATTTGATCATAGCGTAACGGCAGGGATCGTAAGCGCGAAGGAAAGAGCCTTAGCTAATGAAACTTATGTGCCGTTTATTCAAACTGATGTGGCAATTAATCCAGGCAACTCCGGTGGGCCGCTGTTTAATTTGAATGGTGAAGTGGTTGGGATTAACTCGCAGATTTATACCCGTTCAGGTGGTTTTATGGGTTTGTCCTTTGCGATCCCGATTGATGTCGCAATGGATGTTGCGGATCAACTCAAAACCAATGGCTATGTAACCCGAGGTTGGTTAGGTGTGATTATTCAGGAGGTGAATCGTGATCTTGCTGAATCATTTGGCCTGGATAAACCTGCCGGGGCGTTAGTAGCGAAAGTATTGCCAGGAAGTCCGGCTGAAGGTGCAGGGTTGCAGAATGGTGATGTGATCCTGAAGTTTGAAGGTGAAGAGGTCAATCTCTCTTCAGATCTCCCGCACTTTGTCGGAAGAGTGAAACCAGGAGAAAAAGCTCGTGTCGAAATTGTTCGATCTGGAAAGCGGGAGACGGTTTGGGTTGAAATAGGTGTGCTGCCGAATCAGGATGAATTAGCTCAGGCGCACAAGAAACAAGTACAACCTGAAGGTGCCAATGTTCTTAAACTTGAGGTGGTTGAACTTGATGATCAAAGGAAAGAAAAGTGGCAGGTGAGTTCAGGTGTTGTCGTGAAGAAAGTTGGTCTGGGTGCAGCAGCTGATGCTGGGTTAATGGTTGGTGATGTGATCACAATGCTTAATGGCGAGAAAGTGGTATCTGTAAGTTCTTTCCAGTCAATTTCGGCATCTTTACCTAAAGGTAAAGCGGTGCCAATGCGAATAGTGCGCCGAGGAAGTCCATTATTTATACCTATTAAAATCCCGCAATAATCAAATGTATGTTATGAATCGAATTAGGAGGCGTAAGCCTCCTTTTTCATAGCTCCTACACAGTAAATGCTGTAAAATCCCGCGTTTTCCGCGAGTTATATAGAACGGTACCCTACACGTGAGCAATCTCGATCATATTCGAAACTTTTCCATCATCGCCCATATCGATCACGGCAAGTCTACTTTGGCTGACCGTTTCATTCAGATGTGTGGTGGTTTAAGTGATCGTGAGATGGAAGCTCAGGTATTGGATTCTATGGATCTCGAACGAGAGCGTGGAATTACAATCAAGGCTCAGAGTGTGACTCTGAATTATAAGGCTAAAGATGGTGAAACCTACCAACTAAACTTCATCGATACCCCGGGCCACGTGGATTTCTCTTATGAGGTGTCTCGTTCTCTAGCGGCTTGTGAAGGTGCGCTTTTGATTGTAGATGCTGCGCAAGGTGTGGAAGCTCAGTCAGTTGCAAACTGCTATACCGCGATCGAGCAAGGTTTAGAAGTTGTACCCATTCTAAACAAAATGGACCTGCCGCAGGCTGAACCAGAGCGAGTACGTGTTGAGATTGAAGAAGTTATTGGTATTGATGCTAACGATGCTGTAGCGTGTTCTGCCAAAAGCGGAATGGGCGTTGAGGATGTCCTCGAGCAGTTAGTTAAGGAAATACCGCCACCTCAAGGTGATGTTGATGCTCCGCTACAAGCTTTAATCATCGATTCATGGTTTGATAACTATCTTGGGGTCGTCTCTTTGGTACGTGTTACTCAGGGAACACTGAAGAAAAAAGATAAGATCCTGGTCAAATCTACTGGTCAAAACTATCAAGCTGAATCTGTAGGTATTTTTACACCTAAACAAACAGAAACCGGTGTGTTGCACGCAGGTGAAGTAGGTTTTATTGTAGCCGGCGTTAAAGACATTCATGGTGCACCTGTAGGTGACACGTTGACCCATGTTAAAACTCCAGAGGTCGAGAGCCTTCCTGGTTTCCAGAAAGTACAACCTCAGGTTTACTCTGGTCTGTTCCCAACAAGCTCTGATGATTACCAGGATTTCCGTGAAGCATTGGATAAACTGACTTTGAATGATGCTTCGTTGTTCTTCGAGCCAGAAACATCAGATGCGCTTGGTTTTGGTTTCCGTTGCGGCTTCTTGGGTATGCTGCACATGGAGATCATTCAAGAGCGTCTTGAACGTGAATATAATCTTGATTTGATCACCACAGCTCCAACTGTAATTTACGAGTTGGAGATGAATAATGGTGATGTCATCCAGATTGATAGCCCTTCTAAGCTTCCTGACCCTGGTTCAATCAACGAAATGCGTGAGCCAATTGTTGAAGCTAATATCCTTGTTCCACAAGATTATCTAGGACAGGTTATCGGGCTATGTGTTGAGAAGCGTGGTATTCAAAAACAGATGAACTACGTAGGTAACCAAGTCCAGATTACTTATGAACTACCGATGGCGGAAGTGGTTCTGGACTTCTTCGACCGTCTGAAGTCTGTAAGTCGTGGTTATGCCTCTCTTGAATATAACTTCGTACGCTTTGACCCGGCTAAATTGGTACGCATGGATATTCTTATCAATGGTGATAAGGTCGATGCTTTGGCTGTTATTCTTCATCGTGACAATGCTCAGTTCCGTGGCCGACAACTATGTGAAAAGATGAAAGAGGTTATTCCTCGTCAGATGTTTGATGTGGCAATTCAGGCTGCACTTGGCGGTAAGGTCATTGCGCGTACAACAGTTAAAGCGTTGCGTAAGAATGTAACTGCGAAGTGTTATGGTGGTGACGTAAGTCGTAAGAAAAAACTGCTGCAGAAGCAGAAAGAAGGTAAGAAACGTATGAAACAGGTGGGCAGTGTTGAGATCCCACAAGATGCGTTCCTGGCCGTACTTAAAGTTGATAACTAATTTCAGAAAGGCTGTTCTAGATGGATTTTGATTTTGCTCTGATCCTGGTTGTTCTTACTTTTGTGTCAGGTCTGATTTGGCTGTATGACAGAGTTTCCCTTGCACCGGTGAGAGAAAGGCGTATTGAAGAAGCTAAGTCGAGTATTGGATCTGACGTTCTGCCAGACACTGTATTGGAAGAGATTAATAAAGAGTCAGGTATCGTAGACACGGGACGATCTTTATTTCCCGTGCTTCTAATTGTACTGGTGCTTCGCTCATTTTTGGTAGAGCCCTTTCAAATTCCATCTGGCTCTATGCTACCGACTTTGAAAGTAGGGGATTTTATTTTGGTAAATAAATTCCATTATGGCTTTCGTTTACCGGTACTTAATACTAAAGTGATTCCGATGGGCTACCCATCTCGTGGTGATGTTATGGTATTTAAGTATCCTGAAAACCCGAGCATCAACTTCATCAAAAGGGTTGTCGGGGTCCCAGGGGATGTAATCCGTTATCAGAATAAGAAGTTATTCATCAATGGGGAGTTGCAGGAACAGACGTTGTTGTCTGATGTCCCTCCTGGTAACCCCTATGGGCTCTCATTTATAGAGAACCTTCAGGGCATGGATCACTTCATCTATCAGGACACTCGTTGGCCGTCACAGAATCAGGAATGGGTTGTGCCAGAAGGGAAATATTTTGTTTTGGGTGACAACCGTGATAATAGTAAGGACAGCAGAGCGTGGGGCTTTGTTTCCGACGATCAAATTGTCGGGAAAGCGTTTGCAGTTTGGATGCATTGGAAATCATTTTTCAGCATTCCATCTTTCAGCGATGTACGGGTGATTGAATAAGGAGCACTTCATGAAATCTAGTTACAAGAGTCAGCAAGGATATACATTCACTTCTGCTTTGTTTGTAATTCTTGTATTTGGGGCTGTTTTTACTATCGGCTTTAAGCTTTACTCCCCGTACTTTGATTACTCTACAATTGATAAAGTTTTAACAAACGTTATCAATAACCCTGAAGAGCTAAGAAAACACCCTACAATTTTGAAAAAAGATTTACAGAAAAAGTGGGATGTAAACCAAATTACTCTGCCTCATAAAGATGCGTTGATAATACGTAAACTTGAAGGGTTTGTAGTAATTACCCTAGATTATGAAGTTCGAGTTCCCATGTTCTTCAATGTTGATGCCATGGTTAAATTTGATAAAGAATATAAAGCCAAATCACCTTGATAAAACCTGTAACAGATTTAGCCCGTAAACTCGGGCACGACTTTTCTGACCTATCTCTTTTTGAGTTAGCCCTGACTCACCGTAGTTGCGGTAAGAAAAACAATGAGCGCCTCGAATTTCTAGGCGACTCTATTCTTAACTTTGTAATTGCTGACGATCTGTTTGCTCGTTTTCCTTCTGCGAAAGAGGGGGAGCTCAGTCGTTTGCGTGCCCGATTGGTAAAAGGTGTAACTCTATCTGAAGTCGCACGAGAATTGGGGTTGGGAGACTATCTAAGGCTGGGCAGTGGTGAATTGAAAAGCGGTGGCTATCGCCGGGATTCAATTCTTGCCGATGCAGTGGAAGCGATCATTGGTGCTATCTACCTTGATAGCGATATGGAAACAGCCCGAGGCTTTATTCTGTCCTGGTATTCTCAGCGTCTAGAATCCATCGATTTGAATGAATCATTAAAAGATTCAAAAACTCGTCTACAGGAATTTCTTCAGTCTAGACGTTTAGCTTTGCCTCAATACGAATTAACCAAAGTTGAGGGTGAAGCACACTCTCAAACTTTTTATATATCATGTTTGGTTCCTGGCTTGGATTCCCCTGCAACAGGTATGGGTAGCAGTCGACGCCAGGCCGAACAGGAAGCAGCTAAAAGTGCTTTAGCTAGTTTGCAAGTGGAGAAATAGAAATGGCTGAAGACTTATCCCATTGGCTGGAACCTCAAAACCCTGATCAGCGTTGCGGTTTTGTAGCAATTGTTGGGCGCCCTAATGTGGGTAAATCCACACTGATGAATCATATCCTCGGCCAAAAACTTAGCATTACATCCCGTAAGCCGCAGACTACACGTCACCAGATTATGGGCATTAAAACTGAAGGTGACCTTCAGGTTGTTTATGTTGATACCCCGGGTTTACATAAAGATGATGGCAAAAAAGCGCTGAACCGCTATATGAATAAAGCAGCTTCCGATGCGCTTCGTGATGTGGATCTGGTTGTATTTATTGTTGATAGAACCGCATGGACTGAAGAGGACCAAATGGTTCTTGAGAAGCTGAAGCATGCTCGTTGCCCTGTGATTTTGGCAGTTAATAAAGTGGATATGCTGAAAGACAAGGGTTCATTGCTACCGCAAATGCAGACTCATGCTGAGCGAATGGAGTTTGCAGAGCTGATTCCGATTTCTGCTAAGCAGGGGCACAACGTTGAAGAGCTTGAAGCTGCCATCGCAAAACACATACCTGAGGGAATGCATCATTTCCCGGAAGATCAGTTAACGGATAAAAGCTCTCGCTTTATGGCCGCAGAGATGGTCCGTGAAAAACTAATGCGTAATCTGGGTGATGAAGTACCATACGGTACGACCGTCGAAATCGAAGAGTTTAAGCAAGACAAAAAAGGCGTTCTGCATATTTCTGCCTTGATTCTGGTAGAACGGGATGGTCAGAAACGTATTGTTATCGGCGATAAAGGTGATCGTATCAAGACGATTGGTAGAGACGCACGCCTGGATATGGAACGCATGTTTGAGAGCAAAGTAATGCTTAATCTCTGGGTCAAGGTCCGTCGTGGTTGGGCTGATGACGAGCGAGCTCTGCGCAGTCTGGGATACAACGATAACTAGTCTTAGGGCCTGTTAACACTAATTTCTTCGCCCCTGCTGGAGGCCATTTTTGTTCTCAGTAAGGCAGCATGAGCGTAATTTAGGAGTTATGGTGATTTCTGGTGTATGGGGAGATAGAAGGATGGCGTATCCTGTT
>JBMYLM010000079.1:0-10385 GCA_049596335.1 Neptuniibacter sp.
CAACAGGATACGCCATCCTTCTATCTCCCCATACACCAGAAATCACCATAACTCCGCGAACAGTAATAAACATCGCTTTTTGCTAATGCTAATTTTTGCACTAAATTTCGTTTTCTAACCTATTGATTAATTGATAATTTGTTTGCAACAAGCAATCCTTATAATCATGTCGTTATTAAAATAAGTACGTAATTGGCAGGGTGCCCGGAGTAATTCGTTATGACGCAGGTTTATAAAGTTGATAGCTGGAAAGAGTTTTTACAGCTGGTTGAATCTGAAGAATTGCGAGGTTGGGCCTTCAGGGGGCAGCGTGATGCCAACTGGGTTTTAGAAAGTTCTCTGACGCGTAGATTAAAGCAGTTTGTGCCTGAACCTATCTGGGAAGAGCGCGAAGGCAGAGCTTTTCGGGTATTTAAACGTAAAGCGCATTATTTCCTCAATGATACTTCTTCTTTGTCGGATGATTTCAGGTGCCTGGCCCTGATGCAGCACCATGGTGCGCCTACCCGATTACTGGATTTTACGAAATCGCCTTATGTTGCCAGTTACTTTGCTTTGCAGTCCTGTACAACCCCTGCTGCAGTCTATGCAGTTAACACCCCTGCCCTTTGGCATGAAGCGACTCCGCCAGGGTTTCCTGAGCTGACGCGTGAAGCGATAGACCCGCGTAACAAAGATGCGCTGAACAAATATTACTTCTCTAATGATTATCCAGTCGTATGGCCGGGTGAGCCATGGACGATGGACAGAAGGATTGTGGCCCAGGCTGGAACATTTATGCTGCCAGGTCAGGTCGATGTGTCAGTAGAGGAACTGCTAAATAATTATATTTATGACCAACCACTGGTAGTGAAAATCATCCTCGTACCTGAAATCCGAACGGAGGCTATGGAAGCTCTCTACAGGATGAATATTACCAACGCCACCTTGTTTCCTGATCTTGATGGTTTGGCTCGCTCTATTTCTTATGAGCTTGAGGTCAGCTGGATCGGATCATCAGGCCCGCTTAAATAGTTTGTTTGCGTTGAATAGACCGGGCGCTAAAATATACGAAACTTTTTATGGTTGTTCGTTATGTCCTTTGATGCTCCTATGATTGAGCCTGTACAGGCTTGGTCGTCCACGTTGTTTGTTACTTCAAACCCTGATCATGAATATTTGAAAAATGACCTTCTTCAATATATTGGTCAATATGTTGCAGATCAGAATGCAGAGATTGCCAGTGAGGTGGCCATCACGGCGAAGCATCAGCTGAGTGAAAGCAAGCTCTGTTTTCTCGAAGCGCAGGAACCCGTAATCATGGAATTACGCAGGATGCTTGAGGAGTTGCTTTCTGCCGTAGCTACTGAAGTTAACCGTGAGTACTGGCCTGACGGTACCGAGGGTGATGCTACGATCATCGAATCCTGGTTTCATGTCACCAAAAATGGTGGTTACCATGATGTTCATTCGCACCCGAATTGTTCCTGGTGTGGTATCTATTATCTGAGCCCGGGAGAAAGTAATTTAGGTTCGCGCAATGGCGTAAACCGATTCTATGATCCCAGGGTTAACGCTGAACACTATTCAGATGCCGGAACGGCTTATATAAGTCAGCATGGATTTTGGGATTTTGAACCAGTTGAGGGCCAGATAGTTCTGTTTCCTTCCTATCTGAAACATTCAGCTCTGCCCTATTTCGGAAAACAGGACAGAGTGATCATTGCATTCAATGCAGTAGTTGATCTGGTTTGATCAGTTAGCAGTAGTCGTTATTTCCAGGTTACGATCTTGCCGCGATCAAACAGATTGCCCGACATAACCTTCTGATAGCTGATAAAAATATTGCTATACGCAACACCGCTTCTCTTTGAAACAGAAAATGCCAGACATTCAAGCATAGTAGCAATGGCATCTTGCTTATGAAAACTTGGGGCGCGGAGGTCAACCAGTACCGGATGACTTCCGGTTTGGGGTTGAGTTGCTGGTAACAAACCAGCGACAGCATAATGACGAGGAGGTATGAACTCCCAGGTAACTGTGATGTGCTCGATGCTGATATCCGTTCTTCGAGCAAAATCTTCCGTGATGCTTTTGATCATCCCTGGTACATCAACGTCATTATCGAACGGTAAAGACTTAATACTAATCAGTGGCATAGGTCTTCTCGATTCTTGTTTTAGCGACTGAAGTTAGATGAATTTAATCGTAAAAACAAGAGTTTATTGTTTTGTCTTTATTTCCTTTCGGAATTGAGAATGTACTCTTCGAGCTTTTTATCTACACCGAATATATGTCGCTTTAGCCACTCCGATAGAAATGCTGAAAGCATCTCTCTAAGGCTGGCGTCATAGCAGCTATGCTCATCAATCATTCGCTGTAGTTCGGTTCTGAATTTGTTATGAGCACTTAGGTGGGAATCATAATCAGGATAACCAAGTTCCTTCATATAAGCCTCTTCCATGAGGAAGTGGTGTTCTGCGTAATCATTCAGTCGAGAAAATGTAGTGCTGTCTACATGCGCAGCTTTAATTTCGTCTATGAGTTCAAATAAGACCTGATGCTGCTGATCCTGCCAGATCAGTTCGCTGGTGTTGATCATAGATGCTCCTGATTATTATTTTTGCATCGGCTGATTATTGTGCAGTGTTTCTTTGCTTGTGAAACTGATCTGAATCAGCGTGATATATAAAGAGTTTAGAAGTGGTGTGATTTTTTTTACAAAACTTTTACATAATCTAAAACTTTATCTGACTTTCCCTGCCGCGGAATCCAATACATTGCTATTAACTAATCAATCCAATGTGTAGGATGAAATCATGAAAAGTATCGGTTTGATAAAAACAGTCAGCTCTTCCCTTTTGGTTGCGGTGACTGTGTTTGCATCATTAGTTGCCCAGGCGAAGCCGGTTGAACTAAACATCAATCTTGCTACCCCGGTAATGGAAGCAGAAAAAACGCACAGTGCATTCATAAAAATCTCCCTGGAAGGGCTAAAACAACAGCAGGAACAAGAACGAATCCCGGCTAATATTGCTATCGTCCTTGATAAGTCGGGATCAATGCAGGGAGAAAAACTTCAGCGTGCAAAAGAAGCCGCAGTCATGGCAATCAAGAGACTCAATGGAGAAGACATTGTCTCAGTCGTAAGTTATGACTCAAGGGTGAATGTTATTGTGCCGGCTACGAAGGTTACGGATAAAAAACAGATCTTTTCTGCCATTAATCAAATCAGAGCGAATGGAAATACAGCGTTATTCGCGGGTGTAAGTAAAGGTGCAAAAGAACTACGCAAGTTCCTTGATCTTAACAAGGTGAATCGTGTGATTCTGCTATCAGATGGGCTTGCAAACGTAGGTCCTAGCACTCCCAATGAATTAGGCAGCCTGGGATTATCTCTCGCTAAAGAAGGTATGAGTGTTACGACAATTGGTCTGGGGCTTGGCTACAATGAAGATCTGATGACGCAGTTGGCGGGTTTTAGTGATGGAAACCATGCGTTTGTTGAAAATGCTGAAGATCTTGCGAAAGTCTTTCAATATGAGTTTGGTGATGTGTTGTCCGTTGTCGCCCAGGGCGTTGAGATCATCATTCATTGCCATAATGAGGTTAAGCCACTGAGGGTGCTCGGTAGAGATGCAGATATTCGCGGCAATAAAGTTTTTACTCGCCTTAACCAGATATACAGTGAACAGGAAAAATTTATTATTCTGGAAGTGGAAGTGCCTCAGCAAAGAGCTGAAACACGCCTGAAGCTGGTTGATGTGGGAGTTACTTACACAGATCTCTTCAGTCAGAAGCGTGAAAGTATTGAACGCTACGCGACAGTTTCATTCAGTGAGTCTCGACAGGATGTTGATGAGGCGCTGGATACGGAAACCTATGAGTCAGCTGCTGAGCAGGTGGCCAATGAACTCAATCGTGAAGCGGTAGAGTTACGGGACAAGGGTGATATTGAAGGTGCTAAAAGTATCCTGCGTCGCAGCGCTGATTATCTTGAGAATCTGGGAGAGTCCCTTGCATCCCCTAAGCTACTCGAACAAAAAGCCGAGGCCCTACAGGATGCAGATGATCTGAGTAATCAGGAAGAATGGAATAAGAAACGCAAAGAGCTTAAAGAACGTCAGTATAAGCGCGCGACACAACAGAGTTATTAGGAACCTACGAATAAGTCCTGTTGGCGCTCTGGCTTCGGTGATGGTTCACAATCAAGGAAGTGCTTTGCAGTAATGTCCAGACCTTGCAAGAAGGACTGACACCGAGTGTGGATCATCACAGAAGCCCCGAAGGGAAAGCCCTGTAGGCTGCACCTGCTGCGTTACAGCTCTTGTTAAGGGCTACGGCCATTAACGGCGAACTGCGCCTTGCATCTACAGCCCTCAGGGCTTGCAGAATACTAACAGAACTTGTTCGCAGGTTCCTTAATACAGGCTGATATTGCTTTGAAAAAAACGCCTCTGCTTTTGTTTGTTTTGATTCTAATACCCGTCTTGTTGTTAACCTGGTATTCGTTTCGACTGGAAAAACAACAGCAATTATTGTTGGGTCACCAGCTCAATGGTTTGATCGAGACGCAGCTGCTAGAGATAGATCAGCAGCTGCAGGGGCATTTTCAGCGCATGGAAGAAGGTCTGGATGCCGAGGCCAAAGAGCTATACAAACAAAAAGATGGGAGTTATAGCCATCGATCTCTACGCACTTTGGTTGCCGGCAGCCCTTATATAGATCAGGTTTTTGTGTTGAATAAGCAGCGCGAGCTTGTTTACCCGTCTTTGAATGATTCTAGTATGCAGGATAAGGCCTTTCTTAATCAGTACCAGCCGCTCCTGAAACGATCGGATCTTTTTTCCAGCAAGGCTGAATCTGAATCCGATAAGCCTCAAAGGTTAACGCCTGATGATAGCGCCGCTGTGAGTGCACAACTTCAAACCTCTCCTCTTGTGCCTAAGCTTGAGATCGCTTCCAGAAAAGCCTTATCTGCTCCGAGTTACAGTGAAGGTCTTCCGGAGAGTGCTTCAGCAGACCGGATTAACGAGCCGTTGGCAGTTAAGAAAATATCTGGATGGATTGCCTGGCATCAGGGCGCGCAACTTCAGCATATTTATTGGTTAGAGGATAAGGCTGGTGAGGTGATGGGATTTAAACTCAATTCATCCCGCTTGTTTTCCGATTTGCTGAACTTGTTGCCTGATCAGTCAGAAAGTTCTGATAATCCGGCTTTGACCAATTCAGCAATACGGCTGGTGAATAATGTTGGGGAAGTAGTGTTTGAATGGGGTGATCTCGAGGAAATTGCTGAGCAATTAAGCCCTTTAGATAGCTTGTCGTTAAGTCACCCAATGGGTAGCTGGCATCTGGAATTCTATAGCCCTTCTCTGCAGGCCCCATCGAACAACTGGGCAGAGAAAATTGTTATCGTGCTTGCGCTCGTGGTTTTTTTAGGAGTAACTGCATGGCTTGTATACAGGGAACAGACACGTGCCGCTCGTTTAGCTGAGCAGCGTGTTAATTTCGTAAATCAGGTTTCTCATGAGCTTAAAACACCATTGACCAATGTTCGCATGTATACAGAAATGCTTGAGCATCGGCTTGATGAACAAGACCAGCTTCAAAGAAGGTATTTAGGCGTAATTAACAGTGAAAGCCTTCGTCTCACTCGTCTGATTGATAATGTATTGAGCTTTTCAAAAATCGGTAGAGGTGTTGATGTTATAGCGCCGGAAGCAGGAATGCTCTGCCATCCCATTCAACGGGTGATTGAAAGTTTTCAGCCTGCTTTTGAGCAAAGGCATCTTAAGGTTGAATTAGAAGATCGTTGTCATTCAGAGGCTTTTTTCGATCAGCATGCCGTAGAGCAGATACTCAATAATTTACTCAGTAACTGTGAAAAATATGCGAGTGATTCAGGAAACGTACTCATTACCTGCTCGGAGGATGTCAGTTTGGGCTATTCATATATCACTGTTCAGGATTTTGGGCCTGGTATTCCTTCTTCTGATTGCAAAAATATTTTTGCCCCGTTTTATCGTGTCAGTAATCAGTTAACCGATGGTGTATCTGGAACGGGGATAGGTTTAAGTATTGCCAGGAGCCTGGCGCGGGCGCATGGTGGGGATCTAAGTCTTGAAAGCACCGATTTGGGAGCATGTTTTAAGCTTTCTTTACCTATACGGAGAAACGCAGGATGAAGGTTCTTATCGCAGAGGACGATCTCAATATTCGCCAGGGGCTGGCAGATCTTCTTGAAACAGAAGGTTATCAATGTGAGCAGGCTGTTGATGGTGAGTATGCTTTGCAGTTATTTGAGCAGGTTCAGCCGGATTTGATTCTCCTTGATATCATGATGCCGAAGGTTGATGGCTACAGCGTTTGCCGTAAGATCAGGCAGGTTGATGAAAATATCCCTGTGATTTTCATTACGGCCAAGTCAGAAGAGATTGATCAGGTTCTTGGGCTTGAGTTGGGTGCTGATGATTATAT
The DNA here is from genome assembly GCA_049596335.1 of Neptuniibacter sp. Classification (GTDB taxonomy): domain Bacteria; phylum Pseudomonadota; class Gammaproteobacteria; order Pseudomonadales; family Balneatricaceae; genus Neptuniibacter. The sequence continues at coordinate 6,460 of JBMYLM010000079.1, forward strand.
AAAGAAGCCTTTTGGAACCAGGGAGATTATCGCGCGTATCCGTGCAGTCACAAGGCGTTGTTTGCATGCATCCGCTGTTGTGGAAAAGCATGATAAATCAGATGGGTTTCATTTACGTGATCTTACGGTGTACCCCTTACAGTTAAGAGCTGTACGGGGAGATGATGCATTCGATCTGAGTTTGCGTGATATTAAGATTCTCGAGTTACTCTTTGAAAAGAAAGGGGAAGTGGTAACGAGAGATGCTCTATTCGATTACTGTTGGGGGCGCAATTACCTTCCTAACAGTCGTACATTAGATCAGCATATTTCCAAGCTCAGAAAGCATATCGAAAAGGATTCAAAGCAGCCTGAGATCATTCAAACAGTTCACGGGCTGGGCTATCGTTTTGAGCCTTGAATGTATCGTTTTCTGCACCCTGCCCTTGTGTCCTGCTACGGGGTTATGCCCGTTTAATTAACCAATGTGCTGAACGAGTTGATCGAGAATGTGGCGGCGGGTTATGACGCCGATCACTTTATTTTGATTATTTACAACCGGGTAGGCTTTCGGTTTTGCATCCAGCATTTGTTGAGCAATGCTCAATAAATCATCTTCTGCTTTTACAGTCAGAACCTCTTTGCTCATGATCTCAGAGACGGTTGCCACGCGCTGGTTAAGATATACAACCTGAATAGTGACCTTTAGGCAATCCTGTTCGGAAACCCAGCCAGCTAATGTGCCATCATCGTTAATGACAGGCCCACCAAAAAGCGGTTTCTTTATCAGATGGCGTGAAGCTTCAGCAACAGGCATTTCAGGCTTGATGGTTGCGAATTCCTTGCTCATGCAGCTCTCAATTTTAGGTAAATCCATGTTCGCTCCGGGTCTTTGATTTGCTGTTCAATGGGGCACGTCATAGCCCTTTCCGGTTAGTGCGATACTGATGTGCACTATGCAAGGGCAGATAGAACTGAAATTCCATCAATTTGACTGGTTGGGTCAAGAAGTAGCAAATACAGAGCCAGAAAGACGTTGATAGGCAGGAATGAGACTAATTGCTGTTCCATTTGTTCGCTGCATCAAGGTCACTTTGTTTCTGTTCTACCCAGTTTTCACCTTCTGCGGTGATTTCCTTTTTCCAAAACGGAGCGTCGCGTTTCAGGTAGTCCATGATGAATTGAGCAGCTTCAAATGCGGCGACTCGGTGAGCGCTGGTCACACCCACAAAAACAATGTTGTCATTTAAATTAAGTTTACCAATACGGTGATAAATAACGACATTGCCAATCGGCCATTTTTCTCTGGCCTTAATGGCTATAGAGCCAAGGGCCTTTTCTGTCATGCCAGGGTAATGTTCGAGAAAAAGCGATTGTAATGGCGATTCTTGTTGATGTAGCTCTCTCACCATTCCGGTAAAAGTCACCAGAGCGCCATTACTGCCATCGTTGGAACGGGCATTTTCTGAAAGCTCTCCAATACTAAAATCTTCTTCTTGGACAATAATATCTGTGGCAGGCATTTCGTTACTCGCTGAATTTATTGGCTGCTATCTTAGCATTAATCCATTTTAAGAAACTGATACTAACAGCTTATATGGAGCAGTTTTACTGCAAATAAAGGCGTTTGATGGTATTGTTGCCGGCTTAAAAATTGAGCGCATAAATAGAGGGTAAGGATGGATTGGCATCCGCATGCGACAGTAGCTGTAGTCGTTGAAAATGAAGGTAAATTTCTCCTCGTTGAGGAAGAGTCATCGGGTCAGATCGTATTTAATCAACCTGCGGGTCATATTGAAGAAGGTGAGACCTTTATTGAAGCGGCTCGCAGAGAGGCGCTTGAAGAAACGGCCTGGGTAGTCGAGCCACAATACCTTATTGGTTTTTATGTCTATAAGGGGTGCAATGGAACGACTTATCATCGTGCTTGTTACGCTGCAAAGGCGATCTCTCATCAACAGCATTTGCAGTTGGATGAAGGCATTATTCGCGCTCTATGGTTATCCAGGGATGAAATTGAGCAGCTTGGCAATAAGTTGCGAAGTCCTATGGTGCTGAAGTGTATCGACGATTACCTGGCCGGTAATAAATACCCTCTCGAACTCATTTACGAATATCAAAACTGATTCAAAAGCATGATTGAACCAAGCAAAACAAAAGTTATCGTTGGTATGTCTGGCGGTGTCGACTCATCAGTCTCTGCCCTTCTGCTTCAGCAGCAGGGTTATCAGGTTGAAGGCCTGTTTATGAAAAACTGGGATGAGGATGACGGCACAGAATACTGTACTGCAAAAGACGATCTTGCCGATGCTCAGGCCGTTTGCGATAAGCTGGGTATTCATCTGCATACTGCTAACTTTGCTGCTGAATACTGGGATAATGTGTTTGAACATTTCCTGGAGGAATATAAGGCGGGCCGTACCCCGAATCCGGATATCCTCTGTAACCGAGAGATTAAATTTAAGGCCTTCCTTGAATACGCTGAAGAGTTAGGTGCGGATAAAATCGCCACAGGTCACTACGTAAGACGGGGTGAACGTGAAGGCAAAACACGTTTACTCAAAGGTCTGGACGGCAATAAAGACCAAAGCTACTTCTTGCATCAGGTTGGTCAGGCAGAAATCGAAAAAACCTTGTTCCCTGTAGGTGAGCTTGAGAAGCCTGAAGTCAGAAAGCTGGCTGAAGAACATGATCTGATAACGCACAATAAAAAAGACAGTACAGGTATCTGTTTTATTGGTGAACGTCGATTCAGCGATTTTCTTAAACAATACATCCCCGCTCAACCTGGCAAGATTGAGACACCTGATGGCGATGTTATAGGTGATCACTCGGGCTTAATGTACTACACCATCGGTCAGCGACAGGGATTACATATCGGCGGTCTAAAAGATTACCCCGAAGATCCATGGTTTGTTGCGGGTAAAGATCTAGATAGAAATGTACTTATAGCTGTTCAGGGTAAGCAAAATGACCTGCTATTCACTGATTGGCTGACGGCTAATGAGCTTTTCTGGATTAACGGCGAAGAGCCTGAGCTGCCCTATTCATGCAAGGCAAAAGTTCGATACCGTCAGGATGATCAGGTATGTATCATTGAGCGTCACGGTGAAAGCGGGTATCTGATTAGATTCTCTGATCCGCAGCGAGCAGTTACCCCGGGGCAGTCGGTCGTTGTTTATTCTGATGATGTCTGCCTGGGTGGCGGTGTTATTGAGCAAACAGGTAAAAATTCAGCTCTTGATAATTGAGGTTAGCAACAGTGTCACGAGTTCATGATGAGCAGGCTTTAGGATTAGCGGGTTTATTTCAGGCGGCTGCTTTGGTTGAGCAGATTGCAACCAGGGGTATTGTTTCTCAGAATAATATCGAAACATCCATCTACAGCATTATGCAGCTTAATCCGTCTAGTACCGAAGAAATCTACGGTAAACCAGATGAAATTGCATATAACCTCCATCTTGGATTACAGAACCTGAAAGATCTGGTAGAAAAGCCAAGCTCTGCGCACAATAAAGATATCACCCGCTATGCGTTAAGCATGATGCACCTTGAGGCGAAATTAAGTAAGAACCCTGAAATGCTGCAAACTCTCTCGCAGCGACTCAGTCAGATTGTTGAGCAGGCTCGTTATTTTAGTCCGGATGATCCAGAGGCACTGCAGAAACCGGCGACTTTCTGTCATCCTAATGTGATTGCTAATATCGCGAGTTTGTATCAGGACACCATCAGTACCTTTAATTTTCGTATCCAGGTGACGGGTGACCCTCGTCATCTACAGAACAATGAAAATGCGGCCAAAATCAGGGCTTTGTTACTCGCTGGAATTCGAAGCTCAATGCTCTGGCGGCAAAAAGGCGGTAAGCGCTGGCATCTGCTGTTCTTTAAATCTCGCTTGCGGCCATCGCTGAAACATTTTATGCAGCAGTAAAATGTAAAAACCGGAT
>JBMYLM010000080.1:0-10255 GCA_049596335.1 Neptuniibacter sp.
GCGCATCTGGTTTGGGACCAGAGGGTCGGGGGTTCGAATCCCTCCACTCCGACCACCTCAAGGTTAATGCCCTTACGTAATTTGAAACCACTATATAGTTTCGATAGCACAACGGGATGAGAACCGCCGAAGGGGGTTTGAACCGATCACAGTGAGATAACGGAGCAGAGCGACGACCCGAAGGGTGAGGCGAAGCCGAATAATCCCTCCACTCCGACCACTTATTATTTCTTTTTATCGCTGTTTCTTCGTTAGCATGGAAAGCACTACCGCTATGGATAAGTCATCGCCGAACACTTCATTAAGTTCCGTTTATCAACTAAAAAACAAGCTCGATCAATCCCGAATAACTTTTCCTCGAAACAGCCAGGAAAATAAAATACCTTTATCTCCTCATCAGGAAAAAAAAGATAAGCTCTCAGTCTTAGCAACAAAGATTAAGACAGCTCAAGATAAGCCGAACGGTAAACCATTTCGGGCACAGGTCAGTACTTCAAAGAAAGCAACCCGAAAACCACTCAAGTTGACGTTAGTGCCTTAGCTCAGTGGCTACTTTGAAATCGGCTCATTAGCAAGGAACGCAAATGACAATGGATAACACTTCTAAAAATAAGCCAAAGAATACCATCTGCCTGCGTAGTAAAAGGCTGGAGAAATCTAAGCGAGCTCTCAGTCGACATGCTGTAGCTCCAACCGTTTTTGATAATCATGAAGATGATCGTAAAGAGAAATTAACCTCTTTAGTAGGAAAGATTAGGTTCGCTCAGAATCGAGCTAAGAAACATGGTGAATTTTCTCAATCAGGTAAGAGCTGTGACGACAAACCCCTTTGGGAAGTTGATTAAATCAAGTGAAAGTTCTACTGGCTCGATGAACTTTAATTATGCGCCGCATAAAAGCCTTTCATTTTATTTTCAAAATGATCAATTGAAACGAATACGGGTTGATCCGTAACACGTCTGCCATGAGGCCGAGGTTGGACATACCTGCCATTTAATTCAAAGTGCTTACGCATAGCCATATTAGATCTTCGGTCGTAAATAGTTTTACGACGTTCTACACCTTGGTAGCGAGAAAATTGAAATTTCTTCCACCACTCTTCCGCCTCAATCATAGTATGAAGCAAAGGGCTAATTTGATGATTATCCTCAATCCAGTAGAGTACTATTCCCTCATCACAAAGATCTTTGACGAGCTGCATGATCATATGGCCTGTTTAATTTCTAAATTCAGTATAATCCATATCCTGTAAAAACCTAATTCGTAGAATTATAGGATCGTTTTTTAGCCGCCTACCCTTCCGTAAAAAGCCTATACATACTCTGCTCCAAAGAAACTAACCAAGACTTTAACTAATGATTCGAAATCTTTAACACCAGCTATTTCACGAATAGAATGCATCGCAAATTGGGGCACGCCTATATCCAGAGTTTTAACACCCAACTCAGCTGCCGTAATTGGGCCTATTGTGCTGCCACAAGCCATATCACTTCGAACAACAAAGGTCTGCACCGGCACATCCACCTGACGAGCTAACTTTTTAAACAAAGAAGCCGTTTCACTGTTTGAAGCATACCTTTGGTTAGCATTCACTTTTATCACAGGTCCAGCATTCAGAATCGGCCCATGATTGGAGTCATGTTTATCTGAGAAGTTCGGATGTATCCCATGGGCATTGTCCGCTGAAATCATCATTGAGCGAGCCAACATCTGTACTCTTTTTGCATTATCAGGCACTAATCGCTCAAGCAATTGAGACAACATCGGCCCCTGGGCGCCTGCAGCACTCATACTTCCCACTTCTTCATGATCATTACAAACGAGCAAAGCGCCCTGTTTGGTATCTGCTTTAATCAGCGCATCAAGCCCCATAAAGCAACTCAGAAGATTATCTAACCGTGCAGAGGCTATAAACTCCCCATCAACACCAATCTGCGCTGGCCCTTGTGTGTCGTATAGAGAGATTTCGTAATCTAGAACTTCCGCCACAGAGCTTCCGGTCTCCTTCACGAACTGATCTTTCAGCATCTCTTTGAAACACTGCTTTTTCTCGGACTGCCCGAGGATTAAGGGCAGATCAGTCTGTGCATTTACAGACCTATTCTTATTTGCTTCCCTGTCCAGGTGGATAGCCAGACTTGGAATTACAGCCACAGGCTTTTGAAAATTCACCAGACCATGTTTTAGCTCACCTGATTCATTCAGGTAACTAACACGCCCCGCTAAGGAAAGATCTCTATCGAACCATGGATTGAGAAGTACTCCTCCATATACTTCAACGCCTAGCTGACTATAGCCATGACGATGCAGTTCCGGGTTTGGTTTGACCTTCAAACAAGGAGAATCCGTATGAGCACCCACCATGCGGATACCTGACTCATCAAGCGTGCCTTTTTCAGGCATTACCCAGGCAATGATGGAAGAGCCGTTTCGTGTAGTGAAGTAGCGACCTCCCTGCTCTATATTCCAATCCTCTGCTTCATCTAAAAATTGAAATCCCGCACCTGATAGTCGAACGCCCATCTGTTCAACCGCGTGAAAGGGAGTAGGTGAAGCCGCTAAAAATGCGATTAAATCTGAAACTGCCTTACTCATAAATTATCCCTGTTTCTCTGCGGTCACAAAATCAAGCAACTCAACTTTAAAAATCAATGTAGAATTCGCGGGTATGTCTCTGGATGGACTTAAGGCCCCATACGCCAGCTCAGGTGGAAGATACAACATCCAAACTGCACCTTTATTCATCATCCCTACGCCTTCGGTCCAACCTCTGATAACACGATTAAGAGGAAAACTAGAAGGCTCACCACGCTTATATGAGCTATCAAAAATATGACCGTCTACTCTCAAACCTTCATAGTGCACAGTCACTATATCCGTTGCTGAAGGCGAGTCTCCTTCACCAGCTACCAGCACTTTGTACTGCAAACCACTTGGAGTGACTTTTACACCCGCCTCTTTCGCGTTATCCGCCAAAAAAGCATCGCCCATTTTGCGGACATCATCGTTAATAGCCTTATCGATCAGCTCTTGTCTGAATTTTTGCTCTTCCGCACTTTCTCCGCAGCCCGACAAACCAAACACAGAAACAGACAAAAAAACCAAATATGAAATCAATTTCATTACTACACCCTGACTAATAAAGATGGTCCTAGCTTCAAGCTTTTGGATTTTACAACAGAGGCAAGCCTGTCTAAACTCTTGAAGCTCACCATTAATAAAGCTAGACGTTATCACAACTGCAACTTTTCATTCATTTTGTTTTTACTCAGCTTTATGGAACTCATCACCCAGTTATCAGTCACAACTGAATAACGTTTATTGATTAGAATTGAATATGTCTAGAACCACTATTAAGACACTACTGGCTTCAACCTTGGCAATACTGATATCTCACTCAGCCTTTGCAGTCAGCACATCCCTTACATCTGAACCTATCCATAAAAGCACGCTACACGAAATTACAGAGTCATTAAAACTGCGTCACTACAAAGATCTGATGCTCAATGATGACCTGTCTGACCTAATCCTTGAACAATACTTAAAGGATCTGGACCCGGCTCGTAGCTATTTTTTAAGCAGTGACATTTCCGAATTCAATCAGTACCGATTCTCTCTAGATGACCAGATTAAAGAAGGTGATCTGGAAACTGCGTATTTAATATTCAACCGTTTCCACGAACGTCTCGAAGAACGTATCAACTACTCCATTAACCTCCTGGAGAGTGACAAACAGTTTGACTTCACTCTGGATGAATCTCTGGATACAGACAGAGAAGATGCAGCATGGATATCCACCGAAACTGAAATGGATGATCTGTGGAGAAAAAGAATCAAAAGCGCTCTATTGAATCTGAAGCTTGCAGATAAAGACGACCAAGAAGCCAGAAAACTTCTGATTAAGCGTTATCAAAACCAACTCAACCGTGCGACGCAGGTGAACAGTGAAGATGTTTTCCAGATCTTCACCAACGCATATACCAAACAGTACGATCCACATACTGTGTATATGTCGCCAAGGAAATCTGAGAATTTCAAAATTAACATGAGCCTCTCTTTCGAGGGTATAGGTGCTGTTCTTCAAACTGAGAATGAGTTCACTCAGATTGTTCGCCTTATTCCTGGCGGGCCTGCCGAGAAAACCGGCGGCCTGAAAGCAACTGACCGCATCATTGGTGTTGGTCAGGGTGAAGAAGGAGAAATAGAAGATGTTGTTGGCTGGCGCCTGGAAGATGTTGTTGATCTGATCAGAGGCCCAAAGAACACCACCGTTCGCCTTGAGATCAGAGGCGCGGAGCAAGATGACGCCCCAACAAAAGTGGTCGATATTGTCCGCAATAAAATTGAACTTGAAGAACAAGCCGCACAGAAAAAAATTCTGGAGCTGAATCACCTGGGCAGAACTTTCCGCCTGGGTGTAATTGAGATACCCGCTTTTTACATTAATTTTGATGCACTACAAAGCGGCGATGAAAATTATAAAAGTACATCACGCGATGTAGCTAAACTCATTGATGAACTTAAATCGGAAGGCATCGACGGGCTTATTGTGGACCTTCGAAATAATGGCGGCGGTTCACTCAGAGAAGCGAACGACACTGTTGGTTTATTTATCAAACACGGCCCAACAGTTCAGATCAAGGACTCTACCGGGCGCGTAGATATCCTCAGAGATCGTAGTTCAGAAGTAGCCTATAGTGGACCATTAGCTGTCTTGGTCAACCGCCTCTCAGCTTCAGCTTCAGAAATTTTTGCCGGCGCTATTCAGGATTACAACCGCGGCATTGTTATTGGTGGTCAGACCTTTGGTAAAGGCACAGTACAAACCTTGTTGCCTCTGAGTCATGGCCAATTAAAACTGACACAGGCTAAATTTTATCGGATCTCTGGTGGTAGTACCCAGCATAAAGGGGTGATGCCAGACATCTACTTCCCGACCCTTTATGATCCAGAAGTCATTGGTGAAAGTGCATTGGATAATGCACTTGCCTGGGATGAAGTTAAAACTGCCAGACATGGCAACTATCCAGCGTTTGACCAATTCCTCAATCAGATTGATAAGCGTTACAAAGAAAGAACTCTGACAGACCCGGACTTCATCTTTATGCGTGAACAGGTCGAGTACGTAAATGAAGCTCGTAATGAAGACAGCTCCATCCCTCTTCACGAAGCTCAATTGAAACTCGAAAGAGAGGAAGCCAAGCAGTGGCAAATTGATGCGGAAAACCGCAGGCGCACCATGAAAAACCAACCTCAGATTACGGAGCTTTCTGAACTTGAAGAGGAAAGAGAAAAAGACTCAGAAGGCAAACCGATAAACCCTGAAACAGAAGCAATGCTAAAAGAGAGTGGACGTATTCTTCTGGATGCAATCGTAATGCAGTTACAGTATTCTTCAGTAAGTTCTGATAAACAGTAACTGCCTGTTGTTTCGGCTTAGGGTTGAGTGAGGCAAGATGAAAAAGTTTGTAATGATAGGGATTTTTGTCCCTTTGGTACTTGCCATCCTAGGGGTTGGAGGCTTTTTCATCTATCAGGAGATGCAAGGACAACATGAAGAAAACCTCAAAGACCTAGAGAAATTTGGTTTTGCTGTACTGCCAAATACACCTTATGTGGAAACCAAGGGAGAGTTGGGGCAAAACCAACTCCCTGCCACTTTTTCTCAAAAGAAACTCACCCCTACTCAAAAAGTCATTCAAGGTCTGATGGATGACAATAAACAGCTGATTGAAGAGCAACAAGCGCTTCAGGATAAGATTGATGCTCTAAATGCCCAGGTAGCGGAACTCGAAAACTACAAAATGCTCAATGAGCATTTTGCCCCATTGACGATTGCTGAAGAGATAAAAGCAGTCGAAAAGCAAATCAAAACTCTGTTGATCGATATGCCTGATGCCAGACGATTCAGTGATCTGCAAATCAATGCCATGTCAGCCTCTGTCGGTAATGAATATAAGAAGTTCATTGGCAGTAAACGCATAATCCTGTCAGATAATGAAAGAGAAGACTTCATCAAACAATACATGCCTGAATACGCGTTCTGTGTTGGTGATGGTATTGAGATTGCTGCCAATTCCCCTCGAGAAGAAAGAGCGATCGCAACTTATTTCCGTGAGCAAACTGACCAGGCCCTTTCAAACGAATTGAAAACTGATCTCGAAACTGTAGTAAAACCTTGCCAGACCGCGCTTTATTCGCGGTTATCCAGCTACGACAAACCCACCTAAACTGCGCATAAATTAATCAAAAAAAAGTGTTAACCGCCTAACTTTCCTGTATAATGCGCGCTCATTTTCTCATGAATTGAGTGTTGCGCCGGATTAACTGCTCAATTCCTGAATATTAAAAACTGACCCTGCAAACCGGTAATGCAGGCTGCTGCTTAGTCACTTCATGTGACCAACAGCCCCTAAATATAGGACATATTCAATGAGCGAAAGCTTTGCTGATCTGTTTGAAGAATCCCTTGCATCCCTAGACATGACTCCAGGCAAACTGGTAACTGGTGAAGTTGTTGATATCGACAGCGACTGGGTTACTGTACACGCCGGCCTGAAATCTGAAGCTATCATTCCTCGTTCACAGTTCCTGAACGATGCTAACGAACTGGAAATCCAGGTTGGTGACGAAGTAAAAGTTGCCCTGGAAGCAGTTGAAGATGGTTTCGGTGAGACTCGTCTGTCTCGTGAGAAAGCGAAACGCGCTGAAGCTTGGGAAGTTCTGCAGGCTAAATTTGAAGCTGAAGAAACTGTTACTGGTTGCATCAGCGGCAAAGTTAAAGGTGGTTTCACTGTAAGCATCAACAACATTCAGGGCTTCCTGCCAGGTTCTCTGGTAGACGTTCGCCCAGTACGTGACGTTGACCACCTGGAAGGTAAAGAGCTGGAATTCAAACTGATCAAGCTGGACCAGAAACGCAACAACATCGTTGTTTCTCGTCGCGCTGTTCTTCAGGAAGCAAACAGCGCTCAACGTGATGAGCTGCTGGCTACTCTGGAAGAAGGTCAGGAAGTTAAAGGTTTCGTTAAGAACCTGACAAACTACGGTGCATTCATCGACCTTGGCGGTGTTGACGGCCTTCTGCACATCACAGACATGGCGTGGAAGCGTATCTCTCACCCATCTGAGATGCTGAACCCAGGTGATGAAATCACTGTTAAGATCATCAAGTTCGACAAAGAATCTGGTCGTATTTCTCTGGGTCTGAAGCAGCTGTCTATCGATCCATGGGCTCTGATCAAAGAACGTTACCCAGCGGGTGCTAAGTGCCAGGCACGCATCACCAACCTGACTGACTACGGTTGCTTCGCATCTATCGAAGACGGCGTTGAAGGTCTGGTACACGTTTCTGAAATGTCTTGGACTAACAAGAACATCCACCCATCTAAAGTTGTTAACATTGGCGACGAAGTAGAAGTGATGATTCTTGACGTTGACGAAGAGCGTCGTCGTATTTCTCTGGGTATCAAGCAGTGCACTGCTAACCCATGGGTTACTTTCGCTGAGCAGTTTGCAGCTAACGACAAAGTTACTGGCACTATCAAAACTATCACTGACTTCGGTATCTTCGTTGGCCTGCAGGACGAGCTGGACGGTCTGGTTCACATGTCCGATATCACTTGGGAAGCTGATGCTGAAGCAGCTCTGCGCCAGTTCAAGAAAGGCGAAGAAGTTGAAGCAGTTATCCTGTCTATCGACGCAGAGAAAGAGCGCATCTCTCTGGGCATCAAACAGCTGGAAAGCGATCCATTCGCTGAGTACGCTGCAGCAAACGACAAAGGCTCTATCGTAACGGGTAAAGTTGTTTCTGTAGACGCTAAAGCTGCTGTTGTTGAACTGGCTGAAGGTATCGAAGGTACTCTGAAAGTATCTGAGATCTCTGTAGACCGCATTGAAGATGCATCTTCTGTTCTGAACGTTGGTGATGAAGTTGAAGCTAAGATTACTAACATCGACCGTCGTAACCGCGCTATCAACCTGTCCATCAAAGCTAAAGAACAGGCTGAAGAGAAAGCTGCAATCTCTGCTGTACGTAACGCTGAAGTTGAAGTATCCGGTCCAACTACTATCGGTGATCTGATCAAAGCTCAGCTGGACAACCAGTAAGCTCCAGTCTTAATCTACTAGACTTTTAAAGCCGCCTCCCCTAATGGGTAGGCGGCTTTTTTATTTCTACCTCCGCATCAGCCCTTAGATGTATTTTGGGCACATATATTGCAGTGCACAAAACTCTATTAAATTGTAGTACTGGCAATATTCATGATTTCAAGGAGGTATGATCATGCTGGATAATTTTTGGCTCCTCATATCTGCGCTTCTTGTTTTTGTCATGCAGATTGGTTTTCTGTGCCTGGAAAGTGGCAGAACCCGATCAAAGAACAGTATCAACGTCGCAGCCAAGAACATCTCTGACTTCATTCTTTCCACATCGCTGTTCTGGCTAGTGGGATTCGGGTTGATGTTCGGCTCTGACTTTATGGGCGTACTGGGCACTGATCATTTTGTTTTTGGGGAAAACAATTCTGCCTCAGAAATGTCCTTTTTCCTGTTTCAGTTAATGTTTTGCGGCACCGCAGCAACGCTCACTTCTGGTGCAACTACCGAACGAATGACCTTTATTGGTTACATTTTTATCACTGCAATACTCTGCCTTTTTATTTACCCACTCACTGGTCACTGGGCCTGGGCTAGCCTTTTCAACACAGAAAATACAGGCTGGCTTGAATCCATTGGCTTTGTTGATTTTGCTGGCGCAACTGTTGTTCACTCCGTTGGTAGCTGGGTTGCACTTGCTGCTGTATTGATCATAGGCCCACGAATTGGGCGATATGACACAAATTTCAGATTCCCTTCTGGCAGCAACCTTCCAATGGCAACCATGGGCACGCTGCTGATCTGGCTAGGCTGGTTTGGATTTAATGGTGGCAGTGCCTTAACTATGAACTGGCAAGTTCCAGGGATATTGCTAAACACCTGCCTGGGTGCTGTCTGGGGCGGTTTTATAGCCTCCAGCCTTCACTATTTTGAGAAAAGATTTATTGATGTCAGCTACATTCTAAACGGCATCATTGCAGGATTAGTCAGCGTAACTGCTGCATGCCACGCCGTGTCGCCTCTTTCCGCGGCCGTGATTGGAATGGTGTCAGGCGTTATTCTCTTTTATGGAACAAAGTGGATTGATCGCTTACGAATTGATGACGCTCTTTACGTCATCCCTGCACATTTATTTGCAGGCATCTGGGGCACTGTCGCTTATGCTTTATTTGCCAAAGCAGAATACCTCGCTGATGGCGTGACCCGTTCAGAACAACTGGCAGTTCAGTTATTTGGTGTTGCCGTTATTGGCCTGTACAGCTTTTTTGTGAGTTATATCCTGTTGCTGATTCTGAATATTTTTATCCCTCTCAGAGTTAACGCCAAAACCGAAATACAAGGATTGAACATTACCGAACACCAGGCCTCTACTGAGCTTATTGATCTCTTAAGTGATATGGAAAAGCAACAAGACCAGGGAAACTTTGCGACTCCGGTGAAAGAAGAACCCTTCACTGAAGTAGGCCAAATCGCTAAGAAATACAATGAAGTCATTACGCGCATCAATGAGCAAATGTGCCAGCGTGAAATTGCTATGAATCAGTTTCAGGCCAGCGAAAGACGAAAAAGTGCCATCCTGGATTCCTCCATGGACTGCATAATTTCAATTGATGGGCATGGCAGAATTTTAGAATTTAACCCCTCCGCGGAACGCACTTTAGGCTGCCTAAAAAGCCAGGCCTTGGGGCGTAAATTCTTTAATTACTTCGTACTTGAAACAGACAAAGAGGACTTTGAGAGCAGTCTTGAACACCGCTTTAGCTCAGCAAAAGGGCTCATCCTGAACCGCCGTAACAGAACTCAATTGCAACGAATTTCAGGGCACCATTTCCCAGCCGAGATAACTATTACCAGTTCCGGTGCTGAAGAAATGGCCAGAACAGAGTTCACACTGCATATCCGTGACGTCACGCGTGATCAGAAAATGCAGTCACGTCTGACATTCCTGGCCTATAAAGACCCTCTGACCCACCTTTCTAACCGAACTCATCTGATGAAAAGGCTTCGCGAGGAGATCCATGTAGCTCAAAGGGAAGGCGCTACGGTTGCTCTTATGTTTATGGATCTGGATCAATTCAAAAAGATCAACGATACCATGGGACATAAAGCCGGGGATGAATTACTCTGCGAAGTTGCTCACCGACTCACCCGGATATGC
>JBMYLM010000081.1:0-9456 GCA_049596335.1 Neptuniibacter sp.
TAATATTCTGCAACACCAGGAATATGATCTGGTACTGCTGGACCTGAACCTACCCGGCCTTAACGGTGACAAAGTTTTGGAAAAACTCAGAAACCGCCACAGCCAGACCCCGGTATTAATCCTTACCGCAAGAAACCAGATCGAAGACAGAATCCAACTTCTTGATCTGGGTGCTGATGACTACCTGAGCAAGCCTTTTGATTTCGGCGAACTGGAAGCCCGTTGTCGCGCCCTGCTTCGAAGAAATCAGGGACAAGCCCAGGATAATATTGAGTACGGCAACCTGCTGCTTGATCGCAACGCATGCACAGTTTCCATTGACCAGAACACCATCGACCTGAAACAACGCGAGTTTCGTTTACTCGAAGTTTTTCTGACCCATACCGGCAGGGTTTTAAGTAAAGAGGAACTCATCGAACATATCTATGGCTTTGATGAGAGCCCCAGCCCTAACGCCATTGAGCTCTATGTTGCTCGCTTACGCAAAAAACTCTGTGGCAGCGAGCTAGAGATACGTACACTTCGCGGACTCGGATATCTGGTGGAAGAGCTGAATGGTTAGCCGCGCTTATTCCATCAGGAACCAGCTACTGGTCATGGCAAGCTGTACCCTGATTGTATTTGCTTCTGCGGCTTTCTACATCGCACAAAAATATGGCGAACGGGCCGCGCAGTTATCCTATGACAGGCTCATGACGGGGGCTGCCCATCAGATTGCTGAAGGTATCAGCCTTCATGATGGAGAGATCATCGTTAACCTGCCGGTAGCGGCCTTTCAAACCTTATCCCTGGCTGAAACGGACCGGGCCTTTTATAAAATCAGCAGTGAAAAGCAGGGGTTGTTAACGGGTTATGATGATATTCCTGTTGATCAAAAACTCCTGACAACCTCACCTTCTCTTTCAACACAGTTAAATCCCACCCCGGTTTTCTACGAAGCCAGTTATAAAGGTGAACAGCAACGGCTTCTGATTTTGAGTAAGTTGATTACTGAAACCAATTATCAGGATGTTGTGCACATACAGCTTGCTCAAACAACCGAAGCCCGGGAACAGCTCGCAAATGAGATTAGCGTAAGGGCGCTGCAATTAACCACGCCATTTTTTATTCTGGCTCTGGTATTGGTCATGCTGGGTATCTGGCAGCTGTTAAGGCCTATATCGAGAGTAAACCGAGCACTGTCTCACCGTTCCGCATCTGATCTGCACCCACTTCAGTTCCCGGTACCCAGTGAGATTGTTACTTTGGTTGCGACCATTAACCGTTTTATGAAACAGCTGGGCGACACTTTGGACAGCCTCAAAAGATTTACCAGTGAAGCCGCTCACCAGATCCGGACACCCCTTGCCGGTCTAAAATCTCAGGCGCAGAACGCACTTGAGGAAGAAGACCCTGCCCTTAGGAAAGAACAGTTAAACCGTGTTGTAGAGTCCTGCGATATGCTGACCAGTACCGTCAACCAATTGCTTGATCAGGCCACCCTCGCCCACAGGTTCCAAAGTGAGGCCAAACTACCTGTGCGGTTAGATTTACTTACTAAGCAGGTATGCCGCGACGTAGCACTCACCGCAATACAACAAGGCGTTGAGATATCTTTTAACGGCGAGTGTGAATCAACCGTTCAAGGCGACGAATTTGCACTGACCCAGATGCTGCGAAACATTCTTGAAAATGCAATAAAGTACAGCCCGGAAGGCGCCAGCCTGGATGTGGAACTGAAAGCTTTTAACGATAATTTTCTGCAACAGAGCATTCTGGAAGTGCGCGACTTCGGTCCGGGTATTCCGGATTCAGAAAAAGACTCCGTATTTGAGCGTTTTTACCGCAGCCCGAACAACCCTCGCAAAGGGACAGGACTTGGATTAGCGATTGCCAAAGATGTTGCTGAGTATCATGGAGCAACACTGACTCTGCTGGATAATGAACCACATGGCCTTATTGTTAGAATCACTTTTGATCACTATCTGGGGTAAATAATGCAACCTAAAACTCTGTTTATGGCCATTATTGCTGGGTTTACCGCATCTACCCTGTCAGCTGATACGCTGCATGAAACCTACTCACCTACTCAGAACCGGGTGCTCACCATCAATGGCGCTGCTGACTACCCGGAGGTAAAGCCTCTGCTTGAAGAGTTTCATAAGCAATACCCAGAAATAACCGTTAATTATACGGAATACAGTACCAAGGACCTTTTTCTTGAAGTCTCATCTAAACAAGGCACATCAGCCGATATAGTAATGAGTTCAGCGATGGACTTACAGATAAAGTTGGTCAATGACGGGCTTGCGCAAAAATTTACTTCCAGTGAAACCAAATCCCTTCCGGCGTGGGCCTCATGGAGGAATGAAATTTATGGCTATTCATATGAGCCCGCAACCATTTCTATCAACAAGACCTATTTTAAAAACACCAGCATACCGAAAAGCCGTGCAGACTTACTCAGTTCAATACGAAAACGCCCTGAAGTATTTACCGGAAAAATCGGCACATTTGATATTACAAGAGTCGGCGTAGGATATCTGCTTTGGGCTTATGACAGTCAACAAACCGGTAGCTACGGCCGAATTCTGGAATCTTTTGGTGCCCATCAGGTTCGTATGTTCCCCAGCAGTGCAAGCATGCTGTCTGAGCTGGCAAGCGGACAAATAGGTATCGCATACAATGTACTGGGGTCATACTCTAACAGCTGGGCACAGGCGCACCCTGATATAGAAGTGATTCTGCCGAATGATTACACCACGGTGCTAATGCGCAGTTTATTTATTCCTAAATCTGCTAAAAATTCGGCAGATGCACGTACATTTATCAATTACCTACTTTCTGAAGACGGCCAAAAAACACTGGCTGAAAAAAGCAGCCTTTATCCAATCAGAGAGGGTCTGGCTGAAGATGGTGACGTGAAATCACTTCGCGTATCTGTGAGAGGACCGCTTCGCCCTATCCCACTTGGCCTGCCTTTATTAGTTCTGAATGACAAGATGAAAAAAGAACTGCTTTATGATGAATGGGAACGCGCTTTAATCGAGTGGGAATAAAAAAGGCCCGGAAATCCGGGCCTCATGATTTGAGTGCATACCACCTGAAGGGGTTGGCAGCAGCACTTAACCAAAATTAAAACTTCAGGCGCAGACCTGCCAGCAGATCCAGATCGTAGTCTTTGCCGTCTTCATCTACATTAGAAACTTCAGCAAACACGCTTACATTTTTCTGCGCTGGGAATTTATAAACAACGTTTGCGTAGACCTGAGTCTTGTCAGTAGTTGCAGACGTCTCCTGGTCAGTTACACCCAGTGTAAACGTAGTTGTTTTGTTGGCTTTGAACTTGGCTACAACATTATAGATATCCAGATCAGTTGAACCGGTATCAGTTGTACTGAAATCCGCAGCAAGATTAATTGCGCCCAGTTTAGTCGAAGCGCTTACACCCCAAGAGTCTTCTGAATCAGAAGTAGGTGTAGCTTCGTAAGTCTGATAGGCTGCAGCGAACTTAACACCACCCAGTTCAGTTTGAGCCAAAACATCGAAAGAGGAACCGTTCTCAGAACCTTCGCCTTCCGCTTCCAATTCAGTAGAAGCGATCAGTGTGAGATTCTCAAATTTTGCGTCAACGCGAATTACATCGTCGCCGCTTTGTGAAACTGCGTGAAATGCGTGCTCTTTAGTCGCATTTTCCAGGGCGCTTTCTACACCAAATCTTTCAGTCGCGTAGTTTTGCTGACCAATTGCTACTGAAATGTTATCGAAAGCCAGACCTACATAAGCTTCTTCCAGGTGAGAGCCATCGATGCTGTCTTCAGCTGCTTTTTTGAAACCAAAATCCAACTGACCAAACGCCTTCATGCCATTACCAAGATCGTAAGCGATTGTGTTTTTCAGCTCCAGATCGTCAAACTCTACTTCAGCGTCTTTTGTCTTGGAGTGATTGTCACGCAGTTGTACCTGCCAGTCACCTTTGATTTTAAAAGTCAGTCCTTTGTCGTCGTAAATTGTCGCAGCCGTTGCTGTGTTTGCAGCAATCGCAGCAATCGCAGAAGCCAGAATCAGCTTTTTCATGTCTCTCTCCAGATTTCTTATTAGATCTTTTAATTAACGAGTCCACACCCGTATAAGGCCCAATATGAAACCTCAACCTGTCACATGCCTGTCACGCATCCAACAAAGCCATGACAGGTCGATGACAGATAATCCCCATATATTGGTTGCAGGGTAGTACTTAAGCAGCGCCCTTACGCTGTTGCCCTTGTCTTTCCTAATGCAGGAAAAAAGGCTCGACGATGAACTGGGTATATCCCATCAACTTTTCGCCGTTGACTCATCGTTTTTATACGCCCCTTCCGGGGCGTCTTTTTTCTCCTTAAGCCCCTCCCAAAAATCCCTACTAAACGTGACAGATTTCAGACAGCTTAAGACTTTAGTATTAGATGCAGAATCTAATTCAGGCACCTTTTACGCTGTCGGTCTTATTTAACAATTCAGAGAACCCAAACAGCTTTAAGCGCTGCTTATAGATTCTGAGCGATGAAGATTGGGATAAGAGAGTAGTAGTTCCCGTAAATAAACGTATAAAAACCGTAGGTGAATTATGAACATCACTGGAATGTTGTACGGCTCAAAGCTGTTGAATTATGTTGGATTTCCAACCTCTGAAGTTCTGGGTCCGGGTGCCGATGAAGATGCAATACAGGATTTGATCGATAAACATGGTTCTGTTTTTGTAAAACCCCTTTTTAAGGGTGGAGTCGGTAAAAAAGGAAAGTCTGGCCTTATAGGTCATGTTAAAGATCTTAAGACCGCACTGGCAGAGAAAGAACGTCTCTATTTTGCAGAACACAGCCATGGAAATGTTACAACTAAAGCTCAGGGCGTTACCTTTGAAGGCGCCGTACCTGCAGAGCATGAAGTTTACTTTTCGATTTCTGATTCAACCCGTTTCCGGGCACCTACCATCACCCTGACTCATAAAGGGGGTGTAGATATTGAGGAATTAGATTCTTCAGATATTGCTGAAGTCCCCTTTGAAGCACTGACCGGCTTAAAAGCCTTTGTTATTGCAAATGCCTTATCTGACATAGGCGCACCCAAGGAGCTGGTATCCCCTCTCGTACAGTTCCTTCCCAGATTATGGGAGCTCTACCATAACTACGGTATGACCACACTGGAACTGAACCCTATACGTATGATGCCAGGTAAAGGCGGCCGCCTGATACCCGTAGCATGTGATTTCAAATGTGGTTTTGACCGTGATGACCCGCGCTGGGAACGACTGAAATTACCCAATCACCTGTTCGCTGCTGACTATTCTGATTTTGAGCAGGAGATCAATCAGCTGCGTACTTATCAGGGTCAGAGTGATGTTTACGTTATTAATGATAAAGGTACTGTTCTCGCGCCTACATTTGGTGGTGGTGCTAACTCAGCGGTTACTGAAGCACTGGGTGATCGTGCCATTATTTCTTCTGACTTTGGCGGCAACCCTCCCTACGAGAAGATGCGCGATGTCGCCCGCATCAGCTTTAAGCATTGGCTGAAACAATCGAATGTATTGTTTGTCATTGGCGGTAAATCTAACAACACCGATATTGAAGTAACTTTCAGGGCAATGGCTGATGCTTTGCGTGATTACTTCAATAAAAACGGTCCTGTTCCTTTGTACGTAGTTATTGGCCGGGGCGGCCCAAACCTGATCCGCGGCATGGGTAGTTTTAAGGACACTCTGGATGCACTCGGTCTGCCCTACCGGATTTTTGGTTTTGATTCGGCGATGAGCGAGGTCGTTAACTACGCCCTCTCAGCAGATGAGTGGATGCGTAATGGTGGACGCGAACAGGTTGCCGAAAAACTCGGCGTATCGGCCTAAACCCTCTATTCAGAACAAGTTCCAGAGTGACTTGCCCTCTGGGAATGACGTACATATTTCAGGAGCAGCAACATGTATAAACAAGGTGTTGGTGAATTTAAGTATTTTGTAGGGATCCAGAATCTGGATCAGATAGCGACCAAAGAAGACCGAATCTGTGTTCTTAATATTCTGGGTGGTGAATCCAGCGCAGTAACACCGGTCAGCCATAGTTTTTCCGGTGGAAACGTTGTGTTTGGCACATCTCCCGGCAAACAGGGCCGTGTATTAAAAACCGCAGCGGGTGAAGTACCGGTATTTAACAATGTAAGAGAAGGTCTCGAAGCCGGCCACACGTTTAACACGGGGGTCGTTTACCTACCTCCATCCGGTGTGAGGGACGGTGTCGCCGAGCTTATTCGGGTAAACCCGAGTATTAACAAGATCATTATTGTGACTGAAAAAGTCGCGGTTCATGATGCTCGCGAGATCCGCGCAATGGCGCAGCAAGCTGGGGTCGACATCTTTGGTGCCAACTGTCTAGGTGTAGCCGATGCTTGGAATCAGGTAAGAATTGGCGGTGCGCTGGGTGGTGACTCACCGGAAGAGTCGCTACTACCGGGTTCCGTAGCAATCTATTCCAACTCAGGTAACTTCACCACAACGATTGCTCAATATCTGGCAACTGAGGGATGGGGTACCACTGCATCAGTCTCTAGTGGTAAAGATGTCTATATTCACTTTGCTTTGCCTGAGTTTGTTCATGCACTCTCTAATGACGAACGCTCTAAAGCAGCCGTAGTTTATGTTGAGCCCGGCGGTTACTATGAGCACGACCTTAACTTTACGAAGCCCGTTGTGGCCTGTGTAGTTGGTCGCTGGAAAGCCAAATTAACGCGTGCTGTAGGCCATGCCGGGGCACTCGGTGGTGACGGTGACGATGCTGCTGCCAAAGAGCAATGGTTTATGGATGCCTTTGATGTTGATGACATTTTCACGCCTGACAACCCAGTGGTATCTGAAAAAGGTGCTGTAGTTACCAATATCGCGCACATTCCTCTGGCCCTGTCACAGGTCATGGCCAAGAGAGACCTGCAACCCGATTTTGAACCTAAAGGCGATCTCTCGTTGAAGCCTTGGTTTGGGGATAACCGAGGGCTACAGCTGCCCGAAAATCTGGATCTGCCCGTTCAGGAAGCTATCGCTCCCTACAACGAGCAGATTCTGAATCTTTCTAAACAGATAGGCAGGACCTTTCCTCGCCAGGCTTTGAAGGACACTTCAGGCGCCTCACAGATGGACCCTAAAACGCAGATAACCCGAATGCACAATCAGTCTATTCTGGCATCAGCGACCAAGCCTTTAGAAAGCAGCCTTTGCCATGCCTTGATGGGTGAACATAATGGCAAGAACGATAACGCACTGACTAACATAGCCATCGCCGGTCATCTAAATCTGTATGGCGATGTCATGATTCAGGCGGCTGATACTGCTCGTGAAGCTGGTAACTCACCGAATGTAGTGCTCTCCTCTGCTGTAGCTTTACTTGGGCCTAAGCGTATTGATAAGGCTCGTGTAGCCGTAGATAAGTTGGTTGAACTGTTTGCTCATTCCGGCTTGCACGATGCTCGTGATGAAGAGTTCGATTTCTCTGACATTAAGATTGATGAATCTATTATCTCTGCATTCAGTAGCGATGAACCTGAGCCTGAAGCGCAAGCGATGCTGGTCGCGATTAAATCGCGTGGTGCACAATCGCTGTTTATACGTTTTATCGAGCAGCTCTATGTCCCACTCAGCCGTGACGCAGTACTCGCAGCTATAGCCATGACTATCGCCTGGGGTCCCTTGATGCGGAAGCGCATCTCGAAAACCACCGCGCGCAACCTGCCCTGGTACCTAAAACTCTATGCGGTGATCATTGGCGCATCCGCTGAAGGTAAACACCATCAACCTGACAGTTACTGCGGTATTTCTATTAAGGAACTACTGGAAGAATGGTCTGTGGGCGAGATGGCATACTTATCACTGATGGGTGAAAAAGGTGATCCGGAATCCCTCTACAGTTTTCAAGTGCTAACCGGTCTTCTGACAACCAACGGTCCGGGCAGCATTTCCGCTCAAGGCTGTAAGGGTGCGGTTTCATCCGATGGGCCACAAACACCCGAACGCGTGCAAGTGAACAAGGCTATGATTGGCTTCCTTACCCATACAGGGTTCTCCCATGGGGGTGCTGGTTATGAAGGTATTACCTTCCTGGTTGATCGTTTTAAAGAAACAGATCTGACTGATGCCGGTAATCCGGATCATGGTCTGGACCTGACGACTATGGCTAAGGAATATGCCCTGCAATACAGCAAAGAGAAACAAGCTGCTAAGGAAGCCGGTTCTGGCCGCATTGGCGCTATCGCGGGTATCAACCACCCAGTCTTCAAGAACAAGCCTGTTAATAGTGACCCAAGGGAAACCTTTATCAGCGAGCTGTTCGCAGAAAGAGGTGAATACAATCTGTTCCATGACTATTACAAAAAGCTGGTTAATGAACTGTTCCAGACCGGCGCAACGCGAAATGTGTTCTGCGTAAACATTGATGGCGTGATCAGCGCCCTGCTTCTGAAAATGTTATGGCCTCGTTTCCGGGCCGGCACTCTGGATGAGCAAGCGCTTGAAGTGGCCGCATTCACCATCTTCCTATATGGCAGGATGATTGGCTGTGCTGCAGAAATCGATGACCACATCAACAGGGGTAAAAATATGGATACCCGAACCCCTGCCTCAAAACTGGTTATGGTGTCTTAAGCTGCCTTATAACCAACTGTGAAAAAGGCCCCTGTTTTCAGGGGCCTCTCTTATCAAGTCCTATACTGACAATAACGTCTCAAAAGAGTCAGCTGCAATGCAACAGATAACCGTCAGTGAACTGGAAGCAATCTTACCTATAGATCAGCTCAAAAACGGCTCCATTTTTGGCGCTCTTTCGACCAACGCAATCGATTTTTTACTTTCTAAAGGTAAGCTTTTCAAAGTGAAATCCGGAGAACGAATTTACGACTATGGGGAAAGAGGCGAAAGTTTTTTTGTTGTTTGTAAAGGCTGCCTGAGCTTCCTTACCAAATATGAAAATGAATGCTTTCACACCCGCAATATCAACTTTGGTGAAGAGTCCGGCTTTGTGTCGATGATCTCCCTGCAAGATCATTCAGGTTATGCCGTTGCCCGAGAAGACAGTATTGTACTTGAGGTCAACGCGGCTCTGTTTGGTGACCTGCATGCTGAATTGCCCTTCGATTTCGGCATCATCACACTTAACCTTTCAAGAGATATGGCCCGAACCATAACCCAGTTAAGACAGGCTTTGGTTAAGAATTCCATTAGGCACTGGTGAATATTGAATTTTAGGAATTCGAAAAAGGACTGTAACCACCCTTCGGGCTACGCGCTAAAGCGCTCGATTGTGATTGCTGCGCAATCGCTGAACCAAGGAATTAAAGGAACAAATCCGGCGCTGCTGGCAGAAAATAAAAAAGGCCATCCAGGTCTTGGTGATGTATGCAATGCTGCCCATTTAAGACAATTTATCGATGAAGTCATCCCTGCGAAAGCAGGGATCCACTATG
>JBMYLM010000082.1:0-9368 GCA_049596335.1 Neptuniibacter sp.
AAAATCCGTCCAACCAGTTCAATCACCTAAAAGACGGGACTTAATCGCAGGTTCCCTAGGTAAAGGCTCGCTGGTCGGTTCTATAGTAACTGCGGACAATCTTGAAGCACGTAATCTGGTTCTGGGCTGTGCCTCTTACCACGGCCGTTTGCATGTACTTAATGAAGCATGTGCTAAAGAGTCCACCGGCCACGGTTCACCTTTACCAACACTGGTTCATGGCGGCCCTGGCCGTGCCGGAGGGGGTGAAGAGTTGGGTGGCATTCGTGCGGTTAAGCACTATATGCAACGCACAGCCATTCAAGGCAATCCAACCTCACTGACTGCAATTACTAGTGAATACAACCCAGGTTCTGAGCAAATCAAAGATGATGTTCATCCGTTCCGTAAGTACTTTGAAGATCTGCAGATTGGTGAAACCCTTATCACCCATCGTCGTACGGTCACTGAAGCGGATATCGTTAATTTTGGCTGCCTTTCCGGCGATCATTTTTACGCTCACTTTGATGAACTCGCGGCGAAGGATTCCCTTTTCGGGAAACGTGTAGCCCATGGCTATTTTGTTATCTCCGCGGCAGCAGGCATGTTTGTTGAACCTTCACCGGGTCCGGTGCTGGCAAACTACGGTATGGAGAACCTGCGTTTTGTCGAGCCTGTAGGTATCGGCGATACGATTCAGGTACGTCTCACCTGTAAACAAAAAATTAAAAAAGATCGTCGCCCCGATGACGAACAAGCAACAGGAGTGGTTGTCTGGGACGTAGAAGTGAAAAACCAAGATGGTAACCCTGTTGCAATTTACAACATCCTCACCCTTGTTGTACGGAAAAACGACTGAGAGGCCATTGAACCCCTATAAACCCCGAATGTTCATATAAAAGCCCTCTCTGACTTACCAATTGACGCTCGAAGCTCGAACTTTAGCCTGGCTATACGCCAGGTTTTTTTTACCCAAAATTTGTGTTGAATCTAAAAGTAAATTTCTCTTAGAGGGGTCGTTAGTGTTAAGGGTTGTCAAACCGACCATTGCAAGCCATCTACGGTCATTAAAAAAACCGCTCGGGTGGACTGTGATCCCTTCTCTGCCTGATCGCTATCACTTACCTTATTTCACTGTCCGATAGACGTGGATAGTGCAGATCTGGTCATTACCCGTGACCTGTGTTTCCTTTTAAGGCTATTCGACTGTTTTTCCGCAGAGCAGCGGGCGCTATATATCCACTGAGAACCGCTCAACCCATGAAGATCCTTTGGGGAGCCTACCCGAGCTGTACCCTGCCAGTACTGTAATGGCAGGTGCTGGGACCGCACACGTGAAGGGAAGTCCTGTGTTGAGGCATGCAAACACTATTCAAAAGCCTGCTCATCAGGCAAGTGGTCTGTACTACTGCAGGATTTCAACACCTTGGCATTACCCACAGAGGTATTTTTCGTGGGTAATAAGTCTGGTTGATCGTTGTGCTTGACGTTGTTTAAGCCGCACTCTCAGTGTATCTGTTGTTTGTCGTGAAAGCTGGGCAAGACCGCGCCAGATGAAGCAGCCCCGTACAATAGGGAGACGCTGTATCTGTAAATCAGAGGATTTATCTTGTGATCTGCGGCGCTCGTCACCGTAATAGCAGGGGAGATAGGAGAATGTCGGAGGTGTTGAGATCAGGCAGAGCGCTTGCTGGGGAGCGCCCCGCCTTTTCTTATAGAGCTACCGTAAAATGAATTACTGGTAGTCTCTTAACAGGTCAATATCAAACATTTCTTCAGTTACTTCATTTTCTCGGTTCTCCCAACCTGCATCCACGAAGAAACCACCCGAACGTTTGGTTACATGATTATTCAAGATTGAGAGGCGCCACTGAGCATCGCCTTCAGTTGGTCTGAATGCACGGCTGTCTTCCCAGGTACGATAAACATTACCGCGTGGATCCCACGTTGTATGGTACTGCATGTAATAGAACTCTTTATCTACCCAAGTTCTACGTTTTGCATACTGGTATTTACCGGTTTTATCAATAATATCCAGAATCCAAACAGGTCTGAGCTCTAGTTCCATTGAGTCGTAGTTACACTTATCCGCAGCTTGGGTTGCTGCATCATAAACATAACCTGTCTCAGGAATAGCTAAAATGAACGCTTCCCCGGCCAGTTTATATTCGAATGCATCGATGTCGGTTTTACCCCAATATGCACGCCAGTCGTCCCAGGTAAGGTCTAGGCCTGATGCTAGTGGATCCTGTGCATCAGAACCTGCAAGTACACGTGTACGCTTTAAGCTCGGAATGAATACTTTAAAGTCATCAGGCTTGCCGCTTTCAGCATAACGTTGACGTACACCTGCCAAGCCACGAATATCGAATGGTTCGTTGAAGAAGATAGAACCACCTTCGATAAATTCCTCTTTACCCGGAATTTCGCCAGCAGGTCCTACATTCTGGCGATTGTGATAATGCCACCACCAAAGGTCTGCTTTATATTCAACATCCACTTTACTTTCGTCTGTGCAAGCACGGAAATGGATTGGCTGAAAGTTAAGCGTGTCCGAATTTGTGGAGTGTGCCACATAGGACCAGTTGAGTTCTAATCCGTTTTTCGGGTGCAGGAATGGAATCGAGGTCGCACCTGGACCAGATAGCAGGGCAAAGCTGCCGTCAGGATAAACTAACTCACCTTTGTCATTGACTTGAATTTCAATGCCTTTATCGCGGAGTTCCTTTGTTCCATTCAGATAACCTTTGTGCATGTAGTAGGTATTGGATGGAACGATAGTAATTTCTTTAACACTGCCCCAGCTAGAAGTGAGCTGGCTGTATGCTTCTGGTGGCATGTAGTCTTTAAGCCACGGATACTGTGCAATATTGTCTTTATTTATTTTCAGGCCAGGTTTCAGCTCTGCGGGTAATTTTGTCTTTTCTATG
The DNA here is from genome assembly GCA_049596335.1 of Neptuniibacter sp. Classification (GTDB taxonomy): domain Bacteria; phylum Pseudomonadota; class Gammaproteobacteria; order Pseudomonadales; family Balneatricaceae; genus Neptuniibacter. The sequence continues at coordinate 2,910 of JBMYLM010000082.1, forward strand.
AGGTCGTAAGCGTCATAGCCACGCAGGTCTTTCCATTCCTTCGCCAGTTTAATTGCTTCTGGTTTCGAAATTTCGTCTACCCATTTTTGATGATTAGGATTGCCAGATTGTGCTGCAAATGCTTTCCAGGCTTCCAACGCTTTATTTGTGTCGGCTGAGACTGTATTCGCACCCAGCATTAATACAGCTGATACAGCTAACAACCTTTTTGGAAATCTTGTTGTTGTATATTCCATAGGGCTTTCTTCTCTTTTAATTTGACTTTTAAACGGATGAGCCAAGCACTTACACATGTCTGGGCTCATCCCATTAATCTCAGATCCGCTCACCTAGAACTGGTAGGTTAACGAAAATTCGATGTAGTCTTTGTCGTTAAATAAACCAATAGGGGCTGATTCCTTAGTGCCATTAAAATGTTGAATTTCGATTTCTGGACGCAGATTTTTACCCCAGTAGTTAAAACCAATTCGCTGACGATAGGATGTACCCTGGCCGTTCAGGTCTTGAATCAATAACCCCTCCATCGCCAGTCGTTCATTATCAAGCTTCATGTCCCAGAGGAATGTCATGTATTGCTGGTTAGAGTTCACCGCGGTTAAGCCATAAGGCGCCTGCGCCATCAGACCATCTGCATTCTCTGTATGAATATTGAAGAACTGGAAGCTAGTAAAGATCGATTTACTTTGTGTTTCCCAGCCGGGTATCCAGAGTGGATAATCGAACCCCGCCATGACGGAAACAACATCTCTAAATACAACCGATGACGCAGGGCTAACCAAGTTAGCTACTGCTCCCATCTCAATTTGGTTGGGTACAAATGGGTTATCTACAGCGATCTTATTGAACGGTTTATCGAACTCATAAGAGGCTTCAAGACGGATACTAGGTGCAGTACCCTTGGGACCCAGTGACATCATATCGCTCATATCTCGCGCAAAACTGAGCCCAATGACTTTTTGTCGGTAGGTGTAATCCAAATAAAGATCTGCTGTTACTGAACATGCCAGACCAGGTGATCCATTAACAGGGTCAGCACAAGCCCCTCCTGTAAGAGCTGTAAGTGGGCTAATAGTTGGTGCTCCATTAGCTGCATTGCGGAGATATGGGAGATAACCAGATGCTCCACCACCAAGATCAGGGGCCCAAATGGCAGCCATGAGAGTGTTGTGATCCACAGTAACATTCTGCACAGCCTCAGCAGGATCATTAACTCCACTACCTACATGTACAGTACCTCCCCCAAGTTTCAGGATTGGCAGATCCTGGTAGCCATAGAATCCGTTTAATGTCATTTCACCGCCAAAAGCATCAAACTTTAGTCGAGCGGCAATTTCAGGGGCATCCCATTCAAAGTCGTCTTTCTCAATATCCATGAGTCGACCACCAAATCCTACCGCACCAAGCCCCGAACCATGTACATCAACCAGATCGGGCCAGGGAAGACCAAAATGCCCACCATCGGTACGCCCCATAGGTGTAGGATTATTCACGACCAATTCGCTGTGGCGAATTTCTGGGGCAATATTTAGCTCAAATTTCGCCCGATCCATACCCAGCGCCTCGAACGGATTACCAAGACCGGCACGGTTCAGGTCAACATCGAGGTTTGCCATCCAGAGTGGAATACGTGTTTCATCCGCATCCCCAAATACAAATTTCTGTCTCAGGTCTTGAGGGTGAAGAATATCCAGCAATCTCAAGCCATCCGATTGCCCCCAACCGCGCTGAAACTTACCGACCTTCACAGAATAACGACGTTTTGGATCACGATACTTAACCGCCGCTTCTCGCAGTATTTCGTCGTCGAAATCATCGTAGAGTTTGACCTGATTATTGGGTCCACAGAACTCGCCTGCAGTTGTATTGCAGTCCCCTGTCCCATGTTCAAAGCTACCGCTAGGAAATGTAGGCCCGTTGAAAGTTTTCAACCCTCCATTTGGATCCTTCCAGCTTGGGTCATTCCACATACCCCTTAACCACACATTGCCTGTGTACGTTATATTCCTGTTTGGACGATAACTTGCGTTAAGCTCGGCCAACCCATTTGCAGGGCCAACCTCTGAACCGTTTTCAAGATCGTACAGATACGAAATAGACTGCTTTAAGCGCCCATTGACACTTAGTCCATCCACCCCTGTTTCAATCGCGGAAGCATTCTGGCTTGCCACAAATAAGCACTGTGACACTGCCAATGCCAAGGCAGATCTCTTCATCATCTCAAGTTCTCCATTATTATTTTAGTCATGTAACAACCCGATCAATATTCAGTTCGAGTTTGAACATTTATTCCGGAACTACAGCGCCTGAAGCTCTGCAGTTTCCTCACGCTGATTACATTTTTTTTCGGGAAAAATAGATCGTGGTTTGAGTGCCGTTAGCGCCGCTGGCACGAAGAAAAGTGCGCCCAGCATATTTAGAAACAGCACGAGCCCTAGCAACAAACTCATCTCGGCCTGGAATCGAAGCGGAGAAAAGAAAATCCAAGGGATCAGAGGTGCGATCATCGTTAAAGCGGTAATCAGTATCGCGTTACCGGATGTTGAAAGCGCCTTATGCATCGCTTCCATTACATCGCCAAGTTTTGCGTATTCTTCTTTGATGCGATCCATCATATAGATGCCATAGTCGACACCTAAGCCAACACCCAGAGCAGCTAGAGGCAAGCTACTGATATTGAGGCCAACTCCTTTCCATGCCATGAAGGCGTAGGTCATCACATTTGCTGATGCCAAGCTCAAAAGCATGATCATGCCAATCTTGCCTGAACGGTATAAGGCGATTAGACATATCAGGATTACGATAGAAATCGCTACCATGATCGATTGGTTTGAATCCGTAAGCTCCTGATTCAATGCCTCGACAATACCAATCTGGCCACCGGAATAGAGGAAGTCTGTGCTGCCGGTATCTATGGCATAGGTAGAGAAATACTCGTCTAGTAGCGACCTAAGTTTAGAAATAGTTTCTGCACTATGATCTTCCAGATAAAAGGAGATATTGCCTATTTCCCAATCATTATTTGTAAACGCAGCGAAATCCCCTGGTTCACCTTTTGATCGGTACATGTAGATATCAAATCCAATTTCATCTTTTGTGTCGGGCAGAACTTCATATGAAGGATCACCTTCGAAAAGAACGCTATTCACCTTTCTAATAATGGGTACAAGACTTTGTGCAGGTCTTACTTCATCCATATGCTCATAGATGAACCGGTCTAAGCCTTCTACTTGCTGATACACCTTAGGGTCCAGCATCGTTCTCTTGTCACCCTCGATGTAAATCTGCATTACATCTGTTCCTAGGAATGAGAACCGAGTATTGATAGATTCTGAATCTGCGTTATACCGGGATTCCTGCCAAAGGATCGCGCTACCTTTCGTATCACCTACGGTAAGATTTTGGGAGTAGTACAAGCCGCCCAGAAACGCCACCACAACGGAAGCCATCACAAGATATTTATGGTCTTCGATATTGATAACGCTTGACCAGAATTTATCCATTAAGACAGAACCGGTCTTGTAACTTTTAGGTACCGGCAATAAAGAAATAGTCGCAGCGGCGAAGATTAACGCTGGTCCGATAGAGAGTAGCCATACACTACACACCAAAGCCAAACCTTGGATACTTGGTATCGCAGCAAGCGCCAAAACAGCGAAGCCAGCCGCATCGGTAATAATTGCACCAGTGCTTGGTAACAGCACCGCAGACAGACCTTCACGGGTAATTGCCCGACAATTGTCCTGCTGTTCCTCTGTATCACTGAGGTGATCAAGAATACGGGTGGTGAGTTGTACGCCATGGGATAGAACAATGGCGAAAATAAAAGCAGGCAGCAGGATCAAAAGAGGGTCAAGGTTGTAACCCACAAATCCCATTGCTCCCAGTCCCCAGATTGTTGCGATGCTCGCAGTAAACATGGGAACAAACACACCAATCCACGTCCTGAAGTATAGGTACAGCATCAATGCAATTATGGCGAGCGACGCAGCCATAATGACACCTACAGAATCGAGAGACTTATAGATTTCACCGAGTAGGATTGGACGTCCCACTACGTTGATAGACAATTTTTCTGATTCGTACTTCGATCTTATGTCTTCAAAAAACTTAAGCGTCTCTTCGTAATCGATATCGTCTTTGAAATCAGCAATCACCATCGCTGAAGTTTCATCGTTCGATACCAGAAATCCTCGGTACTGTGAGTTAACCTGGCGTCTGAAATCAGCCATTGCCTGAGCATCAGAAGGTAAGTCTGGCCATAGCAGTGAATTAATTTCTACACGGCCACCGCCACCCTCAATAACCTTTGTTTTCCTTAGCACCATGGACTGACTGAGGTGTCTCTGGGTAGTAGGGTTGTAATAAACTTCTTCGGCAATTTCTTTGTATGTCCTCAGAAATTCTTCCGAATAGATTGAGCCTTTTTCGTTCTTGATCTCAATCAGGGTAGTGTTAGCACCCCCAAACTGCTCACCAAAACGTTGGAACAACTTCACGTTTTCAGCATCGGCTGGCAGCATCTCCTCAAGCACAACATTCAGGGATAAACCTGTGTAGGCAAAATATGCAGGGATCAGGGTCACGACCATCAAAAATGCGAAAACATACCCTGCATGCGTGGTTACATAGTTACTAATTCTTCTTGTCATTGTTTCGCCATCCATCGTGAGTTAACAACTTCAATCTCGGTTGATGAAGACAAAGAGAGTCCCAACTGAAATTCTCCTTTATTCACATTTCCTTTAACCGCAGTGCCTCGGATACCTACGCTCCAAAATGTATCCGGACCAGAAGCACCCACGCCCCCAAACCACAGATAATCCAGAGGTAGCTTCAGCCCTGTTAAGGCTTCTCCACCGGTACTTTTCAAATTCAAAATAGAAGATCGACCAACAGCGACGGCACTCTTACCAACAACATCTACGTCAAACAGGTGCTCTGTGGTTCCGGTACTGATCGGATGAACGACATACTCCAGTTCACCACGGTAAATCTCAGATTCCTCGCCAGGAATATATTGCTTGTGCCTACGCTCAGCTTTTTTACGTGCTTTCTCGACCAGAGCTGCAACCTGCTGTGCAACCAGTTCATCAAGTGCTGCTCTCTCTTCGGCATTGGCTTCTTTTAAACAGGCAGCATTTCCGTCAAGACCCACAACAGTAATGCACTCGGGTGTCGCGGTTACAGCAAGCCAGGTAATGTCATTATCAAAAGGGGTAACTACCCATAATTCACCACCATTTTCGGTATGCGCGATAACACCGAATTCACCCACGGCGATGAGTTTCTTGCCACTCGAATCCAAAGAATGAATCCCATGCAAACGTGGAACATCTCTGCCGAAATAACCTTTTAAATACTGTTTCGTCCAAGTTTTCCCGCCATCGCTGGTGTGAAGAATTAAACCTGCATGACCGACTACCCAGCCCTGCTGGGAATCGACAAATGTCACGTCGCGCAGATAGTTACCGTTTTCTGTATGCTGCAATACCCAGTGTTCACCGGCATCTTTAGTGTGAAAAATCGAACCCTTGTGACCAATAGCCCAGCCTTCATCTGCTGATATAAAAGAGATTCTTCGAATAAGTTCGGGGCTTCCTATGTAGAAAAGCTTCCAGCTATTACCAGCGTCATCGGTACGCAGAATAGTTCCAGTCTCTCCAGCAACAAATCCACGATCCTTCGAGACAAACTGAACCGCAAATAGATTGTCAGGCCACAACCTTTCGGCAGCATTAACCTCAGAACTCAACAGAGAATATATGAGTAGTGAGATAAATCCGCATGAAGTAACATACATGCGAAGCTTCTGATTTACATAAGTTGATATGCTCATAAATCGCATTTCACCTCTACAACATAGAAAACCATCATCGTTCACCCTTATTTTTTTACTAAAGAACTATGATAAAAATGCACTTAACTTTGTTATCAAATTTTTTATTTGCAAGTAGCGCTAGATTTACCAGAAAATCTATTAACCAATTACTGACTCATTCTCACTAAGGATAGTACCCCACCTCTTGATTTTATATAAACGATGGTTTATAGATTGATCTATTAGATTTAAAACCCCATGTAAACGCACAAAAAATAACAATCCAAACCACCCTAAAACTTTGCTTTTAACGCTTAAGCCCTCTCTTAAAACTCAAGTTTCGGAGTTCAGTTTAGCCTAAAATCAGCACTCATCACCAATAGATTTGGCTTCTAGCCTCAGCGTGAAGGTATCCATTTGCATGACTTGCATAAAGAACTCCTGAACCGTTTTGTCTATTTGGTTCATGATCTCTTGTGCGGCGCTGACTCCGTATAGCTTGCTGAGCTCATCAAGCGCTCCCGATATCAGTGCTCTAAAGATAACCCAGAGTCGGCTAGCAAAATCTAAGGTGCACAGACTGTTGATCATGTCGTTACGACTATCACTCAGTCTAGCGGCACCTTCCTCGTGTTGAGTCA
>JBMYLM010000083.1:0-8948 GCA_049596335.1 Neptuniibacter sp.
ATCTCTTAACCGTTGCATGGAAGGCATCTCTTTGATGCAGGGTGGGCACCAGGTTGCCCAGAAGTTTAGCAGGATGACTTTACCCTTATAGCTCTCCAAAGCGACAGGTTGCTCCTCTACATTAACCAAACTTAGCCCTGATAAAGCGTCGTTGCTGGCATGTAATTGCATTGGCAGCAGTGGTAAGCAAAAGGCTATGAATAGTGAAACAAACTTATGCATCTGTTTGGTTCTCGTGAAAGGCTTAAGATTAGAAAGTGCGTTAAATCATAACAGATTTTGCTTATACAGACGTCTGCATGATTTATACTGCCCCGAGTATTTCAGAATAATATAGACCTGAGGTGGTTATGAAAGTTGCATTCATCGGTATGGGCGTTATGGGATATCCCATGGCAGGACATCTTAGCAAAGCAGGGCATCAGGTAACTGTATATAACCGTACCACAGCAAAAGCTAAAGCCTGGGTTGATGAATTTTCTGGTGAATATGCAGAGACACCCGCTGCTGCAGCCAAAGGCGCTGAAGTTGTTTTCACTTGTGTGGGCAATGATAACGATCTCCGTGAAGTTACCTGTGGTGAAGATGGGGTTTTCTCCGGCCTTGAAAGCGGGGCAGTATTGGTTGATCACACAACCGCATCAGCTGATATCGCAAGGTATCTAAATGATGTTGCAGGCGCTAAAGGGTGCGGTTTTCTGGATGCGCCAGTATCAGGAGGGCAGGCAGGAGCTGAAAACGGCGTATTAAGCATCATGGTAGGTGGCTCTGAAGAAATCTTCGTAAAAGCAGAGCCTGTGATGGCATGTTATGGCAAATCAATTCGGTTGATTGGTGATGCCGGTTCAGGGCAACTGAGCAAAATGGTTAATCAGATTTGTATCGGCGGATTATTGCAAGGCTTATCTGAGGCCGTGCACTTTGCTAAGAAATCCGGGCTGGATGCTGAGCAGGTATTTGATGTTATTCAGCACGGTGCGGCAGGCTCCTGGCAAATGGTGAACCGCCATCAAACCATGCTGGCCGGTGAATACGATTTTGGCTTTGCAGTGGATTGGATGCGAAAGGATTTTGCAATTGTTCTGGAAGAGGCCCGTAAAAATGGAGCGAAACTCCCTGTAACAGCGCTGGTGGACCAGTTCTATGCCGATGTTCAGTCGATGGGCGGCGGTCGTTTAGATACATCCAGTTTATTGAAAAGGCTGGAGTCAGATTAATCTATAACCCTTTAATTTGAATGGTTTTTGTGGGCTATTGTGGCATAGACACAGGTCTTTAAGACGATATAATGCGCGGCGGATAACTATTATATATTTGAGGACAGTTCTATGGATAAATACAGCCTGATTTCTGTGGCTCCAAGCCTGGTTATTGTTGCAGCGATGATCATCGGTACTGTTGTTGCCGTTGGTGCACTGAAAAAAGTGATCGCTAAAGACGCGGCAAAAGCTGGTCAGTAAGCTTTCAGCTTGCAGTATTCAGGCTATCCTGTGAAAGCAGGGTGGCCTTTTTTGTTCCTGATTACCACGTGTCGGGAACGATAAATCCTCTGTCATGTTCCTCCCATTGATTGTTACTGAATTTCCCTCTGGTAATCAGGATAGGAAATTCAATCTCTTTAAGTCGTTCTTTTAGCTCCTCAATATGCATGGCCTGATTGATATTGGGGGTCAGCCAATAGGGTTTATGCATCTGAGCAAATTTAAGGTCAGCTCCAAGTAGCTCTACATAACTCTGCTTTAGCCACCAGCCGTTAAGATGATTAGGGTTGATCTCTGGAGCAATTTTTTCTGGCACACTTTCTTTAAATGGATGGAAAAGATACCCCTGCAACAATAGAGCTTGTGTGGGTGATAGCACGTCATGTGTTTTGCAGGTGCTTATACCTTCCGCAGTAATCGAAAGGGGAAGCTGATGTTCCACTAATCGCTTCCACTTAATATCAAGGCGGTCTTTTTTACCGGGACCAATATAGTCAGACAATTGATCACCAGGTCCTACTCGTAGATAGAACTTGATTGCACACTCTAAATGAAAAGAAGCTGTTTGATGGTTTCCAATAAAGTCAAACTCACCCAGTGTTACCTTGTCCCTTTTTACTTGTATATTTCTTTTGTAATCAATGATATCTGGGTTGCTGTTAATTAATTCCTCCACTAGATTTTCGTAATAGATGCCCAGCCTTATAGGCGGTGAAGTAACCGGATTATCAGTTTCAAGCGGGGTTCTAAATCCTGTCTGGCCATATAACTCAGCAAATGAGATGACACCTCTTGGAGTATTCATTAGAGAAGGGGAGCTGAGTATCCATTTAAGATCTGAATTCATAATAATTATCTAGTTACATCTGCTTGATTTCATCTTAAAGTATGGTGCACATAAATTACTGGATGAGCATAACAAGATGAGCCGTAATTACGACAAAGAAGTTCCATTAAGCGCACAAAATCGTGATGTGATGCTGGCGGATTCTGACATCAATACCATTCTGGTAAACGGTGCTCAGATCTCCCTGACAAAATTGCGCAGAGCTCAAAACACAGATGCTCGTTTATGTTATTACGCTGAGATTGGTGTTTATCTGGAAGTGTCTTTATCCCGTGGCGCAGGTATTACTGAGGACACTCTGGAGACACTGGAAGAGATTCATCGTATTGCTACTCATGAGTATATGGATACTCGTAAAAAGAAAGCCCAGGTATCTGCCTGATCACAATCGTGTCTGAAGATCTATTTGACGCTAAAGCCTTCCTACAGCAACTGACCACCCGACCTGGTGTCTATCAGATGTATGATAGTGACCAGCAACTGTTGTATATAGGTAAGGCTAAAAACCTTAAAAATCGCGTTAGCAGTTATTTTCGAAATACCGGTCTGAGTGTTAAAACTCGTTCCCTGGTATCGAGAATTGCTGATGTGCAAATCACCATCACGAACAGTGAAACTGAAGCTCTCTTGCTTGAGCAGAACCTGATTAAGCAGTATCGCCCGCCATACAACATATTGCTGCGGGATGATAAATCTTACCCCTATATCTTTATTTCCGATAAAGACGATTATCCAGCCGTCAGATTCAGCCGTGGAGCCAAGCGGAAAAGTGGTCGCTATTTTGGCCCCTTCCCAAGTGGCGGAGCGGTGAGAGACAGCCTTAACCTTTTGCAGAAAATCTTTCGCATCCGTCAATGTGAAGACAGCTTTTATAAAAACCGTTCCCGTCCCTGTCTGCAATATCAGATAAAGCGTTGTACGGCACCTTGCGTCGGGCTTATCTCCAAAGAGCAATATCAGCACGATATACGTCATGCCGCTATGTTTCTTGACGGAAAGAACAGCAAGGTTATGGATGAAATTGCATCCGAGATGGAGCGGTTATCCGCTGAACTTAAGTTTGAAGAGGCGGCGGAATACCGCGATCAGCTCATCAGCTTACAAAAAGTTCAGGAACAGCAATATGTTTCAGGAATGCAAGGGGAAGCAGACGCCATTGGAATCGCAGTTCAACCGGGTGGTGTGTGTATCCAGATGCTGTTCGTTCGAGGCGGGCGGATTATTGGCAGCAAAACTCATTACCCCAAAGTGTCTGTCGAAGAATCCTCACAAGAGATTATGTCGGCATTTGTGGCGCAGTGGTATCTGGGTGGGCAGAGAGAGATCCCAGCCTATATCATCACTCAGAAGCCACTTGAGGATTCTGAATGCCTTACTGAAGCGCTGGTTCAGGCCCGAAGTAAAAAAGTAACCCTTACCTTTAATGTCAGAGGCGAGCGTTCTGCGTGGCAGAAACTAGCGCAAACTAATGCGGAGCAACAACTGGGTAGCTATTTAGCTAACAAAAAGAATATCTACAACCGTTATCTGGAACTCCAGGAAATCCTTGGGCTGGACGAAGTACCACAGCGCCTGGAATGTTTCGATATCAGCCACAGCTCTGGAGAGGCGACGGTAGCTTCCTGTGTGGTCTTTGACAGGAATGGGCCGTTAAAGTCGGATTATCGTCATTTTAATATCGAGGGTATTACCCCGGGAGATGATTATGCGGCGATGCATCAGGCTTTGGAACGGCGCTATAAAAGGCTTAAGAAGGGAGAAGCCCGGCTACCCGATATTTTACTAATCGATGGAGGTAAAGGGCAGGTTACCCAGGCTCTCGAGGTGCTAGACCAGCTTGAAATCAGCTCGGTGCTGGTCATCGGCGTAGCTAAAGGTCCAACCCGAAAAGCTGGTTTTGAAGTTCTCATATCCGGCGATACAGGTGAAGAAACCATTCTTGAAAGTGACTCTTCTGCTTTGCACCTGATCCAACACATTCGTGATGAGGCGCATCGTTTTGCCATTACTGGCCATAGAGCGCGGAGAGGTAAGGCGCGCAAAAAATCAGTATTGGAAGATATACCTGGCGTGGGCCCAAAACGCAGGCGAGAATTGTTACGTCATTTTGGCGGAATTCAGGAAGTAGAGCGAGCCAGTGTTGAAGAAATTGCAAAAGTCTCTACCATTAGCCAAACCATTGCCGAAGAGATCTATGCGGCGCTCCATCCTGAAGCATGATTATTAGATGAAAATACCCAATATCCTGACATTGTTACGAATAGTACTGATCCCAGTATTTGTTCTGATCTATTATTTGCCATACAGCTGGGTTCCTTTAGCCGCGGGTGGCGTTTTTGCTTTAGCCGCAATCACAGATTGGTTTGATGGATACCTGGCTCGTAAGTTGGATCAATCATCTCCGTTTGGTGCGTTTCTCGATCCGGTTGCTGATAAGTTAATGGTGGCCATCTGTCTTACGCTTCTGGTTGAGAGCTATGCAAATCTTTGGATTACCATTCCAGCGGTAGTGATCATTGGACGTGAAATAGTCATTTCTGCACTCAGAGAGTGGATGGCGGAGTTAGGAAAGCGTGCGAGTGTGGCTGTTTCTTACATTGGTAAGATAAAAACGGCGTTGCAAATGCTGGCGATTTTCCTGATGATTATTTCTGAACCATACTCAACGACCGTTTCCTGGGTAGGAATTGGTGCTTTGTATGTGGCAGCAATCCTGACATTATGGTCTATGTATCAGTATCTTAGAGCTGCCTGGCCTGCATTATCTGAAGATATGTAAGTGGTTAATCTTTAAGCATATTTTTTTCTTGTTACAGTGTTGACATACAAGAGCGTAGCTCTATAATACGCACCACTTGTTTCAAGGCTGCGGGAATAGCTCAGTGGTAGAGCACAACCTTGCCAAGGTTGGGGTCGCGAGTTCGAACCTCGTTTCCCGCTCCAATCTAAACAAGTATCTATGAGGCGCGGTGGCAGAGTGGTCATGCAGCGGACTGCAACTCCGTGTACGCCGGTTCGATTCCGACCCGCGCCTCCATCTCCCAGCCCGGGTGGTGAAATTGGTAGACACAGGAGACTTAAAATCTCCCGCTTATTGCAAGCGTACCGGTTCGATTCCGGTCTCGGGCACCATTTCGGTTTACCTAAATCACTCCGATTTGATACATACCCCCAAGAACAAGATATTCCTTTTCGCATTTCAAAATATTGGGAAGAAGTCCCGGGAAGTAAAAAAGTTTACTGAAAGGTACTGAGCAACTTACTACGTGATCCCCAAAGCTGTCACTGATCGTCTGGTCATCACTGAATGATGTGAGATTATTTAGTAACACTGTCTGTGTTTTTCCTGAGTCCGTACTAAAGGAATCATATTGCGATAAAGAATTTGTGCCTCTATAGAGTTTAAAGTGAAGTGGCGCGGATCTTCTTTGTAGTTCGTACTGACAAAAGGTATAGAGCAGATCGAGTTGGCTTTCTATGCCATTGGTATTGTATAAACCCTGACATCTTTCTTGCGTAAACTCCAAGTGATTTTTGCTCTCCTGATCTTTGATTGGGCCTTTATGATTTCTGGTTACCAGTCCAAATCGAGATTCAACCCAGCCTTTTAATACAGCCCCCTCACGACTGTCAGAATCAAACATCCAACCCCTTAGAATTTTTTTGTAATCTAATTTATGGCGTTTAATTTTTTGCCGGCTTTCCTGAAAACCCACTTCGTCAGGGTGCCCCAATAAAAATGAAACCTGCATATATTCATCGAACAGCTGAGCACGCTCTTCAGTGGTTTCCAGAACATCAAGTCGATCAAATAAATAACGATTAAAAGTCAAAACATGATCGAGGAATAATGCTTCCGGGTGTTGCTGGAAAGTTATACTGCCAAGGATGATGGCAGGGTAATTGCAACGGTTGACAGGTAAACGTGCATACTTTGGCAAACTGGGTTTGCCCGGGGGTATGGGAAGGCTATCTGTCTGTTGTCTCATAGTTACTGTCCAGACCTTTGATGATCCTTAATCTTTGCACGAATTAACCATTTTGAATGTGCGGGATAAATGATTCAACTTCAGGAACGTTTAAAAGGTTGTCTTGTCGGGCTTGCGGTGGGTGATGCTATAGGCACAACGTTGGAATTCAGTCCCCCCGGCAGCTTTGAACCAATAGAGGATATGTTAGGTGGTGGGCCTTTCTATCTTCAGCCTGGCCAATGGACAGACGACACATCGATGGCCTTATGTCTTGCGGAGTCGCTGATACTTAAGCAGGGCTTTGACCCCGAAGATCAGATGCAACGATACCTTGAGTGGTGGAAAGAGGGTAAGCACAGCAGTACCGGGAAATGCTTCGATATTGGTGCGACTGTAGCTAACGCACTACATCTCTTTGCTGCAACTGGAGATCCGTTTTGCGGTGACAGGGACCCAATGGCTGCAGGTAATGGCTCCTTAATGCGACTTGCACCGGTGCCTATGTTGTATCACTCGCACTCTGATCTGTATGACTATGTTGCTGCATCATCAAGGACTACACACGCGGCAAAAGAATGCATAGATGCATGCTGTTACTTCTCATCTTTGCTGAAGCAGTGTTTTCAGGGTGCAGACAAAAGGGACCTTTTAGTCCATTCCGAATACCAACCAGTCACAAAAAAGGTGAGTAAGATCGCCAACACTGATTTTGAAATTAAAGAGCAGTCGCAGATAAAAGGCACTGGCTATGTGATCGACTGTCTTGAAGCTGCTCTGTGGTCATTTTTCACAACTGAAACATTTGATGATGCCGTACTGAAAGCTGCAAATCTTGGTGATGACGCAGATACAACAGCCGCTGTTTGTGGTCAGATTGCCGGCGCCTATTATGGTATTAGCGCCATTCGAATGGAGTGGCTGGATAGGTTGTTTAATTTACCATTGTTTCTGCAATTTTCGGATGAACTCTATGTTCTTTCAAAAGAATCAAAAGCTCATCAGATAGCCAAATAATGAAATTGTCGTAAATGCTACAAAATCATAAATACGGTCCGTACATTCTGTTTATTTAAGTAGTATTTCTGACACATTTTTTAAGAGGGTTTCATTAGTTTATAAAAATCAATAGGTTAATCATTGAGATTCGCTGGCTTAGCTTTTGCTAAATAACATTGAGGGTGATGTTTATCATTGAGTGTAAGCATCCAACAAACGATAGCCTCAGTGAAGTGATATTAAATTATGATGAAACCTAAGCTGGATTGGTCGAGTTATGAAAATGAAGGGCTGGGGGATGCCTACGCGGATATACCAAAAAAAGGTGGTAATTTTGCTAAAGCCATTGCCGTTTGCATAAACAGTATGGTGTGCCTACGGCCTATTGATAAAGGGGTCATGTGCCCTAGCTTCAGAGTCAGGCAGGATGCTGCTTTTTCTCCGGGCGGACGTAGCCGGCTATTAAAGAAGTGGCTTAATGATGAAATTACCGAAGAAGAAAAAGCACTGCTGGACCAATCAATGTCGGCATGTGTGGGCTGTAAAGGCTGTAAAAGGGAGTGCGACACAGGTCTGGATATAGCCGCGATCCGATCAGAATATTTAGCGAACCATCAAGAGCGTCGCTACTCGGCTCTCAGAGATAAGTTGTTTGCCAACCTACCACTTTTACTACGATTCCCTAAGCTTGCTTGCCTGGCAATTAGTTGGCGAAACAAAAGTTCGACTTTATCTCGCTTAACAGAACGGCTTTTAGGCATTAGTGCAGACGTAAAACTACCCTTGCCAAGTACAGATACTATCAATTCTCAAAGCGTTGAAAACGAAAAAGAGTTCAGTGACAAAACAGTTGTATTGCTGATGGACAGTATCACCAAAGGTTTTTCTCCAGAAGTGATCGCCTCTGCGTACTCAGTACTTGAGAAAACCGGTTACGATGTTCGCTTATCAGGTACTGATCAGGAAGGCCTGATCGAAGGCAGAACCTGGTTTTCAGCTGGATATGTTGAAAAGGCGACAGATAAAGCTGAATTACTTTTGGACCAGCTGACACCTTATTTAGATGCAGATTTACCTATTATTGGGTTAGAACCCGCTTCCACATTGATGTTACGGGACGAGTATAAAATGCTCATTTCCGATGACCGTGCCGATAAGCTGGCCACGCAAACGTTTTTATTTGAAGAGTTTTTATCACGGGAAATCTCGGCAGGTAGATTTACACCGCATATCACCCGAAGGTGCCATCAAAAAATATTGATTCACGGCCATTGTCATCAAAAGTCGGTTGGAGCGATGAAGTCTGTCCGCAAAGTTTTGAAACTGGTTCCTGATCTTGAGTTTGAAATGATCGATTCTAGTTGCTGCGGGGGCGGTGGTAGTTTTGCCTATGAAGCTGAGAATCAGTCTGATTCTGAGCAGATGTATAATCTCATTCTTAAAAACAGATTCGAATCAGAGCCTGAGGCTCTGATAGTCACCAATGGTTTCTCCTGCAAAAACCAGATCAAGCAATATTCCGATCGACCTTCCATACATTTAGCTGAGCTTCTGCACAGAATGCTTTAGCAACCATTAGAGGCTGAATAAGAGAAAATTATCTCAGCCTTTTTCCTCTTCTTTGCGTGTCGTTTTTCCTACAAAAACTGATTT
>JBMYLM010000084.1:0-8934 GCA_049596335.1 Neptuniibacter sp.
TTTTAGTACAGCATTGGGAATTACAGGATACTTGCAGTTCCAGCGAGTGCTTATTTTTAACGACTTGATCATTATTGACGATGAAAAACTTTTTTCGGATGCAATTGTGGTTGGATCCGCACTTTTAGTTCTTTTGATTACATTGACCATTTATTTTCTTGGTCGCAGTCCTCGAACTCACATGGTCTTATTGGAGGTTCTATTAATTGGCGGGCTGGGGGGTTATGCAACAGCGTACGCAGAACTAAAAGATATTAACGCCACTTTTGATAAAACACCCCCAAAAGTTTTTGAAGTTCTAGCTGTTGATAAAAAAACTTATAGGGGCAGAAAAAGTACTAGTTATTATCTATACACTGAGGACTGGTTGTTTCCTGGTACAACCAAAAAAATGAGGGTGCCACATGAGATCTATAGCAAAATCGAGGTTGGAGATTCTCTGGTTATAACACAAAAGTCTGGAGCAATTGGGTATCGGTGGTTAGAAGCTATTGACGTACTTGGCCACGAAAAAGACAATTCTCGTTACAAAGACTAAGCTAATTACTGATCAATAACTTGGATTGAGTCATGGAGATTGATCAACTTAGAGATCAGACCTGCTGCTGTATGGAATTATTGGCCCCGGAGCTGGGGGATTGTTCGCAACTGGTGGATGAGTGTTTGGCTGATGCTCGAAAGTCGTTTCGAGACAGTTTTATCTGCCAGTTCCGACCAGAGGCCTGGGCAAAAATCACCTTTGTTTACCACAAACATTTTCTGGATACCGGGTGTGACGTCTCGGTAGCAGAGATCATTGCGGAGGTCGTGCGGGATTCCATCAAGTCCAACCGCATGGATTTTTTGACCATGAGTCTGGCGCAGCACAAGCAGTTTCAAAAGACGCATCCTGATGGGCACGGTAAGGAAGCCAAACCATGCCTGTCGGTGGTTAAGTCTAAAAACTAAGCAGGTAGTTCGTTGACCAGAGCCGCTTTGATACGTTTTACTGCTTCCTCCAATGTGTTTCGGGTGCAACCGAAGTTCAGACGCATAAAGTTGGAGTCGCCAAAATCCCTGCCAGGAGACATACCTACACCCGCTTGTTCAAAGAAATGAGCCGGATTGGAGAGCTTTGCGCCTGAAACATCAATCCATGCGAGGTAGGTCGCTTCAATAGGATTAAGTTTTAATCCCGGAATCTGGTTTATCTCTTTCATCAGGAAGTCACGATTTTCCCGAAGATAATCTAACTGCTTTTCGTTCCATTCATCACCGTCCTTGTAGGCTGCAATGGCTGCGGTATAACCCAGAAGATTAACGTCTGGCACTATGCCTTTGCGGACATTGATAAACTGCTTTCGCAATTCTGGGTCACTGACAATTGCGAAGGAGCAACCAAGACCTGCAATGTTGTAAGTTTTGCTCGGTGCCATCAGGGTGATGGTTCTTTTGGATATCTCATCATTAATGGATGAGATCGGGATGTGCTGTAATCCTGGTTCCAGTATCAGGTCGCAGTGGATTTCGTCGGAGCAAATATGCAGATTATGCCTTATGACCAGTTCGGCCAATGCTTCTAACTCTTCGCGGCGATATACAGCACCACCTGGGTTATGGGGATTGCAGAAGAGCAATAGTCTGGTTTGCTCCGAGATGCTGGACTCCAAAGCATCGAAATCAATAATGCTGTGGCCATTTTGTTCCTTAAGAGGCACAGTCGCTACCGTCCGGTCCGATAAACGCGGCGAAGACATAAACGGTGGGTAAATCGGTTTGGCTGAGATAACCGTATCACCCGACTGCCCAACCGCTCTACACGCCAGATTCAAACCACAGACTAAACCCGGAAGCCAAACAATCCAGTCCTGATGAATCTGCCAGTTGTATTTTTCTTGCATTCGCTGGATGACCAGTTCATTGAGCTCGTGCGGGACATTGGTGTAACCGAATACACCGTGATCTATGCGTTCATGCAAAGCCTGCAACACCGAAGGCGGGGACATGAAGTCGGTATCTGCTACCCACATGGGCAGGATATCGCTGTCACTGTACTTCTCCCATTTCTGGCTTGCAGTCCCTTTGCGGTCTACCTGTTGATCGAACTCTTTGGTCATTGGTTTTAATCTGCCTTTAATCTGTTGCAAAACATTAACCCGGCGCTATCATTCCAGTCATCAGGAGATGCAACATAAAGCTACGCAGTCTCTTTGAGTATCCGGAAGCGGTCGTATCGATTACAAGCACCTATCCAGTGGAATTGAGATGACATTCTCAATCAGTATAGGACGTTCTCTTATCCTGTTTTAATCGTTTTTTTGTAATGCATTTTGTATGCAGCGATAATAGTAGCAATTGATCGCTGTATTGTTGTTGGAGCTCGACTTATGAGTAATGAAAATCGTGTAATTATTTTTGATACAACCCTAAGGGATGGTGAGCAAAGCCCGGGTGCATCAATGACACGTGATGAAAAACTTCGCATTGCTAAGCAGCTGGAAAAAATGCGTGTTGATGTGATTGAGGCAGGCTTTGCGATTGCCAGCCCAGGCGATTTTGAATCCGTTAAAACAATTGCAGAGGCGGTTACTGAAAGTCGGGTGTGTTCTCTGTCACGTGCTCTGGATGCAGATATTGACCGTGCCGGTGAAGCACTTAGAAATGCGGCCATGGGCCGTATTCATACCTTCATTGCAACATCTCCAATCCATATGAAGTATAAGTTGCAGATGGAGCCAGACCAGGTTGTAGAGCAGGCGGTGAAAGCCGTTACCCGTGCTCGTAACCTGATTGATGATGTTGAATTCTCTCTGGAAGATGCCAGCCGTTCTGAACTGGACTTTATGTGCCGTATCATCGAGAAAGTGATTGATGCAGGTGCGCGCACGATCAACATTCCAGATACAGTGGGTTACGCTGTGCCTTCTGAGTTTGCTCATACCATTGGTCAACTGATCGAGCGTATTCCTAACTCAGATAAGGCGGTTTTCTCTGTTCACTGTCATAACGACCTTGGACTGGCAGTAGCAAACTCTCTGGCTGCGGTAGGTGCAGGGGCCCGTCAGGTTGAATGTACAATCAATGGCTTGGGTGAGCGTGCTGGTAATGCTTCTCTTGAAGAGGTTGTGATGGCTATCCGCACCCGTAAAGACAGCCTGGGTGTAGAGACAAATATCGACACTACTCAGATCGTTCCGGCGTCACGTCTGGTGTCCAGTGTGACAGGATTCCCGGTACAGCCGAACAAAGCCATAGTCGGTGCCAACGCATTTGCTCATGAGTCCGGTATTCACCAGGACGGTGTACTTAAACATCGCGAAACTTATGAGATCATGACGGCGCAGGATGTTGGCTGGAACACCAATAAAATGGTTCTGGGTAAGCACTCCGGCCGTGCAGCCTTCCGCAGTCGTCTGGAAGAACTGGGTACAACCTTTGCGTCGGACCTTGAATTGAACAGTGCGTTCTCCCGCTTCAAAGATCTGGCCGATAAAAAACATGAGATCTTCGATGAAGATCTGGTGGCACTGGTGAGTGATACCCGTGCAGAAGCAAACAGTGAAAAATACAAACTCAGCAGCTTATCTGTAACTTCACAGACCGGCGAAACGCCGGTGGCGAATATCGTACTTCAGGTAAATGATGAGGAGCTGACTGCAGAATCTACAGGAAGTGGCCCTGTTGATGCGGCTTATAAGGCCATCGAATCGATCGCGGCTTCGGAGGCCAGCTTACAGATTTACTCAGTCAATGCTGTTACTGAGGGCACAGATTCTCAGGGCGAAGTTACAGTGCGTCTGGAAAAAGGTGGGCGAATCGTGAATGGTCTGGGTGCCGATACCGATATCATTATTGCTTCTGCTAAAGCCTATATCCATGCATTGAACATGCTGGAAGCGAATATTCAGAAAGCACACCCTCAGGTTTAAACGGGACTGGAAATGGATCAGGAGCAGCTTCGTCACCAATACCTCGAAGCAATGGGTATCAGTAGCTGGCTGCCCTGTGCAAAACTGCCAGGAGCTCTGGAATCCCCAGATTGGGTGAATGATTTTCAGTATCCGGCGCCTGAAATTCCATTTGAGTCTGACCGCAGTCAGCAGGCTCGGGCAAACCTCAATCAGAGTAATGCTGAGTTTAAGAAAGCGAGTGCTGAACAGGCCAGTCAGTCGATTGCTGCTCTGAATAAAGTGATCACCTCAGATGAGCAGAAGCCGATCATTCCTTCGAGCCCTCAGCCAGTCGTAGAACCGGTTGCTGAGGTTCCTGAGAGTGAAACTCAGCCGCGTGAATTCGCACCACCGCCTAACTTTAAAATTGCTTTTCAAAAAATCGGCTCGGCTCTGGTCATCGATAGCTTACCTCCGCAGGGGGGTAACTTTTCTGCTAATTATCAAAAGCTCTCAAATGCAATTGTGAATAGCCTGGGAATAGCCGGGGAATTATCTGAGCCCTTTATGTTGCCCTGGCCGATCTTTGCCAGCAAAACTCTGGATCAAAGCAGAGAGCAGGCGGTGATTGCGGTTCAGCACAAACTGAGTAAAGAATTACACAAAGGCGATCTGAAGGCGGTCATTTTGTTTGGTGAATCCGCTGCTCAGATGGTTCTCGATCGTAAAGAATCTCTGGAAGAGATCAGTGGCATTCTGATGACCTTGTCCGGTGGTGTGAAAACCATCGCCAGCGCGAGCCTGACAGAGGCTATGCAGCTTCCAGGGGTTAAAAAGCAGATTTGGATAGACCTGCAGCCTATGTTGAAGCATCTGCAGAATGGCTGAGATGATACAGCTGCTCTGCGAGAAACAACTTCCTGACATACTCCGTATTGAACATGCTTGTTTTCAGCCTCCCTGGAGCGAGAATCAACTTACTCAGGCTCTGCTGAACCCACGATACCGAGTGTTCGGGGTGTTTCGAGAGGAGTGTTCTGATCAAGAGCTGTTAGGGTTCGCTGTTTTTAGCACCCTGATAGATGAAGCCGAGTTATTGCAGATTGGGGTGGATCCAAGGTTTCAACGGCAAGGTCTTGCCAGATCTTTGATATCGCATTCCTTTGAAATTCTCAAACAGGAAGATACTTCAAGAGTCATGCTTGAAGTCAGAGAATCAAATAAGTCTGCACGTGTGTTATACGAGGTTTTGGGGTTTCAGTTCGATGGCATCAGAAAAGCTTATTATCCGCCTTTGATTCAGGGAGAACCAAAGGAAACCGCTGTTTTGATGAGTTACGAATTTCCCGAATAAACTTCGAACCGGTTTCGACCATTTTCTTTTGCGGTGTATAACCCGGCGTCCGCTTGTTTCAGCAATGCTTTGGGATTAAGTGGTGCAAAATCTGTAGATGAGATACCCATGCTCACCGTGACATGCTCAGCCGCACCGGAATATTCATGAGGGATATTGGCATCTTTTAATGCCGCAATGATCTTTTCCGCTACGGCTTTAGCTCCTTCAATCGGGGTGTCGGGAAGTATGACCGCGAATTCTTCACCACCGTATCGGGCAACAAGATCGTGGGAGCGATCAACACATTTGGCAAGGACCTTCGCCACACCCTGTAGACAGGTATCGCCTTTCTGATGTCCATAGTTATCGTTGTATGGCTTAAAAAAGTCGATATCCATCATGATCGCGGACAGGGTGAATTTTTCCCGATGGCAGCGTTTCCATTCTTTTAGAAGCTGTTTATCCATCTCTCTGCGGTTGGATAACTGGGTCAGAGCATCTGTGGAACTGAGAGTTGCCAGTCGTTTATTGGCATCATCCAACTCTTTTTTCATATTGGCGATGCGTTCCATTGCTCTGATTTTGGCTTTCAGGATGATTGGGCTGACGGGTTTTGTCAGGTAGTCATCCCCGCCGGCATCAATGCCTTGTTGGTAATAACTGTCGTCTTTAGCTCCGGAGAGGAAAATAATGGGAAACCAGTGATCTATGAACTGTTTTCTAATATCGCTCGTAAGATCAAAACCATTACGGCCTGGCATCTCCACGTCCATGAGCACCAGATCTATGAGGCCCTGATTAAGTATTTCGAAAGCCTCAGTGTCGCCGTCGGCGGTAAAAGCAGTATGTCCGGCATCTTTGATGATGACACTGACTAGATTTCGGATAAAACGGTCATCATCTACAACAAGGATATTCATTCATGCTCCGGCAATGGATATCACGGGAAAAATTGTGATATGAGTCAAAACGGGTGGCTACATATGAGAATCATATGCCAACAACATTAATCTTCAATGTAAAATATCCAAATTATTACAACTGAATATTTGTATATGAGCTTTTCAGAAGGTCTTCTCAGCAGCGGTTGGTATTGGATGAGTGCTCTGGTGTATCTGGTGGCACTGCTGTTTGCTGTTAGAACGGCTCCCTGGCAGGTTATCGCAAATAACAGGGTTTTGCAGCATATGTTATTTGGCGCCACCGTTTTGCTATTGGTGCTGTGGTCCATGAGAGCGGGTATCTCACCGGGCCTTGGAATTCATTTCCTGGGCCTTACCGTAATGACGCTGGTTTTCGGTTGGGATCTGGCCGTGCTTGCTTCTACTGTTGTTCTACTTGGAATGGCGCTGATCGGAAAAGAGAGTTGGGATAGCCTGTTTGTACAGGGTGTTTGTTATGTGCTTTTACCGGTGGCTACAACTTATGCAATTTATTGGTTCGTCGAGAACCGAATGGCTAAAAACTTTTTTGTATTTCTCTTTATAGGTGGGTTTATCGGAGCTGGAATTGCTACGGCTGTTGGTGGTCTGGCAACTTCAGCGGTATTAGTACTCGATGGGGTCTATGATTTCGACAAGGTCTATATGGAATATATTCGCTACCTTCCATTGATCATGTTCCCAGAAGGACTATTAAACGGTATTTTTCTGACCGGAATGATGGTGTTTCACCCTGATTGGGTAAGATATTTTGATGCCCACCGTTATATTGATGAGCAGTAACAGGCCCTAGCGTTTTACCGGTCTTTTCGAAAGCTTTCGTTGCAGGGTTCTGCGATGCATACCTAAAGCTCTTGCGGTGGCGGAGATGTTGCCGTCATTTTCTTTAAGTATTTTCTGGATATGTTCCCACTCCAGGCGGTTAACCGACATAGGTTGTTCGGTGACTTCCACTTCCAAGTCTGCTTCAACTTTATTTAAAGCTGTCAGAATCTGGTCAGCATCCGCGGGTTTGGGTAGATACTGGGTCGCCCCCAGTTTGATTGCTTCTACTGCTGTGGCGATGCTTGCGTAACCCGTGAGCATCAGGATTTTCATTGCAGCATTGCTTTGACGCAATTTAGGTATCAGCGAGAGTCCGGAATTACCTTCCATTTTCAGGTCCACTGTTGCCAGGTCCGGCACCCAGGATTCAAGCAAGCGCTCGGCTTCTTCGGCACTACGTGCTACCTGCACTTCATATTCTCGTCGAGTCATGGCTCGTGAGAGGACACGGGTAAAGGCAGGGTCATCGTCAACAATTAGAAAACGTTCACTCATACTTGCTTCCTGAGCGGTAAGGTCACTTCAGTTAATGTTCCACCATCAGGGTGATTGTATAAACGGACATCACCATCGTAGCGAGCTAGTGTGGTGGTCGTCAGGAAGAGACCAATGCCCAGCCCTTTTCCTTTAGTGGTTACAAAGGGTTTCCCCAGATTATCACTCTGCTCGAGACTGATGCCGGGACCTTTATCATGGATACGCAGAAAAACTTCATTTTGATCCCACTCCAGTTCAATCTCTATTTCTTTAGGTTCAGCATCCGCTGCGTTATTGAACAGGTTCAGCAATGACTGGCGTAATGAAGTGGTGCAGTTTAATACCGGAGCTTCAGCAGAGGTGAGCACCTGCGATGTGAAAGTGGCATCAGGCCTTTGAACCTTAAATTGCTCCAGGGTCTCATCCAATAGCTGAGTTGCTGGGATTGCTTGTGACGAGGCTTGTTCCTGCTTAACCGTCTGTGCCATCTGTTTTAGTTTGTCGGAGCAGATCTCGGTTTGCTGCCTAAGCAATTGTAAGTCTTCAAGTAATTCCGGGCTGTGCTGATTTTCATGCTCTAGTTCTTTCAGCAGAACCTGCATGGTGCTGAGTGGTGTCCCGAGTTCGTGTGCTGTACCTGCCGCCATAGTCGCAAGTGATAACAGCTGCTGGTCCTGGATACGTTTCTCGCGCTCTAACTCGAGCCTGTTTTGTTGCAGTTGCATTGAATTGCGCATTCTTACGATGAAGTAAGTAACAACTAACACGGTCAGCATGAAGTTGATCCACATGCCGATGATATGAATATCAAACAACTCCAGAATTCTGTGCTGGTGGCTGTTATCCAGTTGTACCAGAGGTTCGTAATAAACTAACAATGAACTGTAAATCACAACAACCATGACGGATACCAGCCAGACATAGGCTTTCGACAAGGTGGTTGAGGCGATAATTAATGGGACCAGCAACAGGAAAACAAAAGGGTTAGTCGCGCCACCCATATGAAACAGCAGGGCGCCATACAGAGCCATATCCGCAATCAATTGGGTGAAAAATTCGGGTTCTGTAACGGGCCAGGGTGAAAAAAGGCGGGCATAGGTAATTAGGTTCAGAAAAGCGAGAACCGCTAAAGTCGAGCCAATCAACCAAACATTGAGATCTGCCTGGAGCCCATAGATGGCAAAAATAACTGCGAGACTCTGACCAAAGAAGGTCACAGTCCGGATATAGGAAAGCTGCAGTAAATTATCACGATGGTTTGCCATGAGGCGATTATACCTCAGAGGATCACGAATAAGGCGAGGCAAAATGTCGCAGTAGAGGTAATTTTACTCAGTAAGAGTATAATGCCCGCTTTCCATATTTTGATTACGTTTTGTACCGATGAGCATCCTGCAAGAAGAAGTTAACCAGCGCCGTACGTTCGCCATTATTTCCCACCCTGATGCCGCCCAGCCTTTCAACGCTTAAAATCACCTTACATTGC
>JBMYLM010000085.1:0-8675 GCA_049596335.1 Neptuniibacter sp.
AACGCAATCAAAAAGCCTATTAAAAATACGCTTTTACTGAATGCATCAGATGCTCCCGATGATTGTAATAAAAAAGAAGCTCCTGCAATCAGAAGACCTAATAGTACAAATAACATTTTTCAGAAACCATATGTTTATATCGCTGCATATCGCCGCCATAAACGGCGGCCAAATTACTGGCTGTCCGGTGCAGCTTGCTGCACGAATTTGATGGTCTTGTTATACCTTTGGCTATTCATATTTGCTAAGTTCGGCCGTAATTTGCTGCTGAATTTTTTGTATTGCTGGATTTATAGCCGCTACTTGAGCCTGAGCAATAGCAAGCTGTGATTTTTGCAGCTGAGGAGCTTTAGCGATATAGGCTTTGCCCGCTGGAGATTCAAAAAATTCAACTACCTGCTCTAGCTCACGTTCTGTGTAAGTTTTTGCAAAGGACTCAATATACTTTTGTTGGATTTCTTCAGATTTGAAACTATTAAACAGCAATGCATAAATCTCAGAGTATTTTTGCTCTATGAATGGGCGAGCCTTTTCTGGAATTTTAACGGAAGCCATCTGTTGCTTGGTTATATTCTGAAGATTTACGGCCATTGCATCTATTTGTGACTGCGTATCAAGAGCAACATAGAGGCGCTTAGCTAATGACAGGGATTTTTCTTGTGCGAGCGAGAAACCTGAAATTGTTAAACAAGCTATAAATATAAAATATTTCAAATTACTCTCCTTAAGGTATAACGCCCAACACAGCTGGAGCCGCGCAGCGGCGATCGGCTGCTGTTTCTTGTTAAATGTCTCATATAAACACCACTGCAGATACAAGCCCGACGAGCATGAATATTGCTGAAACCCACATATAGATATTGTGCACTGTGATTGATAGCAGCCTGTAGTGGCGCAAGAGAAAATGCCCGAACATTAATGCTGATAATCCAAACCACAGTAATGACACAAAATAAGCTTCTGAGCCGTGGTAAATAACCGTAGAGCTTCTACCCCAAAAGACAGCTTCATCGTTTAATGCTAGATGAGCCGTATATATAGCTAGGGCTAATGGTGCAATGATCCCAAGTATCATCGCTTCGGTTTGTTTATATCTAGGTATGCGATCCATGCTCATGTGACATTTAACGTCCATGTAAGCGGGTGCCGGAGCACCAGCGTAGGGAACCAAAAGCGTAGCTTTTGGGGTTCCGATTAACATGCTTGTTAGGTGCCTTCATATGCACCTACTGTACAGTTTGTTGGCCTAGTTGAATTCCAAGACTCAACAAGTAAGGATTTTGCATGCTTGTGCCAATATTCAATTTTCTTTCTGTCACGACCACCAATATGACCTTCAATTAGACTGCAGTTTTCTATGTCGGAACTCGCATCAATGTTCGGTGACTTAACATGAAAATGTGGTGGCGGATGTTCATTTGAATAGACTTCAATTTTTAAGCCGTTTACTCGCGCTACAAGCTGCTTGATTTCAATTAGGAACACTTCGCCGTCGGCTTCACAGGCATTGCAGGGATTGTGAAGAATTGCCTCTAGCCACGCGGCAAAGTCATCGAGTGTTTCAAGCTTGTCAGGATTCACCAAATGGAAATAAGGTGTTTTCCTTAAACTTTCCACTGTCATTTCGGATGGCTTCATTGCTGAGTGCACCTAACAGCTAAATATACGACAAGGTCTTTGGAGAAAAACGACAGCTTGCCATATATCCTCAATAACGTTTTTTCGAGATTATCCGGGTAACTGCTGATATTACTGGTTTTTTAAAGGGATTTTGCATTTGGTTTTGTGTGAAAAAACGACTACCTGCCGAGTTTCTGCTTCAAAACTTATAAATGATTATTAATAGGAATCACTAACATTAATCCTTTAAAGCGGGCTACCTGATATCTCCTTGGTCTGTTGATAGTCGCATAGAGAATGGGTGAATGGAACATCCTATTTTATGTATTTAGCATTTCTGGTGTGCGGCTTTCCGTTATAATCCGCTGCTTTGTATCTGAAGGCTGGTTTTGTGCAGTTATTACGTATTGATTGTCTGGGGAAAGAGTTACGTCTGGAGGCTTCGATGGCAGGTTGGCAGGCGTTGTATTGGGACAATCAGTTGGTGTCTCAGATCAGTGCTAGTGCTGATGCGGGCGAGAGCTTTGAGCATAGTTTTACACTGCAAGCGCAGAGTGAGGCGATGGCTGAGGCTGTTGTTGAACCCAGGCAGATAAACTGCACCCTGAAGCTGAAGTTAAACTGGCAGCCCTTTGCGCTGAGTTATCAGCTTGAGGTGGGTGAGCAGTTGCTGACTGAGGGTGAGGTGACTGAGCAGGATATTGAGTCTCAGGAGGTTGTTAACCGGGTTAAGCAGCCAAGGAAATTCAGTATTCTGGGTTTGGGTTCGCTGGCGCTAAAACTGTTTAAAAGCGCCAAAGTGATTAAGGTGTTGTTTGCTGCGGGTAGCCTTGCCGCTTATACGTGGCTGTTTTCAGTTGAGTTTGCGATTGCTCTGATCCTTTGTCTGGTGTTTCACGAATATGGTCATATCCGAGCGATGCAGCGTTTTGGCCTGAAAACCAAGGGCATTTACCTGATCCCCTTTGTCGGCGGTTTGGCCGTCTCGGATGACCGAATTAATACTCGCTGGCAGAATGTTTATATCTCAATCATGGGGCCTTGCTACGGTCTGTTCCTCTCGCTGGTTTGTCTGATGCTGTACTGGATCACAGATATTGAGTTGCTGGCGGGTCTTGCGGCATTTAATGCGTTATTGAACCTGTTTAATATGCTGCCGGTTCTGCCGCTGGATGGCGGCCATGTACTGAAAAGCATCTCCTTTTCCGTGAACTCGGTGGTTGGGCTGCTGTTTTGTGTGGTCTGCGCTATTGCCGGAGTCGCGGTCAGTTATACCTTTGGTCTGGCCCTGTTGGGTTTTCTGCTGGCGATAGGCAGTATTGAGATACTGTTTGAGTGGAAATGCCGTCACCATAGTGATCTGTTACCGCTGGATCGTTACGGGCAGGTTGTTTCTGGCTGCTGGTACTTTGCTACCGTAGGTGGTCTGAGCTGGATAATCTGGCATTTGGGGCAGGGTGAAAACAGTGCTCTGGCACTGCCACTAAGAATACTGGCGAGTTGATATGTCTTTTAGCGATCTTCCTCTCTCTACGCAGTTACTTCAGGCGATTGAAAAGTCTGGCTACAGCGAACCAACGCCGGTTCAGTTACGAGGCATTCCTGCCATTCTTGATGGTAAGGATCTGTTGGTTGGTGCGAAAACGGGTACCGGTAAAACCGCAGCTTTTGTTTTACCAATACTGCACAAGCTGTTGACCGCTGAGGATTTCAGCGAAGACAGTAAACGTTTAAAAGCCCTGATCCTGGCGCCGACTCGCGAGTTAGCGCAACAGGTGAATGACAGCTGTAGAAAGTACGCGAAAGGCACAGGTTTTCGTTCTGCTGTGATCTATGGCGGTGTTGGCATTGGCCCGCAGGTGGATCAAATTAAAAAAGGGATCGACCTGCTGGTGGCGACCCCTGGGCGTTTGCTGGATCTGCATAAGAAGCGGGCGGTTGATCTTAGGAATATTGAGTTTCTGGTTTTTGATGAAGCGGACCGCATGCTCGATATGGGCTTTAAAGATGAGATTCGGATGGTGATCAGTAAGCTGCCGAAACGGGAGAAGCAGCCGCGACAAACACTGCTGTTCTCGGCAACGCTGAGCGACAACATCTACAAGTTTGGTAAAAACCTGATGTTAAAACCTGAGCTGATTGAAGTGGATCAGCGAAATGATACCGCTGAACATGTTGAGCAGGTGATCTATAACTGCGATCCGGAACGCAAAACAGAGATCGTCAGCCATCTGATTAAGCGTAGCGATTGGTCGCAGGTGATGATCTTCAGTCGTACAAAGCAAGGGGCGGATCAGCTTGCGGCTAAGTTAACTGAAGCTGATATCGCAAGTGAATCATTGCATGCCGACCGTAGCCAGACAGCCCGTGAGCAAGCGCTTGAAGCCTTTAAACAGGGTGAGGTTCGTGTACTGGTCGCAACCGATGTCGCAGCCCGTGGCATTGATATCAACCAGCTTGCCTGTGTGATTAATTATGAGATGCCCTACAAGGCTGAGGATTATGTCCATCGTATTGGTCGGACAGGGCGGGCAGGCTATAAAGGCAAGGCGATCTCCCTTCTGATTGAGGAGGAGAACTATCTGCTTGAGGAGATAGAGGCTTTGCTCGATACGCGCTTACCACAACAATGGCTTGAAGGTTTTGAACCTGACCCAATGCGGGTAGTTGAAGTGTCGCGCAAGAACAGTAAGAGTGCTCAGAAACAGAGAGCAAAAAAACGAGCGCTCAGAAAAGGTAAGAGGTAGAAGGAAACGTTGATGATTTTGGCTGAACAACTGCAAGAATTGTATCAAAAATTTGGTGAGCTGCCGGGTATCAGCATTGAGCTTCATAAGCAGTTGATCGCGGTAGCGGTTGAGAATAAAGCAGCCAAAGCAACCATCTTCCTGCAAGGTGCGCAGGTTGCGGAGTATCAAGCAAAAGGACAGAAACCATTGCTTTGGCTGAGTGATCAGTGTGACTTCAAAGCCGGTAAACCTCTGCGTGGAGGCATACCAATCTGCTGGCCCTGGTTTGGCAATCTTGAATGCAATCCGGAACAGGTCAAATCACAATTTCCTGCTGATGCGCCGGCACATGGCTTTGTGAGGGATCGTGAGTGGAACCTTGAGAGTGTAGAGCTTGTAGATCCATCGACTACGGAATTGGTTCTTTCTCTTAATGTGGCGGCGGATTCTCAATGTTTGTTTGCTGCAAAGCTACAGCTGAAAGTGACGGTTGCTGAGCAGCTAAGGCTTGAATTTACCGTTATAAACACCGGTGATAAGCCGTTTAGTTTCACCTCTGCACTACATACCTATCTCAATATCAGTGAAATAGAGGCTGTCTCTGTTTCGGGTCTGGAAGGTATCCGTTACCTCGATACTCTGAATGGGTGGAAACCAGAGAATGATGATGCACCGGTTCGCATTTCGGGTGAGACAGACCGGGTCTATCAGAATCTGGATAAACCGGTACGACTCAGTGATAGCGGTTTTAAGCGGGCAATACGTTTAGATGCGGATAATGCACCTGATATGGTGGTATGGAATCCCTGGCAGGATAAGGCTAAACGCCTGAGCAATTTTGCTGATGATGCTTATCAGCGGATGATCTGTCTGGAATCGGCCCATGTACTGGATAATCTGAAATCGCTTGAGCCGGGTGAGTCTTTTGTAATGCAAATGAGTGTTTCGCAGGAAGCTTAATTAAGCTCATCGCAGTATCAGTATCAAAGGAGAATCAGACCAGTTTCACCATGATATCGTGTAAGACATTGGCGGCTTGATGCAGGCGTCGGGAACCATCCATTAAGTGATGATAGACCTCGCGTTTCTTAAGCATCTCTGCAGTGACTTCGCCTTGAAACAGATCAATTAAGCTATGGCGATAAAAACGTTCGATTCTGCGATGAGCATGACGAGCTGTCTGGGCTTCTTTTT
This sequence comes from Neptuniibacter sp., assembly GCA_049596335.1. Taxonomy (GTDB): domain Bacteria; phylum Pseudomonadota; class Gammaproteobacteria; order Pseudomonadales; family Balneatricaceae; genus Neptuniibacter. The sequence goes on from JBMYLM010000085.1 coordinate 5,544, forward strand.
CACAGTCACCCGGGTAGGTTGATAAAGCGTGGAAACCTCTTTCAAGGGCTTCTGATCCTGCGAGCAATTCCTCAAGAATAATGCGCATGTGATCGTCAGGTTCAACCTGCAGATCAAGCATCTCATTTATGGTGCTTTTACAGTGTGTGATGATCCAGTCGAGAGAGGCAATCGCACGGTAGATATCTTCACGATCAATGGGCGTAGAAAAAGCCCGGTTAAGCTGGTGGAGGTTGCGTATTTTCAGGGTGTCGGCCTGATGCTCGTCCACTGCTAATTCTTCAGCTAAAGAGTTATCCGCATCGATCATGTACTGCTGCAGGTTACGAATGGTCAATGTAACCATTGAGCTCTGTTCCGCCAGAAGATGAAAGAAATCTGGAGGCGTTGGGATCAGTCGGTCAAGTATGCTTTGAAGTATTCCGGATTTATTTCCCATAATGACTATTCCTATAGTTACTGCCCTATACAATCCCTACAAGTTTAAGAACGCCAATGCTGAAAACTGCTACAACTGCAGAACCCGGTATGGTCAGTAACCAGGTCATGGCAATCTCTTTGGCTTTTTTCCAACGTACCGCCCGGGGTCTTTCAGATGCTCCAATACCCATAATAGATGAGGATACAACATGTGTTGTAGATACCGGTGCACCAATCAGTGAGGCCATAAACACAACACCGCCGGAACTGATCTGTGAGTTCAGTGCATGCAGCGGCCTTATTTTATAGATGGCAAACGCCAGAGTTCGGACGATTCTCCAGCCTCCCAGCACTGTGCCTAATGTGATTGCACTGGCACAGACCAGAACAACCCAGAATGGAACAATAAATTCTGAAATCTCACCGCTTATCAGCAGGCATAAAGTCAAAATGCCCATGCTTTTTTGCGCATCGTTTGCGCCATGAGCAAAGGCTAGTCCTGCAGTCGATAACCATTGGGCGCCTCGCAGTTCACGATTGATTAAAGGGCTTGCCGCTCGAAATAAAAACAGGGTGATTCTTTGCAAAATGAACCCCACCCAGAAACCTGCCAGAGGGGAAAGGAATAAGGCTAAAAGCACCTTAGTGACACCGGTTATCTCACCTTGAGCAAGTTGGCTGAACCCCCAAAGCACGTGGTCCGGGCCTACAGAAATAACTACGGCCCCAGCCAGTCCGCCCACTAAAGCGTGAGAAGAGGAAGAAGGTAGTCCGCGCCACCAGGTGAGCAGATTCCAGAACGTTGCCGCAAAAAGCCCACAAATAACTACGGCCAGGGATAATTCAGTTGGAAGGTCATCCAGCACCACAAACTTACCTATGGTGTTGGCAACCGCAGTACCACCCAGCAAGGGGCCAAGAAAAGTAAAAAAACCAACGATAAGAACAGACTGAGCAGGTGTCATAGCCCTTGATGCTATAACAGAAGCAACCATATTTGATGCGTCGTGGAAGCCGTTTGTGAAGTCAAACAGCAATACCAACAGTGTCGCAAAAATTAAGTAGATCCAGAGCAATTCCATCTGAACAGAGGCCTATAGCAGCGGCGATAATTCAACAAACTGTCAGGACTAACTATAGCGGACAAATATCGGAGGTGCAGCTAACTAATTGATCAAACTCAATTAGTTAGCTGTTTATAGTTTTTTGCGGGTTTTAAAGCTTTTTGAACTGCTTTATGCCACTGATCTGATCTTCTGCATGGTGGTTCACATAAAGAACCGTCGTTTCACCGCTGGCACAGATCTTCTCAATCAGCGCCAGAACCAGTTGGCGGTTGATATCATCCAGCCCCAGACAAGGCTCATCCAGGATCAACAGAGTGGGGTGCTTAACCATTGCGCGGGCGATAAGTAACAGACGCTGGTCACCAAAAGAGAGCTGATTGTAAGGTTGGTCCGCACGATCTTTCATGCCTAGTAGTTCCAGCCACTGGTCAGCAACCTGTTTCTCTTTGTCGCTGCTCTTGGTGTACATGCCAATGCTGTCGTGGAAGCCGGAGATGATCACATTACGCAAGCTGATACTGACACGGTACTCCCACTGCAGGGCAGTAGATACATAACCGATATATTGTTTGATCTGCCAGATGGTTTCCCCATTACCCCGTTGCATACCGAATACAAAAATATCGTTGGTATAACACTGTGGGTGGTCACCGGTGATCAGGTTAAGCAGGCAAGTTTTACCGCTGCCATTAGGGCCACTCAGTTGCCAGTGTTCACCAGGATTAATGGTCCAGTCGAGTCCATTGATAACTTCATTATCCGCATACGCCACTTTGATATTACTCAGGCGAACTAATGGGTCTTCCGGATTCAGTGCTGGTGGACGGTCAGTAGCAATGGTCTCAGGTACATTTAGATCCGTAGTCTTCAGATGCAGTAACTGATAAAGGTCTTCGTAAGCCTGCTTATCATTGATATCGACAGTGTGGTGTAGCTGGCCTTTATCCATGTAGGCAACATGGGTGATGAATTCTGGCATCTCATCAAAGCGGTTCAACACCAAAACCATAGGCACTGTATCAACCTGACTAGCTAACAGCTCATTGAGCATCGCCATAGAGTAAACATCCAGACCATCAAAAGGCTCATCCAGAATCACCAGGCCGGGTTTGTTTACAAGTGCGCGGATCAGCATGATCTTACGGGTTTCGCCGGTAGATAGCTTACGGAAGCTGCGCTCCAGCATATGTTCCAGTTTGAACTTGCCAATTAGCTCTTCCAGCAGATTCGCATCAAAATCGGGGTTTTCGTCTTTACCTTCTTCAAGGATTTCACGAACCGGGGTGCCCTCAGAGATAACGTCCATGATGTCGGCGTCATCTTTCTTTAACTCACGTTCGATCAGCTCAGCCTGGGCCTCAAATGAAACCAGCTCAACACGCTCAGGTAATCCCGTTATCGAACCTGAAGTCTGATCTCCAGCTCCAGCAAGAATTGCAGACAGAGCAGATTTACCAGAACCGTTTGTACCAGTTACCACCCAGTGCTGATTTTCTTCCAGCGTCCAGTTGATATTGGATAGGGTGAAGGATTCACCAAATTCAGCGCTGTAATTTTCGACGATGATTTTGTTCATGGTTCTAATAAATAGGGGTACTAGGGATTTTCCCTCGTAAACGGACAAAAACCTCTGGAGCCCGCGTCA
>JBMYLM010000086.1:0-8610 GCA_049596335.1 Neptuniibacter sp.
CCCCCTTAGAGGGGGCTCATGCAAAGCCACCTTCTTTAGAAGGTGGATCTTTACTAATTGGAGTCCAAGGTCAGGATTACCCAACCCAAACCCGAGCATTTCTGAACATTCTCATCCACGCCCCATCTTCAGACCACTCATCTGGTGCCCAGCTATTCGTAACAGAACGGAATACACGCTCAGGGTGAGGCATCATGATAGTGACACGTCCATCGGTTGTAGTTACGCCGGTAATACCCGCAGGTGAACCATTCGGGTTAGCAGGGTAAACCTCTGTCTGCTGTCCGTAGTTATCAACATAGCGCAAAGCAACAGAACCTGAATCCTGTAGATTACCCAGATGCGAAGCATCTTTGAATTCAGCACGACCTTCGCCATGAGCAACAGCGATTGGCATACGAGATCCGGCCATACCCTGCAGGAATACAGATTTAGAATCCTGAACTTCAACCATAGAAACACGTGCTTCAAACTGCTCTGAAACATTACGTACAAAGTGAGGCCAAAGATCCGAACCTGGAATCAACTCATGGAGGTTGGACAGCATCTGACAACCATTACAGATACCTAAACCAAAAGTATCTTCACGGTTGAAGAATGCCTGGAACTGATCACGGGCACGACTATTAAACAGAATTGATTTAGCCCAACCCTCACCAGCGCCCAATACATCACCGTAAGAGAAACCACCACAGGCAACCAGACCTTTGAATTGATCCAATTCTACCCGACCAGAAAGAATATCACTCATATGAACATCAACAGCAGCAAAGCCAGCTCGATCGAACGCAGCCGCCATCTCAATCTGACCATTCACGCCCTGCTCTCGAACAATTGCCATTTGCGGGCGGACTCCGGTCCGAATAAACGGTGCCGCAACATCTTCATTCTGATCGAACGTCAGTGCAACGTTCAGACCTGGATCTTCTTTATCCAGAAGACGATCAAACTCTTGTTGTGCACACTCAGAATTATCACGAAGAGACTGAATCTGGAAGGACGTTTCTGCCCACCAACGTTGCAGCTGAATACGGGATTCTGAGTACACTTCCTCTTCATCAAAATGGAAGCGGACCTCATCATCTTCGTTTGTAGATCCCACAACCTGGGCAATATCGGCAAGGCCTGCCGCATTTAGTTCATTAAGAACAGTTTCAAGGTCATCACGCTTAACCTGGATGACAGCACCCAGTTCTTCCGCAAACAATGCAGAAGCCAGCTCGGTCTGCTCACCTGCCAGCATATCAAGATTTACATCTACACCGACCTTACCAGCAAATGCCATTTCCGCCACAGTAGCGAACAGACCACCATCTGCACGGTCATGATAAGCCAGGATTAACCCCTGCTCATTCAATTCCTGAATAGCGGTAAAGAAGGCAACCAGTTGTTGCGGCTGATCAACATCCGGGACAGATTGCCCCACTTCGTTGTAGACCTGAGCCAGAGCAGACAAACCAATACGGTTCTGACCATTACCCAGATCCAGAAGAATCAGATCAGTTTCACCTTTATCGGTTCTCAGCTGTGGCGTTAAAGTTTTACGCGTATCAGTAACAGGTGCAAAACCAGAAATAATCAGAGACATTGGAGCGGTTACTGACTTATTTTCGTCACCATCATTCCAAACCGTACGCATGGACATTGAGTCCTTACCTACAGGAATAGTGATACCCAGCTCTGGGCACAACTCCATACCAACAGCTTTAACCGTGTCGTAGAGTTTTTCGTCTTCACCTGGGTGACCAGCAGCACACATCCAGTTTGCAGAAAGCTTAATATCTTTGATCTCGGCAATACGCGCTGACGCCATATTAGTCACGGTTTCACCGATGGCCATACGACCAGAGGCTGGAGAATCAACCAGAGCCAGCGGTGTACGCTCACCCATAGCCATTGCTTCACCCGCATAAGTATCGTAAGCGGCCGTTGTAACAGCACAGTTAGCAACCGGAACCTGCCAAGGTCCTACCATCTGATCACGGGCAACCTGACCGGTAATAGAGCGGTCGCCAATGGTAATAAGGAAGGATTTTGAAGCCACTGCTGGCAGCTTGAGAACTCGTTCTGCAGCGTCTTTCAGATCGATTGATTCAGTGTTAAATTCCGGAACTTCGTAGGCTTTACGCTCTACAGAGCGGTGCATCTTCGGTGGCTTGCCAAACAACACGCTCATTGGCAGATCTACAGGCTTGTTCTCGAAGTGAGTATCACCCAGAGTCAGATGCATCTCTTCGATCGCTTCACCCACAACAGCATAAGGGCAACGTTCACGCTCACAGATCGCTTCAAAACGAGCCATATCTGAAGGTGCAACAGCCATGACATAACGTTCCTGAGCTTCGTTACACCAGATAGCCAGAGGAGACATTCCTGGCTCATCGTTGTTTACATTACGCAGTTCAAAATTAGCACCACGGTTACCATCACCTACCAATTCAGGGAAGGCATTGGAAAGGCCACCTGCACCTACGTCGTGGATAAATGCGATAGGGTTTTCATCACCTAACTGCCAGCACTGATCGATAACCTCTTGGCAACGACGCTCAAGCTCAGGGTTATCACGCTGCACAGAAGCAAAATCAAGATCAGCAGAAGAAGAACCAGATGTCATGGAAGATGCCGCACCACCGCCCAGACCGATCTGCATTGCTGGACCACCCAGGCAGATCAGTTTTGCCCCTACCGGGATTTCACCTTTCTCAACATGCTCATCACGGATATTACCCAAGCCACCCGCAATCATGATTGGCTTGTGGTAACCACGTACTTCTTCACCCGCCGCACCGTTTACTTTCTGTTCGAAAGTACGGAAGTAACCGGTTAGCGCGGGACGACCAAATTCGTTGTTAAATGCAGCACCACCAATTGGGCCTTCAAGCATGATATCCAGAGGCGTAACAATACGCTCTGGCTTGCCGTATTTCGATTCCCAAGGCTGTTCAAAGCCGGGAATATTCAAATCAGATACAGTAAAACCTGTCAGGCCGGCTTTAGGTTTGGAGCCTTTACCTGTAGCACCTTCATCACGAATTTCACCACCGGAACCCGTAGCTGCTCCAGAGTGAGGCGCAATCGCTGTTGGGTGGTTATGAGTTTCAACCTTCATCAGGATCTGAATATCTTCCTGATTGTAAGCGTATTCTTTGCCTTCAGGGTTAGGGAAGAATCGGCCTGCCTTGCTACCAACCATGACTGCAGCGTTATCTTTATACGCAGACAGAACATTCTCACCACCCAACTCATTGGTGTTTCGAATCATGGCAAACAGGGATTTTTCCTGAGCCTCGCCATCAATATCCCAGGATGCGTTAAAGATCTTGTGACGACAGTGTTCAGAGTTCGCCTGCGCAAACATCATCAATTCAACATCTGTAGGATTTCTGTTGAGATCAATGAAACTCTCTACAAGGTAGTCAATTTCATCTTCAGCAAGCGCAAGGCCCAACTCAACATTCGCTGTTACCAAAGCGTCACGTCCACCTGACAGAATATCAACTGTTGTCAGCGGCTTAGGTTGCTCTTCAACAAAAAGGTCTGAAGCAGCATCTATACTTGGTAGAACAGCTTCGACCATGCGATCAAATAACTGATCAGCAACGGTCTGCTGTTCTTCAGCAGACAGAGGAGATGAAGACTGTACGTAGTAAGCAATACCACGCTCCAAGCGTTTAACAGATTGCAAACCACAGTTATGTGCAATATCAGTTGCTTTAGATGACCAGGGAGAGATAGTGCCAGGACGAGGGACTACCAAAAACAGTTGACCTTTAGGCTCCTGTACCTCAGCCTTAGGCCCATAGCGTAAAATACGCTCAAGGACTTGCTGCTGATCTTCCGACAAAGCTTGAGCCAGATCGGAAAAGTGCATAAATTCAGCATATAAACCTGTGATAGCAGGATTCTTTGACTGAAGAACTGAAAGTAGCTTTTCATGACGAAAAGCTGAAAGAGCAGGTGCTCCACGCAGTGCCAGCATCTCTTATAGAGCCTCTTGGTAGCTGTGCCTTTTCCGGCAGGGGTTACAGGAGAAATTCAGGCTGTGAATTTTACCGAATCAGCCTGCTGGATACCAGAAAAGCTGTACGATGTTTGATATTACCCGCAAAAAAGATGCTGCTTACGCTTTAGTCATCCTTTTACTGTTCTGCATTCCGGCATTATTGAGCTGGAATAGCAAAACTCAGTTGGGAGCTATCATCGAGTCTGGCTCCCTAAAACTAGCGACACGCAACTCACCCAATACCTATTTCATAGAGAAAGGCGAACCTGCTGGGTTCGAATACGACCTTGCCAAAGCCTATACAGAACACTTGGGCATCAAACTAGAATTGGTACTCCCCTCGTCGTTTGGCGGCCTGTTTACCACCATGCAAAACCGTGATGCCCACATTGCAGGGGCGATGTTAACGGCCACCGATGAACGAAAACAGACCTTCAACTTCTCTAGCCCTTATCTCCACACGACAACCGCACTGATCTACCGCACCACTCAAGGTGAGCCTTCACCAAAAAACCTTGAGGATCTGATCAGTAGAAATAAAAGACTGGTGGTGTTAGCAAACAGCAGTCATTCTGAGTTATTAAATAAACTTGCCGAACAATATCCGGAACTGAAATGGGAAGAAACCACCGACCTCTCGGCAGTTGAGCTACTGGAAAAAGTGCACACCAAAGAGATCGACTACACCATTACTGATTCAATCGCATTTGATGCCCAGCAAAGTTTCTTTCCAGGCCTTAAAAAAGCTTTTGACCTTGATGAAGAACAACCTCTCGCCTGGATGCTAAAACCCCACAGTGACAATTCTCTGTTGGATTCAGTGAATCGTTTTCTCGCTCTAGAGAAAACTCAAAAGCTCATTGAAGAGCTGAAAGTTAAGTATTTCCAACGAAGCAACCGCCTTAACTTTTACGATACGGCTACTTTCAGAGAGGACATGCAAACCCGCTTCCCTAAAATCGAGCAGTATTTTTTCATGGCAGAGCAGGAGACGGATATAGATTGGCAACTACTGGCTGCCATTGCCTATCAGGAGTCCCATTGGAATCCCAAAGCGGTTTCACCGACAGGGGTTAAGGGCATCATGATGCTTACCAATGCCGCAGCTAAAGAGGTCGAGGTCACTGACAGAACAGACCCAATGCAAAGCATTATTGGTGGAGCGCACTATCTGGTTAGCGTTATGAAAAAGATTCCTGACCGGATCCCACAACCTGATCACACCTGGTTTGCTCTTGCCGGATACAATGTTGGCTACGGCCATCTTGAAGATGCCCGCGTACTGACATCACGCGCAGGCCTTAACCCCGACAAATGGGACGATGTTAAAAAACACCTTCCCCTCCTCACTCAGGAAAAATACTACAGCACAGTGCGCTATGGTTATGCCCGTGGATATGAGCCCGTACATTATGTCAGCAACATCCGCAAATACATCGAGTTATTACAGTGGGAAATACAGGTCCGACAGGCCAAAAAACAAGATGAAGATGCCGACATGGACCCCGATCATGAAAGCTGGGACTCAGCCATTATCCAAGAGGATATTCTGCCAGCACTTTAATCGGGCTGGCTTCTTGCTGCTTGCTTTAAGGCTTTTTTCTCTGTTCTTCGACGCTGAAAAAAAGCACTGATTTTTTGCGAGCATTGACTCTCGAGCACCCCAGAAACCACTTCTACATTGTGATTCACCCATGGCTGATTAAACAGCTGGCCATTGCTTCTGGCAACCCCTGATTTCTCTTCGGAAGCACCATAAACCAAGCGACGTATACGGGCATGGATCATAGCTCCGGCACACATAGTACAGGGCTCAATGGTGACATACAGATCAGCATCAACCAAACGGTAGTTACCTACTCGATTTGCAGCGTCTCTCAACGCCATAATTTCGGCATGAGCTGTTGGATCATGGCCACTGATTGGATGATTCCAGCCCTCACCAATGACCTCGCCATTTAGTACAACCAGAGCACCAACAGGCACTTCACCGGCATTTTCAGCATGATCAGCTAACGAAAGCGCCTCATGCATCCACAATTCATCTTGCTTCTGTTGATCAGTCATATCGCAATTTTCAGACAATAAAAAAGCCTGCATTAAACAGGCTTTTTATCATAACAGCTTCAGTCAGAGATTCAGATCAATCCCTCTCAAATGTTAGTAAAGGAGATCGAAACAGTTTTCTAAAATTCTCTATGAAGCTCCATTTTCCGGCTTATTAGCCATAAAATCGTCGAACTCTTGCTGATCCTTACGTCTCTGAGAGTTGGCACGAAATTCACGAAATGCTTCTGCGCGTTTTCGGATCTCATCTTTGATCTCTCGAATCCGATCATGCTGGGTCTGCTGATACTCATTGAATATCACATTATCTTCGCTTTTCACTGGCCCGGCACTATTACTTCGAAAGATACGATTCCACTGATACCTTACCCAGCCAGGTAGTTCTTGTACCGGATTGCCAAGAATAGACCATACCAGGATCACAAAACCGATTGGCGCAAAGATAATAAAACCAAGCACCATTGCTGCAATATTAGCAGCACTCCAATGACCGCCGCTGCAGCCGCGACCTCTACGCATACTGTCGCAATTTGATCTCTCTGTGTTTGAGTTTTCCATTGTAGTCATGCTAATTCACCTCCCGATGATAGCTTATTGCTGTTTCCTCAAATCTATATGTAAACAATGTTCACATCCAATTTAGAGGATATTAAAACTATTTTCAAGAGTTCAGAAGAAAAAAGTTAACAATGTTTACTTTTAGTGCTAAAAATACCCCATGAGTAATAAAAAACAGCGCTACCACCACGGCCACCTATCCGAGTCCTTACTACAGGCGGTCAACGACATCGCCTCACAATTCGGAATAGAGGCAGTAACCCTTCGCGGCTGCGCCAAGCATGTAGGTGTATCTCCGGCTGCGGCATTTCGGCATTTTCAAGACAAAAGAGCTTTATTAACAGCGTTCGCCACCCGGGCATTAAACCAACTGGCAGACACCCTGGCCGCTACAGAAGAGGAAGCACGCGCGTCCAGTCATGACTCCTTCCATGCAGTAGGCATGGCCTACCTGTCATTTGCTCTTGAGAATCCCGCGCTGTTCCGAGCCATGTGGCGTGAGGAAACAATTTATTCCAGAGATGAAGATTATTTAGCCGCGGCAGAACGCTTAGTTGGTTACCTGAAAGAAGGGTTTGCCGGCACCATTGAGGATGAAGACCCAAATGATTTTAGTCCACATGAAATGCTTGCCTGGTCATCCGTTCATGGTATGGCCAACCTGTTTGTAGACGGCCCTATTGCAAGCCAGATGCAACAGGAACAAAAGATACAGCTGGCAGAATCTGTACTAAGTGAGTTGAAAAGTGCCTGTAACAGCCAGTAATCGGTTGTTCGATAGAAATAGATGCTAGCAACTCAGCGCAAGCCCAAAATCTCAAAAAAATGGCGCCAAGGTTTAACTTGGCGCCATTTTTATTTAGAGACCTTTAGAGTCACTTTGCCTAACAATATTTAGGATTAAGCATCATCGAACAACACCTTGTTCGCTGTCTGCTAATCTGAATCCTTATTCTGATTATTCCCACTCAATAGTGGCAGTGATATAAAGCATTGATTTATATAGCATTTAAAATCACTTTCTAACAAGTTTCTAACTACTCCCTTCGTTTGTACGTACGAAGGGAACTATTGAAACTCAATAGTATCAATGAGTTAGTAAAAAGGCGATTGAAAGGTTTCTTACTAAGTAGATTGTTGCTGTTTCCTATTGCGAACAGCAGAAGAAATAAGCACGTAAAACACACCAATCATCCCACCAATCACAACAGCCAAAGCCAACATCAGCATTTTCTTGCTTTTGGCTTCAAAAGATGTGGCTTCTATCGTCACAGAAACAGCAGAAAAATCATTAGCACTCATTATAGGAGTAGCGGTAAATAATGATTCAGCACGTGCGAGTGTTTTATTTTGCTCTATCAGCCTCTGCTTCTTCTCCAACTCAATAAGAGAATCTAAATATGCCTTATTCTTTTCAACACGTTGAAGCGTTCTATCTTGCTCTAAACTACGCTTCTTCTGCTCTAACTCTAACAAGCCACCAATAAATGCTTTTGTATCTTTACGTGACTCAATCAGTTCTACTTCTTTTTCTATAGCCTCGTAACCACGTAAATAAAACGGCGTATCAGTTTTAACATTAGCAACTACGCCGTTTTGAGCACTAAACATTTGAGCCTCAATGGTATTCTTTGCCACTCCTAACTTACGAGCGATAGATGCTTGCTCACGCAGAAACGCCAACCTATCTGAAGTTTTTCTTTCATAGTCAGCGAGTGCGTTATCTATTTGAGTTTGGACATCTTCAAGTTGAAATCCTTGTTTTAACTCAAACTCAGACATCTCTTTGTCGAAATCACGCTTTGCGTTTGCCATTTGTGTTTGAATATCTTCAAGTTCGAAGATTTGCTTCTGCTTAGCCACTGAAAGCGTAGTTTGAAAACGTTGCTGAAGGATAGATTTAACAGACTGATTAGCATTCGAATCAACAAACGACAAAACGCTTTTCCACTTAGCATCATCGTTGTATTCAAAACCAATAG
>JBMYLM010000087.1:0-8320 GCA_049596335.1 Neptuniibacter sp.
CCTCACTTATGTGGGGATTTTTTTGGCGTTTTAGCTTATTTGTAGCAAAAGCAACAATGGCTGCTGATTGTTGTGATTCAGTCGCTGTCTGATTTCTTACAACACTATTCCCTACAGCCCTACACAGAAAATATATCGTTTAAATACAATAGATTAGAGTAACAAATAACAATGGTACGCTAACTGCATTACTCCTGATAAGTAGCATCTAATGTGATTTAGATTTAGCACAAGTGCAGAAGGAGTTAGATATGTCACGTATTGGTTTATTTTTTGGTACAGATACAGGTAAGACCCGTAAAGTAGCCAAAATGATTAAGAAAAAGTTCGATGATGAAGTGATGGCTAAACCACTTAACGTCAACAGAACAGAGCCGGGTGAGTTTGCAGAGTATGAATACCTGATTATTGGCTCCCCTACTCTGGGCGAAGGCTTGTTACCTGGTCTGTCTGCAGATTGTGAAAATGAAAGCTGGGAAGAATTTTTACCTGAAGTGGATGAAGTGGATTTCACAGGTAAAACTGTAGCGATCTTCGGTCTTGGTGATCAGGTTGGTTATCCGGATGAGTTTCTGGATGCCATGGGCGAACTCTATGACTTTGTTACTGAGCGTGGCGCCAAGGTTGTTGGCGCCTGGCCGAATGAAGGTTATGAATTCACCCACTCTGAAGCACTGGGTGAAGACGGTAAATTTGTAGGTTTGGCACTCGATCTGGATAACCAGTCTGACCAGACTGATGCCCGCCTGGATGCGTGGCTAGCTCAGATCGCTCCTGATTTTGACCTGCCCCTTTAAGGCGGGTCTGTAAAGTCTCTTAACTTCTGGCGTATGCCGGGCCCCTTATGCGTAGCTCACTGAGCTACGCCTTTTTCAGGTTTTTGCCCTGTCCGTTTCTACCTTTTAGGAGCTTCGTATGTTGTCTAACAGCGATTTCCCTTCAGATATTCTAAGCAGTCTTGTACCTATGGTTGTTGAACAAACAGCCAGAGGCGAAAGAGCCTACGATATATTCTCCCGGCTGTTAAAAGAGCGCGTAATTTTTTTAGTGGGTCCTGTTGAGGACCATATGGCAAACCTTGTGGTTGCCCAGCTACTGTTTCTTGAGGCTGAAAATCCGGATAAGGATATTCACTTGTATATTAACTCTCCCGGAGGCTCTGTCACTGCGGGTATGTCTATCTATGACACTATGCAGTTTATTAAGCCGGATGTGAGCACTATGTGCCTGGGTCAGGCAGCGAGTATGGGAGCGTTCCTGCTGGCCGGTGGGGCAAAGGGGAAGCGCTTTTCACTACCAAATTCCAGGGTAATGATTCATCAACCCCTTGGTGGCTATCAGGGTCAGGCTACGGATATAGAGATCCACACGAAAGAGATTCTGAGTATCCGTCATAAGCTGAACAGCTTGCTCGCTGAACATACAGGGCAGTCTTTAGAAACCATTCAGCAGGATACAGACCGTGATAATTTCATGGTGCCTGAAGCAGCCAAAGAATACGGTTTGATTGATGATGTAATCAATAGCCGCTCTACAGCAGGTGAAATGTAGTTATGCCTGTACCCTCTGATTATGAATGCTTTTATCTCAGTTACAGCGGTATATCTCTGCCGCTGAAACTGGTCAGCCCGATAGCGCCTGAAAGCATCAAGAACCGGAATACCTTTTTTACAGAAAAACAGAATTCTGATGGTCAGCCATTAGAAATTGTGAAATTCGTTTATGGTGAGGTCGATCTGTTACATCAATACACCTATGACGAAGCAGGAAAGATAGCCACTGCACATATCACCGATGAAGACGGCGAAGTCCAACAACTTAAATTTGATGATAAGGGCAAGCCTTATCCAATTTAAGCCGATAGGAGAATAGTGATGTTAGAAGCTGATTTTTTTGAAGTTTCCGATGAGTTTGTCAATCTTGCCAACGAATTAACCCAAGAGTGGGCTCAGCCGATGGTCAGTGCTGCGGTGATGCATGCAGCCTCACGTTTTAATGCATTTCATTTGAATACTGAAGGGAAACCTGACGATATGAATGTAGCTGTTGAGTTCCTGACTCAGCAGTATAAGCAGATGTTGATTGAGAATCTTCGGGAAATGAGACAATCTGAAAGTGAGCAACTAAAGGGCGATTTCTGATTGTTGCTCCCCCTCCTCATCTTTTTGCTTGCCTTCTTCACATGCTGAATCATCTGAGACATGGCCCTTATCTAGAAGGCCGTGGACGTAAGCCACAGCTGCGCGTTCTGGGTTGCGCTGCTTGGTGATGTAAACATGGGTATTTCGCTCTAGCAGGCGCCTGATGACACCTTCCCCAGCAGAACGTGCGACCACCACATCCACTGAATGCAGAGGATGCCTGTTACCCCCATGGTCACGCACATGCCATAAGTGCAGTGATGCATCTTCATCCAGTTGTAGTTGCCAGCCATACTGAACAAAACCGTCCGTTTCTGAAAAGAACACATTCCAGGTTAAAGCCCGGCCGGCATGCTCTGCAATAGCTCCGTTCTCAATAGGTACGGCTATAAGTAACGGTTTACCCATACTGTCTCCTTAAACGACTTCAGGCTCTGGGGAATCAACCTCAGAGCCTGTTAAAGAATCACACAGTAACTGCGTTAGTTGAGCTTTCTAGCTCTGAAGGGTCTTTGAGGATCTCTTTAACGATCAGTTCATTAGCACCGTCGACATCATCCCGATCAACGATGACCTGTTTTATGGATGGGTTTGATGGCATTTCAAACATGCACTTGCGCAGAACCGACTCAACAATTGAACGCAAACCTCGTGCGCCTACGCTTCGATCACAGGCCATTTCGGCAATCCGTTTAAGGGCGTTGTCGGTAAATTCCAGCTCCACATCCTGATAGGAGAAAAGTTGGCGATACTGTTTTTGAAGAGAATTCTTAGGCTCAGTTAAAACCCTGACCAGAGCTTCTGCATCCAGTTCATGCAGGAAGGTCACAACCGGGAAGCGACCAATGAATTCGGGTATTAAACCAAATTTCTGCAAGTCTTCAGGCTTAAGCTCTGCCAGCAGCTCATCATGTGTATGCTGCTCTTCAGGTGCGATGAAATCAGCCTGAAAACCGATCCCTGATGTGTCTGGTTTGAGTCGGCCTCGAACGTGGTCTTCAAGCCCAGGGAAGGCACCACCCACAATAAACAGTATGTTGGTGGTATCAATCATCTCATCGCCACTTTCAGATCTACGGCCACTCTTAGGCAGTTTAACCTCATGGCCTTCAACCATTTTCAGTAAGGCCTGCTGAACACCTTCTCCGGAGACATCCCGGGTGGAAGCTGCACCGCCGCTTTTATCAGCGAGTTTGTCGATTTCATCTATGTAAACGATACCCCACTGGGCACGCTGGATGTCTCCGTCAGCGGCATCAACAAGTCGTCGCAGGATAACGTCAACGTCTTCACCGACATAGCCTGCCTGAGTGAGTGATGTTGCATCTGCGACTACAAACGGCACACCAATGACCCGGGCCAGGCTTTTAACCAATAGGGTTTTACCGGTACCGGAAGGACCCACCATCAGAACGTTGGACTTTTCCAGCTCAACACCGCCGTCAATATCCGTAATCGATTCACTTTTGTTTAGGTTAAGCAGGCGTTGGTAGTGGTTATATATTGCGACCGAAAGAATCTCTTTGGCACCGCCCTGATCAATTACATACTGATCCAGATGGTCTTTGATCTCTTTTGGGGTCATGAGCGATTCTGCAAGATCACTCTGTTTGGCCTTTTGCCCCCAACTGCTGGAGACTTTATGAGCCAGATCTACACATGCAGAGCAGATGTAGCCCTCATTTCCTGAGATAAGTGGTACTTCTGCAGATTGTGGAACTCCACAAAAGGAACATTTGATTTTTTCTTTATCAGTCATGAATTCACCAATTGAGGCATGCCAACCTGAAGGTTTATCTGTTCGTTGATCCACTTGCGCTGATGAATTGAACGTTGACGATCATTCAGCGAGTCTTTCAACTTAGGCAGGACTTCTGTAAGTGGAACGGTGCGGGGCTCTTCTATCTCGACACAATAGATAAGGTGATATCCGATCGGTGACAAAACAGGCTCACTGATCTCACCTAGCTGCATAGTGAACAGAACATCGTCTATTTCGGGATAGAGTTGCCCTGGTTCCACGTGACCAATTTTCCCCCCATGCATAGCAGTGGGGCATTCAGAATGCTTTTGGGCTTGCTCAGTGAAACGGGAGTTCTTCTTACACACCCGCTCACGAATTTCATGGATACGCTTTAACGCGCTTTGCTCTGTATTTTCTTCAAAGTCGTCATTAACGGTTATCAGAATGTGGTGTGCTGTGCGCCTCTCTTTAACCTTAAAGCGCTCAGGGTGCATGTAGTAAAAAAGCTCAGCTTCAGCATCGGTAACCTCTTTACATTCTGCGGCAACCCTATCCAATACGGCTTCAACCTGAAGGTCATGTCTTATGCCTTCTTTAAGTTGCTCAAGGGTGATGTTTGATGCTTCCAGAGCCTGTTCAAACGCAATATAGCTGTCATAGCGGGATGTGATCTCATCAACGGATTGCGCAATCAATCTATCGGATATAACCACTCCCTGATTCTGGTCAGAGTTCAATACCGCGTATTCTATGCCTAGCTGATTTGAGATACGGCTGGCCGCTTCTTTTCTCTGAAAATCTGTCAAATCTTCAGGTGCACACTCAAACTGACTCCAGGAAAGTTTGAATAAAGCGTAATGGGTAATTGGGTTATCACTTGAACTCATATTAACCTCCAGCCTCAGCCAGCATTGGCTCAACCGGAGCAAGCGCTCTTTCAGGTATGGAGATGCTATGGCCGTTAATGTAGAGGTTGTAGTGAATGTCGGTTTGCTCCTCACGGAGTACACCTTCTATTTCACCTTCATCACCTTTATCAGCTATGTGTTCATCACCCATTTTCAGATCACAAACAACCTGAACCCTGTCCCGGAACTCAAAACGATTCTGAATCCACTCATCATCTGCCGAAATAAGTTCCTCTTCTCGGCAACCCACAGTGCGGCCATCTTCCAGGAAGTGCACCCGATAAATCAGTTGGTCCTGTAGGTAAGTGCCGACATCATAGACGCAGCCAACAGCGCCGCGCCTGATCAATAATTCACCGACTTCAGTCCCTGGGTAAGTACCATCATTTCGCACATTACGTGTCAGGCGTACTTCGCTGCCGTATTCATATTTCGGTTTCATAATTTATTACTCCAGAATCTGATCAAGAGGAACAAACGTCGATTGAGGTCCTTTCATATGGAAAACACGGAATACTTTTTCGGTCAGTGCATCTGATTCGACAAAGTCCTGATAAGATTGCTGAAGCAGACTCTTATAGACGTCTTTAACCTCATCTTCTGACATGGAATCATCCGGCTCACCCGCTTTGCTCAGGTAATCGTGATAGCGCTGCATGATATGCAAGCGATTTACCTGAACGACACTTTTATCAAATTCGATATCAAAAAATTCCAGAAAATCTTCAGCGGAACTTAGTTCTTCAAGATCATCAATAAAGTCAAACTCACTCATGTTTCACCTCATGCGCTCATACGATGTTTAAGGCTATAAATCCCTTTCTGGTTGTATGCGACTTCCAGAAGGTGCCCCGCTCCAAGACGGTCTGAGCTGTCCAGCTCAACCACTTTTTCTAATCTTTCAATACCTTCATCAATCTGGCCCAGTCGCAGGCATAAATAACCACTTCCCTTTAACGCCAGAAGATAAAATCGAACCATGCCAAAGGATTCCAGTAGCCCATAGGAAAGAGCTTCTAAATTCATCTGGCGCCAGCTGCGTTCAAAATGAAAAAGCTTTCCTGATGTGTTCAGAGCATGTTCGGCAACGTTTAATGCATCTTCGTAACGGTGCTGGTAGTAATAAAAGCGATACAGTGCGACCAACACCATCAGATTGTTCGGTGCCAGTTGTTTAGCCTTCATCAAAAAAGGTTCAGACTCACCCAACTCATAGGCTTCAGCTGCCTTTTCAAGTAGTGAGATCACCTCAACTTCCATGGGCTTGTCGAAGTAAAGGTCATCCACTTCATAACTATGCAAATCCATAATCATTCCCCCCGCGCATAATGTTTGCCATCAGGACAATCGTTGTCACAAATCTCACTGTATGACTCGCATTGGCCATAGAGTTTGAGCTGATAGCCAGATTCCAATGCACCATGCTCTTCAAGGCGGGCTTCAAGCTTATCTATCCTCTCTAACAGACAAGCAATGGCACGACCTACAGGGTCAGGAATCATGTGATGATTCAAGTTAATACCGTGAACACCGGTATTGAGTTTTTGATCAGTTACGATACGTCCCGGAATACCGACAACGGTGCCACCTTCCGGAACATTCCCAACGACCACTGAGTTGGCACCCACCCGGGCATCGGCTTCGACAATGATGGGACCCAGAACCTTTGCGCCTGCTCCGATAAGCACTCGGTCACCCAAGGTTGGATGGCGCTTACCTTTGTTCCAGCTTGTACCCCCAAGTGTCACTCCGTGATAAAGCGTTACGTCATCTCCCAGTATTGCTGTCTCACCAATGACAACCCCTGCACCATGATCAATGAACAACCGCTTTCCGATCTCGGCACCTGGGTGAATATCTACGTTAGTGAATAATCGAACTAAGAACGCGATGAAACGAGCGCTGAAGAACCAACCACGACTCCATAACTTGTGTGCAACTCTATGCATTAGCAATGCATGTACCCCCGGGTATGTCATAAGAATCTCGAAGACACTTCTTGCAGCAGGATCACGATCAAAAACACAGCGAATATCCTCTTTCCACATGGCCAAAAGACCTGGTTTTGATGCTTTGATTTCTACTGTCGCTGAGCTGCTCATTTCACTCTCCTTGTTAGCGCTGCTCTTCGTTTTTATCTTCTGAGGAGTTGGTGTGCTTGCACACAACGCCTTTCTCAGACTCAATCATAAAACCGCGATAAAGCAGGTTCTGTCGCATCATGTTCAGATGTTTTGCTGCCGCTACTGAATGCGTTTTAGTAGGCATAACTGGATGTTTCATATCTGTTCTCCTCAGAGTGTTTAAACTCTTCGCAAAGTTTGATCAGTTCGATCTGAGACAGTGCTCTTTTATTACGCGTTACTAGCTGACGGATCTGAGTTAACAGTACCGTCGCTTGCTCTCGAGTAAGCGCAATACCAAGTTCCTGATAGACATGTTTTACAATGTTCACTCCTGAGTGCTTGCCCAGGACCATAGAATGCGAACGCCCAATTTTCAGCGGATCAAGTCCCTGATAATTACGCTGATCTTTAAGTAAACCATCAGTGTGGATGCCAGATTCATGGGTAAAAACATGACTACCAACAACACTTTTCTGGCTTGAAACAATTCGACCTGAAGCCTGTTCCACTAGGGCTGAAAGTGATTGGAGGCTGTGAAAATCAACACCGCAATCAATGCCATAAAGCTGAGACAATCCAATAACAATTTCTTCCAGCGCTGCATTGCCTGCTCTCTCCCCTAAACCGTTAACCGTGGTATTCACATGTGTGGCACCTGCAGCGACGGCTGCAAATGTATTGGCTGTTGCCAAACCCAGATCATCATGGGCGTGCATCTCTATTTCGAGATCTGTAGTACTTCGCAGTTCAGCTATGATGCTGTGCAGTGAGAAAGGCTCCATAAGCCCAGCGTATCCGCATAACGAACTCGCTTTGCACCTGCATGTTGAGCGACCTCAAACATTGATTTAAGGAAATCAATATCTGCGCGAGATGAATCTTCACAACCGACACTGACATCAAAGCCCATATCCCGACCTTTTTTCACAAAAGTATCGATCTGCTTTAGGACCCATTCAGGTGTCTGGTTAAGTTTGTGTTTTATCTGTTGATAGGAAGACGCGATGGATAAATTAAGAGTATCTACACCGGTATCTTTGGCAGCGTTAAGGTCTGCATCACACATTCTGCACCAGACCATCAATTCAGCACGTTTATTCAGGGACGCTATCGATTTGATGACTTCACATTCCAATGGCCCCATCACAGGAATACCCACTTCTAATTCAGGCACCCCTGCAGCAAACAGTGATTCAGCAATTTTAATTTTTTCTGACGCATTGAATGCCACACCGGCGGTCTGCTCACCGTCACGAAGCGTTGTATCGTTGATCACTACGTTGTTGATTAAAGACATGACATTCCCCACACAAACTTTCTGTAAGGGGTTGTTGCAAACTACATTCCAGAAAATAAAGCCTTATATAACAATAAATTAGATTCAACCAACATTGAGAACAG
>JBMYLM010000088.1:0-8116 GCA_049596335.1 Neptuniibacter sp.
AACAGGATACGCCATCCTTCTATCTCCCCATACACCAGAAATCACCATAACTCGGGTAAAATTCAATAAGCTGTTTTACATAGATACGAAAGGTGATAAGTCACTGATCACCTTGAGCTATGGCTGAAATTGCCACTGAAAGCAGTCGGTGTGCGTCTGGAGTTAATGTGTAACGTGCTGATGTGTAAACATTGCTCCTGACTAAGGCTTTATGTCAGTCAATGTGGGCCAGTTCTTGGAATGCGGGTGTTTGGGGTTGAATCGTCATCGGTTGTGAGTTAGAAAAGTACAGCGTATCTATAACTTATTGAAATATCATAAAAATGCAAATTTTGTGATAGTAAAAGTTCAGTGCCTTAAATCTGTGTTTGTATTCCTGATATATGTAATAAATCGCCTGATTTTTGTGATAGTAAGCCTGGAAAGTGTGATAGTTAGCGAGATGTATTGGCTTTACATTGCAGATTACTATGGTGCCTAAACGAATTAAAAGTATAAAAAGAATAAACGAGAGTATGTCGTTTTTTAGAAGGGACTGTTTTATCTATCTCTAGGCTTGTCTTTACTTTTTTCCTGACGATGAGTGTTTACAGCCGATCTGGCTTCAGCGATGCGGGTTCGATTTTCTTCAATCTGTTGTTCGTTCGATGGAGCTTCGGAGCGTATACCAAGCTCTCCGATACTTGTTAAGTCCATATCTGAAATTAAACCCAGGAACATCGCTCTCTCTAGGTCTGATTTGCTGAGGTCTCTGACTGCCATATCCAGGCTAGTTTTGATGATTTCATGAGCTTGTACAAGCTCTTCTTCTGTACCTAAGGTGTCTTTAAATTCAGGCTGGTTGTGGAGAGATTGACTGGCTTGGATATCGCAGTAGGCAGTGTAGGCAGAACGGAAATTATTTATACGCTCTTCAAGCGTATCGCTTTCCTTTCTTGATAAGTGTGCTGCCTGTGCCATATCCGTTATTCTCTAGTTCCAAACAGAATTATTTTGTATTCTGATACAAAGGAAATCAAATGGTTTTGGTTAATATGCATGCAGGAGCTTTTTCTATAGATGGATAAGCCGTTTACAGCAGACTTGTGTGAACTTGCAGATAGCATGGGTATTGGCTTGTATCAGCGTTTCACCCCGATGGAAGCATCTTTATTTTTGCGTTGCCCTCTAAAAGAACTTACTAAACTTCAGAAAGATCACCGTATCGAATTTATCCAGGTGACTGAGAATCAAACTGAGTTCTTTGGCTTTCAATTGCTCAACCACTTGTTGGCTAGCGTGGTAGGCTCTTCTCCCTCAGTTCAGAACAATGATGCTCCTGATAAGATAATTCGTTCAAAAGAGGTACAGGAGCTAACAGGATTATCACGTACTACGATTTGGCGTTTAGAGCGTGCCGGTAAGTTTCCAGCTCGGTTAGCCTTAACACCAGGCAGTATTGGTTGGCGTTTGACGGATGTAGAGAAGTGGATAAAAAATGGGGGCAGGTAAGTGCCGTACCTTTTAGTAAGGGCCATTCGATTTGACAGATATTGATATATCGGAAGATGACATAGTCTTGTTTTTTGAACGGTTTTTTATTGATTGCTTGATTTAAAGGGCTATTCTTTCCAAGGTTGGTGAACAGATTCAGGAAATTGAATTATCATATTTTTCAAAGTCTTAGCTTAGTTTAATCTTAAATAGTTGGTTTAGGGGGTATTTAGTGGGGTATTGTTTTATAAGTTATTTTTAATTTTTTTTGAAACAAATGGTTATGCATTAATGGGCGGCATGATGTAATCATCCCCCCAGTAAACCATGCGAATTACACAGAGAGCCTCGCGTAATGCGGGGCTTTTTGTTTTTTAGAGTTTCTGCGTAAAATAGCGAAACTTCCAACCTATGTATGAGTGAATACAGCCCCATGAATCGCGATGATGAAAATTTGAATGTTCCTAATCTTGGCCCTGCTGAGCCCGTATCCGGGACTCGTTCTACGAGTATGCCGGAACAGTCAAAAGCAGCTGCTGCAAAGGAATCCAGCGGTGGCGGGTTTGTGCAGTCGTTGGTCATCATCATTCTTATCGTGGCTGTGTGCGCGCTGGGTTATTTTGGTTTTGATGTCTATCAGGCGCAGTTGAAAGATGAAACGACCTTCCTGAAAGCACAGCAGCAGATGGAGCAGTTACAGGCATTGATCAAGAAGGCGGAAGAGGGCGCTGCGCAATCAGGTGAAAAGCTTCAGGGTGATGTCTCGTCTTTGGAGTCATCTTTACGTCAGAAAGATAAGCAGCTTGATTCTGAGATCGCCAAGTTATGGGTGATCGCTCACCAGAAAAATCAGCCTAAAATTGAACAGCAAAGTAAAGATATCGCAGCTCTGAAAAAGTCCTTGGCTGCGTTGGAAAAAGATAAAGCAGCACAGCAAAAATCGATTAAATCGCTACAAACCACGATCAAGTCTCAAGAGAAACAGCTTAAAAGTGTAGCTGCGGCGAAATCTGAAGTGGAAGCCCTGCAAAAATCAGTGAAGGCTGAAGTAGCGCAACTGAGCAAACTGATCGCTCGTGTAGAGACAGAAACGCGAGCAAACAATGAATTCATGCAGGAAGAGCAAGCAGAGATTCTTAAGACTCAGCGTGAACTGGTTGATCGTATCGTGAAACTGGAAAGTAAGAGTACTGCAGGCCTTGAACGTAGGGTGAAACTGAATGAACAGGCGGTGAAAGCCTTTGACAGCACCCGAAGCCAACTGAGTCAGGATCTGCTTTTTGTTAAACAAAAAGTTAATAACCTGCAGTTAATGCTGGAAAAAAAGTAAACCTGAACAAAAAGCAATCATCTGGTGTCGCCAGATGATTGCTATGTCGCTTCTCAAAAGGCAAAATACACGATTCCTTTAAAGACCTAGGGCTAACAAGACCTCTATGAAAATCCGTGCTTTTTTTGCACTGACGTTGCCAGACTCTGTAGTACGATGGTTGGCCGATCATGCTGACACATTATGTGAGTTTGATCGAAAAACAGAGGTTCACTGGGTAGACTCTGATCGTTACCATCTGACACTTTGTTTTCTGGGTGATATCAATCTGAATAAAGTTGATGATCTGGAACGCTGTGCCCGGGAAAGCCTTAAGGATTTCACCTCATTTCAGGTGCATATTAATCAGACCGAATTCTACAAAGTTAACAAAGGCTTATCTTTGATCGCGGCCTTACCTGATGTGAATGCTGAACTGGATAGTCTGCATTCCGTTATGGCTGATGTGACCCAGGAAGCCGGTGTTGATTATAAGGAAAAGGGCTTTAAGCCCCATATTACCCTGGGCCGTTTGCCCGGAAATAATAAGTTTAAATCACCCAACAAGTGGCCGTCGGTTGATATGTTCAGCCTGGCGGACTCGGTAGTTCTGTTCCAGAGTAAACCCTGTGAAGACGGATCTATCTATACACCGCTATTTGAGATCCCCTTAAAGGATCTGTCCTGACCTGAAATCAGCAAATAGTAATCTTAGACTCAACAAAAGCCATCTCAACTATGCGTAATCCAGAACTTTTGTCCCCTGCAGGGACATTGAAGAATATGAAATATGCCTTCGCCTACGGTGCGGATGCTGTTTATGCCGGTCAACCTCGTTACAGCCTGCGTGTGCGTAATAACGATTTTAATATGGATAATCTCCATGAAGGGATCGATCTTGCTCATCAACTGGGCAAGAAGTTTTTCCTGGCCAGTAATATTCTTCCTCACAACAGCAAGCTTAAGACTTACATTGATGACCTTAAGCCAGTAATTGAGATGGGACCCGATGCCCTGATTATGTCTGATCCGGGTTTGATCTATCTGGTAAAAGAACACTTCCCGCATATGCCTATCCATCTGTCCGTTCAGGCGAACACCATGAACTGGGCTTCAGTTAAGTTCTGGCACTCAATGGGTGTTGAGCGTGTCATCTTGTCACGTGAACTGTCACTGGATGAGGTTGAAGAGATCCGTCAGCGCTGCCCTGAAATGGAGATTGAAGTTTTCGTTCACGGTGCACTCTGTATCGCTTATTCCGGTCGCTGCCTGCTCTCTGGTTATATCAATAAGCGTGACCCGAACCAGGGAACCTGCACTAATACCTGTCGTTGGAAATACGATGCTCATGAAGCCAAAGTGGATGAGTCGGGTGATGTCGTACCTGTTGAACAGTTTGATCCTAAAGCAGAGCAGCCAGCAGAAGAAGTACAGCCGGATCTGGGTGTAGGTAAACCGACTGATCAGATCTTCCTACTGCAGGAAGAGACGCGTCCGGGTGAGTACATGCCTGCGTTTGAAGATGAGCATGGTACGTACATCATGAACTCAAAAGATCTGCGCGCGATCCAGCACGTGCATCGTCTGGCGGAGATCGGAGTGGACTCTCTGAAGATTGAGGGCCGAACTAAGTCTCACTACTATGTTGCCCGCACAGCGCAGGCTTACCGTAAGGCGATCGACGATGCCGTTGCCGGTAATCCATTTGATATGGCTCTTATGGATGAGCTGGAAAACCTGGCGAGCCGCGGTTACACCGAAGGCTTCTACCGCCGCCATGTTCATGATGAATATCAGAACTATGAGACCGGTAATTCTGTAGGCGTTCATCAGCAGTTTGTTGGTGAAGTGATGGGTTATGCGGACGGTATGCTGGAAGTTGATGTTCGTAACCGCTTCCTGAAAGGTGACACTCTCGAGTTGATGACCCCTCAGGGCAATCATAAATTCAAACTGGATGAGATGATCGATAAAAAAGGTAAATCTGCGGATGTGGCTCCGGGTTCAGGTCATGTGATGAAGATCCCAATGAATCTGGATGCAGACCCAACATACGCTTTGATCATGCGTGACTTGCCTAACGCACCGGCTTATTCCAGCGCGAAATAATCTGCAACATGTTTGCTGATAAATACCTGTTCTGGCGAGCACTAAGGCCTTTTTCATTTTCAGTGGCTATAGTGGTTTGCCTGACAGGTATTCTGGCAGCGAATGCAGATACTCAGATTAATCTCTTCATTGCTTGCCTGATTCTCATAGCAGGGCTTCTTCTGCAGGCAGGGGTTAATCTGATCAACGATTATTCAGATCTTTCGCTGTTAAGCAGCGAACTTGAGCAACAATCCCGTCAGCGCATCCACCTTAATTTCGGTATTGGTCTTAGCTGTCTTTTTGTAGCGGCTGTGATTGGTTTGTTTCTTATCTACCAATCGGGTTGGATTCTGCTTTTGTATGCCGTTATCGGCTTGCTGGGCGCGCTTGGCTATACACTTGAACCTGTTAATTACAAACGCAGGGGGCTGGCAGTCTTTTTTGTGTTCTGGTTAATGGGCGTGCTGATGGTGACGGGTGCTTACTACGCACTGACTCAGCAGCTGAACCTGGAAATATTCCTCATCTCGGTTCCGGTCAGCCTCTACACGTCACTGCTGTTATTGAGTAACGAAATTCGCGACTTTGAAAGTGATTCGAAACAGGGAATCAGAACCCTATCGGTGCGTGTGGGTTATGAAACAGCAACAAAGCTGTATTATCTGTTCTTAGTGAGCATCTTTGTCAGTGCCGTTTCACTGAGCTTTGTACAGGTGATCAGCCATTCATGGTTGGTGACCTTGAGCTTGCCCGTGGCGCTGATCCCTCTTAGGTATCTTGATAAAACCGCTGAGGAGAGAATTCCAGTTACCCCATTGACGGGTAAAGCGTTTTTTCTTTTTGGCGCATTGTACAGTGTTGGTTTGCTGTTATCGGTGTAAGAATTTCGGCTTTTCAGGATAACGACTAAATAACTACCTCTGCTGAACTGAAATCACCTCCTTTTGGTGTATACTCATGCCCCAGATCAAACTCTCCTCAAGAGAGAGTATCCACGGGTGAAAGCTTTGAATGTCTTATAAATAGGCATTATTTTGAGCTTTCAAATTCAAACCCTCGACAAGAAGCTTTACTGGGAGTCTCCGAATGAGCGTAATCCGTCAAGACGATTTAATCAGTAGCGTTGCTGATGCACTGCAGTTCATCTCTTACTATCATCCACTTGATTTTGTACAAGGTGTTCACGAAGCCTACCTGAAGGAAGAAAATCCGGCTGCAAAAGATGCGATGGCGCAGATCCTGATCAACTCCCGTATGTGTGCTGAAGGTAAACGTCCAATCTGTCAGGACACGGGTATCGTAACTGTATTCATCAAAGTAGGTATGAATGTGCAGTGGGATGCGACCATGAGCGTTACGGACATGATTAACGAAGGTGTTCGTCGTGCTTACACTCATCCAGACAACGTACTGCGTGCTTCTATTCTGGCTGACCCAGCGGGTAAGCGTCAGAACACTAAAGACAACACGCCAGCTGTTATCCACTATGAGATTGTGGAAGGTGACGAAGTAGAAGTTCACGTGGCTGCGAAAGGCGGTGGTTCTGAGAACAAATCTAAGATGGTGATGCTGAACCCATCTGACAGCATTGTTGACTGGGTTGTTAAAACGGTTCCAACAATGGGTGCAGGCTGGTGTCCACCAGGCATGCTGGGTATCGGTATCGGTGGTACTGCTGAGAAAGCAGCGGTTATGGCAAAAGAATCCCTAATGGACCCTATCGACATTCACGAACTGCGTGAGCGTGGTCCTCAGAATCGTGTTGAAGAGCTGCGTCTGGAAATTATGGATGCTGTTAACAATCTGGGTATTGGTGCTCAGGGTCTGGGTGGTCTGACGACTGTACTGGACGTTAAGATCATGGATTGTCCAACGCACGCGGCATCTCTGCCAATCTGCATGATTCCTAACTGTGCAGCAACGCGTCATACACACTTCACACTGAAGGGTGATGGTCCAGCGGTTCTGACACCACCAAGTCTTGATGACTGGCCAGATGTTACCTTTGAAGTAGGTTCTAACACTCGTCGCGTTAATCTGGATGAGATTACTCCAGAAGATGTTAAAGAGTGGAAGGTCGGTGAAACTGTTCTGCTGAACGGTAAGATGCTGACAGGCCGTGATGCAGCTCACAAGAAAATGGTTGAGATGCTGAACAACGGTGAAGAACTGCCAGTAGATCTGAAAGGCCGCTTCATCTATTACGTAGGCCCTGTTGATCCTGTACGTGATGAGGTTGTAGGTCCAGCAGGTCCAACCACGTCTACACGTATGGATAAGTTCACTCGCCAGGTTATCGAAAGCACAGGCCTTCTGGGTATGATCGGTAAATCTGAACGTGGCCCTGTTGCAATTGAAGCAATCAAAGATAACGAAGCAGTTTACTTGATGGCTGTGGGTGGTGCTGCTTACCTGGTATCTAAAGCGATTACTAATGCTAAAGTACTTGCCTTCCCAGAAATGGGTATGGAAGCAATTTATGAGTTCGAAGTTAAGGATATGCCGGTAACCGTTGCGGTGGATACTTCTGGTGAATCCGTGCATACAACCGGACCTGCTAAATGGAAAGATATTATTGCAAAGCAGGCATAAGCCATTTTATATGCAATAACTAAAAAGAGCAGCTAACGGCTGCTCTTTTTTCTTTTATAAACAATAGGTTAAACTAATAATAATACCAAGGTCTAATAATGTTGTACTTTGGTGCTGGTGTCTTAAAACCCTGAGCGAGATCAAGTTTTGTGCGACGCAGCAGGCATATACTTAACCCAAGCTTTTTGTTTTGCAAAGGGGAAAGCATATGAAAACTAAACTGGGTTTGCTGTTAGCTGCTTCTATCTCGTTCTCTTCATCTGTAATGGCAGATTCTGAGGCAATGATGCAGGCTGCAGGTAAAGAGTTATTTAACAAGTGTTCTGCATGTCACTCACTGGACGAGAGTAAAAACGCTTTCGGCCCAAGTCTGATTGGTGTTGTAGGTCGTCAGGCAGCTTCTCTGCCACGTTTCGCATACTCTGATGCGCTGAAGAATTCTAACATCACTTGGGATGAAGAAAATCTGCGTAAATGGATTGCGGGTAACGACACTTTTGTTCCAGGTACTCGCATGCGTCACGTTGAGATTACTGACAAAGCTGAGCAGGATTACCTGATCGCATACCTGAAAACACTGAAGTAATACTGAGTCAATGAGTTATGGTGATTTCTGGTGTATGGGGAGATAGAAGGATGGCGTATCCTGTT
>JBMYLM010000089.1:0-8114 GCA_049596335.1 Neptuniibacter sp.
TTTTTCATAGTGGATCCCTGCTTTCGCAGGGATGACTTCATCGATAAATTGTCTTCAATGAACAGCATTGCCCCCGTGAGGTCCTTTGGTTAAGCCGGCTCGACTTCACTTACAGCCGGAGTTTTACGTTTATTACTCATTTCCTGATGCTGCGGCTCTAACTCCCATGCAGCTTTATCAATCTTCAGATCCGAGAAACGTGAAGGATCAAAAGTAGGGGGCTCATGACCTTGCTGTAACTGGGTGTCGTAATCCTTCATGATGCGAAGGCCAGTTTTGAACAACAGTGCCAGCGCAAACAAGTTGGCCAGCGCAAGGAAACCCATAGTCACGTCTGCGAAGGCAAACACAGTACCCAGATCCATAATCGCACCCCAACAGCAAAGGCAGATTACGGCCACACGGAATGCGTTAAACAGGTTCTGGTTTTCCTCGCTAAAGAAGTTGAGGCTGTTTTCGCCCAGGTAGTAGTTGTATAAGATCGTGCTGAAACCAAACAACAGCAGCGCAACACTTACGAACATACGGCCCCATTCACCCACATGATCAGCAAGCGCCATCTGAGTCAATGCAACGCCACCTTGATCACCGACGGTTGCAGGATCATAGATACCACTCATCAGGATAATGAATGCAGTACATGAGCAGAGAATCAATGTATCAATGAATACTGAGAACGACTGAACAACACCCTGACTTGCCGGGTGAGGAACATAAGCTACCGCTGCAACGTTAGGCGCACTACCGAGACCTGCCTCATTCGAGAACAAACCACGCTTAACACCCATCAGAATAGCAGCGCCGATACCACCACCAATCGCAGGCTCCAGCCCGAATGCACTTTTCACGATCAGCACAAACACATCTGGAATGCGCTCTACGTTCATACTCACTACATACAGAGCAATGCTTAGGTAACCAACCGCCATCACAGGTACAAGCACTTCAGAAACGCGAGCGATACGCTTAACGCCACCAAAGATAATCAGACCAACAACCAGAGCCAGAGCAATGCCTGTGTAGTACACCGGGATGCCAAATGCATCATTAAAAGACGCTGCAACCGAATAAGATTGCAGGGCAGTAAATCCAAATCCAAAAGTAAGAAGCAGCAGAACTGAGTAGAGAGCACCCAACCACTTCCAGTTTTCACCAAGGCCACGGCGAATGTAATAAGCAGGCCCACCACGATAAGTACCGTCGGGTTCAGCTTTTTTGAAGGTCTGAGCCAAAGTACACTCAAAGAAGCTGGTTGCCATACCCATCAGGCCAACAACCCACATCCAGAAAATAGCGCCCGGGCCACCCAGGGTGATAGCAACAGCCACACCCGCGATATTGCCACCGCCCACACGACCAGCAACGGACAGCAACAGCGCCTGGAACGAACTCAGGTGACCATGTTTGTCTTTTTTGAATGCCTGATTAGCACCCAAGATACGGAACATGCGTCCGAAATAGCGGAATTGAACAAATCTCGATGCTACTGTGAACCAGATACCAAGAACGACAAGCACGCCGATCAGAACCTTACCCCACAGCAGGTCATTTAATAAATCGAGCATAGATAGACTCCTAATTTGCGAACCGGATTCGCATTTCTTATTGTCAGGAGCTATTTATTCAACCAAATGGCATTCGAAGAAAACATTTGACGCCGAGGCGCTAAATGATGCTTTTAGATGCTTTAAGACCACCATAAAGAATCATAAACTACCTGTTCAGCCTTTATCATTTTGCGTAACATGAACACAAAATGATCACCAGACATGCAGACAAATGGCAATGCAGGAAGACTTTCCCAAAAACCTCAGGTTACTGTGCAGTTACTATAAATCCGTAGCTGAAGTATGCCGCAGACTAAACATCAACCGCCCCCAGTTTAATCGCTATCTGAATGGCCGCAGCAAGCCTTCTGCGAATACCATGCTGCGCTTCTGCGACTTTTTTGGAGTCGAAGAATACGAGATTCTGCTGCCTCATGAGCAATTCCAACGTCTGATTCAGGTCCGTCCTAAACCCCAGCAAGCCATCGCACCTCAGTCCGAAACACAGAAACATATTGAAAAACTACTTGAGGGTGGCAGCGATGGGCTGGATAAGTACCTGGGCTATTACTTCGAGTATTACCAATCCATGGCTTGCCCGGGAAAGATCCTGCGCACACTGGTTTGTTTCGAAAAGAAAGACAATCATGTGTTTTACCAAAGGACCGAGCGCCTCAAAGAAGGTCCAGACGAGAAAGTTTGCCATGCGGTTTATCTTGGCGTTGTCCTGCTTCTCACCGATCGCATTTTCATGATTGATCATGAATCCCTGACCGGCAATGAAATGACACAGACCATTCTGTTCCCATCGTTCAAAAACAGGGTCAATCGTCTTACGGGTTTAAAGCAGGGCGTTTCAGGTAGCGGCGAGCGTATGCCTTGCGCAGCCAGGGTTGTATACGAATATCTCGGTGAGACGGTTGATATACGTCGAGCCCTCTCTTTCTGTGGTCTTTACGATCAGGATTCGCCCGATATTGATAACAACCTCAAACACGCTATTTCAAATTCTATGGAACCTACAGAGTGGCATTTCAGGGCCAGGCATATCTAAGGTTAACCCCATCCATGAACCCCATTATCCAAGAAGAAGTCACTGGCTGCGGCATCGCTTCAGCGGCAGCGTTAAAACAGATCAGTTACCAAGAGGCTAAAGAGGTTGCAAATAATCTTGGTATTTATGCCGATGATTCAACGCTCTGGTCGGACACTGTATATGTCAGAAAACTGCTGGCTTCATTGGGGATCTCAACATCAGATCAAGAGACACCCTTCTCAACCTGGGAGACACTGCCAGATAAAGCCTTGCTTGCCATCAAGTGGCATGAAGAGAACGGCAAACCCTTCTGGCATTGGGTCGTCTTTGTAAGAGTGCAGGGTAAACCTTATGTTCTGGATTCAAAGAAAGCATTGAAGTCCAACCTACGAACAGATTTTGGCAGAATGAAACCGAAATGGTTTATTGAGGTTTACGACAAAGCAGCCCGATGAATATCGAGCTGCCTTAATAATGATCAATCAGTCTTAAGCTGGCTCATCACAGATTCAACCGCAGCATAACCTTTTTTAACCCAGACCTTACTGCGCTGACGCTCCATCAAGCTTAGATGCTTGGTTCCGGATTCTTTCAGGTTGGCTGCCGCCCAAAAGCTTAGACCCAGCTTATCAATTTTCTCCATGGTCGGGGTATGCAGTGCAGGAAGTACAATCTGCTCAGCCATCATTGCAGACTGAGCTGAAGCCAATTCTGGTAACGCTTCAATACCCGAGAAGTCCGAACCACAACCGTGATTCTTAACAACAACACAGTGAATCTGATGGTTATATTTTTTCAAAAATTTCTGCAACAGATTGACTGAATCCGGGCCACCATCAACTGTATACCAGTACACCAGCTTTACACCCATCTCTTCGCAAAGGTCGAGCACACCGTTTTCCTCAATCCACTTATCGAGAAAACGTTCACTTTGAGCGGGTAGGTCGATTAACACCTGACGCTCTTCTTCAAGTGCGATCTCCATGATGCCATCGATACTTTCAAACTCATCCAGATTGATGGCGGAAGTAAAATCGCTGTAATAGCGGGTCAGGGTTGCATGTGACTGGTCAGCATCTAAACCTGAAAACGATACCGAGTTATCGAGAAAGTACTGAGAAAGCAGACGGGATAACACAGACTTACCAACACCGCCTTTTTCACCACCTACGAAGTGAATCATGCTCATCGAAATTTTCCTTATTTATATGTGAGTAAAGAGACAATCAGCAAACAATGGGCCAAGCCCCAGATACAGGTAACGTCAGGTTTTATCGAAGTTTGGTTACATTATGGTGATTGTTGATGCCCTTATATGGTGCTTACATGTTATGCCTGCCCAATCTGAGCACTTAGATGGGAGTTTAAAGATTGCTTGAATATCCCGGGGAACCAATTCTGATTGAGTCATGTCCTAATCGAAAGTTTATTGATAACCCCTTTTGGAGCACTTATGGAAGTCTGGCTCGCAAGTCTCGTTGCTATCGTGGCTTTAATCTCAATTCTGATCTCCCGTCGCGTTACTCACATTCATAGTTTTTACAGTGGTAAAAACTCAAAAGGGTTCGCACCAGGACTGATCACCTTGACGTTTTCTCAGGTAACGACCTGGATCTTTGCTCGATCTCTTCTGAATGCTTCCATCCTGGGCTTTTACTACGGCATATGGGGCGCACTCGCTTATGCAGCTTATTACCTGTCTTTCCTGACCGGTGGAAAGATCATTGACCATTTACGTTTTGAGCAGGGTTATGAAAGTGTACAGGCGTTTCTGTCCGACCGTTTCGGAACATGGGGAACACGCTGTTATAACTTTGTGATTGGTGTACGACTTGTCAGCGAGGTATTCGCAAACCTACTGGTAATCGGAATTTTGTTTGGCGCTGCTGGCTCCGAGGCCTATACGCTTGCAGTGATCGGCTTAGCTGCAGTTACGCTAATTTATTCTATGATGGGTGGTTTGCACGCATCACTGAAGACTGACTTCCTACAGATGATCATCTTCCTTGCCGTGTTGGTGGTCTTACTGCTTATCACATTCGGTGGCGGTCACTTCAACTCTGAACTTCTTGCTTTCAAACCTTTTGATATTTCTGATCCAGGCCCCATCCTTCTGATTGTTGCTCTGCTCCAGGTATGGAGCTACCCCATGCATGATCCGGTCATGATGGACCGTGGATTTATTGCAGACAGAGAAACTACTCGTCGAAGCTTCATTCATGCAGCATGGATCAGTTCCATTTGTATCATCGCATTTGGTTCACTTGGTGTAATTGCAGGCAGCAATGCTTTAGATGGCGAAACAATGAATGATGCTTTAAACCGCATTCTGGGGGAGGTTCCGATGTTCCTGTTTAGTGCAACATTGATCATCTCCGCCATGTCTACATTGGATAGTACTCTCACAAGCTCCGCTAAGATGATGGTTGTAGATATGCAACTACTGAGCAAAAATCTGAAAAACGGCCGGATTGTGATGGCTCTGTTTATGCTTGCTGGATTAGCTATAGTGTTTATAGGCAACAAGGATCTCTTTAGCGCGGTAGCTGTCAGCGGCACAGCCTCAATGTACCTTATTCCTGTTATTTTCTTCAGTTTATGGGGCAACCAGAGAGAGATACCGGTCTGGAGTTATCTGGGCAGCTTCCTGCTAGCCATTGGAGGTGCCGCTCTGTATTTCACAGAATCATCCGGATACAGCGCATATCTCGGTGAAGTCCATAAATACACGAAGTTATTATGGATCTGTGTGGTTGTTATGATCGGTGGATGTTTGTTATTTATGATTGGCAATTCAACCCAAAAACAAACACAACCGGCTGTTAATGCATCCTGATGAGTACTTTTAAAGAACTGGGAATACTCAAGGGGTCACTGCTCATCTTTGGGGGCCCTTACAGCAACTACGCAGCCACAAAAGCCATTAGAGATATCGCCGAACATTTGGATATACCCAACACCCATATTTTCTGTACAGGCGATCTGGTGGCGTATTGTGCAGAACCTGAACAGACAGTCGATCTGATCAGAAACTGGGGCTGTCATGTCGTTATGGGGAATTGCGAGGAATCTCTGGCAGCAAATGCGGATGATTGTGGCTGCGGTTTTGACGAAAATTCGTCCTGTTCATTACTCTCTGCAGAGTGGTACCGCTATTCGAGGTTTCACACGTCACAAGAACATAAGTTCTGGATGGAGACTTTGCCCCGACGAATCAGCTTTGAATATTCAGGAAAACGCTTCCTTGTCGTTCATGGCTCTACCAACAGCATTAATGAGTTCGTTTTTCACTCCAGCGATCATGAATACAAAAACCAACAGCTAAGACAAAATGCTGTAGATGTCATTATCGGCGGCCATTGCGGCATACCATTCGGCCAGCAATTAGAGCAGGGGACGTGGCTCAATGCCGGTGTTATAGGCATGCCTGCAAATGATGGCACTCAGACTGGCTGGTACATGCTGATCTCTCCGGAGCAGGGCCAATTAAAAATCAGCTGGCACCGTTTAGAATATGATTTTGAAAACACAGTACAAGCTATGGAAGAACTGGAACTTTGCAGGCCATATTCACAGAGTCTGTCTAACGGACTCTGGCCAAGCATTGATATATTACCCGAAGAGGAAGCCGATCAGACCGGTAAGAGGTTGCAACTGAATCCGCTCATTATCTGTTGATTTCCTAAGGCACAAAAAAACGGGGCACCAGGCCCCGTTTTCTTATTCTGAAATCAAATCAGATCTTTTTTGCTTGAGCGACTGCATTACCAATGTAGCTATGCGGTGTCAGCTCTTTCAGCGACTGCTTCGCTTCTTCTGGCATATCCAGTGTATCAACGAAAGCCATGATAGTTTCTTTGCTCATGTCCTGACCACGAGTCAGCGCTTTCAACTTCTCATATGGCTCTTCGATAGCGTAACGACGCATAACTGTCTGGATTGGCTCAGCCAGGACTTCCCATGCATTGTCCAGATCTTCATTCAGCTGCGCAGGGTTCAATTCCAGCTTGCTAATGCCTTTCAGAGTAGACTGATAAGCAATCATGCAGTAACCAAAACCAACACCCATGTTACGCAGAACAGTAGAGTCAGTCAGGTCACGCTGCCAGCGAGAGATTGGCAGTTTCTGAGCCAGGTGACCCATAACTGCATTGGCGATACCCAGGTTACCTTCAGAGTTTTCGAAGTCGATTGGGTTAACTTTATGCGGCATTGTAGAAGAGCCTACTTCGCCAGCAATGGTTTTCTGCTTGAAGTACGCTTGTGAAATGTAGCCCCAAATATCACGATCAAAGTCGATCAGGATTGTGTTGAAACGGCAAACCGCATCAAACAATTCAGCGATGTAGTCATGCGGCTCGATCTGAGTTGTGTATGGGTTCCAGTTTAGACCCAGACTTTCTACGAAATCTTTAGCATTCGCTTCCCAGTCAACATCAGCATAAGCAGACAGGTGAGCATTGTAGTTACCTACTGCACCATTGATTTTGCCGAGGAACTCTACATTCTCAAGCTGTTTGATCTGACGCTGCATACGGTAAGCAACGTTCGCCATCTCTTTACCAACGGTAGAAGGCGAGGCTGTCTGACCGTGTGTACGGGACAGCATTGGCTGCTCAGCAAAGTCGCGACCCATCTGAGCAATCTCATCAGCAACCTGCTGCATCTGAGGAAGAACAACCTGAAGGCCGTTTTTCAGCATCAATGCGTGTGAAAGGTTGTTAATGTCTTCAGAAGTACATGCGAAGTGAACAAATTCATTAATCGCCATTAACTCAGCGTTATCTTTGAACTTGTCTTTGATGAAGTACTCAACCGCTTTCACATCGTGGTTTGTTGTACGCTCGATGTTTTTAACAGCCTGTGCATCTTCAATCCCAAAGTTATCGACGATTGAATTCAGAAGAGCATTAGCATCAGTGCTCAATGGTGGCACTTCTGAAATTTCAGGATGTGCAGCCAGTTTCTGTAGCCAGCGAACTTCAACTTCAACGCGGAAGCGAATCAGGCCATATTCACTAAAAACATCACGCAGGTCAGCTGTTTTGCTGCCATAGCGACCATCAACCGGAGAAACGGCAGTCAGTGCGGAAAGCTCCATGAATCGATCTCTACCTTTTGGGTTTGAAAAGAAGGCGCGCATTATACCTGAGTAGAGCTTTTTTTCGTAGGGGGATAGCGCAGTTATTCTGGACACTTCTCTGGTCCGTTTCTATCCTAAGATTATCGACTTTAGTTTAAGACACTATTTTCAACTAAATTTTTTAAAGAGGATCTGAAATGACTATTACAGTTACCGGCTCCTATACATCAACCGAACGGACAAAGATGGTCTTTAATGACCTGATAGCAAAAGGGATTCCCAGGGAACAGCTTTTTATAGATACCTACAAAAATGCAGTGAAGGTAATTACGGCTGACAATATGGAGTTTGATATTGAGCGTATCCTACGAACGCACAACGTGAGAAGGTACTCAATAAGGCGAAATAGCATTTACACCTTGCTTGGATAAAAAAAACCGGATAACAA
>JBMYLM010000090.1:0-8098 GCA_049596335.1 Neptuniibacter sp.
ATAGAA
Source organism: Neptuniibacter sp. (assembly GCA_049596335.1). Taxonomy (GTDB): domain Bacteria; phylum Pseudomonadota; class Gammaproteobacteria; order Pseudomonadales; family Balneatricaceae; genus Neptuniibacter. The sequence continues at coordinate 7 of JBMYLM010000090.1, forward strand.
CTGTCTGCGGGTTTTAATGACAACAAAACCCAACAAACCATCTCAGTTTTGAATCTGCCTCCACCCTCTTTTTTCTCCCTGAACAATCAAGATCAGTTAGATTTAAACTCTTTCTACCTCAAGGGTAACTGGAAGCACCTGCATCAAAACGGTGCTCAAAGTGATTTACAGTTTGTCTTTGATACCTACGATCGAGAAGAACTTTACTTAGAACAAGATCTAAAAAATTACGATCTGGACTATCAGCTCACCTTGCCCGCAATTGGGAGCCACAACCTGATTTTTGGCATGGGTTACAGGAGAGTTGATGCGGATTATCAGAACAGTTATTCCGTGAGCATACTGCCGGATGACAATGATATAGATTTATATAGTTTCTTCGCTCAGGATGAATTAATTATTCTTCCCGAAAAGCTATCTCTCACCTTTGGTTCAAAGTTTGAACATCACGATTTTACCGGCTGGGAAATTCAGCCAAATCTCAGAATAGCTTATACGCCCTCACCAGGTCATTTTACCTGGGGGGCAATTTCAAAGGCCGCAAGAACACCTTCCATTGCAGAAAGAGGAAGTAATATTCAAGGAGGACTGACTTTTCCAGTAACCACTTGGGTACTGGGAAATGAGGAAACCGATTCCGAAAATGTTATTAGCTATGAACTCGGTTATCGTTACTTCTCCAGCAACTTACACTCCATTGATGTTGCCGTTTTCTATAACGACTATGACGACTACCTCTCCTTTGAACAGATCAATCCGATAACTTTTCAAATGGGAAATAAGCTTTCCGGGAAGTCTTATGGCTTGGAACTAACCTCTATCTGGCAGCCATCTGCCAGTTTCAAGATTGCTGCAAGTTACAGTTATCTGGACGTGGAAATGGAAGCCGACAATGACAGTACGGACCCACTGAGTGTTGATGTACTGAACAACTCTTTTGCCAAGCATATTGTAAAACTTAATTCGGCATGGGACATAAATCAGCAATGGTCTCTGGACGCGTCCATATACTATTACGATGAAATTCCAATACCCAGTAATTACGCGCTATTCACCAACCTCAGTGTGGATGATGTGATCACGACAAATGCACGACTTTCCTGGAGAAAGAACCGCAACCTTGAGCTGGCAATAAAAGCGAACAATATTTTCGACTCGAAAACTCTTGAGGCTGTCGGTGAGTCATTCTCTACCCCAACGGAAATAGATCGCTCCATCGTGCTTTCTGTGAATTGGGAATTCTGAAATGAGCTCCCTTAACAGGCCTTTGCTTTGGTTGATCAAGAGGATGACCTTTCACTCCTCTATTGCAGTCATTGTATGCCTGTTATTGCCTGTTAAAGCCCATGCATTAACTGAACAAGAGCTTCAGGTAGCCTTACTTCTCAAAGTTGCACAGTTCACTCACTGGCCAGAAAGCGATCAAGCGGATTTTAAATTTTGCCTTTACCGCGGCAAGGGTTATGAAGTTTTTAAAGATCCGAGGCATAAACAAACCAAGGTCGGACCTTTACAAGTTCGTTTTGTCTTTCTTAAACAAGACTCCTCAACTTATGACATACACCAATGCCAAATACTCTTTATTACGGAAGGGTCTGCGGTAGAAACAAAACAGGTTTTACGTCGAGCAAGCTATGCACCCACCTTAACGGTGAGCTCCTTGGGAGGCTTTGCGGGTTTAGGAGGCATGATAGAGCTGGTGAAGGTAAAAAATCGTTTTAATTTCCGAATCAACCTAACACCAGTCAAAAAATCTAAGTTAAGTATTTCCTCATCATTACTAGAAATTTCCACTGTTATTAGAGAGGGAGAATAATGCCTTCCTCAATGCAGAAAAATAAAAAGGGATCGCGACAACAATCAAGCAAATGGTGTTTGGAACAAGTGTGACTGTACTCTTGATCGCTTCACTTAGTTTCTTCGCCATGGAATGGTATGCGGCTAAGCAAGGTCTAATTGATCGTGCTTCACTCACCAGTGAGCTCATGGCCGAACACCTTACTGCTGCTGTTAGTTTTGGAGACAAGGCCACCGCCGAAAGATTCTTAGGATCGCTTAGCAATGACTCAGACATAACATTTTCGGCAATTATTACCGACGATCAGCAAATATTTGCAGCATATCCTAAAGCAAACACGTCACTTCATGATGACGTTCAAAAGTTCCTGACAGAATACGGTGGAGGCCACTCAGAGCCTGACTATCACTTTACCCTTAGCAAGTTATATCTGTTACAAACGATCTCCCTCAACGAGCAGGCAGTCGGAATCCTCGTCATGGAAGTGTCACTAAAAGGCTACTGGATGCATATGGCACTCTACCTTACCCTTATTCTGGCACTCGTCATCGCTCTGATTTATCTCTTACAAAAGGTCTCCACCCGTTTCCAGAGGAGTATTGCTAAACCTATCGACTTAATCTTACAGCGCATGTTCAGGTACAAAACAATAGTGATTACTCTATCCGCATTGACGTCGACCGTTCAGATGAGCTGGGGGAGATCATGCATCAATTCAACAACATGGTTGCTAAGGTTGAATTGCGAGATCAGGAATTGGTTGAAAAAAGTAAAGAGATAGAAAAGCATGCTTTTTACGATCCTTTAACGGGATTACCCAACAGAAGGTTGCTATCTGCTCAACTTAAACATGAAATCCAGGCAGCACTAAGAACCAAGAATTTCGGAGCTGTGTTTTACATTGATCTGGACAACTTCAAGACCATCAACGACTCACTGGGTCATGATACAGGTGATAGGCTGCTTACAGTCGCCGCTAATAGAATTAAACAGAGCCTAAGAGACAGTGATATTTGCGCACGAATCGGGGGTGATGAGTTTCTTGCCGTACTACCCAGTCTGAACATACTCCCACACAGAGCTGCTGAACATGCATTTTCAATAGCCGAACAGTTGAGAAAGGTATTAACTGCCCCTATCGAAATAAATGGACGCTCAATCCATTCATCTGCAAGCATCGGGATTAGTATGTTCGGTGATAAAACTGAAAGTGCGCAAGATATTCTCAAACAGGCTGATATGGCCATGTATGCAGCCAAGCAGTCGGGCCGTGATTGCTCCCACTTTTTTTCTGATGCTATGCAGGAAGAAGCGATCAACCGCCTTAATTTAGAGGAAGAACTTCGTGAAGCATTATTAGCACCCTGGGAACATTTTGAACTTTTCTATCAACTACAGGTAGATAGAAATGGACACGCAACAGGTGCTGAAGCATTGATTCGCTGGCATCACCCAGAGCATGGGCTCGTCTTACCTTGTACATTCATTCCACTCGCTGAATTAACAGGGCTGATCATCCCATTAGGTAATTGGGTCATTGAAGCAGCTTGCAAACAACTGGCTAGCTGGCAAGAACAGGGAAAAAAACTTAACCTGGCTGTAAATGTAAGTTCGAATCAGTTCCTGAGTGATGGCTTCGCAGAGTTTCTTGAAAATCAACTCATCAAATACAAAATCAATCCGCTCTCATTGGAAATAGAAATTACTGAGAGCTTAATACTGGATGATAAAGACAAAGCTGTTGCTGTTATGCTGGAGCTCAGAAAACACGGCATTACTTTCTCTATTGATGACTTTGGTACTGGATACTCTTCACTTCAATATCTGACAACCCTCCCCATCTCAAAACTGAAAATAGACCAGTCTTTTGTCCGAGACATTACGACTGATGAGCACGACGCCGCCGTTGTGAAAACCATCATCTTAATGACAGAAAATCTCGGGATGCAGGTCATTGCGGAAGGCGTGGAAGCCGAGATTGAGCATAAGTTCTTAATTGAAAACGGTTGTGGCTTATTTCAGGGGTACCTATTCTCAAAGCCAGTGGATATCGATACCTTCAATGCCCATTTTTTATCCGATGAATACGTTGACGTTGCCAGGAACCATTAAAGGAGTGATGACCATTTTTAGAATGATCTGATCTTTATCACTAATAATTTTTCACAGAACTCCCTAAATTTAACCGGCCTGAAATGGCGTTATCTTTCACCTTTGCAATCCTTCCGCTCAGATTTAAATTGAACATCACGCAACTTATCAATATCTGATTATCATTTTCTGGAGCTTAGCTGTTTGTAAAGCCTATAACATCGTCAATATCATTAAGATTCATGACCAAAAAAAGTTTCAGGAATATGTGGTTGGGCATATTCCAACGATTGAAAAGTACGGTGGCAAATTTCTTGTCAAAGGCGACCAGGGTGAAGTGCTTGAAGGAGACTGGGAAAGCAATCTGATGGTGGTTCATGAATTTCCTAGCATCGAACGCTTTAAAGAGTGGTATCACTCTTAAGATTATCGCCCATGGAAAGTGCTGAGGCAGGCGTGTGCTGAGGTAAATGCCATCCTCGCCAAAGGCTGCTAATTAGATTCGAAAAAATGCGGGGTAGGAGTCACCCCGCTAACGCCTCTCAATACAACAGAGGCAGGCCAAATACATCAGTGAATGATGATTCGAGGAAAGGTTGCAATCTGCCTTTTCAGACAGATTGCAGGGAAGCAGGTTAATGGGGAACAAGCTTCCCGGAGATCATTTAGTCCCTGTAAGCATCAATGCCTGGGCAGGAACAGATGAAATTACGATCTCCGTAAACGTTATCGATGCGATTAGTAGCTGGCCAGAACTTGTTAAGACGTGTTGCCTCGTTCGGGAAAACAGCTTCTTCGCGGCTGTATGGACGTTCCCATGCAGCACTCATCACATCAGCCTGTGTATGCGGAGCATTACACAGCGGATTGTTATCCGCGGGCCAGATACCACTTTGAACTTTTCTGATCTCATCACGAATCTGCACCATCGCATCAACAAAACGATCGATCTCCGCTTTGGACTCTGACTCTGTCGGTTCAATCATCAAAGTACCGGTAACCGGGAACGACATGGTTGGCGCGTGGAAACCATAGTCCATTAAGCGCTTAGCGATGTCTTCTTCAGATACCCCGCTCTCTTCTTTGATTGGACGGATATCGACAATACACTCATGGGCAACTTTGTCATTACGACCGCGGTACAGGACCGGATAGTGCTCTGCCAGCTTATCAGTCATGTAGTTAGCATTCAGAATCGCCATTTCAGTAGAACGCTTCAGACCTGATTTACCCAGCATTTTGATATATGCCCAGGTAATTGGCAGGATCGCACCGCTACCATAAGGCGCTGCGGATACCGCACCGTTCTCTTCGCTCACCACGCCTGTTGCGCTGACTTTATGACCTGGAAGGTAAGGTGCCAGATGGCTTTTCACACCGATTGGACCCACACCCGGACCACCGCCACCATGTGGAATTGCGAAGGTCTTGTGCAAATTCAGGTGGGATACGTCTGAACCAATCAAACCCGGCTTAGAGATACCTACCTGAGCATTCATATTGGCGCCATCCATATAGACCTGACCACCGTTTTTATGAATGATGCTGCAGATCTCGACGATATCTTCCTCAAATACACCATGAGTAGATGGGTATGTAATCATCAATGCAGACAAGTCATCCTGATGTTGCTGTGCCTTAGCACGCAGATCTGCAACATCAACGTTACCGTTCTCGTCACATTCAACAATTACAACCTTCATGCCCATCATTGCTGCTGAGGCAGGGTTGGTACCATGCGCTGAGGAAGGAATCAGGCAGATATTACGTTGCCCCTGCCCGTTCGCTTCCTGATATTTACGGATCGCCAACAGACCCGCATATTCACCTTGCGCACCCGAGTTAGGCTGCATGGAAACATTGTCGTAACCGGTAATTTCTACCAGTGCAGCTTCCAATTCGTTGATCATTTCCAGATACCCCCGGGTCTGATCTTCTGGTGCAAACGGGTGAATGTTTGCAAACTCAGGCCAGGTAACCGGAATCATCTCTGCTGTTGCGTTCAGCTTCATGGTGCAGGAACCCAGAGGGATCATGCCATGAACCAGTGAGTAATCTTTATTCTCCAACTGTTTCAGGTAACGCAGCATATCGGTTTCACTGTGATAGTTGTTGAACGTTGGATGAGTCAGAATTTCATCTTCACGACGCTGCTCTTCGCTGATACCTGTCGCTGCACCGGATGTAATTTCAGCATCAAGATCAGATACAGAAAGACCGTGACCTTCGCCCAGAACCACATCAAACAACTGAGCAACATCTTCTGCTTTGGTTGTTTCATCCAGAGAAATACCCAGTTTATAACCGTTAATCAAACGCAGGTTACAACCAGCGTCCAGCGCACGCTGATAGATATCACCTCGGGTTTCAGGAACGGTCAGTGTCAGCGTATCGAAGTAGGTCTCATTGACCTGCACACCCTTCGCTTTCAATCCATTCGCCAGAATAGCCGTCAGCCGATGAACTCGCTCCGCAATGGTTTTCAGGCCTTGAGGGCCATGATACACAGCGTAGAAAGACGCCATATTTGCCAATAGAGCCTGAGCGGTACAGATATTTGAGGTGGCCTTCTCACGGCGGATGTGCTGCTCACGAGTCTGCATAGCCATACGCAGAGCCTGATTACCCTTGCTATCAATCGATACACCAATAATTCGGCCGGGAACTGAGCGTTTCAGTTTTTCTGAAGACGCAAAGAATGCAGCATGAGGACCACCAAAGCCCATCGGCACACCAAAGCGTTGAGATGAACCCAGGACTACATCCGCACCCATTTCACCTGGGGATTTCAGCAGTACTAAGGCTAGGGGATCGGCGGCTAAAGACACCATGGTTTTCAGGCTTTTTGCCTGAGTGATCAGAGACTGAATGTCTTTAATATCGCCGTAAGTCCCCGGGTATTGAAGCTGTATACCAAATGGATCCGCTTCTTCCAGATCGGTTTCCGGATTACCCACCACCACGTCGTAACCAAAATATTCAGCACGGGTTTTAATCACATCAATAGTCTGTGGGTGAACATCGTCGGCTACAAAGTAGGTATTGCTCTTCTTACGATTGGAGCGTTTACACAGCGTCATTGCTTCAGCAGCAGCGGTTGCTTCATCCAGCAGTGAAGCGTTCGCCAGTTCCATACCTGTAAGGTCCATTACCATCTGCTGATAATTCAGCAATGCTTCAAGACGACCTTGCGCAATCTCCGGCTGATAGGGAGTGTAAGCGGTATACCATGCAGGATTTTCCAGAACGTTACGTAAAATTACGTTCGGCACCAGGGTATTGTTATAACCCATTCCGATATAGGATTTGTTGACCACATTCTTTGAGGCCAGCTGTTTCAGATAAGCCAGTGAGTCTGCTTCAGAAACACTGCCATCCATATCCAGAGCATCATCCAGTCGAATGGAATCAGGAACTGTTTGAGTCATCAGTTCATTCAGAGATTTATAACCTAAAGAGGACAGCATCTCTTTGGTTTGTGCCACATCAGGGCCTACATGACGACGAGTAAAATCAGTCGTCTGCTCAAGATCACTCAATGTGCGAGTTTCTACTGTCATAACAATAACCTGTTGTAATTATCATAATCCTAAGCTGATAGCTTAAGATGGAATTAAAGGTGCGAAGCGGTCCTGCACTACCGCTTCGTCAGGGAACTTATGAAATAAGCTCCTTTGCAAAAACCGATTGGGGACAGTGAACTGGTGGTAAGGGCGATTAATCCTTACCCCCAGAGCTCAATTCAATCAGCCTTCTTCTGCAATCGTTGCGGCGTAAGCACTTGCGTTCAGCAGTTTGCTCAGTTCAGATGAATCCGATAGTTTGATCTTAACGATCCAGCCACCTTCATATGGCTCGCTGTTCAGTGTTTCCGGTTCATCGCTCAGCGCTTCGTTTACTTCCAGAACTTCACCTGAAACAGGTGAATAGATATCGGAAGCCGCTTTTACCGATTCAACCAGAGAGAACTCTTCACCGGATTCAACTTCACTGCCCACTTCTGGCAGCTCAACAAATACCACATCACCCAGGAGCTCCTGTGCGTGGTCAGAAATACCCAGAGTGATAGAACCGTCACCGTTATCCAGAACCCATTCGTGGCTTGGAGTAAAAAGGTAGTTAGATGGAATGCTCATAATCTTTTTTCCTAGAGTTAATGTCAAATCTGGTGTACGGACATCAGGCTGCGTTCCTGTCTGATTG
>JBMYLM010000091.1:0-7875 GCA_049596335.1 Neptuniibacter sp.
TCAGACAGGAACGCAGCCTGATGTCCGTACACCAGATTTGACATTAACTCAATTAGTGATTACAGGTGCCGCTTTTGATTTCGGATTACCAATATAAATTAGTTCGTTCGTTACAGTCTTATTCCTGATGTCAATTTCTGGATTCATAGCCTGATTCTTCACTGGCAACTAACGCTCAAAGCAGCGGCGCGCTTTAGCGCGTCAAGCCCGCAGGGCGATGCTGCCTTTGCTTGTTAAATGTTGGACTAGCACTTTGCCGCCACCATTGCTCCATTATCTTGATCTATATACTCCTCTAGCCAATTCTTAGGATCACCAAGATAGCTATATTGCAGAGAAGGATACGATTTTTTATATTTATCTGTGAGTGGATTTTTAAACCACACATTCACTTCGGGCATTGGCCACTCACTTGATATTTCTTCCATCTCGTTGCCCGCCGCGATTTCTGCATCAAGGATTTCCTTAAGTGGGCCTTTTAACCTTGGAAGGATTTCCTCTAAATCGTATTCGTAGATCATAGACATTTAACATTTTAATAACGAGCGTGCGCGTTTTTCTGCCAAAGAGAAAAACATAAAAGCCTGTAATTTATTGAATCTAAATAGCTTTTAGACAGCACAGCCATTTTCCTCCGATAAAAACGAGCATGCGCGTTTTGATGACTGACTGCGCTCATATATCTGCACAGTAAATTCCCTAAGTGCTTAATATGTAATCGTTTTATTTAAAACGCAAGGATAAAAAAGAGCCATATTCAGAAGAAAAACGAGCGCAGTATCCGAAGTTATCCAAATATACTGTATGGGTAAACAGGGAAGTGTGTCTTTTTATCCACAGGGAAAAAGAGTGTGAAAGCACGTAGGTGTTACAGTAGGAAATATAAAAAGCCCAGACAAATTTCCGGGCTTTGGGTTTTTCAAGAGTGTGAAAAATTAGTACGCGGCAGTAACCGAAAACTCAACCAGAATTTCTGGGCGTGCCATGCGTGCTTCAACACAGGCACGGGCAGGTTTTTCGCAGTCTTTTACCCAGGCATCCCATACTTGGTTCATCGCTGCGAAGTCTTTCATATCGCGGATGTAGATGGTTACGGATAACAGCTGTTCCTTGCTGCTGCCTGCTTTTGCTAGTAAGTCTTCAATCTTATCCAGGCACTTTTGTGTTTGTGCCTGAATATCCCACTGGGCTTCGCCAGCAGTTTGACCACACAGGTAAACGGTACCGTTATGCTTAACGATACGGCTCATGCGTTCTGTTGATTCAATTCGTTCGATGCTCATGTTGATCTCAAATATATTTCTTGTGTACTCGGCGGGTAATGCCAGTAAACAGGGTATAAGGGATAGTATCGCAGTAGGTTGCGACTTCGGATGCTTTTAGATTGTCGCCCCAGAATTCAACGTGGCTGCCAACGCCGGCTTCAGGTAGATCCGTCAGGTCTACTGCCAGCATATCCATAGATACGCGGCCGATTATCTGGGTGAGCCTGCCATCAACTAGAACCGGTGTTCCGTTCTTAGCATGGCGCGGGTAGCCATCGGCATAACCCATAGCTACGGTGCCCACCCGGCTTGGCTTTTCGCACACCCATTTGCCGCTGTAACCCACCGCATCTCCCGGTTTCAAATCGCGAACTGCGATGACTTCAGAGGATAAGGTCATTGCTGCCTGGAGCTGGTCTGCAATCTCCTGAGACTCAGAAAATGGAGTGGCGCCATAAAGCATAATGCCGGGGCGTTGCCATGATCTTCTGGCATCTGGATGTGCCATTGTTCCGGCTGAGTTTGCCAGGCTTACCGGTGCATCCAGTTTAGAGGCAACCGCATCGAAGCAACTAATCTGCTCAGCAGTGGTGCTCTTATGTGGTTCATCCGCAGAGGCAAAGTGGCTCATCAAAACGACATCTTCTACCTGAGGCAGTTTTTTCAGTTCCTGATAGGCCGCTTCATACTGATCTGGGTGAACGCCCAGTCGGTGCATGCCGCTGTCCATTTTCAGCCAGACTTTGATCGGCTTCTCCAGCTCTGCATCTGCAATGATTTTGATCTGCTCGACAGAGTGAACCGCGCACCATAGATTGTTCTGGCTGATGTAATCCAGTTCATCCGCAGTAAAAAAACCTTCTAACAGCAGGATCGGCAGGGTAATACCTGCTTCACGCAGCTCAATGGCTTCTTCAATGCATGCAACACCAAATGCATCCGCAATATCTTCGAGAGATTGGGCGACTTTCACAGCGCCATGACCATAAGCGTCTGCCTTGATAATGGCGACAGCTTTATTTTCAGGCGATGCATTTTTCGCCAGAAGATAGTTATGACGGATTGCATTCAGGTTAATGGTAGCGGTTGCCGCTCTAGCCATGTGGACTCCAGAAAATTAAAACGTAACGAGTATCTTAAACAACCATAACGGCTTCAATTTCAATATCAGCATCTTTTGGCAGAGCTTTAACTGCGTATGCTGCACGGGCCGGGTAAGGTGCTTCAAAGTACTCAGCCATCAGTTCATTGACCTGTCCGAAAAATTTCAGGTCTGACAGCAGGACTGTGATTTTAACAAAATCATTCAGGCTTCCACCTGCTTCTTCAGCTACCGCTTTCAGGTTATCAAAAACCTGTTTAGCCTGCGCTTCGAAAGACTCAGTCACCATCTCCATTGTCTCTGGATTCAGTGGGATTTGACCAGAGAAATATACAGTATTGTCTACTTTTACTGCCTGTGAGTAAGTACCAATTTCCGCAGGTGCTTTTTCTGTAGAGATAATTGTTTTAGTGCTCACGTTCTATCCTCAATTCAAAACAGAAACGGACCGGTTAAGGTCCGTTCAATATTATTCAGTTGTATAAAGGGCTGGCTGACTAGTGGTAGCGCGCCATAGACAGACCTTCAGGGTCGATGTCGGTTTTCTGGCCGCTGATCACATCAGAAACGTATTTGCCTGAGCCCAGAGACATGGTCCAGCCCAGAGTTCCGTGACCTGTATTAAGGAACAGGTTGGAGTATTTGGTTTCACCCAGAATTGGAGTGCCGTCTGGCGTCATAGGGCGTAAGCCGGTCCAGAATTCTGCTTTCTCAATATCACCGCCGCCTGGGAACAGATCCCCAACAACGAACTCAACGTTGGCGCGACGTTTTTCATTCAGGTCCTTGTTATAAGATGCGATCTCAGCAGTACCACCCACACGGATTCGGTCATCAAAGCGGGTTACAGCTACTTTGTATGTCTCGTCCATCACGGTTGAAGTAGGGGCTTTATTCTCATCCACAATCGGTAGTGTCAGTGAGTAACCCTTGATTGGGTATACCGGAATCTTCAGACCAATCTCAGACATCATAGGCGTCGAGTAACTACCCAGAGCTACCAGATACGCGTCAGAGGTTAATTTACCGCGAGAGGTGGAAACGCTGGTGATTTTTTCACCTTCTTTGTTGATGCTCAGAATGTCCGTTTTCATCAGGAACTGAACACCCATTTTTTTACATTCATCCGCCAGAGCATTAGTGAACTTGAAGCAATCGCCGGTTTCATCACCCGGAAGGCGAAGGCCACCCACGATTTTCTCTTTTACGTTTGCCAGGGCAGGTTCATACTCGATGCAGCCTTCCTGATCCAGAACCTGGAAGTTAACGCCACACTCTTCAAGTACAGAAATATCTTTCTTGGAAGCTGCTACCTGCTTATCTGTACGGAATACCTGCAGCGTACCTTTCTGGCGCTCATCATAGTGAATATCCAGTTCCTGGCGCAGGTCGATAAAACAGTCACGGCTGTATTCAGCCAGGCGCATCATGCGTGCTTTGTTCTTGTGATAGGCACCCTCAGTACAGTTAGACACCATTTTGGTCATCCAACTGAGCGTTTGCGGATCAACTTCTTTACCGTTGATCATGAAAGGTGCAAGATCCTGCATCAACCATTTAATGGCTTTTAATGGGATGCCAGGGCCAGCCCAGGGCGCGGAATAACCTGGGGAGATCTGACCGGCGTTGCCATAGCTTGTTTCTAATGCGACATCTACCTGACGATCAATAACGGTTACTTCATGTCCGGCTTTCGCCAGATACCAGGCACTGGTTACGCCAACTACGCCTGCTCCTAAAACTAGTACCTGCATAATCTTACCTCGAAGTAGAGTTAGTTTCTTTTTCTAATATTGGAAAATGCTAGTTTATTGTTGTTTTTTTAGTTTTTGGCTTTGTATTTGATTTATTTCCAGCTATAAATACTGATTAAAGTTATTTAATTAGTGGAATTATATGGTGTGATATGAAAAGAAAAGCTTTAGATCGCCTGGATGTCAGTATCCTGAAGGTCCTGCAAGAGGATGGGCGTATTAGTTATGTCGATCTGGCAGATAAGGTAGGGTTGAGCTCCACCCCCTGTATCGAGAGGGTGAAGCGCCTGGAGAAAGAGGGCTACATCCAGGGCTATTACGCACGTTTAGATCCGCAACTTCTGGATTTCAGTATGTTGGTATTTGTGGAGATCTCCCTCTCATACCAGACCCCGGATGCCTTTCAGGAGTTCAGTAAAGCCGTGAAGCGTCTTCCTTATATTCTTGATTGTCATTTGGTATCCGGCGATGCGGACTATCTGGTTAAAGCCCGAATCAATGATATGTCTGAATACAGAGCGTTGCTGGGCGACATGCTATTGACCCTGCCCGGTGTGAAGAACTCAAAAAGCTATATTGTTATGGAGGAGGTTACAGAAACGCTGAGCTTGCCGGTGGAATATAAACCGAAGGGTTAAAGTTAATAGTGCAAATGGTTTGCACGTAATTAACGCTTTTTCCATTTCAGATAGAAATCTCAAAGACGGGTTCTGCAAGCAGTTTAAAGAGACAGAATGCAACTGCAATAGCCAGTATATTCAGCAGAAAACCGGCACGGACCATATCTTTGAGCTCTAGGCCTTTATAGGAAAAAACGATGGCATTGGGTGGTGTTGCTACGGGCATCATAAAAGCCATGGATGCACCTAGTGCCACAGGTATACAAAGTACTAAAGGGTTCAAACCCAGGCCAACAGCCACAGCTGCCAGAATAGGCAGGAAGGTCGCCGTTGAGGCGGTATTTGAGGTGATTTCTGTCAGATAAACAATTGCTACGGTGCAAAGTAGTATCAGTGCTGTGGTACTTATATCCACACCACTCACTGCAAGGCCAATCCATTCTGCAAGGCCGGTACTTTTAAAACCGCTCGCCAGAGCAAGGCCGCCGCCAAACAACAGAAGTATTCCCCAAGGTAGGTTCTTGGTGGCCTCCCAATCCAGAGCACACTCTCCGTTTGATCGCGGAATCGGTACACTGAATAAGATCAACGCTGCTATGAGGGCAATCATCGTATCGCTGATGGCAAATCCTGTCAGATCCACTATCAGGCTCCTGAAGATCCAGCCCAGTGCGGCAGCGAGGAAAACCAGAGCCACTAGCTTTTCTGCACCGGACATTTTTCCAAGTCTGGTTAACTCGTTTTGAATCACCGTTCCTGAGCTGTGGATTGCGATCTTATTTGCAGGAAACAGCAGCCGTGTTAGTAATATCCAGGTCAGAGGTAACATAACCAGCACCACAGGCACACCAAATAACATCCAGTTAAAAAAAGTAATTTCTATGGCATAGGTATTCTGTAGAAAGCTAGCGAGCAGGGCATTGGGCGGTGTGCCAATCAGTGTTCCAACACCACCTATGGACGCGCTGTAGGCAATGGCCAGCATCAACGCGATGCCGAAGTTGCGTGCCATATTGGCATCTTTACTATGCTGGTTGACGAAATCTATAACAGACAAACCTACGGCAAACATCATGATTACTGTGGCTGTATTTGAGATCCACATGGACAAAAAAGCCGTGGCGATCATAAAACCGAGAATCATACGAGCCGGAGAGGTTCCGACTCTACTGACAATGTGAAGAGCTATTCGTCGATGCAATCCCGCTTTTTGCATGGCTGCCGCTAATAAAAAACCACCCAGAAACAGAAAGATCAAAGGGTGGGCATAATTAGCTGCAACGGATCGCATCTGTTCTATCCCCAATAGTGGCATCAGGATAATAGGCAAGAGCGCTGTTGCAGGAAGAGGGATTGCTTCGCTTAACCACCAGATCACCATCCACATGGCTATTGCTACCAGGTGCCAGGCTTCTGCAGGCATTCCTTCAGGGGCTGAGAAGAGTGAGACCAGCAAAGCAGAGAACGGACCTAATATCAGACCCGTCAGCCTGAAACGGTTGAGGTCCTCAGGTTTAACCTCTGAGTCAGGCGTCCCCGGGGCTGACCTCATAATCTGAACACCCTCTTATGTATATGAATTTTAAGATTGGGAAATGGGTCTGTCACAACAGAATAGTCCATCTGGCTTTACAGTAACAAACATTGTGATTTTTTAAGGATCAGGAAAAGTGCCATCAAAACAGAGCCATAGTAGGTGGAGAATTACTCTCAAGGGTAATGTTTCGTAACCGATGTGCGGTTATCATGCTGTTAGCCTAAAGGCTAGGGAATCTACGAATAAGTCCTGCTTGCTCTCAGGTTCCTAACATGAATAACTTATAAAAGGATCACAGTTCTATGTATCCAATAATATTAAAACTGCACTTGATTGCAGTAGTGCTTAGTGTGCTTGTTTATCTTGCACGTGTTGGCGTGACAATCTCCGGCCATAAACTGGCTGAGAACAGAGCTTTCAAACTGGTTGCTATGGCGGCAATGTTACTGGTAATTATCTCAGCGGCGGCGCTGGCAGTCACTTTGGGTCAGTACCCTATTGTTGAAGGCTGGTTAACAGAGAAAATGATTGCGCTGGTGCTCTATATCGGATTAGCGATTGTTTCCCTGAAACCTGGTTTCTCTAAAGTCGCGAGACTGCCCATGATTGCACTGTCCCTTGGGGCATTTGTTTATGCCATGATGGTGGCTAAGCAACACGCAGGCTTCCTGCTTTAAAGTGCTATCCCTCCGGTATTCTCCGGAGGGTTTCCCATACCTCAGCAGAAATATTAGTAGGGCGCATCGGTCTGAGCGGTTTGATGAATATCGCGGATGGACTGCAGAAACAGATCTCTTGCTCTGTTTGGCTGCGATGTTTTCTTACTGATCACGGCGACGCCCAAACGGAATGCTTTCTGTTGTTCGGCTACTGCTTTCAAACGGCCGTCATTCACAAACGGGCGTGCAATTTCTTCTGGTAAAAAGCCCATGTAGCTTCCAGAAAGTATCATTGCTATGCGGCTTTCATAAAAGTAGGAGATCGCTGCTAACTTCATCACAGACAGCTGATTGTAAACTTCATCATGGGGCTTCAGGCCCGCATGAATCAGCTTTTGCTGGTTAACTATTTCCTCAGTAATTTGTTCTTTTTCCACATTGAACAAAGGATGCTGGCTGGAGCAGTATAGGTAGTTAATATCCGTGTAAAGGTGGATGTAGTTTAGGCCTTCAAGCTCACGATGGTAGGGGATAACCGCAATATCCAGATTGTTGTTAAGTACCATCATTTCCATGGTTTTCATATGCTCAACTTCAACCACGAGTTCCACGTCGGGGGCGGTTTGTTCAAAACGCCTGAATATTTCCGGCATTTTGGAACGGGGGTCCATGCATACCGTATCGCTAAAGGCTATTTTTAATTGTCCGGACGGGGAGGAACTGAGGTTATTGATGGTGTTTCTGAATCGATCAAGGTGATTCAGCAGATCTTTTGCCTGATCATAGATCACAGCACCTTCTTCAGTGAGGGAAAAGCCACCACGACCCCGTCGGCAGAGCTTCATATTAAGGCGAGATTCCAGATTAGCTATATGATTACTAATAGTGGGTCTGCTGATATTCAGTTCAGTCTCGGCAGCTGAAAAGCCTTTGCATTC
>JBMYLM010000092.1:0-7732 GCA_049596335.1 Neptuniibacter sp.
CTCCCTTCAGACAGCTCTTCATCAAGATGAAAATGCTGAGGATCATACTCAGATGCAAAAGCTTTAATCTCTTCTGCAGAAATACTGATTGAACGACTTTCAAACAGATCTCCAACCGCGAGATCTTCAAGAAATAGCAATGACATAGAAACCCTGACCAATAACAATATGGAAAGGTGCTTCAGCTAAGAAGCACCTCTGAACAATGTCGCTATTAAAAAATAAAATTAGGTTAACTTAAACTGATTAACACCTCCCTCCAATCCATCAACTACTGAAATAATCGTTTCAACGCTTGAATTAATGTCATCGAAGGAGTTGCTGGTTTCATTAGCTTTCTCACTAACTGAATAGATATTTTCCTTTATCGTCTGGGTAATGGTTACCTGCTGATGTGTTGCCTCAGCGACCTGCATGTTCACTTCATTAATGGTTCTGATCGAGTTGGTAATTTGCTTAAGGATTTCGTCAGCGCGTTCCGCCTGAATTACACCTTTTTCAGCAATATCCAAAGTATTCGCCACAGTTTTCTCAGCATCCTTTGATGCCCCCTGAAGCTCAACAATAACCTGCTGAATCTTTGTTGTTGCCTGCTGAGTATTACTTGCAAGTGTCCTGACCTCATCCGCGACTACAGCAAACCCGCGCCCTTTTTCACCCGCTCTGGCAGCCTCAATTGCTGCATTAAGGGCCAGCAAATTAGTTTGCTCAGCAATATCGTCAATAACACTTAAAACCTCACCTATGCGCTGGGAATCCTGAGACAGTTTACCCATTACAGAACTGGTGATATTTAATTGTTCAACCTGACGGCGAATCGCGCTGATCATAGCGTGAACTTCATCTTTACCGCTTTCTGAAAATTCATCAGCAGAACGCGCTGCTGTTGCAGCATTTGCTGCGCTTTCAGCTATCTCAGAAGTGCTGACCGTCAGTCGATCTATAGCATCTACCATCTGCTCGGTATTTCTGCGCTGTTCAGAAATCACTGAGCGAGTGTTATCACTGATGGTGGCCAGGTTATCTGTTTGCTGACAAAGATCGCTGACAGCATCACTGACACCGCTTACGATATTTTTAATGCGCACAACAAAAACATTAAAACCTTTTGAGAGAATGCTTAATTCACGCGCCCCACTCTCTTTAAGCTTGACGTTAAGATTGCCATCACCATTACCAATCTGATCAAGATTTCCGGCTATGGTATCAACCGGTTTAACGACCGTTCGGTAACTGATGAACATCGCAATAAATCCGGCAATCAATCCCGCAACCACTACCGACCAGATCAGGCCTTTTGCATTAACAACCAAAGAGAAAACTGACCCTGTATGCTCCCTGATCTTTTCCTCACCCTGAGCCTTTACCAGGGTTAGGTTTGTAAGCAGAGACTGAGCCATTTCAAATGACTGCGCTTGTGAATCCTTAAATTCCAGATGCAGGCCTACAACACGATCAAATAACGGAAACAGTTGGCCCAAAGTGCTCTCAAGATCATCCGCATACCGCGCCATATCCTGATTTCTTAGCATCACCAGTAAGCGCTCATAACTTGGAAACAGAAGGCTATATTCCTCCTTCATAACCTTCTGATGTTTGTCGATGCTGTCGCCATTAAAGAATTGCTGTAAGGAATAGTTACGCGACAAGATAAGTGTTTTGATCTCAGAAAGTACCTGTTCAATATCCCGGTACTTTTCCATTACACGGCGATTATTAAGATTCTCGTCCATTAAAATCATGGTGTCTTCATGGGCAATAATTACATGTTCAAGCACCTGATCAGTAAGAACAGCCAGATCCGTTTTCTGCTGTTCAACCTCAGCGTAAAGCGCTAAAGATTGATCTCTTAATTGCGCATAGTTATTTAGCTGGGAAGCTGATTTGCTGACCAAATCCTCATCAATCAGACCACTGGATTTGACTTTAGCAAAGCCGGATTCGCCCTTTTCATGCAGAGCTTGAATCTCCTCAAGGCCTTTCTCATGATCCAGTTGCTTCAGAAATATCTGCTGGGTTTTCAATACCTCACTCTGGAGATTGAATGCGGTATCTATTCCTCCGTTAGATGCCTGTAACGCCGGACCTGAAACAAATTCCAGAGCTGAAGCTAATTTGCTGATATTGAACACAGAAGAGAAGCCAGACATTGCTAACAGCAACATCATGACCAGATAGCCCAAGGTGATCCTCAGGCTAATGGACATCGTCGTTAGTTTTTTCATAAGCTCTTTTTTGTTTTTATTTTTGGGTAATCGATCGCTTACATATTTGGATAATTAGGTCCGCCCATACCCTCCGGAGTTACCCAGCGGATATTCTGAGCAGGATCTTTGATATCACAGGTTTTACAATGTAAGCAGTTCTGGGCATTAATCTGAAAACGATTTTCTCCCTCTTCTTCGACCACTTCGTAGACTCCTGCCGGGCAATAACGCTGAGCAGGCTCCGCATACAGCGGTAGGTTTCTGTGTAGAGGGACCGTTGCATCATCTAACTTCAGGTGAATGGGTTGATCTTCTTCATGGTTGGTATTCGACAGGAACACTGAACCCAGCTTATCAAAGCTCAACTCGCCATCCGGTTTTGGATAGTCAATCGGCTTACATTCGCTGGCCGGCCGCATCTGCGCATAGTCTTCTTTATCATCATGCAGCGTGACCGGGATCTTGCCGCCAAACAGGTTCTGATCGATAAAGTTAAAGGCGCCACCCAGAATCGGACCGAACTTATGCAGTGCCGGACCAAAGTTACGGGAGCGGAACAGCTCCCCTGCGGCAGATCAAGCACCATCACATGGGACAGCCCTACCAGGAAACCAACTGCAATACTGGTTAATGCCGCGGTTTTAAATGCAGAGGTACGTGCTTTTATCAGCAGGAAAGCCACGAAGAACGCACTGATTGCAATCAGGTAACCCACCAGATAACAACCTGCAATCAGAGCAACCAGCCAGTAGATGTAATGTGGCAGACTGGAGACACTTTGATCACCTACATAACCCGCTTCATATTCGTTATCGAAGTTAACCCCATCATCAACGGAATTCGTCAGCAGTTTGAAGAACACAATCAACGACATAACCAACATCACCGCACACAGACCTCCGGTGAATACACCACCCAGGAATGACTGCTGAGCAGCATCGTAAAGACCGTAGCCGAAGCACAGGCATACAAAGCCAGCAAACATTGTTTGTGGACGCAGATTCGTTGCTTTAAGAGGCTTAGGTTCATTGCTTTCCTCTTCAGAGCTTGAAGACTTCTGAAGGTTTTTAACCGCCATAAAGATGGAAACAATTGTCAGGAAGCCAATGATCAGCACACCTGGCTTCTGCAGGAACGACCAACCATCAAACTGAACAGCCTGATACAGATAAGTCTCCATGCCGCCTGCCAGTACAAAACCGATCAGGAAGGCAGGACGTGGCCAGCCGAAACGCTTCATCAATACACCCAGCACACCAATCGCCAGCAGTGCGTACAGGTCACCCAGATCACGAGTTGCCTGGAACGCTGCAAAGCAAATCACCATGATCATGAACGGTGCCATCAGGGCATAAGGAATCGTTGTCAGACGCGCTACGTACTTGGACAGAAGCAAACATGCACCAGCACCAATGACGTTAGCCAGAGCCAGAGACCAGACAATTGTGTAAGTAATATCAAGATCTGTACTCACCATGGCAGGACCCGGTTCAAGACCGATCAGTACCATACCTCCGAGGAATACCGCCATAGAGCCGGAACCCGGAATACCAAACAACAGGGTTGGGATCAGACCGCCACCCTCTTTGGCATTGTTAGATGACTCTGGTGCCAATACACCACGTACATCACCCTGACCAAAGCCAGACTTATCTTTAGTCGTTTGTACCGCGTGGCCGTAAGCAATCCAGTCAACCACACTGCCGCCCAAACCTGGCAAAGCACCAACGATACAGCCAATAACAGCACAACGCAGTGCCAGCCACTTATTCTTAATCAGATCGATTACGCCCTGGAACCAACCACTGCCCAGCTTAGATGCTTCAGCAATCGGACGGTTCTGACGCAGCAGATCAATAATTTCTGGTAACGCAAATATACCCAGACCTACAACTACCAATGGAATACCATCCATGATGTAACTGTTATCAAAGGTCATACGGTATTCGCCGGTCGCAGGTGCACTACCCACACTGCCCAGCAACAAGCCCATACCACAGGCACTTAAACCTTTAACCAGGCTGTTACCAGCCAGCACACCCACCATACTCAAACCGAGAATGGTCAGCATAAATAATTCAGCCGATCCAAAGGCCAGAATTACAGGCCTTGCGATCAATACGAACATAGTCAGAACAATGGCACCGAACAAACCACCAAACAGCGATGCTGAGAACGCCGCTGCCAGTGCACGTGCAGCCTGACCTTTTTTAGCCATCGGGAATCCATCAAGTACCGTGGCCTGCGAGCCACTGGAACCGGGAATACCCATTAATACTGAAGTAAAGGTATCCGATGTTGGGATTACTGCTACCAGGCCGATCAACATCGCCAAAGCAGATACCGGATCCATTCCGTAAAGAAATGGAAGTAACAATGACAGGCCTGCAATACCTCCAAGCCCAGGGAAAATACCAATTGCTAAACCCAGGCCAACGCCACCTGCCAGGTACATAAGGTGATGGCCGGTTAAAATAGTTTGCAAGGCGGTTAGGAATGCATCAATCATGGTTCCTTACCTCTCTAAATAGGATGATGGGCTCCCGCAGGAGCCCGAAAGAAGGGGGAAAGGTACAGCGTTTAGAACTTAACGTTGTACTTAGTAGTCAACCAGTTACGTACCCACTCACGGTCCGCTTCTGAGATAGACAGCGCAGCATCAAATGCGTTTACAGCATCGCCGAATACAGCCTGTGGGTATTTACCCAGTACTTTTTCAGAACGCTCTTTAAACTCAGCTGACTCAACGGTTTTAGCAACCGCTTCACGCCATGCTTCAACTACATCTTCAGGAGTGCCTTTAGGCAGGAAGATACCTTTCTGTGCAGCAAAACCCGCTACGAAGAAAGATTTCCAAACTTTAAACGCTGTGCCTTCTGGTTTTTTGCCATGTACCTTCTCGTACACTTCAGCAAAGTGAGGCAGATCCGGGAACGTTGGGTCACGTTCAAGTTCACCATCAGCGTTCAGTACACCCCAGGTCATGATTGGAATCGCTTTACCTTCTGCAACCAGCGGCGTTACCTTCTTCAGGAAGCCAGAGCTGGTCTGGTAATCGGTGTTTACTTCGCCACGCTCGAACGCAAGGCGACCCGCACCACGACCTTTCATACCGAATACTGGTTTAACCGGGATTTCCAGAAGATCCAGTGCCAGCAGAGGAACAAGGTCAAGACTTGTAGCGCCCTGGCTTGCGTACTTCAGATCCTGACCACGCAGCTTAACCAGCTCATCAGCAGAAGAAATACCCAGACTTGGGCTTACATAGAAAACACCACCTGTTGGCGTAGCCAGTACAGGCGTCCAGTCTTTGTATTCATACTTAACACGCTTGTCGCCCAGCAGATATGGGAACTGAGTAGAACCGGACGTACCGAGAACATTCAGACCATTCTTCTTAGCTTTACGCTGGAACTGGTTAGCACCTTTGGTAGAACCACCACCTGGTACGTTTTTAACCACGACAGAAGGTTGGCCTGGCAGGTTAGCACCCAGCATTGGCGCGTAAAAACGTGCCCAGGTATCAGAACCGCCACCCTCTTTAAAAGGAATAATCCACTCTACTCGCTTGCCTTCGAAATCAGCAGCCACAGCCGACATTGGCGCAGCAATAGCCAGAGCTGATACACAAGCAACACCTGTTACAAATTTCTGCATTTTTGAGAACGCAGACTTTTTATTATGTTTAATCATGGTAAGCCTCTCATTATTGTTATGGACCAGCCTTATCTAAAGACCTTTTCTTTAACCATGATTCACAGGCTACAAAGTCAGTCTGTCATCAACCTGTCACTGCAAAAGAAATATTTGTGCGGTTTTGTAAGAATGAAGATGCTTACGAGATAGAAAAAGTTACGCCTAAAGCAGATGCACACAGGATTAACCAGTTATCTGCTGTCTTAACTTAATACAGATTGCTTATAGTAATGACTGTTTTGTATAAACAGTGACAAAGAACAAAGGAAATCTAATCCTAAATTTTCCAGCTTCCAATTTACTGCCAATTAGCACACTATTGTTTCAAAGGTCTGCCCCTCTCCGTAGGCCATACGTTATGCAGGTAGCTGTATGAACTTAAAGGAATTGTTGAAGTTTGACCGGATTGGCGGGGTTAAAGTCATTCCTGTTTCTTTCAAAATTGTTGTTATCCTTTCTATCTTTATCGTTGTCTCCAACATCACTACCAACTACGCCAGCTTGGTGTTCAGTCGTATTAATCAGGTTTACTTCACCAAACAGCTATTAATAAAAGACCTTAAAGATATTTCTAATTACAGCAACGTTCAGTGGCAGATATATGAACTCAATAAGGATGCCGCGTCAGCCATAAGAAGTATTCGAGATAAAAGTCTATTTGAGCTGAAAAACGAAGGCTCAGCGATCCTGGGTTTCAAAGATAATGGTGAGGTAGTCTTTTCCACGTTTGATGAGAATGAGGATATATCATTCAACGAGAAACCCATCTTTTCCACCCAAAGCTTGGGTAGCGAGAAAGTAAATGAAGATTATGTAGTTACCGATATAAACGGCAAAAAATACTTTGGAATATATAAATACAATCAGCATTGGGATATGTATATCTTCCGGGCTGAAGAGGAAGATGCATTTTACGAATCCTCTTGGCATAGCTTTTTCATCATCATCGTTGTTATCTTTTTCATCACCGTTTTTTCGGCCGTTACCGGCAGTTATATCATCCGTTACATTTTGCGATTCATCAGTGTAATAACTGAATCCATAATGGATATGACCCAAAAACAAAAATTAGTACCCATTCCTTTGAAAGGCGCTCCGAATGACGACGTGACCTATATGGGCATGTCTTTCAACGTGCTTTCACGAAACATGGATATGCTGGTCAATATATTCAAGAAATTTACCGACAGAGATATCGTTAAAAAGGCTTACACAAACAAAGAGGTACGTTTAGAGGGAGAACAGCGCAACCTAACCATGCTGTTCACAGATATTAAAGGCTACACCCATATGACGGAGACCCTTGGGACAGACATTATCAAGCTTTTAAATATTCAGTACGACCATGCAATCGAGAGTATCTATAAATATGATGGTGCAATTGCATCCATTATTGGTGATGCCTTACTCGCAGTTTATGGGGTGATGGAAAGCGATCGTAATAAATCTCATGCAGCTCTATTGTCATCTTTCGAAGTGATTGACGCCACCCGAAACCTGCAGGAAAAAATGAAGCTTAAAAAAGCGGAGTTATTGGAGCAACATGGCAGACTAACTGAGGAAGAAGAAGCGATTTATCAAGCGGTATTGGTTGATGTAGGTATTGGTATTGATATGGGGGATGTCTTCTATGGGACGATTGGCTCTCAATTGCGTATGACCACCACAGTAATTGGAGATAAGGTTAACGCTGCTGCCAGACTTGAGGGTTTAACGAGAATCTATGACATCCCTGTTATCTGTTCTGGAGCTGTTAGGGATGACGTCTTATCGCATGTTGATTTACCTCTGGTGGAATTTATCAAAATAGATCAGGTACAGGTTAAGGG
>JBMYLM010000093.1:0-7562 GCA_049596335.1 Neptuniibacter sp.
ATTGCTGGCTTTTTTATTGCCTGAATTTTAGTGTTATAGCTTTGTTGTGTTTGCATTGAGTATAGAGGTGCTTTTGATGGTTGAGGTTATTAGTGTAAGAACGGGACGACAAGGCTTGTTTGAATTTACTGATAAGCTGGAGCATCTGGTGAGCAAGTCTGGTCTTAAGCAAGGTATTTGTAATCTACTGATACAACATACGAGTGCCAGTTTAACCATTCAGGAGAACGCAGATCCTTCAGCAAGGCACGATCTTGAAAACTGGATGAACAGACTTGTACCAGAAAACGATAGCCTCTATACGCACACTCTTGAGGGGGAGGATGATATGCCTGCCCATATCAAAAGTGCATTAACCTCTACAACTCTTTCAATACCCATTATTAATGGGAGGCTTTGTCTGGGGACATGGCAGGGTGTGTATTGTTGGGAGCACAGACACTGTTCATCAGGCCGCAACATTGCGGTCCATATTGGCGAATAAGCGCATTGCGAATTTCAGGCAATAAAAAAGGCTGCTGGTGCAGCCTTTTTTAAGAATCAGAAAACTTCGTCGTCAGCATCGAGTGGCGTGATGCTCTGAAGCATTTTCAGCAGATCCAGAAGAATGATCAGAATGTTGTTGTAGTAGCATACGCCTTGCACAAAGCGTTTGGTGGCTTCTTCACCGGTTGCACTTGGTGCGCGGTCGATATCATTCTGCGGAAGGTTGATGACTTCATCAACACTGTCTACAACCAGGCCTACCACTTCCTGTTCGTTGTATTCAACGACGATGATGCGTGTGTCGTCATCAGGCGTATGTGGCATCAGGCCAAACATCTGACGTGTGTCGATTACTGTTACTACGTTACCACGAAGATTGATGATGCCTTGAATAAAGTGATCCGAGCCCGGTACAGGAGTGATCTCGCTGTAGCGTAAAACTTCCTTAACCTGAATTACGTCAATGCCGTAAAGCTCATTGTCGACTTTGAATGTCGCCCATTGATGGTAGACAACTTCTTCCTGGTTGCTGCGCTTACTTTCTGCTTCTTTTTGCAGGTTCTGCTCTGCCTGGATAGCTTTAAGGTGTTCTGCAGCTGATTCTAGACCCATTACTCTCTACCTGTGCCGATTAATAACTTAACTTAAGTAAGCATGAAGGTTATAGGTTAATAACTTCACTGAGTATCCCATAGCTTGAAGGCTATTGAAAACCTTGAAATTATCTTCGTAAGCATAGACCAGAGAGGGGCAGGATGAAACAGAATTGTTTGCACTGTTGATAAAAATCAAAGGCAGTTATCGGGTTTAGGTAAACCGGCGATTTTGGCGAGAAGTTTTGCCGGGCTGCCTGGGAATAGTTTCATAAGGTAGATGCTTTTACCTTTATCATCCCCAAGCTTTATTTTGACGGCTTTGACCAATGGGCGCATAGCAGGGGAGTGTTCGAAGTTTGTATAAAAATCCCGGATTACTTCGATAAGCTCCCAATGCTCAGAAGAAAGAGTAATGCCTTCCGCTTCAGCAAGTTGGTTTGCAACATCATGATTCCAGTCATTCAGGTGGCGTAGGTAGCCTTCTTCATCAAACTCAATAGGCATATCAGAACCAGCTTACGGTTTTACTGTATTCACAGCAGAGTTGAACAAACTGATCATCGTTTACAATGATAAAGTTTTCGTTGATGCGGTCTGAGAGGCCGCGAGCAAGAAGATCGGCTTCCAGTACGTGAACTGGCACAGGTATATCTTTGAACGCTTCTGAGGCGGATTGTGTTGCTGCCAGCACTCCATCTTCAATCAGGATGCAGGCATCACACTCAGAAACAGCATTGAGCATATCCTTCAGAGCTGAACTTTTGTTGGGCGATTGGCTTAGTATGTGTAGATTCATGTTAGAAAGTCAGCACGGTATCGTGGTTGTTTATCAGATCAGCGATCTGCTCAGAATTTAAAACTGCAACGGGAAGGCTAAGATCTTCTTCAGTCAAAGCATGGATCTGCAACGCTGCTTCTGACACATAGAGCTTTTCTATGTCATACATAGGTAGCGAAGATAAAATCGATTCCAGGTTTTTCTGACCGAGCGTGTCAGGTTTTTGGTTTTTAACCAATTGAAGAACACCATCATCAAGGAATAGCAGTGATACCGGCATTTCAAAAATGGAGCAGGTAAGTGCTACATCCAGAGCTTCGCGAGGCTTAGAACTGCCATAAGGGCATGTGCGATTAAGTATCAATACAGATTTTTTACTCATCACTGACCCCCGAAAGTAATGACACGGTCAGATACAGCGATCGCTTCAGCAAGTTGCCCAAGTCCTGATAATTCATAAGCAGGGTCTATATTGGCGGCTGATTTCTCATTGCGTTTTGCTTCATTTACATCGAGAACGCCACGTTTTACCGCAGCAGCAATGCAAACAACCACATCCAATTTATGTTGCTTAGCTAAGTCAGCCCATTCTTTATTCAGATTGACTTCATCCTGAGGAGGAGAGATCAGTTCACTGGCAGTCAGCGTCGCTTCTGAATAGAAAAATACCCGGAATAACTCGTGCCCTTGTTCAAGAAGTGACTTTGCAAAACGCAGAGCTGTTGCAGGAGACTGCCCGGAAAAAGGTGAGGACTGGACAACAATTGAAAATTTCATAACTGTACGCGGCCAATAAAAAAAGCCCCGCAATCTTAACAGAAAGCGGGGCTTGTCGAGAACTGTGTTCTTAATCGTCGCTCATGAATCCAAGCAGGCTCATAAGGTGAATGAAGAGGTTGTAGATGTTCAGGTACAAACTAACAGTTGCCATGATGTAGTTTGTGTAAACACCATTAACGATATTGCTTGTGTCATACAGGATCATGCCGCACATCAGCAGTACGATCAGGGCTGAGAACGCCAGGTGCAGAGCAGCAATCTGAACGCCGAACAGAGGCAGAACAAACAGCGCAACCATTGCTACCAGGGCAACGATCATGCCTGCAGACAGGAATCCACCCATGAAGCTAAAGTCTTTCTTAGATGTCAGTACATAAGCAGACAGGCCGAAGAAGGTGATAGCGGTCATGCCTAACGCTGTAGTTACGATCTGACCGCCGTTGGTCATACCCAGGTAATGATTGATTACAGGTCCGAGACCGAATCCCATCAGACCAGTAAACAGAAATACTAATGGCAGTGCCGCTGCGCTGTTCTGTTTTTTATTCAGAACAAACAGCATGACAAAACTAAGAATGATTGTGCCAAGGTGAACAATCATTGGCACCTGCAGTAGCATTGAGATGCCTGCAGTAACTGCACTGACAACCATGGTCATTGCCAGCAACATGTAAGTGTTACGAATTACTTTATTCGTCTGCAGTATCGATTGCTCAGAACGAACATCGTAAGTGTTTACGTTACGCATAATTTCCTCGATTGAGTATTTGCAACTAAGTTACCTCTATATATAAGTATTTTAGTCAGTTTTTCAAGTTAATATTGTCTATAATCGCGGCCTTGTTGGTAGAGCGAATCAAATGATGCACGAGCTGGAAATACTGTTTGAAGATGAATCTCTTATAGCGATCAATAAACCTTCTGGATTATTGGTGCATCCAAGCTGGATAGCTCCCAGAGGGACGCCCAATCTTGCGTCAATGCTTAAAGAGTATTTTAACGGCGGAACACCATATACGATTCATAGGCTCGACCGTCCTACCTCAGGTGTGATTCTGTTCGGCAAGGACAAGCAAGCAGCTCAGGACATGAATCTCCAGTTTGCTGAAAGGAAGGTAAACAAAACCTATCTGTGTATGTGCAGGGGATATGTTCCTGATCAGGGTACTATTGATTACGCGTTAAAAGAGCAGCTGGATAAGATAGCTGACAAGCATGCCAATCAGGATAAGCCTGCTCAGGATGCAGTAAGTCATTATCGTACTCTTGCGACTGTTGAACTGGATATGGCTGTCGGGCGCTATGAAAAATCCCGATACTCTTTGGTTGAAGTAAAACCAGAAACAGGGCGTAAACATCAGATCCGCCGTCACATGAAGCACATCTTTCATCCGATAGCGGGTGATACCAAACACGGTGATAATAAGCACAATAAAGCTTTAAGACAGAATTATGAGATGGATCGTTTGATGCTGATGGCTCGAGATATTGAATTTGAGCATCCTGTTACCGGAAAACGTTTATCAATATCCGCACCTGTCGATCTATATACCCAGCAACTGTTTGAACAGTTTGGTTGGGGTGGTCACTTCCCGGTTAAATAAAATCATTTGCTGTAATTGCATCTAGTGCCCACACTTAGGTTGTTTTTACTTAAAGGGGTTAGCTATGAAATGCCTTCCGTTTTTTATTGCCCTGGCAGCGCTTTGTTCGTATTCCGTAAATGCTGAAGAAACCAGACTTAACGAATACAGCGGAAGTGAAATTGAAGCCCCGTATTGGTTTAAGGATAGTTTCCTGGATCTGTCGGACGACATTCAGGAAGCTCAGGATGAGGGTAAGAAGCTACTCATCTATTATCATCAGGCCGGCTGCCCATATTGCTACAATCTCGTTCAACAGAGCTTCCTTGATCCCGCTTTTAGCCAGTATATCCAGGACAATTTTGATCTGGTGGCTTTGGATCTGTGGGGCGACCGGGAAGTTACCTTACCTGATGGGACTGCCTTGACTGAGAAAGAGTTGGCAATTAAATGGAAAATCCAATACACACCAACCTTACTTTTCTATTCAGAATCAGAAACTCCAGTGTTACGAATTGATGGCTACAGAAGTCCGGAAATGTTAGCCAAAATTATGGATTATGTTGTGACTGGAAATACTGAGATTTCTCTTGCACAAAAAATGATTCAGCAAGACCAGTCAAAAGTTCTTTATCCCTCAGAGCTTTTATTGCCAGCTAACCAGTTTAAGGGTGATCGCGGAGTTCAGCCGGTTGCATTGCTGTTTGAGTATCCTGGGTGTGAGGATTGTGTTCAGTTGCATAAAAAAGTCTTAAGCCGCTCAGATACACATCAGCTAATGCAGGGGTTTAAAACTTATCGGTTTGACGTATCCTACTCAGAAAAAATTGATATAGGTGCAGCGGGCCAAAAGACAGCCGCCGCTTATGCTGAAGAACTGGGTCTTACCTACTTCCCGAGCATTGTTTTACTTGATACTGAAGGGGCAGAGCAATTGCGTATAGATGGCTATGTTCAGTCATTTCATTTCAATACCGCACTAGAGTATGTCAGCGAAAAAGCTTATCAACGCGTGCCCGAGTTTCAGCGTTATATCAACGAAAGGGCAGACAGGTTACGTGAAGAAGGACAGGAAGTTGTAATTACACAGTAACTACAGGTCTTTTATCTGTTTTTTTTAATGCACCTATGGTCTAATCCGCGAACTATAAGCGTTTCAAGAAGATGGTAGTTGCCTTAATGAATAAAGAACTAGATATGGCGGCCCTGCTCAAGCAGAAAGATGGCGATATTCGCATCGGAATTATTGGTGCGATGGATGAAGAGGTGGAACTGCTCAAGAACACTCTTCAGGATAAACAAGATCATCAAATTGCTGGATATCACCTATACACCGGAACAATCCATAATAAACAGGTTGTTCTACTGAAGTCCGGGATTGGTAAAGTCAATGCAGCCATCGGCTGTACCATCCTGTTACAAATGTTCAAACCTGATTGTATTATCAATACAGGTTCCGCCGGTGGTTATGACCCTGAATTGGAAGTAGGGGATATCGTTATCTCTGATGCGGTTCGTCACCATGATGTCGACCTAACTGTTTTCGGGTATGAGTACGGCCAGGTTCCGAAACAGCCACCAGAATTTCTTCCTGATCTTTTCCTTGCCGATGTAGCTGAGCGCTGTATCGGACGAATGGAAGGTATGAAAACGGTTCGTGGTCTGATCTGTACTGGTGATCAGTTTATGAATGACCCTGCTAGGGTTGAGCGCAAGCGTAATCTCTTTCCTGCTATGAAGGCTGTCGAAATGGAAGCCGCTGCAATCGCGCAGACCTGTGCTCAATTCGGTACCCCATTTATCATTATTCGCTCTCTTTCTGATATCGCTGGCAAAGAGTCTGGCGTGTCTTTTGATCAGTATTTAGTCAAAGCCGCTAAGCATTCAGCAGAAATGATCATCACAATGATTGATGAGTTGGCGACAAGCTGATAAAAATAAGGCCTTTATAATATAGCGATAATCTATAAGGGCCTTTTAATGACTACCTCTTTTCATCCTCCTGTCCGGACACTGATGGGTCCCGGGCCTTCTGATGTTAGCCCTCGCGTTCTTGCCGCAATGTCTCGACCTACCATTGGTCACCTTGATCCAGAATTCATCCGTATGATGGATGAAATTAAATCCATGCTGAAAGCGTTGTTCAAAACTGAGAATGAGCTGACTATGCCTGTATCTGCGCCGGGTTCCGCAGGCATGGAAGCATGTTTTGTTAATCTGGTTGAACCGGGTGATAAAGTCATTGTCTGTCAGAATGGCGTCTTTGGCGGCCGTATGAAAGAGAATGTGGAGCGTTTCGGTGGTGAGGTGATTCATATTCAGGATGAATGGGGCAAACCGGTAGATATTGAAAAAGTAAAAGCGGCCTTTGCTGAGCATGACAACATCAAAGCACTGGCTTTTGTGCATGCTGAGACTTCCACCGGTGTGCGTTCGGATGCAAAAGCTTTATGTGCACTTGCTCGTGAGAATGGCGCACTGGCGATTGTCGACGCGGTTACCTCTTTGGGCGGCATTGAGGTTGACGTAGATGGCTGGGGAATCGATGCAATCTATTCCGGCACACAGAAATGCTTATCTTGCCCACCGGGTATCTCTCCAGTGAGTTTCAGCCAGAAAGCAGTGGAAGCGGTTCAGAATCGTAAAACGCCGGTACCTAGCTGGTTCCTCGATAAAAACCTGGTTATGGGGTACTGGGGTGGAAGTGGTAAACGCGCATATCACCATACAGCACCAGTGAACTCTTTATATGCTCTGCATGAAGCGCTTGTTCTCGTAGAAGAGGAAGGTCTTGAAAACGCCTGGGCTCGACACCAGAAACTGCACCTTGCTTTAAGAGCAGGGCTTGAAGCGATGGGAATTAAATTCCTGGTAGCTGAGGAAGATCGTCTGCCACAATTAAACTCTGTAGTGATTCCTGAAGGCGTTGACGATGCTGCTGTGCGAACTGCGCTATTGAAAAACTATAATCTGGAAATCGGAGCAGGCCTGGGTGCTCTTGCCGGGAAAGTGTGGCGTATCGGTCTGATGGGCAGTGCCTGTACTGAGCGCAATGTTCTGCTTTGTCTGGATGCTCTGGAAAATACTTTGATAGGCATGAATGCACCCATCAAAGTAGGTGTGGCTGCACAAGCTGCATTGGAAGTAATTAACGGCTAACCAGGTCGTTTAAATCGTGATTGGAAATGCCCTGGTCGCTTACATGTTGATCAGGGTATTTTTTTTACTTCACGCATGATCAGTTCCACCGACTGCTCATCGTCCCACTCTCTGCCACCAAGGACCTTTTCTACAACGTTGCCCTGGTCATCAAGAATCAGGCTCATGGGTAGTCCCCTG
>JBMYLM010000094.1:0-7044 GCA_049596335.1 Neptuniibacter sp.
GAAAAGACCGCGACCAGATAAACAAGGATCAGAGTCACAAGTGTCACAGCAGCAAGCAGATACCCAGAAAAAACCAGGATTACTTCGCTCCAGTGCGGTCGTAGGTGTTATGACCATGCTGTCGCGTGTGTTGGGTCTGATTCGTGATGTCGTAGTGGCCAGTTATTTTGGTGCCAGCAGTAGCGCAGATGCTTTTTTTGTAGCCTTTAAAATCCCCAACTTCTTACGTCGTCTTTTTGCAGAAGGTGCTTTTGCTCAGGCTTTTGTCCCGGTGTTATCGGAGTACCGATCACAACGAGACTTTAATGCAGTTCAGCACCTTGTAAATGCTGTAGCGGGAACCTTAGGCGGAGTGCTGGTATTTGTTACTGCTCTGGCGGTTTTGGGTGCGCCGGTGCTAACGGCGTTGTTTGCCCCGGGTTTTTATATGGGAGACAGTGCTAAGTTTCAGCTCGCGGCTGAAATGCTGAGAATTACCTTCCCCTATCTGCTGCTGATCTCTTTGACGGCTTTTGCCGGGGCGGTGTTGAATAGTTATGAGCGTTTTGCGGTGCCCGCATTCACGCCGGTGTTATTGAATGTTTCTCTGATTGGCTCAGCGATTTTCTTATCACCATTCTTTGACCCCCCGGTACTTGCCCTTGCCTGGGGCGTAATGATTGCGGGTGTTGTGCAGTTAGTATTCCAGTTGCCGTTTATGGCGCGATTACGTTTACTGCCAAAACCGGTTTGGGGTTGGAGTGATCCAGGGGTTCGTCGCATCATGAAATTAATGGTGCCGGCTCTGTTTGGTGTATCAGTGACGCAAATTAACCTGTTGCTGGATACGGTACTGGCTTCCTTCCTGCAAACCGGTAGTGTTTCCTGGCTTTACTACTCTGACCGTTTAGTGGAATTACCTTTAGGCGTATTTGGAATAGCGATTGCGACTGTTATTTTACCGGGGCTGTCGCGTAAACATGCTGAAAAATCCAATGAGCATTTCTCTTCAACGTTAAACTGGGCTATGCAGATGGTTCTGCTTATCGGTATCCCAGCTGCGGTGGCTCTGTTTATTCTGGCGGAACCTATGTTGATTACCTTGTTCCATTACGGTGCTTTAACTGACCGGGATGTGATGATGGCAGCAATGAGTTTGCGGGCTTATGCCTGTGGTCTGCTGGCGTTTATGCTGATCAAAGTGTTAGCAACAGGTTATTTCTCCCGTCAGGATACAAAAACACCGGTTAAGATTGGTATTCAGGCTGCTGTGGCCAATATGGTGTTTAATCTGATTCTTATTGGTCCATTGGCTCATGTCGGTTTAGCAGCGGCAACGGCGTTGTCTGCCTTTATGAATGCAGGGTTGCTGTTGTATGGGTTACTTAAATCCGGCGTATTGGTCTGGTCGCCGGGCTGGGGTATGCAAGTTGTACGAATGCTGGTGGCGAACAGTGTTATGGTCGTCGTTATATATCAGCTAATGGCATCAACCGAGCAGTGGTTACAGATGGGGTTATGGGATCGTGTGACTGAAATGGCGATTCTGGTAGTGGCGGGTGTTGTGACCTATTCTCTGGTGCTGATTTTGGCTGGGTTACGGCCAAAGCATCTTAAGCACGCCTGAGTATCTAAATTCTTTCCTAATTAACGTTCCAAGAGTACAGGTTGAGCAGTATCTGAGCTATAATGCCGCGTTTATTTTGAGACGGCACTAAGAGTACCTGATGGAACTGATTCGCGGACTGCATAACCTGCGTGAAAAACACCGTGGTTGCGTGGCAACAATTGGTAACTTTGATGGTGTACATCTGGGTCACTGCAAAGTGCTTGAGCAGGTTAAACAGAAGGCAGAAGAGTTAGGTCTGCCATCTGTCGTCATTACTTTTGAACCTCAACCCAGAGAGTTTTTTGGTGGGGCTGATGCGCCGCCAAGATTGACTCGTTTTGGGGAAAAGTTTCGTCTGCTGGAAGCTCAGGGTATCGACAGGCATCTTTGTCTGACTTTCAACGAACGTCTGCGGGCAATGACTGCAAATCAGTTTGTTGAGGAACTGCTGTTACGTGGTTTATCGGTCAAGCATTTTGTCGTGGGTGATGATTTCCGTTTTGGTTGCGACCGGACGGGTGATTACACCATGTTGCGTGCGGCTGGTGAGAAGCATGGCTTTACCGTTGTAAATACCCACACCTACGAGCTGGATGGTGAGCGAATCAGTAGCAGCCGTGTCAGAAGTGTGCTCGAAAATAATCAGCTTGATGAAGCTGCGCAATTACTCGGAAGAACCTACACGGTTTCTGGTCGGGTAATGCATGGGCAAAAACTTGGACGCCAACTGGGCGTGCCAACAGCAAATGTCAGAATGCACCGCTTCCCTTGCCCTTTACGCGGCGTTTATGCCGTTGAAGCATCAGGTGAAGGGGTAGGGCGTTTACAAGGTGTATGTAACGTAGGTTTACGTCCTACCGTGTGTGGTCAGCAACCGGTGCTTGAAGTGCACCTGTTTGACTTTGACCAAGAGATTTACGGGCAGTTACTGACTGTCGAGTTTAAGCATTTTATTCGTGATGAACGTAAGTTCGATGGTATCGATATGCTTAAACAACAGATTTTTAAAGATATTGAAGAGGCGCGGGCATTTTTTGCCTGAGCCAGTCGTTAATTCGGAATTAAAAAACCATGACCGATTACAAAGCAACACTGAACCTTCCGGAAACAGCTTTCCCAATGCGAGGCAATCTGGCTCAACGCGAGCCGCAGATGCTGAAAGATTGGCAGAAAATGGATCTGTACCAGAAAATTCGTGAAGTGAGTGCTGGCCGTAATAAGTTTACGCTGCACGATGGCCCTCCATACGCGAATGGCGATATTCACATTGGTCATGCAGTTAACAAAATTCTGAAAGACATCATTATCAAATCCAAAACAATGAGCGGCTTTGACGCGCCATACGTGCCGGGTTGGGACTGCCATGGTCTGCCGATCGAACATAAGGTTGAGACCAAGCACGGCAAGGCCGGTGTGAAACTGTCGCATAAAGATTTCCGTCAGAAATGCCGCGACTATGCGAAGCGTCAGGTTGAAGGTCAGAAGAAAGACTTTATCCGTTTGGGTGTATTCGGTGATTGGGATAAGCCATACCTGACTATGAACTTCGATACCGAAGCCAACATCATCCGTGCGCTGGGTAAGATCGCAGAAAACGGTCATCTGGTTAAAGGCTTCAAGCCCGTTTACTGGAGTGTAGTGGGTGGTTCTGCGCTGGCGGAAGCGGAAGTTGAGTATCAGGATAAAACCTCTACTGCGATTGACGTACGTTTCACCCCGGTAGATCAGGACGGTTTCCTGTCTAAATTCGAAGGTCTGAGCGGCGAAGGTCAAGCCTCTGTCATTATTTGGACAACAACGCCATGGACACTGCCATCTAACCAGGCGGTATCTTTGGGTGGTGATCTTGATTACTTGCTGGTTCAGCTGGATCTAGGCCTGGGTGCTGAGCGTATTCTGCTGGCTGAAGGTCTGGTTGAAGATGCAATGAAACGCTACGGCGTTGAAGAGTACAGCATCGTTGGTCGTTGCAAGGGTCAGGCTCTGGAAAGCTTTGAACTACAGCACCCATTCTATGAGCGGACTGTTCCTGTAGTCCTGGGTGACCACGTTACTCTGGATGCTGGTACTGGTGCAGTTCATACAGCTCCCGATCATGGTGTGGAAGACTTTGAAGTCGGTCGTAAATACGGCATCGGTACGCTGAATCTGGTAAACGCTTCTGGTGTACTGGGTGAAGGTGCTGGCGTATTTGCGGGCGAGCATGTTTACAAAGTAGATGACAAAGTTGTTGCCCTACTACAGGAAAACAACAAGCTGGTTCTGGAGCATAAATTCCAACACAGCTACCCGCACTGCTGGCGTACCAAAACGCCACTGATCTACCGTGCGACACCACAATGGTTCGTAAGCATGGAAGAGAAAGGGCTGAAGAAAGATGCTCTGGAAGCGATCAAAGGTGTGGAATGGTTCCCAGGTTGGGGCCAGAACCGTATTGAAGCGATGGTTGAACAGAGCCCGGATTGGTGTGTATCCCGTCAGCGTACTTGGGGAGTTCCAATTGCGCTGTTTATCCATAAAGAAACACAGCAACTGCACCCGAATACACCTGAGCTGATCGAGAAGGTCGCTCTGGAAGTTGAAAAAGTAGGTATGGATGCTTGGTTTGATCTGGATGCTAGCGAACTGTTGGGTGCTGAAGCGGATCAGTATGAGAAAGTAACCGATACACTGGACGTTTGGTTCGATTCCGGTGTGACGCATTACTCCGTGATCGATCAGCGCGATAATCTGGAATTTCCGGCAGATATGTATCTGGAAGGTTCTGACCAGCACCGTGGTTGGTTCCAGTCCTCCCTGAAAACCGGTATCGCCATTAAAGGTTGTGCGCCTTATAAGCAGGTTCTGACCCACGGCTTCACTGTGGATGGTCAGGGCCGCAAGATGTCTAAGTCTGTGGGTAACGTTGTTGCTCCGCAGGAAGTGATGAATAAGTACGGTGCAGATATTCTGCGTTTGTGGGTTGCTTCTACCGACTACAGCGGCGAGATGACCTGCTCTGACGATATCCTGAAACGCGCTGCAGATGCCTATCGTCGTATTCGTAATACTGCACGCTTCTTCCTGGCAAACCTGAGCGGCTTTGATCCGGCTCAGCATATGGTTAAGCCAGAAGATATGGTAGCACTGGATGCTTGGGCTGTGGATCGTGCAGCGCGTCTGCAGGATGAGCTGATTGGACACTACAACCAGTACGAGTTCCTGCAGGTATTCCAGAAAGTTTCCCATTTCTGTTCACAGGATATGGGTGGTTTCTACCTGGATATTATCAAGGACCGTCAGTACACCGCGGCAACCGATTCTCAGGCGCGTCGTTCTGCGCAGACTGCTTTGTACCATATCGTAGAAGCATTAGTGCGTTGGATTGCTCCAATCTGTAGCTTCACTGCGGATGAGATTTGGAAAACACTGGCGGGTGACCGCTCTGTATCTGTTCATCTGGATACCTGGTACGAAGGCCTGACAAAACTGCCAGAAGGTAGTGAGTTGGGTTCTGCCTACTGGGAACAGGTAATGGCAGTTAAAACGGCTGTAAACAAACAGTTGGAAGAGCAACGTAACGCCGGCAATGTTGGTGGTAGCCTGGAGGCTGAAGTCACCCTGTTTTGCAATGATGAGATGCAGGAACTGTTATCTAAACTGGGTGATGAGCTGCGCTTTGTGCTGATTACTTCAAAAGCTGTAGTGGCTCCTCTGGCGGATGCTGAAGGTGCAGAAGCAACTGAGCTTGAAGGCTTGCAGGTTAAGGTTGAGAAAAGTTCGGCGCACAAATGCCCACGCTGCTGGCACTTCCGTGATGATGTTGGTCAGGATTCTGATGATCCAGAGCTGTGCGGCCGTTGTGTTGAAAACGTTAAAGGTGAAGGCGAAAGCCGAAGCTTCGCATAACTTATGGCGATTGAAATGTCTGAAGTGGATGCCCAAAAAGCAGAAGATAAGGCTGTTGGTAATAATTGCCTTATCTGGCTTTGGCTGGCGTTTGCGGTCATTGCTCTGGATCTACTTACTAAACAGTTAGCTGTTTCATTCCTTGAATATGCAGACCCGAATCCGGTTCTTCCGTTTTTTGATCTGACCCTGCTGTTTAACTATGGAGCTGCTTTCAGCTTCTTATCGGATGCAGGTGGCTGGCAGCGCTGGTTTTTCGTTTTGATTGCAGTGGGGGTAAGTGTTTTTATTGTGATCTGGATGCAAAAAACCCAGCGTAACTATTGGTGGTTAGGCATGGGGTTGTCACTTATTCTAGGCGGCGCTATCGGCAACCTTTACGACCGTATTTTTCAGGGTTACGTGATCGACTTTATTTCGTTGCATTATCAAAACTACTTTTTCCCGGCATTTAATCTGGCGGATTCAGCGATTACCCTCGGTGCTGCGATTCTGATCATCGATATGCTGTTTCTGGAAAGTAAAAGAAAGAAATCTGAAGAGAGTAATTCATGAGTAAACTAATTGGCCCCGGTAAAACGGTTACTTTGCACTTTGCTATCAAACTGGAAGATGGCCAGATCGTTGACTCAAATTTTGATAAAGAACCTGCTACTTTCACCGTTGGTGATGGCAACCTGCTGGAAGGCTTCGAAAAAGCCTTGTTTGGACTAGAGCAGGGCATGAAACAAACATTGCGCGTTCTGCCAGAAAACGCTTTTGGCATGCCGAATCCAAGCAATATCCAGAACCTTCCCATTTCAAATTTTGATGGTATGGAGCTGGAACAGGGCTTAGTCGTATCTTTTTCAGACCCAGGCAACGGTGAATTGCCCGGGGTCATCGCAGAATTTGACGACAAAATGGTCTCAATCGACTTCAATCACCCTTTGGCAGGAAAGATTTTGGACTTTGAGGTTGATATTCTTCAAGTCATTGCAGCAGATTAATTTTGCCAACACTCGTCATTGGGTCCCTTATCATTATTTTGATTAAGGGTGAGTGGTGAGCAGGCTCCGTCATTTGCTAACTGGGTGCCTGTTGCTGTTGCAGTTACCGTATAGGTGCTGCCGCTACCTACAGTTGTGAATGCGTAATAATCATCTGCTGGCAAGTCCAGGTTTGCCGCTGTAAGAGAGGCTGCTGTAGTAGCATAAGTGTTATTATAGCTTCTGTATCGTTCTTGACTTAATTGTGCCCCCAGTAATAATGATTGACCCTGAGCTCTTCGGGCCTCAGTTACATAGTCATTGTAAGCAGGGTAGGCAATCATTGCTATAATTCCTATAACACCTACAACTATCATTAGTTCGATTAATGAAAATCCGGTTTGCTTTCCTTTCACTTTATTTTCCATGGCTGCTATCTTTAATATAGGATAGTTTTGAATATACTGGTTAAGTCTAGTTCAGCAAGGTAGTCAACTTCCACTTTTAATTTTATTCAGTGGAGGTTTTGTTGTGTCTGTGTTTAAGGGAGTTATGGTGATTTCTGGTGTATGGGGAGATAGAAGGATGGCGTATCCTGTT
>JBMYLM010000095.1:0-6991 GCA_049596335.1 Neptuniibacter sp.
GACGGTGGCAGAGGCATTTCAGGTATTAACCGGAGCAGGCAGTGATGAGGCGCACTTTATTGTGAGTGAGTTACGTGCCCCTCGCACCTTAATTGGTTGTGTGGTGGGCGCCGCACTGGCTTGCGCAGGTGCCCTAATGCAAACACTGGCGCGTAACCCTCTGGCTGAGCCGGGTTTGCTGGGTATTAGTGCGGGCAGTAGTTTCAGCGTAACGCTGGCGCTGCTTCTGGGTTCAAGTGCTGCAACTCTGAATATTCATGTGGCGCAGCTGGGAGCCTTAGGCGGATGCTTGTTGGTGCTCAGTGCCGCCCGAATTCAGGGAGTGGGTAATGATCCTGTTCGACTGGTGCTGGCGGGTGCAACGTTAACCGGCCTGTTGCTCTCATTGATTTCTCTGATGCTGATGTTCGATCAGCGAACTGCCGATGAAATCCGTTTCTGGATCACTGGCAGTGTCGCGGGGCGTTCTCTGGATCACCTCGGACAGGCTATACCTTCGCTGACGATTGCAGCCCTGCTGACTCTGATGATTATGCGCCCGTTAGCCGCTTTGTCACTGGGAGAACGCACTGCTCAGAGTCTTGGTCACAGGCCGGGTCGGACCCGCTTAATCAGCGTTTCCATCGTTGCGTTGCTGGTGGGCAGTGCAACCGCGATTGCAGGACCGATTATTTTTGTCGGCCTGGTAGTCCCGTTCATAGCCCGGGCTTTAGCCGGTCCGGATATTCGTCGCACATTGTGGTTATGCCTGACACTCGGTCCCGTGATTGTTGTCAGTGCAGACACTCTTTCGCGGGTTCTGGTAGCCCCAGCCGAATTGCCTTTGGGGGTGATGACCGCGTTACTGGGAGCGCCGGTGTTGTTATTGGTTGTGCGCGGCCGTCGCTTGCCGAGTCTGTAGGGCCTGAATTGTATGACGACTTTAACCGAACCAAAAAACGTGACAAGTACAGACCTTTGCCAATCTCAAAGGCTTTGTCCGCCTCAGGGCTTTTGGCTGCTTCGATTCAAGTTTAAACAGCCGTACAGCCTGTTACTGAGTAAAAGAGCTGTAGCGATCAATGCTGGCTTAAGCGTTTTGCTTCTGTTGCTGATTACCGCTTCATTAGGGCTTGGTAACGTGAACCTGTCTGCCGGTGAAGTCTGGCAAGCACTTATGCAGGAAGGCCCAGCGTTGAATCAACTGGTGGTTAATGAACTTCGCCTCCATCGTGTCATTGCGGGTTTCGCTACCGGAGCCGCTTTTGCTCTATCCGGTTGTCTGATGCAGACCCTGTCCCGCAATCGCCTGGCAACCCCAGGCATCATTGGAATCGATAACGCCGCGACGGCTTTT
Organism: Neptuniibacter sp.; assembly: GCA_049596335.1. GTDB lineage: Bacteria > Pseudomonadota > Gammaproteobacteria > Pseudomonadales > Balneatricaceae > Neptuniibacter. Next base: position 1,337 of record JBMYLM010000095.1, read on the forward strand.
GCTGTGGCTTCTGTTATAGGAACCGGAATTGCTGTTGCGCCTTCGGCTATGGCGATGGTGGGAGCGGCGACTGCGGCAGCACTCGCTTTTGGTTTATCCGGGGAAGCCGGGCGCAGGGGTTACCGTTTTATAGTGGCAGGTATCGGCATTGGTGCCATTGCGGGTGCAATTACTCAATTCATGTTAAGCCGGGTTGCCATTGATGATGCCAATGCCGCTTTCCCCTGGACAGTTGGCAGCCTGAATGCACGTAACCCGGAAGCAACCTATCTGCTTTGTATTGGTATCGTATTCGCACTTATTTGTGCCGCCAGAATTGCGCGCTCTATGGAATTAATTCAGCTGTCTGAGGCCGCGTGTATCAGTCTGGGTGGTCATCCAGAAGCAATCCGTCGTAACGGTCTGTTGTTATCCGTCGGCCTCACCGGTCTGGCAGTTGCGGTGGCCGGGCCGGTAGGACTGGTGGCTCTGCTGGGTCCAGAAATAGCACGTGCTATGTGCAAACACCGCGGAATCCCTTTGCTTTCCTCAGCCCTGATGGGGGCAGTCATTATGTTGTCCGCAGATCTGACAGGCCGCCTGTTGCTCTCCCCACTGGAAATACCTGTTGGAATCGTAACAGCCATCGTGGGCAGTCCCTACCTGTTGTGGATGCTGCTTAACCCTTCATTCAAGAACAAGCTATGAATCGGAATATGTTAATACCGGGTAATGATACGCCAGCCACTGCGCTTTTAGCTCAGCAGTTAGTGGCGGGTCATGGTGCCAACGTCATCATTGATGGCCTGGATCTGACACTGCCTAAAGGTCAGGTAACCGCCATTGTCGGGCCTAACGGATGTGGTAAATCTACATTGCTGAATACTCTGGGCCGGGTCCTTAAGCCGATTCAGGGACACGTCTATCTCAACCACCACAATATCCATGGTTTAAGTGGGAGAGAAGTCGCAAAACAGCTGGCTTTGCTGGCACAGGAGAGCAGTGCCCCTGAAGGCATGACGGTGACAGATCTGGTTCGTTTTGGTCGTCAACCGCATCAAAGCTGGCTAAGCCAGTGGAGCCATGAGGATGATGCCGCAGTAAAACAGGCCATATCCGCAGCGGATCTGTGCGGCATGGAAAACTGCCTGTTGGAAGAGTTGTCTGGTGGGCAACGCCAGCGTGCCTGGATAGCAATGACAATCGCACAGAACACCGATGTGTTGTTGCTGGATGAACCCACCTCAGCCCTGGATCTGGGGCATCAACTGGAGGTGTTTGAGCTGCTTCGTAGTCTGAGTAGCCAGCAATCCAAAACCGTTGTGATGGTGGTCCATGACCTGCTGAGCGCCTGCCGTTTCTCTGACAACCTGATCGCTATGCGAGATGGCGCGATCATCGCACAAGGGAATCCAGCCACCATTTTAACCCCGGAACTGGTACATCAACTTTACGGCATTCACTGCGACATCATTTTCGATCCAGTCAACGGCGCTCCCATTCTGATCAATATGCAAAGGGCTAAGCCGAGTACCGCTGCGGATTAAAACAAGATACCGGACACACAGATAACAAAAGTAAAATTTAGGAACCCTCATGAATTTCTTTACCCCTCGATTACTTCCCGTCGCAATCGCGGCAACCCTCAGTACAACGGCCTGGGCTCAGGAATCCGTCCAGTTGGATAATTTAGTGGTTTCGGCTGCTGGAACCAGCCAGGACGCTTTTTCCGCACCGGCCAGTGTGACGGTCATTACCGCAGAACAACTGCAAAAAACCGGTATGGTCGATCTGACCGATGCCTTAAGAGCGGTTCCTGGGGTCGCAGTTGCAGGCGCTACGGATGGTGAGAACATCTTTATTCGTGGCCTGCCTTCTGAATACACATTGATACTTGTGGATGGCAAACGTCAGAATATGCGTCAGTCCCGGACCAACGGCACCGGAGGAATTGAGCAGTTCTACGTGCCACCGGTTTCAGCAATTGAGCGTATAGAAATTGTGCGTGGCCCTATGTCATCACTGTATGGCTCAGAAGCCATGGGGGGCGTCATTAACATCATTACTAAACGCTCCCTGACTAAATGGACAGCAGAGCTGACAGTAGAGCATACCTTCCCGGATGACGATGATGATGGAGTCGAGCGTCAGCACTCTCTTTATCTGAGTGGTCCTGTGGTTGAGGATGCACTGGAAGTGCAGCTATGGGGACGCCGTTTTGCCCGCGATGAGTCCCAGCGTGAACGTGGCGCTTCAGAAAGAGATCTGGATGATATTAAAGCCCGGGTCACCTGGCTGGCCTCTGATAATCATGAGCTCTATGTCGAAGCAGGTCAGACCAATATTGAAAGCGATCCGCGTCTGGATTCACGCGATAACTATGCACTGGGTTATGAGGGAGACCTGGGTGCGTGGTCAGCTACCGCGTCTCTGGCTGTTGAAGACGGTGGTCGTGATACAGAAGGTTCTGAGCGTAAACCTGAAGTAACCAACTCGATTCTGGATGCAAAAGTATCGCGACCTTTTTTCTGGAAAGGCAATCACGATCTGACTCTGGGTCACCAGTTTATGCGTTCTGAATTGTCGGATCAGAACCCGGGTCTGGATGATGGTGAGCACTACAGTTTTCAGAATGATCAGTGGGCACTGTTTGCGGAAGACGTATGGGAAATATCGGACCGTTTCGCCCTAACAACAGGTTTGCGTTATACCGATGACGAGAACTTTGGCGGCGAATTTACACCGCGCGTCTATGGCCTCTGGACTCTGAAAGAAGGTATGGCCTTAACTGCGGGTGTTGCCACAGGTTACCGTACACCAGAGCTGCGCCAGTCAGTGGAAGGTTATTACCTGACAACTAACCGCGGTCGGGCGGTGATTGCGGCTACTCCGGAACTGGACCCGGAAAAGAGTACCAGTTATGAATTGGGTTACCGCTATCAGGCTGAGAACCAGAGTATGACAGCAACGCTGTTCCATACCGATTTCAAAAACAAGATCGACAGCCGTGACACGGGCGAAAGCATCACCCTTAATGGTGAGAGCTATGACCTTTACGAATACTACAACGTGGGCAAAGCGCGCCTGCAAGGTGTAGAACTCACCGGTTCGATTGCCTTAACCCCTTCACTTTCAGCCAGTGCTTCCTACACCTACACCGATTCGGAAATACAGGAAGGTGAAAATACCGGCGTAGCCCTAAGCCGTACTCCGGAACATCAATTCAGTCTCCGTGGGGATTGGGCAACACCGGTAAAGGGGCTGACTGCCTGGGCGGCGACTCAGTATTTTGGTAACCAGGTGAATATCAGTCGTGGAGAGCCGGTTGAATACGACGGATACACTACACTGGATCTGGGTATGGTGTATGAGATCAACAAACACTTTGTCTTAAAGGCTGCGATTAATAACTTTGATGATGTGGAAACCAATTACGACGACCATGGCACTGTGAATCAGGGCCGTACGTTCTGGGTGGCTCTGACCTCAAGGTATTAATGTTCCGGAGCGGGTTTCAAAGAGACCCGCTCATCACCGGATAAACGTTAAAACGGCAGAATCCAGTGATTAAATCCATACTGACCATGACCGGTGAATCTCATCAGGGGATTCAGGTTCCAATACAGGAAAACGAATGAAGCGAACATCCAACCTCATCGCAAGTCTGGTTTTAGGGGCCGTGGCTGTTAATGCTGGCGCGCAGACACTGCAATCTGCCGAGTATCACCGAGCGCTTGGGCTTAAGGCGGCAGAACATGCTCCGGGGTATGCCAATCTGTGTGATCTGGAATCGAGAATCCGCAATGTGAATGTGCCCCGGACGCTCTCAAGAAATGCAAAAGCCAAAAAGCCGGAATCGGGTACCGGTAAGCGCAAACGTGCTAAAGCATCACCGCTACCGCCCACTCAGGTGTTTGATAACCTCTATTACTTTGGAACCTCATCTGTGGGTGCCTGGTTGTATGGCAATGAAAACGGTTACATCCTTATCGATGGTCTGAACACTGATGAGGAAGCCGCCAAATATATTATTGAGGGAATGAATACATTAGGGCTCAAGCCTGAGGCCATCAAACATATCGTCGTGACGCATGCCCATGGTGATCACTATGGAGGTGCGGACTACATCGCAGAAAAGCTCTCACTGGAAATACTGATGTCGGAACCCGACTGGAAACTCGCCAGATTTCTGGGCAACCACCCACGATTTGGGCCACCGCCACAGATGGGCCGAGTTGTCACCGACGGAGAGATATTAACAGTCGGTGAAATGGAAATGGCCCTGCACATTACTCCCGGCCACACACCGGGCACCCTGTCTCCGGTATTCAGAGTCTACGATAACGGTGAACCTCACATGGCGATGCTGTGGGGAGGCACGGGTTTTAACTTCGGCCCGAATAAAGGCATCTTCCTGAACTACGCCGACTCAGCTGCCAAAATGCGTAATATCTCTGCTTTGGCAGGGGTCGATGTGTTCCTTTCAGGACACCCTAAACGGGACGGCTCAGATCAACTCATAGCGGAACTGGGCAATCGCATAACCGGGCAGCCGCATCCATTTGTAAAAGATGAAACCGGTCACGAACTCTTTACTGTGCTGGAGCAATGCGCATTAGCTCAGGCAGCGCGTTTTTCAGAATCAAAGTAAAATTTGGTCTGCAGTGAGAAAGGTAGAGGAAGCGTGATCTTTTTATCCCGATCATCTTCCTCTTACCGTGATTCAGGGAGCTTAGTTGCAGACGCTCGTTTTCACGTAATTGATATTAACCCCCGCCACAGGGTTAGAACCTTCATGGGCTGAGTTGATGATGTCCTGAATATGTTTGGAGAAAGAGAGGGTAATGTTTTTCCTCACACTCTTCTCCTTCAGATAATTTTCAGCATCTTTACTGATGCGATCTTTAACCAGCGCATTTACCTCTTTATCCACGGTTTTTTCATGCTTCTTACTGCTGGATTTGATCACCTTTTTAATCCGGGGGTTAGGAGAATTCTTGCTGATCAAAGCAGGCTTAGGAGAATTGATCTGCAGGTAGCCCGGTTTATCTTCCACTACCCGTATACACCAATCCCAGTTTTCCGGAACCTTGATCCCAAAACTGAATTCATAATCCCACTCATACAACCGCTGCACATGATCCTTAACCACTTTGCCCAATTTCTTATCGTAAAAATACATATACTGGTTAGAAACCCGGGCAAAAATAAACTCAGTCACACCGGATAAAGTCGACTTTTTAACCTTGATCTCTCGCAAAGCTTTCTCATGCTCAGCAATCTGTTCAGCTTCAGTCAGTTTCTGGGTGAGGTGCATATAACCGTAGGAGGAGGCACCCACAAGACCCAGAAGCACAATAATCAGGACCAGCAGTAGTTTATTCATTTTCTTATACCTTTAAGTTGGGGAAAACCTGACTGCTTGTTTAAGTGCTTTCCTGAGTTTAGTAGTTTAGGTTGTTATTGGTTCTGGGGATGGGGTGAGATTACTTAACGCCCAGAATACGGGTTTTTATGAAGTGTAGAGGTATATTTTTGCGTGTGATCACGTTTGTTATGCACTGTATGAACCTGCACGAGTAGGCCATAGGGTTTCTGGTGTTACTTATTGTCATAGTTTATGGATACCTTTGAAGTATGTTAATTTCATAATAGGGTTTAATTAAAATGCCACGT
>JBMYLM010000096.1:0-6549 GCA_049596335.1 Neptuniibacter sp.
CCTGATCGGTTGGTGAGTAGAAGCTGAACCAGCTCAGGGTCAGGTTATCCTGCATGGCATGGTAGGTCAGGCGCATGGTCCAGAGGGAGCGGTTTTCGTCCGGGCGGTATGGGCTGTTGCCGTCGTTGGCGGCAAGAGCATCGTAGTCCTGAATATGTTCCAAATAGTACTGTAACCCCAATGTGAGTTTTGGGATCAGCTCTTGTTCGTAGCCAACCAGAAAACGTATCTGGTTGTTGGGTAGCAGTGGATCGCTACCGGCATCATCCGCGCCGTTATACCAGGCGAATTCGGTATGGCCAATGCCGCTGGCGATATTGGTTCTGAGGCTTGCGCCCAGCACATTCAGGCGGCTGAAGTAGGGTTGCATGGAGCTGTTGATCGCATTGGGTTGTTTCCAGAAACCGCGATAACCATAGAGCGCCCATTCGGTGCTGTTACTGCCAAGGAGTGAAGTTGTTCCATACAGGCGTGCGGCAAATTCACCGTTGGAGAATGATTCGCTGGGTTCTTCAGGTATAACCTTTCCCACTGGCGCTGAAACCTGTGAAGAGGCCAGTGGGGAGAAGTAGGAGAAACGTTCGCCTTCAATAAATTCATCGTGGGCGAATACCGGAGTCCAGACAAAATCCAGATTGGCGTTTTCACCATAGACTGACCACTTCACACTGGTAGATGGGGCTTTCAGATATTCGTCATCCCTGCCAGAGAAAAACGAGACCCAGCCTTTGGCAAACAGGTCATTCAGGAACACTAGATCGCCTGTACCCCAGGTAAGAATCTGATGCCCTACCCGCATATCAACATTGTCGGTAAGGCTGAATTCTGCCACCGCTTCTCGCAGATTAAGCTGCAAGCCGTTATCACCGCCATCGGCAGCATCTGTATACAGGTCCAGCTTGCCGCTGAGGCGGGTTTCGCCAAGGTAGGTTTCGGATTCCAGACGTGCGCGTATCTCTGCCAGGGTCAGGTCATCATCAATTAATGCTGGATCTGAAGAGGTTCGACCTCCTACAGCACCTTCGATAAAACCATGCAGAACCGGGCCGTTCTCTTCCTCATCACCCCAGGCATCATCTCCCCAATCATCTTCGGCATGAGCCAGAGTGGCAGTCAGAACTAAAGCCAGCAGGGATGCGGTTAAACCTGTACGCATAATTACTTTCTCTTCAACCATTCACGGGGGGGGTTACGCAGGGAGCGTTCGGTAAATACGCTCTGTTCCATACCCAGATCGTATTTCTGGAAACGGAATTCCAGTGTGGTTGTACCGCCACTGCGCAGATCTGAAACCTGTGATTTGGTTACGGTTGGATAACCCTGAATATCCTGACTTTCCAATACTTCCACACGGCGGTAAAGCTCGCCATTTTCGTCCTGATATTCGATCTTTTCCGGCAGGAACGTCTGTTTGTTGATCCACACCTGATAACGGCTGAACTCAACACTGCTGCTGTCTAGTGGTGTGTTCTCAACAATGTAGTGAGTGCCGGTAGTTTCCAACAATGTATGGCTGTCCTCTTCAGTGCCACGACCGGAGACATCTTCATAGAAGTAGTGAGAACCCACAAAACTGGTACGTTTGTCACCGGCTGAGATGCGTTTCACCAGATCCAGCCCCGGCAGGTATAACCAACGATCATCGTCATTGCCCGGTTTTTTCGCTACAAGGAATACTGTATTACGCACATCGGCCGGACGGCTGAATACCACCAGAAAGTCCTGTTCGCCCCCCTCTTCCCGGTCGCGACGTAGAATGGTGAACTGACGTTTTTGTTCACGCCCCTGCGCACCACGGATCAGCATACGCGCTTCAGAACGACCATCAGCACCGGAGTAATAAGCCGCCAGATTGGCTTTGGCGACGATCTCATTTGCATCGGTCAGGTCTGTTGCTGAAACGACTGAACTGAATCCAAGCAGCAGGAACAGTGAGAGGTTGATTAACTTACGCATGTTCTTTCTCCTTAATTTCAGTTACTGAGTTTTTCATGGAAAACAGGGCTGTTTTGTTTTTAATACCGTTCATCACGGCGGGCAGCAGTATTACTGTAACCACAGCCGAAACCGCCATAATCATCGCCAGGAAAAAACCTACCGTGATATAGGGCACCAGCGGCGCAAACAGCAGAGGGGTAAAACCTACTGCAACCACAACTGCGTTGCGGCTAATTGCACGAGCCGGGCCTTTGTAAACCTGAACAACCGTTTGCTCCCAGTCACCACATTCGCGATAGATCGCACGGCAACGCTCAAGGAAGTGGATGGCAAAATCCACCGAAAGCCCCAGAGTCAGCGCCGAGAGTACGGCAATCGGCATATCGTAATCTTTACCGATAAATCCGATCAGTCCGTAGATAGAAAGAATAGTTACAGATAACGGCAGCATGGCCAGCAGGCCGATTTTGATCGAGCGGAACAGGAACAACATCATCAGCAGTACCATAAAGAAGGCGCTGATAAGGCTGTTGAGCATGCCGCTGACCATCTGCTCCTGCCACACGACATTGATAAAAGTCAGGCCCGCCCAGTTGAGTTCTACATTCTCCGGTAGAGGGTTTGCAGACACATATTGATCCACCAGCTCAATCACCTTTGACATATCCTGATTGTCTCCGCTCTTAAGTTGTAACCAAAGCACAGTTGAGCTGTAATCCGGCGTGACCATGTGCCAGAGATCATCCGGACGGTGGGATGACTGGAAGCTCAGAATGGTTTGCGCTGCTGCCGTAGCGTTGGCAGGTAACTGATACTGGCTTTGATCGCCTCCCTGCAATTCACGGTAAACGGTTTTCAGCAGAGTGACCAGTGAGTTACTTTTGCCCACCAGCTCAGAGTCGTTAAGGTAATTCTGGAGATTTTCCAAGTAGTGCAACGCTTCAGGCTTCAGAAAGTATTTACTGTTGCCCTGAGCGGACTCAGATGTATCCAGAAGATTTAACCAAAGCTCTTCATTATCAGCATCATCGTAAGCTGCATCGTCCAGAGCGAAGGTCAGTTTCTCAATCATCTCTGCTAGAGGCAGTGCCTGAATCGGCTCAATGATATGTCCTAGTTTGCCCTCAATTGTAGTACCTGAGGCCTGCGCTTTAAGCTGTTTCAATAACTCTGATCTAGCGGATTCCTGGCCTGTATAGTCCAGTACTAAAAATGCATCGTAAGTGCCGGAAAAATGCTCGTTCATTACCTTATCGGCAATACGCAGGCGGTGATCTTCTTTAAACCAACGTACCGGGTTGTCGTTGATCTGGATGGTACTCAGGCCATAAACGGAAACCGCACTCACCACTACAAACAACAGGACCAGAGACTTTGATTTCGCGATAGAGAAACGACCTACTGATGCCAACAAGTTACCCAGTTTGCCAGTCGCCTCTTCCTGTATAGAGTGATCTTTCAACGCGGCTAAACGCTTTGGAGACAGACATACAATATAAGCTGGAACCAAAAGGATGGTCAGCAGGAACGCCAGCATAATGCCAAAGGCCACATGCAGGCCAAAGACCTGAACCGGCGGAATCGGCGTAAATGCCAGCGAGGCAAAACCTACCGCTGAGGTGATCGATGTATAAAGCATCGGTGTGAACAACTCTTTCAATACCGCTCTTAACGCAGCCTGCGGTTTCTCACCGGGTTTATAGCGGTCGGAGAATTCCGAAAGAATGTGCACCGAATCCACCACCGCTATGGGCATCAGGAAAATCGGAATCATGGAACTCATGATATGTACGGTATAACCCTGTCCGATTAATAAGCCCATAGTGATAATCACAGAAGCCATTGCCACCAGCATCGGCGCAGTGATAAGTAGCAGTGAGCGAAAGAACACCCACATCAGCACGAAAATCATCAGACCTGCCAGCGGCGCTGAGATAGCCATCTGGATGAACATCTCAACCCCGAATGTATCTTCAGCAACCGGCAACCCTGCCATATGGTACTGATTACCCGATTCGGGTGACGCCGCTTTTAGGTCGTCTATTACCAGCTGGATCTCCTGGGACAGACGGTAACTTTCAGACTTGGATTTAATAGGGATATAGATACCTGCCGCTTTGCCATCGCCAGATACCAGAGTGTTATCGAGTAAAGGAAGACGCGACACCGCCTCTTGAATCTCATCAACCTGCGCCTGTGTTTCCGGTGCAGATTTCATCATCCATTCGAAACGGATGGTGCCGGGCTGATCCGGTACCTGGCTGATGTTATCAACGGTATCCAGGGACATCAGATCCTGACGGATCACTCCATCCATCGCCTGTACTTTTGTAGATAGAGTCTTCAGATCGGTGAGCGTCTGGATGTTATAAATACCATCAGGATTTACCACGCCGACCACGATCATGTCGTAGAGGGAAAAGCGTTCTTTTACCTGATCATGAAAAACTCGGTCAGCCTGATCATGCGGCAACATATTTTCAGGATCGGTATCGACCTTGATACTTGGAATCTGTAACCCGGCGAGAACCACCAGAGCAAGAATCCAGTAAAAGATATGTTTTGGCTTTTCTAATGACAGGGACGTCAGCTTCTCACCGATCCTCATCTTTACCTCATAAAAATTAGGCTATAATATTAGAAGATTATTATATTAGTATAATCTAATATTTCAATATTTATTATAGGAAATTGCGGGATATAGACGAATTAGTTAGAATCGGAACGTTATAAAAAAATAATTATTAATAACTTATTTATGGTTCGAATCGACAAAGAGCCGAGTGGAATTGGGTATACCAAACAACTTAATTAAAATAAGTATCAAGCGATTCGGAGTAAGAAGTTGAGTGATCAAATGACTGAAGCATCCATTGATGCAGAAACCCTAGAGATGATGAAAGCTAATGCGAGTCAGGCGGCCAAACTGATGAAAGCATTAGGTAATGAAAGTCGCTTACTTATTCTTTGCTACCTTGACGGTAAAGAACTCTCAGTAACCGAACTTAACAACTGCCTGGACCTGAGCCAGTCAGCGCTGTCTCAGCATCTTGCAGTATTAAGAAAAGACGGTCTGGTTAAAACCCGCCGTGAATCTCAAACGATCTTTTATTCTTTGGAAGGTGATACGGCTAAACGCATCATTCATACCCTGCATGAGATGTTTTGTCCTACGATGTAAGATCGACCTCCAGAAACTAAAAAGCCGTGATCAGAAATCACGGCTTTTTAACTTATGCCTAGATTGAATCAACCACTTACGGCAGTCACCACATCTCCAAGCTGTTGTGCAACCTGAACAGTCCGATTGCCTCCTGAGCTTTTCGCCTGATACATTGCCAAATCCGCTCGTTGTACGACTTGATCAGGTTTCTCTGTACCGTTTGTCTCAGTCACGCCCAGACTCATAGATACACAATGCTCAGCCTCACTATCATGCTCAGGGCTATAGTGGCACTTTTTATTAAAAATTGTACGGATACGCTCAGCAGTTTTAGCCGCAGCTTCAATCCCCGTATCAGGAAGAATAACCATAAACTCGTCACCTCCATAACGAACACCCACATCCGAAAGACGCAATGTTTTGCGAAGAAGAGCCCCAACTTTCTTGAGAATCCTGTCACCCTCAAGATGACCAAGTTGATCATTGATCTGCTTGAAGTTATCCAGGTCAAAACAGATCAGGCTCAGCTCATGGTTGTAACGTTTAGCGCGGTTCAACTCTCGGGCAAGCACCTTATAAAAATGACGTTGGTTATATAAACCCGTCAGTTCGTCGGTAATCGACAACTTATGCAGCTGCTGCTCAAGGTTGTATCGTTCTGTGAGGTCATGGAAAAAACCGATGCTGGTTCCCTGCTCCTCATCCACAATAGCGGCTGACAAACGAACGGGTACCTTCTTTTCATCAGAAGTTACCAGTGTAGCTTCGTAACCCTCAACAGCGCCAAAAGCACCATGGAGATCCGAATAAAGAAGGCGTTTAACCCGTTGGGCCGATTTTAGGTCCGGGTAGATGGAGGCTATGTTCAAAGAACCAACCACTTCACTCGCTGAGTAACCCAGCAATTTCTCTGCAGCAGGGTTGAAAATCTGCACTACACCATCCCCGTCCACTCCGATGACTGGGTCTGGGCAGAGTGCAATCAACACCCTTTCATTGACTTGATGCACTTAAGTTTCCTTACTTATTTTTTTTATTAGCAGGATTTGTATAAAAAACAAACAATACATGTTTGTAAGGCAATGTACAAAAAACAATAGGTGATAATAATGTTACAAAAGGTGATAACGCTTTAGGAACAAATAAATAGGAAACTCTAGAGGATGAAGTGGTGGGCGTGGAGAGGCTCGAACTCCCGACATTCGCCTTGTAAGGGCGACGCTCTCCCAACTGAGCTACACGCCCACTTCAGAGTTGCCTTAGTCTATTATCTTTCAGGCTTTTTTGAAAGATATCACTTATATAGATAAGTGGCGGAACGGACGACATGAACTGCGACCCGTTACCCATGAAAGATGACAGGCAGGTATTCTGACCCTCGTCTTTCAAGTAATTGGCGGAACGGACGGGACTCGAACCCGCGACCCCCTGCGTGACAGGCAGGTATT
>JBMYLM010000097.1:0-6142 GCA_049596335.1 Neptuniibacter sp.
AGTTCATCAAACAAAAAAAAGCGCTTGTTTTGAAATACAACCCCGAGATCGAAGATTCTTCTTTGCAGCGGTTTCTGTTAAATGTTCCAAATGCAGGTTCCGGTTATACCTTTAACGCTGACCAAGTTCAGCAACTAAATTCTGAAGGGCGAATTGATACAGACCTACTGCAAGAAATTCAGGAAAGAAGTCGTGATCAGGCACGAGCAGTAAGCGAACTCAGAGCAATTCCTTTCATTAATATGCCTCAAGTCGTTACAGAGCGCTTAGACAACCTGAATAAAAGCCTATCAAGCAGTTATGTTTCCCTTACTGATGCGCTACTTCAAACATTGCAAGTAAAAGGCAATAAAGTTCAAAGCTATGACTACATGATGAGAGATATGGTTATCAGAGCAAAATCTGATGGTCTTATTGTTGATCCCAGAGATGAGCAAAACGTTATTGTTCATTTTCGTGAAGGGTATATTCCTAAGCGTGGGGATATATTTGAGCTCTATCGATATGAAACCGCTCTAAATATGAGACTGATCAGCTATATTGAAAATAGCCAGTTGCTTATTCGCAAAGAGCAAAGTTCCTCAGCTATTGAGTTATTACCTTTTGATAAGCTGGTTAAGGTTCAGGAATAGAGTTTTCATATCATCTCAACTTTCGATATTGCAAAAACAGGTGTCCGTAAGAAAAAAAAGCCTCTGGAGAGAGGCTTAAAGGATTACGACGCTTTGTATTCAAATGGGGACCAGACTTCCCCTGGTACATAATGCTCGCCTCGGAAAATCTTGCGCGCAGTTCTTAGCAGACCCGCCTTGCTCACCTTCATATCTGCCCCGCTACCTTCATAACTGAGCAGGATATCAATAGTGCCGCTTGGGTGCTCGATCACAATTTTGGGAGTCTCATCGCTAGAACGCTCTACGATCTCATCGGTAATAGAACCTTCAAGCATTGCAGCTGTACTCACACAGATCGCGCCAGTCACCGCATGGGCAGCATGGCAGTTATCCGGTACAAAATAACGGGATGTAATGGTGCCACCATGCTGAGGTTTTGATAGCAGACCTACTTTTGGCAGCACTTTACCGCGGGCATCACCCAGACCCATTTTCAGAGACGCCTGCAGACGGATACTTTCAATTCTTTCAATCAGTTGTGCATCGGCATCAAGTTCAGCTTTGGTTTCCCAACCGGTTTTACCCAGAGAAGCCGCTGGAATCAGCACCATTGGAGTGCCTGCATCGACACAACTGACCTCAACATCGTCAAAGGTGTCTCTGGCATTACCCGTTGGCAGCAGTTTGCCGGTTTTGGTACCCGCAACATCCAGGAAATTCATTACGATCGGCGCGGAGGTGCCATTTACACCATCAATCGCTGCACGACCTTCATACTCCACTGCACCTCTTGGTGTTTGCACAACCACTTCTACAATGGAGTCGGTATTTACGTTTCTTACTTTTACGGTTGTTTCCGGAATGTTCACAGAAACAAGGCCGTTTTCGATAGCAAAAGGCGCTGTACCGGCCATCATATTGCCGCAGGATGGACTGGTATCTACGATCATCTCGTCTACAGATACCTGTGCAAACAGATAATCGATATCCGCTTCCGGGTGTTTTGATACAGAAACAATAGCCACCTTACTTGTAAGGCTGGTGCCACCACCAATTCCGTTAATGTGCTGACTGTCAGCAGATCCGATTGCCGCTAATAAAACCTTCTCGCATGCGTCCCACTCCAGTGGTAGGTCGTTAGCCAGGAAAAAAGGGCCACGAGAAGTGCCGCCGCGCATAATGGTACAAGGAATCGCTGTCTGCATAACTGTCACACCCATCTATTATTTAGTTATTCTATGCCTTATTAGAAACAGCCCAGATAAGAGCCGTTAAACTGTTTAAAAAATATACGCTTCCGAAACACCTCTAACAAACGAGTTTTTAGAGGATTATCATTTAGCTTTTCTAAACCAGATATTTCAGAAACCGAATATTAGTCACAGCTTAGGAATGCAACATCATCAAGATCATCAGACATATCTATTTCGAAACAACTTTCATATCTACTTGTTTCATAAATAGTTTTATTATCTTTAACTATCTTAAGATGAACAATTTTATTATCAGAACTTTCATAAAACGCAGTATCTACGGCAACTTCCATCTTCAAACCCACCTTTATTTTCATTAAGATTAACTACATCTATTTTTATGAAAACCGACCACAATCCCTCCTCAAACCGGCCTCATCCATTTAGCTGAGGTCGAATCTAGGAATAGAATTACTAACCCTGGCTTCTTATTGTGTGTCATAATAAAAAACCTAACTGTCAGTAACCTGTCATATTGGAAATTGTTATGGCCCGGATCATTCCACTTAAAGCGCTGCAAGCCTTTGAAGTTGCAGGAAGGCATCAAAGCATTAAGAAGGCAGCGGACGAGCTTTATGTCACCACAGGAGCAATCAGCCAGCAGATCAAAATTCTGGAGGACTATCTCGACCTGCAACTCTTCGTGAGAATGAATAAGTCAGTGAAGCTGACCGACGCCGGCAAGAAATGCCTGCCACTGCTCAGCCAGGGTTTTGAACAACTGCATGAGGCGGTTGAAGTCGCTAAATCCTTTAAGGACGACAAGATCGTCTCGGTTACCGTCTCCCCCGCTTTCGGCTTTAAGTGGCTGATGCCAAGACTGGATAAATTTCAGAGCAGCTATCCTGACATAGATCTGAAAATAGACACCTCTACCCGTGCCGTAGACTTCCTGCATGAGGATATAGATCTGGCAATCCGCTATGGACCCTTACCGAAATCTGAGAAAGGTTTGCATGTTGAACCTCTGGCTCAGGAAGAGATCTTCCCTGTATGTAGCCCACTGCTACTGAACAAAGAACAACTGAATGCTCCCTGCCTTAAACTCCTGCAGCAATGCCCATTAATCCATTTGGAAGGACGCGCAGCTGACAGGGAGTTCCCAAACTGGAACCGCTGGTTTGAGCATCATAATGAGAAGCAACCCGCTGAAGCTCACAGCCTGACCTTCAGTTCATCCAGCATGGTGTTGCAGGCTGCGATTGATGGCCATGGTGTTGCCCTGGGCAGTAGCGTGCTGGCTGCGGCTGATCTTGCGGCCGGGCGACTGATCCGTATCTCGGACGACAGTCTCGATACGCAATACAGTTATTATCTGATCTGTGCTCAGGCAACTTCCGAGAAAGCCGAAATTAAACAGTTTATAAGCTGGTTGACGGAACAGATGTCTCTGCCAGTCGCAGGAGGTGAACAGGTATGAGCGGTGAAAAAATATCCCGTGCGGAACACGCCTACCAACAGTTACTGGAAGGCATCCATAATGGCAGACTAAAGCCCGGTTCGCGTATACGCGAAACTGAGATAGCTGAATGGCTCGATATAAGCCGCACCCCTATCCGTGAAGCACTATTAAGACTGGAATCGGAAGGCCTGCTCTGTACCGCGCCAAGAAAAGGATTGATCGTTTCTGAACTGGATTATCAGGCGGTCATGGAGCTTTACCAAATGCGTGAAGTTCTGGAGGCAACTGCCGCAGGCCTCGCTGCAAAACATGCCTCTGAAGCAGAAGTTTATGCCCTGCGTGAGATGATCAACCAGCAGAAAAGCTCGTTGGGCGATAACCAACAGCAATCCAGCCAAAACCGTGATTTCCATAATGCGCTCTACCACGCGGCACACAATCGTTACCTTCTTCGCTCTCTTAACAGTTTACGCGATGCCATGTCTCTGCTTGGCAAAACCACATATGAAGTTCCGGGCAGAGATAAAACCGCATGCGAAGAGCATGAGCAGATTCTTGCAGCAATTGCCGACGGTGATGTGGAAGGAGCCGAACAGCATGCCCGTGAACATATCCGTTCAGCGCAAAGAGCACGCATTCATTTGATTAATGCGCAAAGGAATCAGTGATCAGGTTTTGTTTGCGTATTTGACCAGGTTTTCAAACGCCGTGCTGAAATATAACTCGTAGCTGGATTTCTCCACATAGCCGATATGCGGACTACACAGCACATTTGGCAAACTCAGAATCTTGCAGTTATCCGGTGTTGCCGGTTCTATTTCGTAAACATCAACCGCTGCCCGTTTGGATGGGTTTAAGCGCATCTCATTATAGACCGCATCGGGTTCTATCAACTCTGCCCGGCTGGTATTCACAAGCAAGGAATCCGGCTTCATCAGCGAAAGATCATCTTTGGTCACACACTGCCTGGTTGCGCCATTCAATCTTAAATGCAGAGTCACGATATCTGACTGACTAAAGAAATCCGCTTTAGTTTCTGCGGCATTAAAGCCATGTTCTACAGCCAGTTTGCGCGATGCCTCACGGCCCCAGACGGTTACATTCATGCCGAATGTTTTGGCATAACGTGCGATACGCTGACCTATCTTTCCATAACCCCAGATACCGAGATTAAGTCCTTCCAGTTTCCGACCTAACCCAGCCTCTCCGGATTGCTGCCAGTTACCGCTACTGAATTCTGAAACGTAGTTATTCAGGTTACGTGAGGCCGCCATGATCAGCGCCCAGGTCAATTCGGCCGGAGCAGTTGGTGACCCTACCCCCTCAAGCACTTCCACCCCATACTGAGCACACACGTTAGGATCGATATGATTGCTGACTTTGCCGGTTTGACTAATCACTTTCAGATCGGGCAGGCGCGATAACAATGTTGGCGTAATCTGAGTACGTTCGCGAATAAGTACCAACGCTTCAATACCGGCGAGATACCCAGCAAGTTCCACCTCATCAGTAAATGTGGCGTTGAGTATGATGACGTCATGCGCAGCCAGTAATTTAAAGCAGTCCAGCTTTCTTACTTCATCCTGATAGTCATCCAGAATTGCGATTTTCAAAATTTTGACCTCACCTTTAAACGCTCAATGCTTCGCTGATGAAACGATTGTTATCCGATAATCAGTTTAATAGCCGCGGCTAAGGAGATAATCCGGATAATCCATTTGAGACTTTTCATGTCGATCTTTTTTAACAGAGTAAACCCTAAAAAGGACCCCACCAGCAAGGCCGGAATTGCCTGAAGACTCAGTTCCAGAGTTTCCTGGTTTAGGCAACCTAAAGAGAACAGAATCGGGATCTTCATCATATCAATAAACATGAAAGTCCAGGCCCGGGTACTGATATAAGTCTCCCTTGGAAGCTTTTGCTCCATCAGGATCAGGCTGATAAAAGGCCCACCAGCATTAGCGGTAAGCGCAACTAACCCGGCCATTAACCCCGCGCCTTTTATCGCCACACCGTTTTTCATAAAGGTCGCTTCGTTCTTGTCCAGCCAGAAGCCAAAGACCACCATAAACAAAATAATAAAAGCGATCACTTTCGGTAGAAAATCCAAACTGACACTGGCGATTAAGGCTCCCGCTATAAGCATACCCACCAACTGAGCAGGAATAATTTTGAGGATCACACCCCATGAAATTTTATTGCGGTAACAGGCAACCACCATCAGATCTGTAATCAGATACATAGGCAGCAAGACACCCAGTACAGTTGTTGCAGGAAATGCGTAGAGCAGGACCGGAGCGATCAACATCCCCATTCCGCCTACCGAAAATTTGGAAATTCCGGTGATTAATGCACCGACACATAGAGCGATTAACTCAATATCCATTCAACCCACTTGCTAATTGGAAAACTGTTAAAACAACCAGCAGGAAGGATAATTAATGAAGTGATAGAATAATAATCATATAAAACACTCAAGATGATAGGATTCATCTATGAAGCTAGATCAAGTAAAAGCCTTTATGGCTGTCGCTGAAGCGGGCAGTTTTCGATCTGCCGCTGAGAACCTGCATAAAACCCAGCCGACTGTCAGCGCCTCTATCCGTGCGCTGGAAGACACCTTCAATGCTCGGTTGTTTGACCGTGACAGTTACAGGCCCACTCTCACTCCAGAAGGGAAAGCTCTGTATGAGCAGGCGCAGCAGCTGATCAGTGCAGCTGAAGATTTTGAATCGTTAGGTTTCTCATTATCTCAAGGCGCAAAACAAACACTCTCCATTTCGCTGAGTGCCATGTGCACCCAGCCACCCAGGCTGGATCGCTTCCGCGAATTCTTCGATGAACACACCCATGTAGAACTACAGATCTCTACT
>JBMYLM010000098.1:0-5691 GCA_049596335.1 Neptuniibacter sp.
AAAAAAAAACCGGGCCTCTGCCCGGTTTTTTTCGATGATCAGCTATCAGCCAAATGGAAAGAGCTCTTTCTCTTCATCCTCTTCCCCTTCATCGTTTATCCAGCGCAGAGCTTCCAGAAGCTGGGTCATTTTGTAGTGACGTACTTCTCCCTGCATAAGTAAATCAGCTACTTTACTCATCCAGTCGGTCCATTTTGAGTCCCCTACAATTGCCATACGGTAGAAATCGTTAGCGTGTTGAGTGCCGAATTTAATGTCTTCCCAAAGTGCCCCAGCTTCAAATCCTCTAAAATCGGGTGCGAAGGTGATCAGCAACCGAACTTCAGGGTGAGTGCTTTTTACGTGTTCAAACAAGGGCAGGAAGGTTTCTGTGTAATCCTGCGCGGTGAGAATATCATTGGCTTGTAAAACGATAATGTCGCCCGTGGTTTCGGGAAGTACGTATAACATAACAGTCTCAATCTCATTAGGAACGCAAGATTATACGAGGAATTAATGCCTAAGGTCAGTTCAAAAATACAATGAGGTAAATGCAGAGCTTCTTACTATCGTTCAATGTTTTCCAAATACAGGTCAACTGAGGCACAAGAGTTTCTTATATTGAAGTAATCATTCAATTGTTCACGGATCTTGTCATCAGGAACAATTGCTTTTGCAGACACTAAATACCCACTAGGTTGTACAAGATAGGTGGGAATCAGAGGGGAAACCTGAATGAAGGTTTGACTATCAAGGTCGAATGATACGTAAAATGAGCTGTCTAAATTCTCTGCTTCACCTTTACCAATAATTTCTCCAAACCGACAATCAGCATCCTTTTGATTGTTTGAACTACCTGCTGCAGTATTTTCTAAAATTTCAGTTGGGTCCGCACCCTTTAAAATAGCTTGGGTTTCTGCTTCAGAAAGTACAGGAGTTTCGAGCGGGACTCCGGCGAAGAAATCATAAGTCTTCAGAGCCAAAAAAACGGACAGGGTGGCACTAATAATCGCAATACTGAAAGGTTTCATCGGGCTCTATCCTTGCCGCTTAGGTTCGTATGAACGATTCCAGTCTAGTAGAGCAAGAGGTATTTGATTATGAAAAATTTTTATCCACCAATTCAGCCTCAAGCGCTTAGGATTTCTAACGGCTGTTTGATTTGGCACTTTAGGGAAAATTTTGGATTTATTTCTTTTTTAGTGCTTATAAACTGAGGATAGGCAGTTTAGGTTTGTTTCTGAGTCTGGCATAGAAAGTGGCAGCTTTTCTTTTGCTATCTGTATAGTTCCTCAAATGAGTATTTCAGTTCAAGTTGAAGACGCTGAGTTTTACCTAGTTTTTTAACTACCAGCCCATAAGAGCGATCAATCAAACGTTCAGTCTCTTTTTCCGGCATTGAATCAATCAGTACAACGCTGATCCAGTGTTTCTTTGACATATGGTAGGCAGGTAAAACCTCTGGGAATATGTCTCGCAGCATAAAGGCTTCATCGGGATCACATTTCAAATTGAGGAAAGAACAACCGGCATATTGTTCCCCCAACTCAGAGCCTTTTTGATTACAGGTTGCGAGCAAGGCAAACATTTTGTTTTTGATTTTAAATACAGCGGCTGCTGAGCCGAAAGGGTAGCTGAGGGAAGCTTCGGGTAAAGACAAACAGTAGGTGTGGGCGGATTTCTTGTCCATTGCATTCCCTTTTCTGCTGGAGCTGTTTGTGAATAACGTTTCCAGTCGATTAAAGGTAGCAGGGCATAAAGCCCTGCCCGAATCTGTTGCAGGTTAAGTTTTAAGGCCAGATACCATTTTGTCCAGCTGTTTGAGTTGCCCACTCATCTGATTACCAATATCAGCAGTTTGGTTTGCACTGTCCAGTGTGCTATCCGCATACTCAGAGATACTGGTCAGGGTGCCGTTTATTTCCTGTACAGTGACAGATTGCTCTTCAGCAGCAGCGGCGATCTGAGTATTCAAGGCTGACATTTCTTCTACAGCTTTTTGTGCGGCTTCCAGTTCTGAGAAAGTTATTTCTGATTGCTCAATACATACAACCGCATTTTCCTGGCCTTTCTGCATCACAGAAACGGCACCGTCAGTAACAGATTGCAGTTTCTCAAGTAAGGACTGAATATCTTCGGTGGAAGATTGCGTTCGTTGAGAAAGTGAGCGGACTTCATCAGCGACAACCGCGAAACCACGTCCGGACTCACCTGCACGGGCAGCCTCAATGGCAGCATTAAGTGCGAGCAGGTTTGTTTGTTCTGCAATTCCACGTATATCACTCAGTACCGAGCTTATTTTCTCTGTTTCGGTTACTAGGGATTCCAGCTGGGTGGAAGCATTTTGGACATTACCGCTTAGCTGCTTGATGGCATTGCTGTTGTCGGTAGCTGTATCAGTACCTTTCTGAACCTGCTTCAGTACATCGCTACCCAGGTTGGCAGCATGATCAATCGATCGTGCAATTTCGGAGGCGGAACCTAGTAGCTCATGCATAGAGTTGGTAACCAGATCAGTCTGTCGCTTTTGCTGTACGATCTGATCACGTGTGCTTTCCATGAGCATAATGCTGTTTTCGGATTGTCGAACGGTTTCGTGCGACGTATTCCTGATTGAGTCGACCAGTTTCGTCAGTTTTTCCATCAGTTGATTAAATGCAGAAGCTGCTTCCGATGTTTCGTTGTTGCCGATGATAGGTAAGCGAGCTGTGAGGTCACTGTCACCTACCGATAGCTCTTTCAGTTTCGCGCCCATGGTAACAATCGGCGCAGAGATGGATTTTGAGATAATTGCTGGAACGATAATACCCAAAACAAATGCCACTACAAAAAGAACAGTGATGTATTGTTGAGCTTTCAATTCATCCTGTTCAGCTTTAATTGTGGAATTAAGGGTAAACTTTTGAACTTCTGCCAGTGTTTCCACGAGCTCATGATCAAGTTGATCTTCTAATGCAATGATATGTTCAACAGAAGAGACCGCTACTGATGCTTGGTTTGCCAGTACCTGATCGAAGAAGGAGAAGGCTTCTTTGTCATACTCAGAGTGGTGCTGATCAATAATAAGGATTTTTTCTAAGATTGAGGCTGATTCTCGGCGGCTTTCCTCGCTGTGGGAGTAGCTTATAGCATGCTCAAGTTTCTTCTCAAGATCCTTGAACTCCTTATCAACCTTATCCGCTAACCTATGAAACTCAGCATTTGTTTGCTTAATTTCATCCAGTTTGTCTTCGCCGTATTTCTGAGCGACGGATAAAGCTACCCCACGTTCAAATAAAACCGCTTGTTCCAGTTGGTGTTGAGCGACCAGAGATAACGCCTGCGACACGGGTAGATTTTCTTCTGCAATATCGATCAGTTCATGACCAATTTTCTTCATCTGTAGTATGGCAAAACCACCTACAAGTGAGATTAAAATCAGATTAATTAAAGCCAGAATATAAACACGGGTCGATATTTTTAAAGTACCCAATAACATTAGCTCCCTCCTAAAAACAGCACGATTTTTTATGTTATTTATTATTTATAGCCATATTTTTTATATGGTCTATTTGGCTGGAAAGCCTCATTAAAACAATTGTTTAATAAGGTTTATCGAATATATATGAAGCATCGGGTGGGAACAATTAAATTGTAATCGCCAAATACTGTCTTCCAGTCGTTAAGTTCACCAGTTTGCATTCCTAACTCATAAATTGAAATTATTGTGCGGTGCACAAAAAGTGTGTATAAATAATGATCAATGATATGGAGGTGTTATTATGATTGATGTTGATGTGGTTAAGGATGTGGACGAAAATTATGCTCGTGATGTGCATGGTGTTGCTGGGGCATTAATCGACTGTTTTGCCTTAGGGGTTATCCCGGCAGGGCATGATGACTGGCTATTACCGGAACCAGTTCGTAATAACAATATAGCGGTCAGCTTTACTCAATCACTTGCAGACTTTTTCTATGAGTTCGCAGAAAAACACTTCCATTTAAAAGAGAAGGATGAGGTTGTTTTGCTTGCGGCAAAAATTGACTGTAATCAGATGGATGAAGAGTCAATCATCGCCTGTTTTTTCGAACGGGCTGAAACTGCTGTTAATTCAGGTGATTGCATTGTTATCAAACGCAGGGAGGCTCTTTGCCCAGGATCTGATGAAGTTGCAGGCAAGGTACGAAAAGATATCTATCTGCAACGAGATAGGTCTCTGTTGGCAAAAGAAGAAATTCAGGCGCCAGTAACTGAGCATGTGGAACTGAAAAAGGTAGGGTAATAGTTCAGTACCATTCAGGCAGGTAGGAGAATAGAAACTGCATGTTTTCTTCCTGGTTCACGTTCTTATAGTGCTACAGTTATTTCCTATGCTGAAGATAACTATAAAAAGGTGACCATGATGATAAACGCCGGTGCACAGATTCCAGTGCTACAGTTAACCACCGTTCTTAATGGTGAAACTGCCAACATTTCTTCCGATCAATTCTTTGCAGGTAAAAAAATAGTTCTATTTGCGCTTCCCGGCGCTTTTACTCCAACCTGTTCTGCTTCCCATCTGCCGGGTTTTGTTGTGAAAGCCGACGAGTTATTTGCTAAGGGTGTTGATGTAATTGCTTGCCTTTCTGTTAATGATTCGTTTGTCATGAAAGCCTGGGCAGAGTCTCAGAACGCCGAGAAAATCACAATGATTGCCGATGGTGGAGCAGACTTTACTAAGGCGTTAGGGCTTGAAATGGAAACCGGTAGTTTTGGCGGAACCCGCTCACAACGTTATGCCATGGTTGTGGATAATGGCATAGTGAATACCTTGAACGTTGAAAAACCAAAAACTTTTGAGGTGAGTTCTGCTGAGGCCATTCTTGAAATATTGTGAAATGGTTACGAATTGGGTCATTAAGGCGCCTAGATACAGGCGCTTTTTAATTTCACTATCACTTTAAAACTTAGCAGCCCGATTATACTATTCGCTAAGTTAATTTTTTGGGAAGATTGATGAATAAGAGTGCGTTAACAAACTTTGCTGCAGCCCTGATATTGTGCGCAGGTTTTTTTGCTGATGATCACACTTTACTGACAATTGGATTATTTGCCCTTTCTGGTGCCGTCACTAACTGGCTGGCTGTTCATATGCTGTTTGAAAGAGTGCCGGGATTGTACGGTTCAGGGGTTATTCCGGCTCGATTCGAAGATTTCAAACTGGGTATTAAAACTCTGATGATGGAGCAATTCTTTACAGAAGAGAACATAGAACGTTTCCTCAGCGCTGAAGATGGGCAGCAACCCGATTTACACCTTGCTCCAGTAATAGAAAAGGTCGATTTCTCGCCAACATTTGATTCTCTTATCGATGTGATTCAAACCTCTAAGCTGGGCGGTATGCTCGCCATGATTGGCGGTGTCGAAGTTCTGGAACCTTTACGTGAGCCTTTTGTACGGAATATTAAATCGTCTATAGAAGACATCACTCGTGATGAGCAGTTCATTGCACTGTTGAGGGATGAACTTGAGCGTCCTGATGTAATGGCTGAGATGCAAGAAAAGGTGGAAGTTGTTGTTCAGCAACGTCTCGATGAGCTGACGCCAAAGCTAGTGAAAGAAATTATCCAGAAGATGATTCGTGAACACCTTGGGTGGTTAGTTGTGTGGGGTGGCGTATTTGGCGGTGTTATAGGTCTAATCGCTGCAATGCTCGGTGTATAAGGTTTACATAGTTGATAATAAAAAAGCCG
>JBMYLM010000099.1:0-5256 GCA_049596335.1 Neptuniibacter sp.
AGCCAGAAGATCATTTCCTAAATTGGCAGCAAGATCCTTTTGGTAACTATCAGGCGCGTTTGGTGTTTCCTGAAAAAACCAAAGAACTGAGCATTGAAGTGGAAGTGATTGCTGATATGACAGTGATCAATCCGTTTGATTTCTTTGTTGAAGAGTATGCAGAGAAATTCCCATTTAAATACGATAAGCAGCTTAAAAAAGAGCTTAAGCCTTATCTGAAAGTGACGGATAAAGGCCCTTTGTTGAAGGAGTTTGTTTCAAAGATAAGTCTGGAGCCTAGAGCAATCATCGATTTTTTGGTGGAAATAAACCAGAAATTGGAACAAGAGATCGATTATGGCATCCGCATGGAACCGGGTGTACAAACCTGCGAAGAGACGCTGACTCTGAAGAAAGGTTCCTGCCGTGATACGGGGTGGTTGCTTGTTCAGATGCTGAGGCATTTAGGTTTGGCCGCACGTTTTGCGTCGGGTTATCTGGTACAGCTGACCGCTGATGTTAAATCACTGGACGGGCCCTCGGGCCCCGAAGAAGATTTCACTGATCTGCACGCCTGGTGTGAAGTGTATATTCCGGGAGCTGGTTGGATCGGTCTTGACCCCACTTCAGGTTTGTTCGCTGGGGAAGGGCATATCCCACTTGCGTGTACACCTGATCCTGTTTCGGCAGCACCGGTTACAGGTGCTACCGATAAGTGTGAAGTAGAGTTTGAACACGCTAATGACGTAATCCGCATTCACGAAGACCCGCGGGTAACTAAGCCTTACAGTGAAGAGCAGTGGCAGTCCATTATGGATCTGGGTCACTCTGTAGATAAGCAGTTGCAGGAACAGGATGTACGCCTAACCATGGGTGGAGAGCCTACCTTCGTGTCCGTTGATGACATGGAATCTGCGCAGTGGAACACTGAGGCTCTGGGTGATGACAAGCTGAAGCTCGCTAAAGACCTATTGATCAGATTGCGTTCTGAATATGCGCCTGGCGGCTTGCTTCATTATGGCCAGGGTAAGTGGTACCCGGGTGAAGAGATCCCGCGTTGGGCTCTGGGGTGTTTCTGGCGTACCGATGGTTTGCCTTTGTGGAATAAACCAGAATATCTTGCCCGCGTAGATAAAGATTATGGCCATGATCTCGATGTGGCCGAAAAGTTTGTTAAAGAACTGTCCAAAAACCTCTCCTTAAGTGATGACTATATTATTCCTGCCTATGAAGATGCCCTGTATTACATGTGGCAGGAACAGAATATGCCTGCCAATATTGACCCGATGAAGGCAGATCTGGATTCTGATCTGGAAAGGAAACGTATCGCGCAGTTGTTGCAGCGTGGTTTAACCAAAGCAACAGGTTTTGTGTTGCCTTTAGCCTGGGATTATTACGAGTCTAACTGGCGTTCCAGTCCTTGGCCTATGCGTCGTGAGCAGCTGGTGCTGGTACCAGGTGACTCTCCACTGGGGTATCGCTTACCACTTGATTCCCTTCCTGCGGTTGCTGAAGAGGAGAGGGAAGTCCAACCTGAATCTGATCCACATGCGATTGTGACGCCGCTTCCTGAAAAGAGTAGTTTCCATCTGCGGGCGGACACGATTAAAGAGATGTCAAGTGCGGATAAGGTAGAAACGGTTCTGACCGATGTGATTCGCACGGCTATCTGTATAGAGCCGCGTAACGGCAAGCTGTATTTGTTCCTGCCACCACTGTCTTATCTGGAGCACTATGTAGAGCTGATCGCGGTCATCGAAAAGACAGCTGAAGATCTTGGCGTTCCTGTGGTGCTTGAGGGTTATGAACCACCTAAAGATCACCGTTTGAAGAAGTTGTTGGTGACACCTGATCCAGGTGTTATCGAGGTGAATATTCACCCATCCAATAACTGGGATGAGTTGGTGGATATCACATCACGTTTGTATCAGGCAGCACATGAATGTCGGCTGGGCACCGAGAAATTTATGCTGGATGGTCGCCATACTGGCACAGGCGGCGGTAACCATATCACCATCGGTGGTACGACACCGGCAGACAGCCCGCTGTTACGCAGACCGGACCTTTTACGCAGTTTGATTACCTACTGGCAGCATCATCCGGGTTTATCTTATGTATTCTCGGGTATGTTCATCGGCCCAACCAGTCAGGCACCACGAGTTGATGAAGCACGCGATGAGATGCTGTATGAGCTGGAAATCGCCTTTTCGCAGATGCCGGATGGCATTATCGATCAGCCTTGGTTGGTAGACCGGATTCTTAGAAACCTGCTGGTGGATATGACCGGTAATACCCACCGTGCAGAATTCTGTATTGATAAGCTGTATGCGCCTGGCAGCGCCAGTGGTCGTCAGGGTATTCTGGAATTCCGTGGTTTTGAAATGCCACCGCATTCCCGTATGGCTCTGGTACAGGCTCTGTTGATTCGCTCTCTGATCGCGCGGTTCTGGGATGAGCCTTACCACAAACCGCTGGCCCGTTGGGGCACGGAACTGCATGATAAGTTCATGCTGCCGCATTATGCGTGGTCGGATATCCGTTCAGTTGTGAAAGATCTTCAGGCCCATGGTATTCCGTTCCAGGAAGAGTGGTTGGCACCGTTTGAAGAGTTCCGTTATCCACACTACGGCCGAGTACAAATCGACGATATTGAGATGGAACTGCGTTGGGCGATTGAACCCTGGCATGTGCTTGGTGAGGAGATCAGTAGCTTCGGTACTTCACGTTATGTGGATTCCTCGGTTGAGCGTCTTCAGGTCAAACTCACTGGTCTGGATGAAGGTCGTTATGTCGTGGCATGTAACGGTGAAAGGATTCCGTTACGCAGTACAGGTCGTCACGGTGAGTATGTCGCGGGGGTTCGTTATCGCGCATGGCAGCCACCTTCGGCCCTGCACCCAACCATCGGTGTTCATGCACCGCTGAAATTTGATGTGATCGATACCTGGAATGGCCACAGTATTGGTGGTTGTACTTACCGGGTTAGCCATCAGGGTGGTCGAAGCTATGAAACTTATCCAGTGAACAGCTATGAAGCGGAAGCGCGTCGAGTAACGCGTTTTGACGAGTTTGGTCACACGCAAGGACCGATGAACATTACCACCGGGGCGCAGTTGGTTCGTGAATTTGAAGCGAATAACCATGACCCAATCCCAATGGCGATTCCAGATGATCAGATTTCAAAAGAATATCCACACACATTGGATTTGAGATCCAGATAACTGCTGGATTAATGTCCGATGTGGCTTTTTCATAGACTAACAGCTGAATGGAAACTACAAACAGGTTAATCAGAATTTTTCCAAGCGTGAAACGAATTTACTGACTACATTAATAAATACCGTAGTTAGCAAAGACTATATAAACATAAAATACGGCCATGCTCTTACGGAAAAATACTGGAATGACTATATGACTGTAGATAGTTTTTCTTAACTACTACAGTAAAAAGTTGGTTTCGGTAGAGGGAAAGTTAGGGAGAATGAAGATGAGAAACTGGGATGTATGGAGCATTAAAAGTTTTATTCTATTGGTCCTATTAATCACTACATATGGGTGCGCTACAAGAGATGAAACCAGCTATGTGCATCCGTATGAATCAGGAAAAAGATTTCAGGCACCTATTGTAGATATTAATGAATACAAATTAATGCATGCAAGGCTTGGCCTTAATGAGAAATTATCATTGGCTGTAGCTATTTCTGGAGGAGGCGAGCGGGCAGCTAATTTGGGGCTGGGAGTTCTATTAGGTCTAGAAGATATCGAAAATAAAAATTTGCTACGAGAAGTTGACTATTTTTCTACAGTATCGGGAGGAGGGATGCCAGTTGCTGCCTATTTCTCAGCTCTTCACTCCTACAATATCGAAGCCAGTCGCACCGGCGAAGAAAAGCCGTTTTCACTAAATGAGATTGTCCACGAAAGAAATAGTGATTTCAGTCGAAACTGTAAGAATAATAATGTTGAAGACTACTACGATAATGTAAGAGCAGATTTTACTGCGGACCCTTGCCTTCTCAGACATCTTGAAAGAGGGTACCACGGGAATATCTTGAGATCGTTTTTTAACCCCAGGGTAACGTTTACTCACCTAGATAGAGGCGATCTATTGGAGGAAGCATTTGCTCTTGAGCTTTTGGGTGGAAATTGGAATAAAAATAACCACCTTACTCTAGGTGATGTTTTTATTGATAAAGACGATAAAGAGAAGAAACAAAAATTTCCTCTCTGGTTTACGAATGCAACCGTTTTTGAAAACGGAGCTATTTTTCCGTATACACCCGGAATACTAGAAAAGTATAAAATTTCTGGTTACACACACTTAACAGATGATGTAAAGAAAGCTCAAAATGATAGTTATAGGGAGTTTGCAGAAAATATGCCCCTGTCATTGGGTTTGGCAGCAAGTGGGAATTTTCCGGTACTCATTGCAGCTCAGACTCTAGAATCTGAAGCTGATCCAATAAATAAATATTTGCACCTTCTAGATGGTGGCTTAGCCGATAACTTGGGAATAACAACGGCTATTTCGGTTTTAAATCAGGAAAAACTTCCGGTCACTACAAAGGTTCTAATCGTAGTTGATGCCTACCCAGGTACTTTCCAACCTTTTTCAAAATTAAAAGGAAGTCCAAATTTCGTCAAAACCTATTTAGATTTAACAGATATACCTTTGAACAGTTTAAGAGGAAGAGTTCTTGAACGTACTAAACTATTTAAGCAAGGAGTGGGTAGTTGTGTTGTACTGATAAGTTTTGATGAGCTGTATCAACCTTCTAAAGGGGGTAATGATTTTAAAGAGGATGCTGACGAAATTAATAATTTGTTTAGTAAAATAAAAGTTCATTATTCCCACGGTAATGGATATTCTTCTTTAGAAAAGTTGCGGAGCCAATATCCAGGCTTATCACCGTTTGCGATAGCAAGAGGAATAAAAACCAGTTACAACGTTACTAAAGAAGAACAGGACTTTTTGATAGCAGTTGGTAAATATCTAGTGGATATAAAAGAGTTGGAAATTCTTAATGCTGTGACAGGTAGTTGTCAAAATTCAGGCGTGAAATAGGGGATATTACCTCTGAACATACTCAAAAAATATAATAATACTCTGAGTTTCTGGGCTAGATAATGGCCCCTGATAAATTAAACCCGGCATCGGCCGGGTTTAATTTATTCTAAATAGGAAGGGCTAGCCCGCTTTGGCTTGGTGAAGATCGATATCCACCTTAACTTGCAAGTCGGTAATTCTTCTTCCTGAACTTGAGCTCATTGAACTTA
>JBMYLM010000100.1:0-5086 GCA_049596335.1 Neptuniibacter sp.
TTACCTTGTTGCAGGCAGCGACGGATCTGATTGCTGAAGGGGGTGTTGAAAGCCTCTCTATCCGCAAACTTGCGGACAAGGCCGGCGTGTCTCGCACTGCGCCTTATCATCACTTCAAAGACAAAAATGAACTGCTTTGCGCAATAGCAGAACAGGGCTTCCATCTACAGGATCAATTGATTGAGGCCCTGAACGAAAACGCTAAAGGGCTGAATCCTGTAGAGCAGTTTGAACGCTATGTGATTACCTACATCCGCTTTGCTGATGAGCAACGCGAAACTTATGACCTGATGTATGGCCGCGATATCTGGAAAACCGGAGAACCTACGCCAACATTGCAGGAAGTGTCCCGAAACAGTTTTCGCGTGTTGCTGAACTGGGTAGAAGAGCTGCAAGCGGAGGGTGTTTTTGAACCTTCTTTGCCTGCATTGAGGATTGCTCAGTCTGCCTGGGCTTCTATCCATGGTTTGTGCCGGTTATTTAATGACGGCATCTATGTAAACCGTGAAGATCTGCAGGATATTGCCCGTACATCGGTGCAGTTACTGATTAATCAGAATTACCCGGCAGAGGCAGACAAGTGATTCAGTTCAGCCATGCTAACGGTTTCCCCGGTAGTTGCTATGGTTACTTGTTCAGCTTATTACCTGAGCATGAAGTCAGCTGCGTTGAAAAGATGGGGCACGGGGATTACCCACTGAATGGCAGTCTGCGTAATTATGCGGAGGAGCTGATTGCAGAGATTGAACAGCAGCATAATAAGCCCGTAATCGGGGTTGGTCATTCCGCCGGAGCTGTTGTCACCCTGATTGCCGCTGCGTTAAAACCTGAACTGTTCAGACAGGTTATCCTGCTCGATCCGGTGGTATTTAGTAAACGCAAACGTTATGCCTTGAAGCTGTGTAAGGCGTTGGGCCTGATGGATCGGATTACACCTGCTGGAAGAGCGGCTAAAAGGCGGGCTCAGTTTGCCAGTCGTGAAGAAGCGGAAGCTTATTTTGCAGGTAAAAGTCTGTTCAAAGATTTTCATCCTGAATGTTTTGCTGACTATATCAAACACGGTTTAACCGAAAACGAGCAAGGTTTTGAGCTGAGCATCTCAGCAGATATCGAAGCAGATGTTTTTCGCAATGTCTTATTGGATGTGCCCCGATGCCTTAAGAGTGTACGCGGTACTGTCATCTATGGTCGTAAGAGTCATCTGTTTAACCGTCATGATAAACGCTGGTGGCAACGCAACTTTCCTGAAATGAATCTGGTTGCTGTAGGTGGCGGCCATCTGTTCCCGTTGGAAGATCCAGAGTTAACTGCAGAATTAATCAAGTCTTCTCTGATTTAAGGCACTAGGGAACCAGTCACATACGCCTCAGACTCACCCAGCAATCTTGTTCACCTACGACTCAGGCTAACCTGGCAATCCTGTTCACCTAACCCCTTAGGTGTCATTCCTGCGAAGGCAGGAATCCAGGGTAATGTTTTTGATGACGTAGATCCCAGCCTGCGCTGGGATGACATAAGAATTTTCTTCGAGCTCTAAACAGAAAAGCCCTCTCATATGAGAGGGCTTTTGGTTGCTACCTTGCTGGAGATAACTTGTTATTTACCCAGTCGACGGATCGCCTGTGGAGTAAAATCTTTATGCTTGAAGCGCTGGGTGAAGTCGAAGCCTTCTCCCTCTTCGTTGGTCAAACTACCTACCAGATAACGACCAGACTGCAAATCATATAAAGCTTCAGCGGTTAACCAGGGTACGTTGGCATCACGATACTGGAACTGATGAGCTTCACCTACGCGCCATAGTTCGCCACGGCCATCGTAATGATCCACAACTGCAATTTGCCAGCTGTCTTCATCGATATAGAAGGTGCGTTTTGCGTAAATGTGGCGTTCGCCTTCTTTCAATGTCGCTTCGACTTTCCAGACTCGGTGTAATTCATAACGTGTGAGTTCTGAATTCAGGTGTCCTGGTTTGAGAATGTCTTCGTACTTCAGACCCCGGTCTGCAAGCTTGAAACTGTTGTATGGGATATACAGCTCCTGTTTGCCAATCAGATTCCAGTTGTAACGATCAGGTGCGCCGTTAAACAGGTCCAGATTGTCGGTTGTACGCTGACCATCGCTTGCTGTACCCGGTGCATCATAGGCGATCTGCGGAGCCCGACGCACTCTGCGCTGACCTGCATTGTAGGTCCACGCTTGTCGTGGTTGTGTAACCTGATTCATGGTTTCATGAACCAAGAGTACGTTACCGGTCAGACGGGCGGGGGCTTTAACCTGTTGTACAAAGTAGAACAGGATGTTCGCATCTTTTTCCGGGTTTGTGCCGCCTTTAAGATGAGTTGGCCAGGACATCTTCTCGTTGATTTTCACCGGTGTGAAGCTGCCGTTGGCCTGAACCGGAACCTGCACAAAGGTCCGTTCCAAAGCGCCGCCACGATAGCGTGTCATATGGTTCCAGATCACTTCCAAACCATCGTTCGGAACAGGGAATGGAATGGCTGTGTTAAACCCCTGAAGGCCATTACCACCATCAGTGAGCTGTGCCGTTGTCGCATTGGCTTTGGCCGCGTCATACACTTCCTGAGGCATCGCCGCAGTTCGGTGAGTCGGGTACACCGGGATGCTGAAGGTAGGGTACTTATTCAGCATCGCCAGCTGTCCCGGGGTCAGCTTGTCTTTGTATTGTTCAGCATTGGCAGCGGTAATCGTGAACAGTGGTTGTTCGTCTGCAAACGGATTGCTGTAGCGATCAGAGCTGCCAGCCAAGCCACCGTTCCAGGCCGGAATCGTGCCTGCTGCATTACCTGCTTTTTCTGCACCTATAGGCGTAAGTGAAGCGCCCAGCTCAGCCGCTTGTTCAGCGGTGGTAGCCGCTAAAAGTGAGCCAGAACTTAGTAATAATGCAGTGCTCAGCAGTAATTTTTTAGTGTTATACATTGATGATATCTCCATCTGTCTGCTGATAATTAAAATGAAACGCTTGCGCTCAGTGAAATGAAGTCACGGTCTTCAATGGAATTAAAGTTTCCGCCAAAGTAATCCGTGTAAGACAGTGAAACGCTGTATTTATTCAGGTAATCAGCAGTCAGGCTCAGGCCCAGTGTTTTCTCATCTTCATTGAACGCGGGGCCAGGCTGTGGACCGTAACCTTTGAGACCGTGTTTAAAGCTGATCTGTGGCGACAGGTTTACCCCAGCAAATGCATTTGGGTAGCTCAGGTTTGCACGCACAACATACCCATAAGAGTCCTGAGTTACGAAGCCTTCAGTGTCGCCTGCGGTGTAGCCAAAGGCACCGTTACGACCATATTTCAGAGCATTCGCATCTTCATCAAGGCCATGTACATGGGTCCAGGCCAGTTCACCGATTAATGCTAAACGGCTGGCTCCAAGTACCTGATCGTAGAATTTCACAAAGCTGGTCTGCAGCTGAGTCACATCCAGTTCACTGTAACCATAAATTGTGCCGCCAGTACCAGCATCAGCAACCAACTGATCAGCAGCCGTATTACCAGAACCACCGGCATACTGTTGCAGGATTGCTGCTACCAGCAGAGGTCCGTTGATCTGGATAGGTACATCACGTTTGTGGCTGATTTCACCCGACCAGGCAACTTCGCCAATGTTGGTGTTGAAGCTCAGACCGATCATCTCGATATCTTCGGGGTAGCTGGTGAAGTAGGTGGTATCAACCAGAGTACTGATCCCTGCAAGTTGGCCTGCTTGTGCTGCCGCGGCTGCTGCTTGTGCTGCGGTACCGCCACCGCCGAGAACAGCTGCTGCTGCAGCATTGCCTGCAGCTGTTGCCGTAGCACCAAATGTCGCAATGTCAGTCTGGGTATTAACCGCACTGGTGACCGGTAGGCGGCTGTGATATTTGGCAAAGTAGACTCCGAACTCAGTGTTATTCAGGTTTTCTGCAAAGTAGCGAGCAGAGAAACCAAACTGGCCGTCATCATCAGCTTCACGTCTGCCGTCGGCATTGCGATAAATAACGGGGTCAAAGCCAATCGCACCGGTCGCAATTGCAGGTGTGTAGTATTGCTGATCAGTCAGTGGTAGAGGGATACGGATACCGTTACAGCCTTCCGCTACAAAGTCGATGTTCGAGAAATAGGTACCGCAGCCATCGATTGCTGTGGGTTCCCATTCAATTTGATAGAAACCTTCAATACTCAGATTGTCAGTCACACCAAACGAAGCAAAGGCCATATTAACCGGAAGCAAACCTTCCTTAACTTCTGCACCAGGGCGGCGGAACGCATTAACATCAAATGGGTTGATTGAATTAAGGCCACCCTGCACAAATGTACTTTCGCCCCAGTTAACAACCTGGCGACCAATGCGCATATCCAGTGGTTTTTCGCCCAGATCTATTCCCGCAAAGAAATAGGCATCCAGAACTTCAAAGCCTGAGAACTTTGAAAAGTCATTAAAGTCAGCATCTTCCAGTTCTGCATCAGGTACATAGAGATTAGGTGAGTGGCCGTGGGCACGATTGCCATCTTCAAGCTCTGCATCGTACCAGTACTTAACCCGGCCAAAGAAACCGACATTGTCTTTTCTTAACTCAAGGTCGTGTACGCCTTTTACTATCTGAGTGAATGTGCTGCCTTCACTAAAGTTCTGGTTACCGTCGTCGTAACTGCCAGAACCCGCGCTGGTGCCTCCGTTTACGGAAGAGATCAGGCTGCTTTTTGGATCATCCATACGCCAGCTTGCACCGACAGAGATTTGTGAGTCAAAACGTCCTTCAATCTCTCCCAGATTAAATTCAATCGCCTGAGCTTGGCTCATGAAAACTACACTGCCTATGAGGGTAGGCAGAAGACGGCGGGAGAATGCCGGGGATTGGTTTTTGCTGCGCTGCAAAATCCGGTTTTTTATTGCCATTTCGTTCACCTGACTTCTTATTTTTTTAAAAGGTGCTGACTGTATATTTATAGATTTTAGTCAAAACATCCAAAAATGCTGAATAAATAGAGGGTTAAAGCTCTATATGCAGGTTTTTGGATGTTAGTAATCATTGTCGGTCTTGAAACAGTTCTCAATGACAATTGCCGCCAAGCTTAGTAACAAATTTGTTC
>JBMYLM010000101.1:0-4986 GCA_049596335.1 Neptuniibacter sp.
TATTCAGCAACGAAGGTGGCGGTTGGGAATACCCACTGTTTCTAATGGCGGCTTCTGTTGCACAGTTCTTCCTTGGTGATGGTGCTTATGCACTGGTGAAAGATAAGTTCTCAACACAGCAGCTTCAACCTGCAGTTTGATTGTCCTTTTCAGGTACTCCTGTTGCCCGCCGGAGTACCTGTTTTTTAAATTACATAAAAAGAGAAACTAATCATGTTGGTAGATGGCGTTTGGCAAGATAAATGGCAACCAGTGCAAAAGCAGGATGGCCAGGGGCGGTTTCTGCGTCAGACCAGCTCTTTCAGGGAGAGAATTTCTGAAGAGCAGGTGAATATGATGGCGGCCTCAAATGATCCGCTGTACACCCTTTATGTTGCTTACATCTGCCCCTGGGCTACTCGTACTTTGATCGCCCGAAGCCTGTTGGGTTTGGACGAATATATCACTGTAAAAGCGGTCGAGCCTGCCCTCACGGATTTTGGCTGGAAGCTGGATGCTGATGCAAATGATTCAGCAACCTACATGCATGAACTTTACACTCAGTCTGACGCTGCATTTACCGGCCGGGCAACGGTTCCTGTTATCTGGGACAACCGGGAATCCAGAATTATTAATAATGAATCAGCGGATATACTGGATATATTTAATAAAGATCTACGTTTACTTCATAAGGCAGAGATTGATTTACATCCCATCGCTTTAACGGATGATATCTGCCTGTTCAATAACCGCATCTATAACAGTTTAAATAACGGGGTATATCGTGCTGGCTTTGCGACTTCTTCGCAGGCCTATCGCGAGGCTTATTTAGATGTGTTTGAAACACTGGACTGGTTGGAAGGGCACTTCTCAAAAAACAGATATGCTGTGGGTGATCAGATCACTGAAAGTGATATCCGTTTGTTTGTAACCCTGGTCCGTTTTGATGTCGCCTACTATGGGCTGTTCAAAACCAATAAGAAGCGTATTAGCGATTATTCAAATCTTTCTGCTTATCTGGATAGACTGCTAGCTGTACCAGCATTTAGCATGAATACCCGGGTTGATCATATCAAGCAGGGGTATTACTCAATTAAACAACTCAATCCGAATGGCATCGTACCGGAAGGCCCTGAGCTGGATTGGTTTAAGTATTTGGGAGATAAAAAATGACTCAGCTTGCCCCCGCTATGTACATAGGTCATGGCTCCCCAATGTTTGCTTTGCAACCAGGTAAAGCCGGCGCTTTATTGAATGACTTCAGTAAGCACTTTTCTGAGGTAAAGGCCGTGCTGATTATTTCGCCTCACTGGATGACTAAAGGTCTGGCTTTGACTTCAGGTAATAACCTGGAAACGATCCACGACTTTTATGGATTTCCTGATCCACTCTACAGGGTGAGTTATAAGGCACCGGGTGATCAAACCATCGCAGAAAAGATTAAGCAGCAATTGGAAGTAACCGGATATCAGATCAATATGGATTCCAATCGGGGACGTGATCATGGCGCCTGGGTTCCAATGATTCACCTGTTGCCTGAAGAAAATCTGCCAGTGATCCAATTATCACTGGATCGAACCCTGAATTCAGAAGGCTTGATCAAGCTGGGTCAAGCTTTGAAACCACTGAGGGAGCAGGGCATTGCGATTATTGCTTCTGGCAGCCTCACCCATAACCTTTATGAGATTCAACCGGAACAAGCACCGCCCGTTGCTTATGCAGAGCGGTTCGAGAAATGGGTTAGGGAATCTGTTAAGAATCGAGATACTGAACAGCTGAGTAATCCTCATCTATACAGTCAAGACTTTAAGCGCTCTCATCCAACAGACGAGCACTATTTGCCTTTATTAGTGGCGATGGGAGCGAGCGGTGCTGATGAAGAATTGCAGGTTTTAGAAGGTGGGATACTCCATGGCGTAATCTCCATGGAATCATATGCGTGGCTATGATGCATAGGTTTACAGTCTAAATCACAAGTTGAAACAGCATTCTCAGACCCGTGATTAGCAGAACCACGGCGAAGACTTTTTTAAGTTTGGCTGCATCCAGTTTAGAGGCAATTGAAACCCCTATAGGAGCGAACAGTACCGTAAGCGGCACAATACAAAGGAAGCCAATCAGATTCACCAACCCAAATGTGCCTGCTGGTGCATCGGCCGGTGTGCTGCCCATAATCAACATGGTCACTGCGCCCGGTAAGGAAATGATCAGGCCGATGGCAGCCGCAGTGCCTACAGCTTTATGAGCTGGATAGTTATATAACGTCAGTAATGGCACAGAGATCGTTCCGCCGCCGATGCCGACCATGGAGCTGAAGAAACCAATAGAACTGCCCATTACGGATTGCCCGGCTTTGCCCGGCAGTTGTTCGAAAAGTGCCGACTTTCCGGTTCTGAATAGCATGTTCAGCGCCGACAGCGTTGCGATTACACCAAACAAGGCCGTGAGCCATGTTCCGTCTACACGGGTTACCAGCCAGCTACCAGCCAAAACACCCACAAAGATATAGCCAGACCAACGTTTTAACAGCTCAAAGTCTACATTGCCTTTCTTGTTGTGGGACCGAATTGAGCTGATAGACGTTGGAACGATGGTAGCTAATGAGGTTGCAGTAGCCACCACCATGGCAGATTCTGGTGAAACACCAAAACCCTGAAATAGGAAAAACAGCACCGGCACGATAACGATACCGCCGCCAACACCCAGCAAGCCCGCCAAGATGCCGGCGAAAGCGCCAGTCGCCAGTAGAGCTATAAATGTAGGGGTATTATTGATAAAAAATTCAGTGATACTCATTGAAGGAACTATCTATATAGATAGGGGCCATTAAGGCCCCATTTTTTAAAAACTTCTGAATAGCTTTGCAACTACAGACTTAAGACAGACTTAAGCTGATAGCTCTTTTCTTACCAGTTCTGTACCAGCTTTTAAGGCTTTCAGTTTACCACGTGCGATCTCGCGTGACAGGGGTGCCATACCGCAGTTGGTACAAGGGTAGAGTTTGTCAGCATCAACATATTTAAGTGCACCACGCAGTGTTTCGGCTACTTCTTCAGGTGTTTCGATGGTATCCGTTGCGACGTCAATCGCACCGACCATCACTTTTTTACCGCGGATCAGCTCAAGTACCTCAAGAGGCACACGACCATTGTGGCACTCCAAAGAGATGATATCGATATTCGATTTTTGCAGAGATGGGAATGTCTCTTCGTATTGACGCCACTCTGAACCCAACGTCTTTTTCCAGTCGGTATTGGCTTTAATACCGTAGCCATAACAGATATGCACAGCCGTTTCGCATTTAAGTCCTTCGATCGCACGCTCTAAGCAGGCGATACCCCATTCATTGACCTCTTCAAAAAAGACGTTAAATGCCGGTTCATCAAACTGGATGATATCCACGCCAGCAGCTTCAAGCTCTTTGGCTTCTTCGTTCAGTGCTTTGGCAAATTCCCACGCCAGATCTTTACGGCTCTTGTAGTGATCATCGTACAGGGTATCAACCATAGTCATCGGCCCTGGCAGTGCCCATTTAATCGGTTGATCTGTTTGCTTACGCAAGAACTTAGCATCTTCGACAAATACTGGCTTTTGGCGGCTCACTGGACCAACAACCGTCGGGACACTTGCATCATAGCGGTTGCGGATTCGAACGGTTTTACGCTTTTCAAAATCCACACCGCTCAGGTGCTCTATGAACGTTGTCACAAAGTGCTGGCGGGTTTGCTCACCATCACTGACGATATCAATGCCCGCGTTTTCCTGCTCTTGAAGAGTCACACGCAACGCGTCTTGTTTACCGAACACTAATTCTTCACCTTCAAATTTCCAGGGTGACCAAAGTTTCTCGGGTTCGGCTAGCCAGGAAGGCTTAGGTAAACTGCCAGCCGTTGAAGTAGGTAATAGGTTTTTCATAATTTATACCGCTCTATATCCTGACTTAGGAGTAATTAGCAGACCATTGTTCAAGAATATCCCCATAGGGCTTAATAAAGTGCTCTTCAGCCCATTTGCCTTGTTCAACCGCTAAACGGCTGCGCTCTTCTCGGTCATAGACAACTTGCGTTAGTGAGTAATCCTGATGCTTCAAGCTTGGCTTAAAGACCTCGCCTGCAAAGGCATTGGCGTTATAAATCTCCGGGCGATAGATCTTTTGGAATGTTTCCATTGTGCTCAGGGTGCTGATCAACTCAAGGTTGGTGTAATCGTTGAGTAGATCCCCGTAGAAATAGAATGCGTATGGCGCCACACTGTTTGGCGGCATAAAGTAACGCACTTCCATGCCCATCTTCTTGAAGTACTGCTCGGTCAATGAAGGTTCATTTGGCTCGTATTCCGTACCTAAAACCGGATGTGTATTTGCTGTTTTGTAATAGGTTTTGTTATCTGACACACTCAGGCAGATCACCGGTAACTTCTTGAAGTTTTTCTTGTAAGCCTCTGAATTCACGAAGTCTTTAAACATGTTGCCATGCAACTCGCCGTAGTTGTCCGGCACACTGAATTGATCTGTATTCTTGTTGTGATTCAACAGCAGAACACTGAAATCATAATCACGAACGTAAGAAGAGAAGTTGTTGCCAACAATGCCTTCGATACGGCGTTCAGTTTTATGGTCAAGGATGTAAGTTTTTAAGATCTCAATGGTAGGGAAGTTATCGCCATTGCCCTCTACATCAATATCCACATGAATAATCTCAAGTTCTACAGAGTAGCGATCATTGTTTGGGTTATCCCAGGTCGCCAGCGTATTAAAGCTGTTATCAATCATCTTGATTGCACGGCTCAAATTTTCTTTACGCTTCTCGCCACGCGCTAAGTTAGCAAAGTTAGTTGTTAAGCGAGTGTTGTCTGATGGCTCATAGTTTTCATCGAAACTAATGCGCTCAATCTTATAGGTGAAACCGTTACTCATAATCTGATATTCCAATTCTTGAAATTAAGTCTGACTTCTAATCGCTCTTTTGTGCCTGGGTCTTTTTTCAGTGCTGAGCGTTAAAGAATGTG
>JBMYLM010000102.1:0-4963 GCA_049596335.1 Neptuniibacter sp.
AAATTGTCTTAAATGAACAGCATTGCACAATATGTGGCCTTCTTTATTTCTGTGCCCTTCAACACTCATCGGTGTGATGAAGGCGCCTGATTTTGTTTAGAAACTTTATTCTCTGGCCTGCATCACTGAATTCACCTTCCACTGCTTCATCACTGGCTAAGCGGATTTTTGAGAAGCGATCACTCAATTCTGCTTCACATTCATTCAGTTGCGACGCATATATCCCCTTCAGAAAATATCCATTGCTAGAGGGCTGACCTTCAGCGAGCACCTTTTCATATACAGCTTTAACAGTTGAAGGATTGATAATCGCACTCATGTTTCCTCCGAGTTACCTTTTCTCTCTTCCAAAAATTTATAAATATCCGTGTATTGCTGCGCAACCCACTTACTATTTTGAATTTTGCTAACTGATATTTTGTTCGCTAAGTGCAGTAATTTTTCTAGTCGTGATTTCTCCTGTAAAGGGCTCATATTCACCTCCTTTCGGAAGATTCAGAGATCTATACGTTTGATATTCCTGACTTGATCAATTCTTTTTTGATGTTATTCAGAGCCTTAGACTCTATCTGCCTTATCCTTTCCATGGATACTCCGTATTTTTCAGAGAGCGCTTTCAAACCCAGCTTATCCTCTTCCGGCACCAACCAACGGTTGTGCACAATGAATTTAGATCGTTCATCTAACTGGTTCATTTGCTCAATTAATTTCTGAATAAAACGTTCCTGAAACTGCTGCTCCTCAACCAGAGATTGCGGGTTTTCTCCCAAAAATTCATGGCAAAGGGTGCGCTGTTCAGATTCATGCTGTCTGCTTTCATCAACCTCTCCTTCTCTGAAAGTGTCATCAATTGATGATTCAGCACCGCTCATTCGCAGTTCCATCTGTCGTACATCATCCGTGCTGACGTTGAGATAATCAGCCACCTCCTGAACTTCCTCTGGGTTCATCCAGCCCAACTTTTTCTTAAGGCTTCTCAGGTTAAAGAATAACTTCCGCTGTGCTTTAGTGGTTGCCACTTTGACCAGTTGCCAGTTCCTGAGCACATATTCCTGAATTTCAGCTTTAATCCAGTGCATGGCATAAGTCGCCAGACGCACACCATAAGAAAGATCAAACCGTTTCACAGATTTCATAAGTCCAACGGAGCCTTCCTGCACCAAGTCTTCCATTGGCAAACCATATCCCTGATAACTTTTTGCAACATAAGCAACAAAGCGCAAGTGCGATAGGATCAGGCGCCTGACCGCTTCAAGGTCATTTTCATGATGGTATTTTTCCAGCAGTTCTTTCTCTTCCTGCTCTGAAAGTATTGGCAGGCTGTATACGTAATTCAGATATCGGTCAAAGCCACCGACTAAGGTGCTGCTGGTTTGATTTGCTAAATAAAGTTCATTGCTCATTTTTTAACCTCCCGGCAGTTTTAGCGAATCACCAGATACAAGGCCATATTGCCTCGAATTATTCTGAGCAGAGCCGAGTCTTCACTACGACTCAGGGCTTTGCTTAACGATTTAATGTCATGCACCCGAACTTTGTTGGCATTCACAATCACATCACCGGGCCTTAAGCCATGATAAGCTGCAGGGGAGTTCGGTTTCAGAGCTTTTATCACCACTCCGTCATCGTGATTTTCAAATTGAGCACCCTCCAGTAAAGGATGCAGATCATCACCATTTCCTGAGAAGCTGAAGCGGTCCCCAATCTCAACTTCTACATTCAGGCTTTCATTATCCCGTAAGACTTCTAATGTCACTTCATCACCAATCGGGAACATAGCTATCCGACTTCTTAACTGCGATGTGGACTCTGTTTTTTTACCGTTCACTTTGAGAATAATATCCCCAGACTCCAACCCAGCCTCTGCTGCGGGTGACCCTTCAGCAACATTAGTGACCAACACACCTTTTTGACCATTTTTTAGATTAAAGGCATCTCTCAGTTCCGGTGTGATATCCTGAATTCCTACACCAATCTGACCTCGTTTCACCTCTCCATACTTAACAATTTGATTCATGCTGGCACTTGCCATGTTGGTAGGGATGGCAAAACCAATACCCACATTTCCGCCAGCCGGTGAAATGATCGCTGTGTTTATTCCGACAAGTTCACCTCTAAGGTTAACCAGGGCACCACCTGAGTTGCCCGGGTTGATTGAAGCATCCGTCTGGATAAAGTTTTCATAACCTTCTATACCTAACCCACTTCTACCGAGTGCGCTCACCACACCGGTCGTCACTGTCTGTCCTAAACCAAATGGATTACCAATAGCGACGACAAAATCTCCCACCCGGACATGGGAAGAATCTGCAATTGCTAAGGCACTTAATCGGTCTGCTTCAATTTTAAGAATCGCAATATCCAGTTCAGGATCGGAACCAACAATTTCTGCCTCAAAGCTCCGTCCATCAATCAAACCCACATGGACTTCATCCGCACTTTTAATCACATGGTAATTGGTCATTACGATGCCATCGTCAGCATCAACGATCACACCTGAACCCGCACTCTGTTGTCGTTTCTGTGGTTCTCTGTGGCGTTGAAATTCCTGTTCCGGAATGTTGAAAAAACGTCTGAAGAACGGATCGTTCAATAAGGGGTTATACCGCGTTTGTTCTTTTGAAAATGTAGAAATATTTACAACGGCAGGATTCACCCTTTCTAACATAGGCGCCAGAGAGGGTAACTCCCCCTGCTCCGGGATATGCGTCGGCAAAGCGGCAGTCACACTCGGCGCGGATACCACCAATAAACAGGCAAAACATGTACTGAGAATTTTTTTAAGCATGACTGAAACTCCACGACAGCAAACAAGATACCCCTCACTACAGGGGAACAACGTAGCAAGGGGTTTAAAAGTTATTGAACAACGGTTTCTTTGTTGTCCTGTTCAACCTGGTGTTCCAAAACCGAATCACCTACAGACTGAATTTCAATCTGTCTTGGTTTCATCGCTTCAGGAATTTCTTTGATCAGGTTTATCTTTAATAAACCCTGTTCCATTGAAGCACCTGTCACTTCAATGTAATCCGCCAGGTTGAACTTTCTTTCAAAAGCTCTGTGGGCGATACCATGGTAGAGATACTTTTTATCAGGCACCTCTCCCTTATCACCTTTCACTGATAAAGTGCCGTTTTCGACAGAAATACTGATGTCATTTCGGTCGAAGCCTGCAACTGCCAGTGTGATGACATATTGGCTATCACCAAGAACTTCAATGTCGTAGGGTGGATAGCTGGATGAAGTAGGCTCACTACTTAATGCGCTATCCAAAAGAGAAGCTAAACGGTCAAAACCGATGCTGTTTCTGTAGATTGGAGTCAAATCGATTGCGTTCATAATATATCCTCCGAAAGCGATACAAGATAAAAACAAAAGATGCCTGGGCCATCCTATTCAGCAGTGACCCTTGCTAATTCAGTATTTAGTGACTGAAATTTCGTTTTCAAGTTCCCTAAGATTAATTTTTAAATTTTTTTGAAAGGCCCTAACCCCAACCCTATTTACGCTCAATGACTCATGATGGCCTGTGATTAGGGAAACTACTCATGCAGTTTTGTCGGCAGTTTATGGATAAGC
The DNA here is from genome assembly GCA_049596335.1 of Neptuniibacter sp. Taxonomy (GTDB): domain Bacteria; phylum Pseudomonadota; class Gammaproteobacteria; order Pseudomonadales; family Balneatricaceae; genus Neptuniibacter. The sequence continues at coordinate 3,580 of JBMYLM010000102.1, forward strand.
CAGTAGCCAACGCTCATGGCTAAAGCCACGGCGGCTAACCCATAAATGTACGGTGGAGTAATAGTTTCGAAATCCAATACAATCACTTTTCGCGCGACTGCCATCAGAGCCGTTGCCATTACTATCTTCACATGGATTACATCATCCCTGAGATAAATGGTGATATTGATTAATATCTCAATCGCAATCAGCACCGCCATAAATGCCCCAAAGGTTGCGAGCATGTCTGAAATGGTCAGTATAAAAATAGGCGGGGTTTTGATTTTCTCGTATATAGTCCACGCGACATCAACAACACCCATCAATATTACAAACACCATCAGGACCGACAAAATTCTTACACTAAATCTGACCGCAGAGTAGAGTTTGTTGGTCATTGCATCTTCTGTGTATTCTTTCATATCAGCCTCAATTAATAATTATATGACCGGTGAACTGAAACCATCGGGTTTCACTGCCACTACGGATGAATCAATAGAAAGCAAAACATCTTCCGCCGTGTTACCAATTAAATACCCTCTCAATCCGGTTCTTGAGAATGTGCCCATAATGAGTGCTTTAGGTCGGTTAAAGCTCACATAATTAGCGATGGATTTGACTGCATCTCCCTTGATCATTGAGTACTCAACATCCTTGTAGTCGGAGATAAAACTTTTCATTAACTCCATGTAACGATTCTCTTCCAAAGCCCCAACTTCAGTAATGCTGATGCTCTCCATCTGGATGTATGGATTATTATTTAAAGACTCTTCACCATTCACATGCCAACAGGAAACAACCTTCATTCTTAAGCCAAGTGCATCCGCTATAAACAGAGAGAAATCCATTATTTTGCGGTTGATTTCTCGTCCTTCCTCGCTGTTTTGGAGATCCAGATCAATGGCTGCAACCAACATGTCCTGAGCTTTGTAATCTCCACTGTTCACAATCCAGACAGGGACCTGTGTTTTCCTTAACAGGTGCAGATCCAGGCTGTGCATGCTTTGAAATTTTGTGTCCTGAGATTTGATAATGAGGTCGAAATCACCTTCAACGCTTTCTTTAATAATTTCGATAAACGGAATACCACAACGAACTTTTATATCCGCATTAATTGTGGAATTGCCAGCCAACTGAAAGTCGATATACCTACGCATTTTTTCGGTAAATTCAGTCCTTATTTCTTTGCTTTTTGACTCACCAAAAACCCTGTACCCCGGCACCTGTTCTTCATCAACAACCAATAAGATTGTTAATTCTACGTCCCTTAATTCTTTTAACTTTGAGCAGATATGATAAGCAAAATCATCAGTAATCATGATATTACTGTCAGCAACGAATAATATTTTTTGAGAGTTATGGTGATTTCTGGTGTATGGGGAGATAGAAGGATGGCGTATCCTGT
>JBMYLM010000103.1:0-4892 GCA_049596335.1 Neptuniibacter sp.
TCACCCAACACCTCACCTCACAAACCTGGATTCCTGCCTGCGCAGGAATGACGGGCATAAGTGAGTAGTTCGTCACAACAGAATAAGCCCATAAAGTGATAGGTAAAGATCAAATAGATCAGTTGCTCCTATATAAGGTGGGCTTTTTGATGACTCATGACCAACCTAGATCCTAGCTACATTGGAATGACGGGGGGAGACCCATGTAAGGAGTGAATGTGTGGCGCACATACTTGAGCTCAAATTTAGGCCGATGGTGAACGGCCTACTTCCCCTGAAAGCTCTGATAATCCCTCTGAATATTCAGCCAAAAGTTATGCGTTGTGTTAAAACCTTTCGACAGTTTATAAGCAAGCTCATAACCAATCTCGAATTCGCCAGTGAGAATTTCCTCGAAAAGTTCTGTATCGATTTCACACATTTTTGCCGCTTCTTCAGAACTTAACCCTGAAGGTAGCAGGTATAATTCCTGGATCATTTCGCCTACACTTGGCGGCGCATTTAGAATTTTCATAACTATCTGTTGTCTAGAGTAGATATTTAAGGTTATCGGGTAATTGTCAGTATGTCTCAAGAACTAATCTATCTTTTAATTCTCCTTTGTATAGTAATCAGTGCAATTGCGCTTTTTTATATCCGTCGTCATTCAAAGTTGATCAAAGACACGCGTGATGAACAGAAGCAACAAATCGAAAAGGCTCAGAAGCGTTACGATGAACAACGAGATTATCTGATCGAGAGCATTCATGTTATTTCGAGGGCAGTAGGTAATGATGACAAACTTACTTATACAGAAGCGTGTATGAGACTGACGGCTTTGCTTGAATCCTTAGCTCCTCAATTGTTGCAGCATGCCGATTTTTCAGTGATTTACGAAGTCTATAAACGCACTGAGCATATTCCTATCAAGGACGATTGGAAGAAGTTAACCAGACAAAAACAATGGAAATATAAAAAAGAGATGGCAAAGGTTGAAGCCGAATTTGCAGAGGAAGTTGATAAAGCTGCTCGCCGTCTAGCTGAATATGATTTTAATATGATGCTACATTGAGAATATGGAATTTGTATTTGCATTTGTTTTAAGTTTTTTTGTTTTACTTGCGGTGGCCTTGGCATTCGCGCTCGGCAGGCCTCCCACTTACCGACCCTCAAGAAAAGAAATCTTACGTTTGTTGATGGATGTTATCGACAAGAGGGCTTCGATTGAGCGATGGGAAATGTTTTTGTCATTGCCCATTAACCATGATCCTGAATTGGAAAAAGTACGAGAGCAGTGCCTGCTCATTGCTTACGGCGATGAAAGTCTGAAGCCTGCAGGCGAAGGGCTGGATGGTGGTATTTTCGATCGACGTGGCATTGCCAGAATAAAGGAAGTCTCATATGGGTTAGAAGGGTTGATTAAATCCGAGCCCGCCTCAAAGTTCTTCTAGTTCTTCTGTTTCGTGGTTGATCAGGCGTTTTAGCTGCCACAAAGCTTTCCAGGTTTGTTTTATATCTTGTTTAACCAAAGCTTCGTGCAAATTGTGGCCACTGGCTTCAATCTCTGGGATGTCGTAGAGCCCGGTCAATCCGTTTAATTGATGGCAATGGTGACGCATCTTTTTGAAGTCCTGAGCATCAAAGCCCTCGTTGATGGCATCCAGTTGTTTATTGAGTTCTTCGTTCAGTTCAGAGTGCTGAATATCGTATTTTTCAAGTTGGTTTTCAGTTTCTGATAATTGCTCCGGCAGCTTAAATGCAGCCTCTTTAGTGTACTGATTAATCGTATAGCAGAGTTCTCGATCATTGATTGGTTTCAGCAGAACACGGTTAACACCAGCAGATACCAGGCGTTGATGTTCGCTGGAAACGACGTTGGCAGTCAAAGCCAGAATTGGGATGTTATGTTGAGACAGGCGGATTTTCTGAGTTGCTTCTATACCATCCATTACAGGCATATGAACATCCATCAGAATGACGTCTGGCTCGACCTTTAAAGATTGTCGAACAGCTTCTTCACCTGTTGCGGCTTCGTAAACGTGGCACCCTGCTTTTTCTAAGATACGTCTTATGAGCAGTCGGTTGAAATCATTGTCTTCAGCAACAAGTACCTTGATATCCGCACCAATCTGCAGGTCATTCGACTGGATTTGTTCTGGTAGTTTATAAGACTCAGGTGTTAGAGCGTTTTGTAAGAGTCTGGTTCTTGCAGGCTTACGTAATTGAATCAGCCTGTCGGTATTTACCAATGGAAGAGGTCTGGCGCTCAGAACGATCACTGAGGAGTTTGTTGCAGCGATGAGCTCGCGAACAGAGTTTATTGTTTCGGCTGATATTTGTTCTGAATTTAGACCCCAAATAATAGGCAAGCTATTCCTCGCAATAGCGACTTTGAACAACTCTTCTTCATTTTTAGCTACAACGACTTTTTGAGCAATTTTTTCCAGTTGTGAGTTGAGCCCAGCAGATGATTGTTCGTGTGAATCGAAGAGGATTACCTTATCAAGGAGCTTCTCAGGAGCGAGAGGTTCCGATGCATCAACAGTAAACGGGATTTGGATATGTACTTCTGTACCCAGCCCTTCCTGGCTGTTGAGGTTGATTACGCCGCCCATCAGTTCAGTTAGCTTCTTGGCAATGACTAACCCCAGGCCAGAGCCACCATATTTTCGTGTGATCGAAGTGTCGGCCTGACCAAACGCTTTGAATAGATTTGCGAGCCTTTCTGGAGGAATTCCGGTTCCTGTGTCCTCTACCGTTATTTTAAGAGTACATTGACCGGCCGTCTGCTCTGTTGTATCGACTTTGACAACAACCTGTCCTGATTCAGTGAATTTTACTGCGTTGCTAACAAGGTTGGTGAGGATCTGTTTTACGCGGACAGGATCACCTATTAGGTTGTTTGGTGTGTTTGGAGAAATGATCGGAATGAGTTCTAATCCTTTGTCCAAGGCAGTGGCAGTTTGCATTTCGAGTACATCAATGACTGCACTTTCGAATTCAAAAGGGATGGATTCCAGCTCAATGGCATTAGATTCAAGTTTAGAGAAATCCAGAATGTCGTCGATGATCGACAATAGAAGATCAGAGGTCAGATTGATAATACGCGTATATTCTTTCTGCTCATTTTTGAGATCAGTTTGCCCCAGAAGTCGGCTGAAACCGGATACTGAAGTCAGAGGCGTTCTTAACTCATGACTCATGCGGGCAAGGAATTCATCTTTTGCCAGATTTGCCAGATCGGCGTGCTTTTTAGCACGGTCCAGTGCCTGGTTCTGTTTCTCCAAATGGACCAAGGTGGACCTCAATCGCAATGTCGCTTTTTCAACCCGGCTTTCGAGCGTCTGGTTGGACTCGTGGACACGTTGCGCCAGTTTATTGATACCTTGAGCAAGGGTCCTGAGCTCGCCGGTGCTGGACGTGCTGGCTCGTGTTTCAAGGTGCCCTTTCTGAAGCATCTCAACCACGTGGGTAAGTCCCAAAATAGGATTGGTTATCCGTTTGCCAAACCGACTTGCGATGAGAAAAGTGATAATTAAACCAAGAAGCGCAAGAATTATTCCTTTGTTTAAAATCTCCAATTGCCGTTGCTGGGTTGGTTCTTGAGACAGAATGATGACCACCCATCCTAAAAACTCGGGCTCAGAGAATTCACTTTCTAAATCTGGGTTATCGCTAAAATCCACCCCTGTTGCTAATACGGGGTTAAGAAAATGAATTTTTTTGTCTTTGATTAGAGGGTAGCCAGCGTCTTTTTCCAGGTCGGGGGCATCACTATCACCTCTGGCAAGAATGACAAATGAAGGGTCAAGGAATATAACATCCACCACCTCATCATCAGTTCTCATCGCTGATTTAATAATACCTGTCAGTATCTCGGTATTCTCAATCAGCATGCCAAATTCACCAGAAGAGGCCATCATGCGGCTCATTGTATGGCCTTTTTCCATCAGGGAAGACTGAGCATCGTCTAAACGTGTTTTTATGAAGTAACCCCCTAATATAAAGGTGATCATCATTAAAGGAAGCAGCGTGATAATTAAAACTCGCTGCCGGATGCCCAGAGTCAAAAATTTCATTGTTCCAGCTCCTGCAATTGCCGTGTCAGTGAGTCGCTGGAGGGGAGGTTAATTCTTAAGGCATTAGCTGCTTTAGAATTGGTCGCAACAGAGAAGTACCTGGGGTGCTCTGATTTCGGTAACGTTTTCTTATGCACCGTTTTTTCGATCAGTTCTGCGGTTTGTTGTCCGATCTGTTGTGGAGTGGAAAAAACCGCAGCCAGTGCACCCGCATCAACATATTTTTTCGAAAAACCAATCAAGGGTATTTTCTGTCGGAATGAAATATACAAAATCCACTTTGCTGTAGTCCTGTTAAACACTGATTTATCCGGAAGAGTAAGAAATGCATTAGCATTGCGGATTAGGGGTTGTAGCTTCTGGATAGGGCTATCGGATTCACTAAGTGTTTCGTGAAGCAGAGTGAAATTAAACTTTTTAGCCGCAGCGGTCAGTAGCCCCAGATCTTTTTGAGAGTTGGGGCCTAAAGCGGTTGCTATGTTAGTTGCTTCGGGGACGATCAGGCGAGCTAAAGAAAGTTGACGAGTGTATGGCTGATCGAGATAAACAGCAGAAATATTACTTAACTTTATTCTCGGATGGTCTTTATGCTTTTCCAGAAGTGTCTGGTAGGTTTGTCTGGGCAGAAACGTAGTGTAGAGTTTCTGGTTTTCTGGAAGTGCGGTAAATAAAGAGGCTGCAGCTTTTGAACCAACAGCAACTACTGCCTGAAATGATGAACTGGAGCTCTCAGGTATAAATTCCGCCAACAAAACGGTTTTGGTTGGGGTTTCAATATGTGGAGTTATGGTGATTTCTGGTGTATGGGGAGATAGAAGGATGGCGTATCCTGTT
>JBMYLM010000104.1:0-4771 GCA_049596335.1 Neptuniibacter sp.
AACAGGATACGCCATCCTTCTATCTCCCCATACACCAGAAATCACCATAACTCGTTTAACCCTTCTCGATTTAGTAGAATTATTACGTTGCGTAGCACCTTCGCTTTAGATTACTTCGGGGGCAGAGCTAAGCGGTTTTATTGCCTGAAGCAAATTACCACCAATGAACTGCTAGGGTAGCTAACAGGGATAAATAACGTGTCTTTGACGTCGCTGCAGCCAGAAATGATGCGTTATAGTTGTGATATGAGCTCGTTAACTTATTTCTGTTCAAGACTGGTACCTCATGATTTCTTTTTTCCGCTTGCTTCATGTCAGCAACTTAAAGTCTAAGACAATTCATAGGCATATCAGGCAATTGTTAGTGTTAAGTGTGTTCCTGATGAGTGGTTGTAGCCATCCACCCTCAGAGGAGGGGTTACGCACGAATGTCGCTGAAATACAGCAGGCCATTAGTGAACGGAATAATGGCGATGTTATGCAGCATGTATCAACTTTGTTCTTTGGCCGTTCTGAAGTGGCTGGAAGTAGTGGTTATAGGTTGGATCGTAAAGGATTGCGTAAGCTGCTGACCGGTTTTTTTCTCCGCTATCAACAGCTGGAAGTTGTAATCACCTCTATGGATGTTGAGATTCGTGATGGTGTTGAAGCAACAGTCAGTGGCAAAGCTTTGTTGTTGGGTTTAAACAATATTCTGCCAGAGGATGGGCGGGTGTATGACTTTGATTCCACTTGGCTGGTGGAAGAGGGCGATTGGAAAGTCGTTGAACTCACATGGCGCTGATAAGAGCTGTTTTCTGGGTAACTGTATCTTTTAATTCTGCATGATCTGTATCTTCTTTTTGTTTTGCCTCGGTGGTTAAACTTGGGATGGCCAACCGCTTTACAGCAAATAAGTGAGATGAGGTACCCCATGAAACTGCCGATCTATCAGATTGATGCCTTCGCAGAAAAAACCTTTGAGGGAAATCCCGCTGCAGTGGTGCCACTGGAGGAGTGGTTGCCGGATGAGATAATGCAGTCCATTGCGGAAGAGAATAATCTGGCAGAAACAGCTTTTTTTGTACCGACCGATTCCGGCTTTCATATTCGATGGTTTACGCCAAAAGATGAGGTGAAACTCTGTGGGCATGCAACGCTGGCCTCGGCTTATGTGTTGTTTAATTGTCTTGGCTATAAAGCGCCTTCTGTTAGCTTTGATTCCCTTTCCGGTGAATTAACAGTTACCCGTGGAGGTGAGTATCTGACTCTGGATTTCCCCAATCAGATGCCTGTACCTTGCGAGGTGCCTCAAGCATTAGTGGATGCTCTGGGCATTGAACCGAAAGCCTGTTTAGCCAATGAAGATTATATGGCTGTTTTCTCATCGGAAGAGGAGGTCGCAGCGATACAACCCGATTACCGGTTGCTGGAGCAACTGGATCGTCGTGGTTTGATTGTTACCGCGCCGGGCAATGCTTCTGATTTTGTGGCGCGCTTCTTTGCGCCTAAGCTGGGTGTTCCAGAAGATCCAGTGACCGGGTCTGCCTATACTCACCTCACACCTTACTGGTCAGAAAAGTTAGGCAAAGCCAAACTCTCCGCAATACAGATCTCCCCGCGTACAGGGAAACTTCAGTGTGAAGTAAAAGGTGACCGGGTGCTGATCTCCGGTACAGCAGTTAAATACCTTGAAGGAACAATCTCTGTATAAACGTGATGAGTAAGACGGGGAATCTTTTTCTAGCAACTAGCAGCAGCGAAGCTGCGTTCTAGCCACTCGTAGCGAAGCGTGCTTTATGCATAATCGTGTCTGTGGCCGCTGCGTTTTTTTCGTGCCTTTCGCTGTGGTTGCAGGTGAACAGCTGTCGTGCAGTTTCGGCCATTTTTCTTTGAGGTATAAAGCGCTTCATCGGCTTTTTTGATCACTAATTGTGGATCAAGAATATCCGGGGTTTTCTCACACACGCCGATACTGATGGTGACACTGACAACTTCGGTGCCGGTGTCTTTTTTCCGCATCTTTTCGCCCTGATCATTGTCGTCCGGTCGGTCCTGGTTACGGATATGCATTGGGTAGTTGGCAATCGTCTCACGAAGCTCTTCGATATAGGGCAGGGCCTCTTTCTCATCCTTACCGGGGAAAACCAGTGTGAACTCCTCACCACCATAGCGGTAGGCTTTACCGCCGCCGGATACCCTAGCCAGTTTTGCTGCGACCATACGCAGAACCTGATCTCCCACATCATGTCCGTAGGTATCATTAAACTGTTTGAAGTGGTCAATATCACACATGGCGAGGCTGTATTTTTTGCCTAGGGTAGAGAATTTGTTCTGCAATGCCCGACGGGCCGGAATACCCGTTAACTCATCAATAAAGGCCATTTGGTAGGAGTTCTGCAGTACTGAGATGCCAAGAGCAATCAGGCTGGCGGAGACGAACAGAGCGGAGATTAGAGGACGGTTAAACCAGCTCAACATAATCAGGGCTGATATAACTGCGGCTAATAATGCTGCATCAGTATAAGTCTTACGAAAGGCAAAGGAGAGAATGACTGGCAACAGACAAATTGCAAAGACCCAGGCTGCTGCCTGACTCAGATAGTAATCGTGCAGGACCATCTCCAGCATGCTCATAGGCAGGTTTTGCAGATAGAGGGCCAGATTTCCGTATTGCCACATGAGGTAAAGAATCAGGTAGCTCAGGGCAATTACCGCAATACGAACAATACCTATAGTTGTGAACAGCCCCCGCTCTTTATATATAGAGATCAAAGCCATATGTATAGGCAACATGATGGAAATGAGGCTGTACAGAACAAAAGCATCCGCTTTATTGAGGCTGGTTTGAAGCCCTGTCTGGATGAGCCAGTAAGCAGCGGTCAGGTTAAAAGCAGCAAAGAATATCCGGCTGCGGCTGAATCCGTAGCCCAGTAAGGCAACAATGATTGCCAAAAGGTAAGGTGCAAGGGTAATGATGTGTTGATATTCGGCAGAGAGTTTTGCCGCCATAGGCAGCAGCACGCCAGCACCGAGCAGGAGTAACAACGAAGGCAGAACTAAACCAGCGATTCGGAGTAGCAACAGTCTTAACCCATCAATCCGTGAGATTCGACCATTGTAGCGGGTAACTACAAAAAAATATCGTTTTACAGACAAAAAAAACCGGACTGTACGGTCCGGTATAAAAGCGGATATAGGTGAGAGTTCTCCGTGATAAATCGGGTCTATGCAGTAACGGTCTTTTTGCAACCCAGCATAGAGGCAACCATCATCGCAGGGCACCAACCAGTGAAGGCGGATTGAGTCAGGCTCAGGCCTACAATTGCAGTTACGAATAACAGGTTTGGAGTTATCGAAGCAAACAGAACAAGGGCAACCGTCAATAGAACTACTGAACCTGCAATGATATGCACGCCCTGATGGATGCTCATACCTTCAGCAGAACAGCTTTCTGCCTTGAGGCCGATTTTTTCGAAGATTAAAACAGCCGGACACCATTTGGTGAAACCAGACTGGAACAGGTTCAGGCCAACAAAACCGGTCAGGTAGTACCAGGCAGGGTTCATGTAAGTACCTAGGGCAAGGCTGGCAAGGATCACTAAACCTGCCATAAGTCTTAGTGCTGCATTAAGTGACATAAATAACTCCTGATATAAATGCATATATTAGGTTTATTATATATAAGATGTATCTAATATAAAGATATTATTTAGCATAATTATTTATATTCAGAGGTGAACAAAGTCCTTACTGGTTATAAGCCTAATTGTTGATGAATCTCACTGGCGCTGTTGAAATTTTCTGCCAGAATCAAAGTACAGGAATGCATTAGGGAGTTGGCAATGGAAACGATTCTTGTGAATCTGGATCTTAAACATGATCCAACGATGTTGCTGGAAAAAGCTGCTGTCATGGCTAAACAGTATGGGGCTTCACTGGAGTTGTTCTGTTGTTGCTATAACCGCTCTATCACGCATGGCTACCTTTTTGATAAAGAACAGGAGGCCAAAGCTGAACATGCGTATATGCGGCAGATGGAGGAAAAGCTGGAAAAGCTTACACTGCCTCTGATTGCCCAAGGAATAGAGGTAGGGTTTGATGTTGCCTGGAACCGTCATCGCGGCGAAGGGGTGGTGCGACAAGTACTGAGACATCAGCCGGATATGTTGTTGCATGCTATCCAGCCCCATAATCGTTTAGGGCATTACCTTTTTGCATCTGTGGACTGGCAAATTGCCCGAAAATGCCCGGTGCCTGTTTTATTTATTAAGGACCGTCCCTGGAACGAACTTACCCGGATTACCGCTTGCATCGACCCTCTGCACGAAGGGGATGAGCATGCGAAGCTGGATAAGGAGATCATGGCTCAAAGCTTTAAGCTGGCGAAAGAGGGGCTGGGTGAGCTCCGGGTTTTACACTGTTATAACACCCTGCCACATGAAGCGATTTTTGATGAGCATCTGATCACTGATTACGATGCATTACAGGTTAAAGTAGAGCAGTTGCACCTGCGCCGCTGTAATCTGTTGTTGGAAGAATATGGCTTAAATACCGATTCATACCAGGTTGATATGCTAAAAGGTGAGACCGATCTGACGATTAGCAACTATGCTAAACATAATGAAATCGACATCATCACTATGGGCGCGGTTGCCCGAAGCGTGATTGATCGGTTGCTGGTTGGCAGCACTATCGAGCATGTAGTGGACCATGTGGATTGCGATGTGTTGCTGGTTAAGCCTGAAGGTTTTATCTGCCCTGTGCCGGACTGATCCCCCCTTCACATTCC
>JBMYLM010000105.1:0-4668 GCA_049596335.1 Neptuniibacter sp.
AAAAATCCCAAAACCATGGATTCCCGCCTTCGCGGGAATGACCCATAAACCTTTTTAGTGAACAGTATTGCGCATATTGTGGCCTTCTTGCACGCATTACTCAGCGTAATCTTCAACCGGAATACAAGAACAGAACAGGTTGCGGTCGCCGTAGACGTTGTCGATACGGTTCACTGTTGGCCATATTTTGCTGGTTTTCAGGTGGTCAGCCGGAAAGGCTGCTGTTTCCAGTGTGTATGGGCGATCCCAGTTGGCATCAACCAGATCAGCCATAGTGTGCGGTGCGTTTCTCAGCGGGTTGTTTTCCCCATCAATTTCACCCGCTTCAACCTGACGGATCTCTTCGCGGATAACTGACATCGCTTCAATGAATCGGTCCAGCTCTGCTTTAGATTCAGATTCTGTCGGTTCGATCATCAAAGTACCGGCAACCGGGAAAGACATCGTAGGTGCGTGGAAGCCGAAGTCCATCAGACGCTTAGCGACGTCTTCCTCGGTGATACCGGAGGTCTCTTTAAGTGGACGCATGTCGATAATACATTCGTGAGCAACACGGTCGTTACGGCCCGTGTAAAGAACCGGGTAGTCTTCACCCAGTTTCTTCGCCAGGTAGTTGGCATTAAGAATGGCATTCTCAGTGGCTGCACGTAGGCCTGTGCCACCCATCAGCGCAATGTAAACCCAGGAAATTGTCAGAATAGAGGCACTGCCGTATGGAGCAGCAGATACAGCACCGTTTTCAGGGTTAGGGCCTTCGATCTGTTGTACCGGGTGGTTTGCAACAAATGGTGCAAGGTGTGCTTTAACACCAATTGGACCCATGCCCGGACCGCCACCACCGTGTGGGATACAGAAGGTTTTATGCAGGTTCATGTGAGAAACGTCAGCACCGATCTCAGCCGGTTGGCTGATGGCAACCTGCGCGTTCAGGTTCGCGCCGTCCATATACACCTGGCCGCCGTTATCATGAACGATCTGGCAGATCTCACGGATACCTTCTTCATATACACCGTGGGTAGAAGGGTAGGTGATCATCAGGCAGGAGAGGTCGTCTTTGTGCTGCTCAGCTTTGCTGCGCAGGTCTTCAATGTCGACGTTACCTTTGTCATCACAGCCCACCAGAACCACTTTCATATCGGCCAGTGCAGCAGATGCCGGGTTAGTACCGTGCGCGGAAGTTGGAATCAGGCAGATGTTACGGTGCGCGTCACCATTAGACTGGTGATACTTACGAATTGCCAGCAGGCCCGCGTACTCACCCTGAGCACCCGAGTTTGGCTGCATGCAGATCGCATCAAAACCTGTGATCGCTTTCAGCTGATCTTCCAGTTCAGTGATCATCTGCTTATAACCTGCCGCCTGATCAACCGGAGCAAATGGGTGCAACTGACCAAACTCAGGCCAGGTCACCGGGATCATCTCAGCAGTCGCGTTAAGCTTCATCGTACAGGAACCCAGCGCGATCATGCTGTGCGCCAGAGAGATGTCTTTATTTTCCAGCTGCTTCAGGTAACGCAGCATCTCAGTTTCACTGTGATAGCTGTTGAATACCGGGTGCTGCAGAATTTCAGATTCACGCAACAGAGAAGCAGGAATAGATGCAGAACCGTTGGCTGTAATCTCAGCATCAATCGCTTCCAGATCAAGGTTGTGGCCTTCGCCCAGAATTGCAGTCCACAGTGCTTCAACAGTGTCGCGGTTAGTGCACTCATCGCAGGTCAGACCCAGCTGAGTATTGCTGATCTTACGCAGGTTGATACCGGCATCCAGAGCATTCTGGTAAGCCTGTTCTGCGTTATCCAGATTCAGAGTAAGGGTGTCGAACCAGGTAGCGTTCGCCAGTTCCACGCCTTTAGATTGCAGGCCGCTTGCCAGAATATCGGTCAGGCGGTGGATGCGGTTAGCAATGGTTTTAAGGCCTTCTGGGCCGTGATAGATCGCATAGAAAGCAGCCATGTTTGCCAGCAGAACCTGAGCAGTACAGATGTTCGACGTCGCTTTCTCACGGCGGATATGCTGTTCACGTGTCTGCATCGCCATACGCAGAGCTTTGTTACCGCGAGTGTCGATAGAAACACCGATGATACGGCCCGGAACGGAACGTTTGTAAGCATCACGGGTTGCAAAGAATGCCGCGTGAGGACCACCGTAACCCATAGGTACACCAAAGCGCTGAGCAGAACCGAATACAACATCAGCGCCCAGTTCACCTGGTGATTTCAGGCTGACCAGAGCCATGATGTCAGCAGCCGCACAGAACAGCGCTTTCTTCGCGTGAACTTTCTCAATCAGTTCAGCGTAGTCATTCACATCACCAAAGGTGCTTGGGTACTGAACCAGAACACCAAATGGATCGTGCTGGTCGATCAGTTCTTCAACCTTACCCACAATCACTTCATAACCCAGAGGTTCAGCGCGGGTTTCGATTACGCTGATGTTCTGCGGGTGTACATTCTCATCCACCAGGAACACGTTGGCTTTTTTAGCCTTAGACATACGCTTACACAGCGTCATTGCTTCAGAAGCCGCAGTTGCTTCATCCAGTAGGGATGCGTTTGCCAGATCCAGTCCGGTCAGGTCCAGAACCATCGTCTGGAAGTTCAGAATGGCTTCAAGGCGGCCCTGAGATACTTCTGGCTGGTATGGAGTATAAGCCGTGTACCAACCCGGATTTTCCAGTACGTTACGCAGAATAACGTTTGGCACGATGGTATCGGTGTAACCCATACCAATCATCGACGTGTTGATTGTGTTTTTCTGAGCGACAGATTTCAGATAAGACAACACTTCGGCTTCAGTGCGGCTATCAGGAAGATCAATGAGTGACTTCAATTGGATAGCTTCTGGAACAGTTTGCTGGATCAGTTGGTCCAGATCCGCAGCGCCCAGCTCTGCAAGCATAGCCTGCTGTTCTTCTGATGAAGGGCCAATATGGCGTGCGATGAATGCGTCTTTTTGCTCCAGTGCTGAAAGAGGAGCCTGATTCTGTGCCGGCATCTTAAGGGTACCTGTAAACTTGGTTGAGTAAGGTTGCTCAAAATTGCCGCAATGATACCTGTTTTTTGTCCAATTTAAGATAGTAAATTGGAGAAAGTTTATTATAGGAAACTTATGGTTCCTATTTTGCTCATGAATGATCCCTGTTGGGCTATATTGATGCTTTCCTTATTTGTGAAAAATTATCACAAGTGGTTTGAATTGATGGCTATTTATCAATGGCGGGGAAAATCTAAAATGGAATCATGCTTTGTGAAAGGAGTTACCCATGAGCCAGCCAATCGACGTAATACTCTACTTCAATTTCCGTAGCCCATACTGCTATCTGGCCAGTAAGACCCTGTGGCCGGTGGTGGATGGTTACAACGTCAATCTCATCTGGAAACCGGTGGGGGGCTGGAACCTGCGTTCTTCTCCTGATCGGGCTAAGAAAAAAGTGCCCCTGGCAAGGCAGGATGTCGCGCGTTTTGCACGCCGGTTGCAGATTCCTCTGAATCCTCCTCCAATGGAGACTGAAACCACAAAGGCAGCGGTGTTATCACTCCTGGCGGAGGAGCAAGGCGTGTTACGTGAGTACATCGTTTCCGTGATGGATAAAGAGTGGGCAGAAGGTCAGAACATCGGCGAACAGGAGATTCTATTCAGTGCTGGTGAACGAGCGGGTCTGCATCGGGATGATATGCAGGCCGCGCTTGATAACCCTGACTATATGCAAACACTCGAAGACAATGTGGTTGAGGCGGATGAGCGTGGTGTTATCGGGGTACCCACTTTCCTGATTGGCGATCAGATCTTTTGGGGGCAGGATCGTATCGAATTTGTTCTGGAGGAGCTGGATCAACTGACTGCGGCTCAGGAACAATCATCATGATTCTGTTTGATAAACCCGAATGTCCGTTTTGCTGGAAGGTTCGTCTCGCCATTGCTGAGCTGGGCCTGGATGTTGAAGTCATAAATTATCTTGCGCCCGGTCAGGAAGCGATTTGGCGTCCATTAACCCCAAATACCACCGTACCGGTTTTGGTCACAGATGAAGGGGTTATCTACGAATCGGATGTAATTATGGAATACCTGGCTGATTTGTCCGGCACTTTACTCCCTGTAAAAAGGGAAGAGCGCAACACGGCTCGCTTGCTGCACAAATACAGTGATTCGAAAATTGGTGCGGGTCTACGTGAAGTCATCTTCGAGAAAAGAGATAAGCCCGAAGAGAAATGGGATATGGATCGCATCAACAAGGGCATTGAGCGGTTCTATCAGGCTTTGCCATTTCTGGAGATAGAGCTGGATAATCAGGATTACTTTACATCCTGTTATTCATTTCCAGAAGCTGCTCTCACTGCGCGTTTCGCTCTGGCAGAAGCATATGGGGTAGAGATCCCTGTGGAATTCCCGAACCTTAAAAGCTGGTTCGCACGCATGAAAGCTCGCCCAAGCTTTGAACAAACTCAGCCTTTTTAAGTCCGTTTAAATAGACAAAGAGGGGTGTGGCAAAAGGTCGCGCGACACTGTGTCACATCCCCGAAGCAACCCCTAATCCTTACAATAGCGCCATATTTTGATTTGCTAATGTAAGGGAACACCGTGAAGAAATCTCTCCTTGCCCTCGCTATCGCAGCGGCTCAATCACAATTGGCTCTCGCCGGACACGATGATGATCAGCACATGGTT
>JBMYLM010000106.1:0-4528 GCA_049596335.1 Neptuniibacter sp.
TTAAGAAGTGTGTGAACTCCTCACTCATGTTTTTTCAGGAAGTTAAGAAACTCCTGCTCTGTTACCGGTTTGCTGTATAAGAAACCTTGCCCCTCAAAACACCCAAGCTTTAACAGCAGCTCTGCCTGCCCCTGATTTTCAATGCCTTCAGCTATGACGGACAGGTGCATGCTTTGGCCCATCGCAATGACTGCGCGGGTAATGGCCAGATCATTCTCATCACTTTGCAGGTCACTGATAAAGGAACGATCGATTTTGAGCTTGTTGATCGGGAGTTGTTTCAGATAACTCAGAGAAGAATAGCCTGTGCCAAAGTCGTCGATGGCGATGCTTATACCGAGTGCTTTCAGTGAGCTGAGTTCCTGAGCTATTTGTTCAGGGTTTTCCATCAGGCAGCTCTCAGTGATCTCTAACTCCAGATTTACCGGATTGCAGCCATAATCACTGATCAGGTGTTTGATGCGATTCACCAGCTCGGCATTCATCTGCTGATTGGAAATGTTTACCGCGATCTTTGGAACGGATACGCCTTGTTCTGACCAGCTTTTGAGCTTACGGCATGCCTCTTCCAGAACCCAGTCGCCAATCTGAGCAATCTGGCCACTGGATTCGGCTACCGGGATGAATTTGTTCGGTGAGATGATGCCCCGTTCAGGGTGATTCCATCGTAACAGCACTTCTGCCCCCAGAATCTCGTTACTGCGTAATCCGATCTGAGGTTGGAAATACAGTTCCAATTGTCCTTTGTTGATGGCATCTTTGAGATCTTCATTGATGATAAAGCGCTCATAGATCTCTTCGGTCATGGTGGGGTTATACAGGCGATAATTATTGCTCCCGCCGCGTTTCGCTTCATACATGGCTGAATCTGCATTCCTGAGCAGAATCTCTGAAGTGTCTCCATCTTCAGGGAAGAAACTCACACCAATACTGGCAGTGACTGAAAGTTCGTTGCCGTCTATTTCGTAAGGCTGAGTCAATGTGGATAGCAGCTTTTTAGCCATGGCTTCAGCATCCTGACGGCTCTCAAGCATACCGGTGATGACTGTAAACTCATCACCACCGAGTCGAGCGACCAAATCGCCTTCACGAACTGTCTCTCGTAAACGATCAGATACCTGACGTAAAAGTTCATCACCTGCTGAATGCCCTAGACTGTCGTTGATTTCCTTAAAGTGATCGAGATCGATAAAGAGCAAAGCCGCAGTAGCCTGGTGTTTGATGGTATAGCTGATCATCAGGTCCAGCTGTGTTGAGCCATGCATCCTGTTTGGTAAAGAGGTCAGGTAATCATGAGAGGCTCGATGTCGAAGTTCTTCTGCTTGTCGGTTCAAACCATCAATCATGCTGTTTACGCTGCGAGCCAGATGTTTAAACTCGTTGAAGTGCAGGTTGGCTGTATCCAGTTTGGTCCAGCTATCCACTGAAGATTCAAGATTGTGCTGGAATAACTGTAAATTGTGGGATAAGCGCAGGGCAATTGCGTAAAGCGTTAAAACGACAATGCCTAAGGCAAACAGCATGATCACAATGGTGGTAATACTGCGGTTAAGCATTGATTCCTGATACTGTTTTTCCCTTTGTTGGATTATTTCCTCCATGGTATCCAGATAGGTGCCTGCACCGATAAAGATTTGCCATTCATCCATACCAATGATGAAGGAAATTTTTTCTGCCTCTTTGCCGTTATTTTTTTTCCATGTGTAAGTGGAAAAGGCTCCTTCCGGGTATTCCTGAGCCAGACGCGCATTCTCCTGAACTACTTTGATCCCTTTAGCGTCTGTTACACCCCAGATATTCTTTTCACCGCCAAAATATTCGCCGTTGGTGACAAACAGGTCGCCTTTATAGGAGTTGATAAAGAAATAACCTTCATTATTGAGGCCAAAGGAGACCTCTGCGATATCGCGGAATATTTTGTCTTTTAAAGTTTCTTCAAAGTTTTCCAGGTAATCCCCGGTGCCAATAATCAGGCCATAGGGTTCAAACAGTTTTACAAAACTGTGCTTTTTCAGAAGCTTATTTTCACCCGGTTTATACCAGTCATAATACACAAACCCTTCTTTTTCGGCACTGCTAACGACCTCAACCATCTCTAATTGCAGTTGCTGAATTTTGGGTGGGAATATTTCTGTAATTGATCGTCCTTCGAAGTCAGGGTTAGGGGGGTAGAGGTATTCAATGCCTTCTAGAGAGGTCATGAAGTAATAACCAGAACCTTCATTAAATCGCATGTTCCTGAGGGTATCAGCGATCAAACGTTTGATCTCTTGTTCCGGAAGTTTGCCCTGATAGGTTTTGTGAATTGCTTCCGCAACAGCGTGTGCATCCTGTATTCGGTCCTTGAGGGTTTTTTCTAGATTGTCTTCAGCCTGCTTTTTCTGGCGTAGGAGGTATTTTTTAATACGAACGACTTCGGACTGAAGTATTTCCTTTTGATTCTGCACGAAGTCTGCAGAATATTGCTCCTTATCCTCCTGCATATGCTTATATTCGCTGTCCGTCCAGATGTAACCAATCAAGAGAAGCGCGAGCAGGATAACAATACCAATCGGGAGGAGAGAGCTGAGAACGCTGCTCCCAAAGGGAGTATTGAAAAACCGGTGACTACCTTTCAACAACAAAACTCCAAATACTGGGAATACAGAAGGTTACTGTATAGCGGGAAAAGAATACAAAAATATTAACCACTGTAAGAAACTATAATACCCTCGGCAAATTTCAAAGCAATTGGCTCTGCACGGCAAGTATTATGAAGGCTTGACAGATTTATCGGGTGAAGGGGAAGATTCCACTTCGACTATCACCTGCAGTGATTAACTTTAAGAAAAGCATATTCGTCTTGAATAACTGGCAACCTTCAGCATCCATTGAAACCCTGCGAGCACGAGCAGAGTTGTTTCGGTATATCCGTGAGTTTTTCCACCAACGCTCAGTATTAGAAGTGGACACTCCGGTCATGTCTCATTGTGCCGTGAGTGATCCGTTCATTGATAGCATAGAGGTTAATTATCATGCTTCTGTAGGTCAGGAGCGTGTGCCGCTGTATCTACAAACATCCCCGGAATACGCAATGAAACGCCTCCTTGCTGCTGGAAGTGGAGCAATCTACCAGATGAGCAAAGTGTTTCGTAATGGCGAATACGGCAACCGGCATAATCCTGAATTTACGATGCTGGAGTGGTACCGACCGGGAATGAGTGATTCAGAACTGATGGATGAAATTTCCGAGTTGGTTTGCCCGATAGTGGATCTGGCAGAGATTGAGCGGGTCACATACTCGGATCTGTTTGAGCGCCATTTAGGCATTCGACCTGAATCATTAACTGCGACAGAGTTAAAGTCAGAGACCTTAAAGCATCTGGATATCGAGTTGGATGATGAGGATCGTGACACCTGGTTAAACCTGTTGATGTCCCATGTGATTGAACCACAGTTGAAACAAACTTCAGCTGTTTTTGTCACTGATTATCCTGCATCACAAGCAGCTCTGGCGCGTTTAAGAACCCGGCAGGATGGTGTGGAGGTTGCAGCGCGTTTTGAGCTCTTCGTAAACGGCATTGAGCTTGCGAATGGTTACTATGAATTAACGGATTGGCAGGAACAACAGTCACGTTTAGACGCAGACCAACACCAAAGAGCGCAACTGGGTTTACCACAGCGACCGCTTGATACTCGGCTAGTTTCAGCACTTAAGGCAGGCATGCCTGAATGCTCAGGTGTGGCTTTGGGGGTTGATCGTTTGCTTATGTTGTCTTTGGGTAAAGATAAAATCGCAGATATAATTCCGTTTGACCTCGGTCGTGCATAAACTTGGAGTTATTTTTAGGGAGAGACCTAGAAGGTCTAATCTAGTGAACATGGAGTGTTACAGATGTGGTTTGCGTTTGGGATTATCAGCTTAATATGTTTTACGGCTTACTTTACTTATAAGAAGCTGAACGCGTCATGGAAAGGTGAGCTTGGGTCATACAAAGAATTACAATATAAATATAAGATTTTAACCTCTAAGCATAAAAATAAAGGCTTTCTATTAGGTGTTGAAGGGGCAAATGGATATGATTACACCTTTAAAAAAGAAGGGTGGTTTGACCGGCTTTGTAAATCACTTGGTTTAATTGTTGAACACCAAGTTGGTAACGATAAATTTGATGAACTTGTTTTTATCGTCTCAGATAACAATCAATTGCATAGGCAATTGTCACAAAATCCTGCGATTAGCCAGCTAGTACTGGAAATTTTCGGAGCTGTTGATAACTACACTTTTTATGTCGAGCAAATTAGGCATAATTCTGGACGTATCTGGGTGAAGTTTGGTTCCCATAGTGAATTTGATCTACCAGATATAAATCGCTTCATACCGATTCTGTTGCCTTTATTACAGAACCTCTCTTCTGAGATTCAGGCGATCCCGCAATCTCCAGTTAAATCATGGCAAGAGCCATTTGTTTATAAAGCTGCTGCCATACTAGGTTTTAGTACAGCATTGGGAATTACAGGATACTTGCAGTTCCAGCGAGTGCTTATT
>JBMYLM010000107.1:0-4496 GCA_049596335.1 Neptuniibacter sp.
GAGAACAAAAATGGCCTCCAGCAGGGGCGAAGAAATTAGTGTTAACAGGCCCTAATAAAAACAGGTTAAAATAGCTCACTTGTTTCGAACCAAAGTACTTGATATTGAGACTCTATAAGGTGAATGTTCAAACTCACATTTCTCCAGATACTCTTCTCATCTTTTACGAGATGTGATCTTGGACCCTGCGCACTTTCTAAGAGTGCATTTAAGTTATTGAACATCTCATATTTACTAAGACCAGAGTCGAGTTAAAAAATGCCCGCTGTAATTCCTGAAGATTCCGTTGGAATTGTAGAACCTCAAACAATCGAGTTCGATTCGCCGTTACAACTGCAATGTGGACGCGTTCTGGAGAACTACCACCTGATTGTAGAAACCTACGGCACATTAAACGAAGATAAATCCAATGCCATCCTGATTTGCCATGCCCTCTCAGGTAATCACCATGTGGCGGGATACCACAGCATGGATGACAAAAAACCTGGATGGTGGGATTCGGCTATAGGTCCGGGTAAGCCAATCGATACCAATAAGTTTTTTGTCATTGGCCTTAACAATCTTGGCGGTTGTCATGGTTCCAGCGGCCCTAACCAAACCAATCCGGAAACAGGTAAACCCTATGGTCCTGATTTCCCGATTGTCACAGTCAACGACTGGGTAGAAAGTCAGGCACGTCTTGCGGATTATTACGGTATTGAGCAATTTGCAGCCGTGATTGGTGGCAGCCTGGGCGGCATGCAGGCGATGCAGTGGGCGATTAATTATCCAGACAGACTGCGTCACTGCATGGTGATCGCAGCCGCTCCAAAACTGTCCGCACAGAATATCGCATTTAACGAAGTAGCGCGTCAGGCAATCAGCCAGGATTCTCAGTTCCACAATGGCCATTACTACGAGAAGGATGAAGTTCCAAAAGTGGGGCTGATGCTGGCACGTATGCTAGGGCACATAACCTATCTTTCCGATGATGGCATGCGCAGCAAGTTTGGACGTGAATTGCGTTCTGGTCAGATTAGTTACGACTTCACACCTCAGTTCGAAGTTGAATCCTATTTACGCTATCAGGGTGAACGCTTCTCAACCGCTTTTGATGCGAACACTTACCTGCTGATGACTAAAGCTCTGGACTATTTTGATCCCGCTGCAGAGGCTGGCAACAGCCTGCCTGCCGCTCTGGAAAAAGCTAAGGCGAAGTTTATGGTGATCTCGTTCACCACCGACTGGCGTTTTTCTCCGGGCCGCTCCAGAGAGATTGTTGATGCTTTGGTCGAAGCTGATAAACAGGTCAGTTATGCCGAAATTGATGCCGCACAGGGGCATGACGCCTTCCTGATTCCTATACCTCGTTATCTCGACGTATTTAGAGCCTATATGGAACGAGTTGAAGCAGACACACCATTTCAGGAGGCTCACTGATGCGCGCTGATCTAGACCTGATTAAAGACTGGGTTGAACCCGGTAGCCGAGTTCTTGACCTATGCTGCGGTGATGGTGAGCTACTTCACCATTTGCACACAGTTAAAAACGCGACGGGTTACGGCCTTGAAATTGGCCACGACAACATCACTCAGTGCATCAGCAAAGGTGTGAATGTCATAGAGAAAGATATTGAAGAGGGCCTCGCTTCTATCAAAGACAACACCTTTGATACCGTGATCATGACTCAGGCCATTCAAATTATGATGCGTCCTGACGAGATTGTTGAGGAAATGCTCCGTATAGGGAAGGAATGCATCGTCACCTTCCCAAACTTTGGTCACTGGCGTGCGCGCGGCTATTTGGCTTTTCGCGGTAAAATGCCGGTTTCCAAGTTCCTGCCCTATACTTGGTATAACACTCCAAACACCCATTTCTGTACATTTAAGGATTTTGAACGCCTCTGTATAGAAAAGAACATCTACATCAAGGAACGTACCGTTGTAGATAATGAGCATCAACACCGGTGGTGGATTCACCTATGGCCAAACATGCTGGGTGAAATTGCCATCTACCGGATTACTAAGTAAACGAGGCAGATCATGAATCATCTATCAAGAACCGCCAAGGTGATGCTGATCTCAGCTTTAGCCCTGATCAGCCAGCCTTTGCTTGCAGAACAATATGTGGCGCACGGCGATTACGAAATACACTACAACGCCTTTAACAGTACATTTGTACAACCGGATGTCGCTCAGACAGTCGGGCTGCAGCGAAGTAAACGTAAAGCATTAGTCAATGTATCTGTATTGAAAGTGGATGGTACGACTAAAACACCAGTGACCGCTATGGTTTCAGGAACAGCAACCAACCTGATCCAGCAAACTCAGAACATGACCTTCAAAAAAGTCGATGAAGGTAATGCGATCTACTATCTGGGCCAATTTGGTTTCAGCGATCAACAGATCATTCGGCTTTCTCTGGAAGTACAACCGGACCCCAACCAACCTGCTTATACTGTTAAGTTCGAGCAGAAATTTTACGAAGAGTAACGCATCACACTCCTAAAAAGGTGCGACATGAGCGCACCTTTTTTATGGGTATTTTATTCGGGCGGAAAAAACTAATGATCAGTAAAATTGTTCTGGCAAGCGGCAACAAAGGCAAGCTAAGGGAATTTAGTCAGGTTCTGGGAGATCTTAATGTCGAAGTTATCCCTCAATCCGAATATAAGGTTTCTGATGCTGATGAAACCGGTCTGAGCTTTGTCGAGAACGCAATTATTAAAGCCCGCCACGCAGCAAAAGCGACTGGTTTGCCCGCCCTTGCAGATGATTCCGGACTCGAGGTGGACGCCCTGCAAGGCGCTCCTGGCATCTACTCAGCGCGCTTTTCTGGTTCTGATGCAACGGATGAGAAGAACAACCATCTGTTACTCGAAAAACTTCAAGACGTTCCAGAGGATCAAAGGACTGCTAGATTTCGCTGTGTCCTGGCGTTTATGCGCCATGCTGATGATCCGACGCCACTGATCTGTCAGGGTAGCTGGGAGGGTGTGATTCTAGAACAACTCTCCGGTGACAATGGATTTGGCTATGACCCATTGTTCCTTATTCCCGAACTGGAAAAGACATCAGCACAACTGCCTTCTGATGAGAAAAACAAGATCAGCCATCGTGGCCAGGCAGTAGCTCTGCTTAAAGAAAGCATCAAGCCTTATTTAAGATAGCCATGTCGTTACAACTTCCTCCTCTGTCTTTGTACGTTCACATTCCCTGGTGTGTTCGTAAGTGCCCATATTGTGATTTCAACTCACACGCCGTTCGTGATGAAATCCCTGAACAGCTTTACGTTGAGACTCTGATTGAAGACCTGAAATCAGAACATCACTACGCTCAAGGACGTGAAATTGGCAGTATTTTTATCGGCGGTGGTACTCCAAGTCTTTTTTCAGGTGATAGTTACAAACATCTACTGGATACAATTAACCAAATAATCCCTATTGCAGCCGATGCTGAAATCACCATAGAAGCTAATCCGGGAACCTTTGAGCAGGAAAAGTTTTCCAGTTACAAAGATGCAGGCATAAACCGCCTCTCTCTGGGGATACAGAGCTTCAATGATAAGCACTTGTCACACCTGGGCAGAATTCACAGTGCGGATGAAGCTATACACGCGGCAAGCCTCGCCCGGGAGATCTTCCCTAACCTGAATCTGGACCTGATGCATGGTTTGCCAGGCCAAAGCCTGGAACAGGCGTTAGGGGATCTTGAGCAGGCAATCAACCTGCAACCCGATCATCTGTCCTGGTATCAACTCACTATAGAGCCGAACACGGAATTTCATGCTAAACCGCCAACGCTTCCAGTAGATGAGACCCTTTGGACGATTCAGGAACAAGGACAGGCAAAAATTGCTGAAGCGGGATTTACCCAATATGAAATCTCAGCTTATGCAAAATCAGAACAGCAACAATCCCAGCACAATCTTAACTACTGGACCTTTGGCGACTACCTGGGTGTTGGCGCTGGAGCTCATGGCAAGATAACCCTGCTGGATGACAATAAGGTTTTACGCCGTTGGAAACAGAAACAGCCAAAAGCCTATATGAACTCTGAAACTCGCCTTCAAGGATGTGAGCAGATCAAAACCGATGAATTGGGGTTTGAATTTATGCTGAATGCACTCCGCCTCACTGAAGGTGTACCAAGTAGATTACTCACTGAGCGGACAGGGCTACCCGTTCAACAAATAGAAAACGAATTATCTAAAGCGCGAGCAATGAAGCTACTATGCGAAGAAAGTAGTTTAATAAAGCCCACAAAACAGGGCCGACTTTTTCTTAACGACTTGTTAGAACTGTTCCTGTAATTCGCTTCCATTAAATACTCGCGGCCTATAGCTGAGCTAGCCCCTAACACTAGGTACCAAAAGAATTTAGAGTCAGTCCGTATCTGGAAAGATCAAAAAAACCGTGGTTAGCCACGGTTTTTTTATGCATTACTAAATGAAGTTCTATGCTTTTTCAGCTTTTCTTTGGCTGATCACATACCAAAGGAATTCAACTGCAGAGATGA
>JBMYLM010000108.1:0-4131 GCA_049596335.1 Neptuniibacter sp.
TGTAAGGGATTATCAGGTTAAAAAGGAGCTGCTGCTAGCGGGTATGGGCTGGGCCAGAATACCTATGTATCTGGTGAGTAATGCCATCAACGAAGGCAGGTTAAGCGAGATTCAAATAGAACGCTTTAATAACCGGAACCGCATCCCTATTTATATTATTAGATTGAAAGACCGGACCTTAAGTCAGGTAGCCGCGGCGTTTTGGCAGAAGATGACAGGCTGAGAAGACTCACCTAAATAGACTACCAAAGTCCTCACATCTGTCAGGGCTTTGGTAGTCAAAGAAATGAAAAGATCACAATGGAATGCTATTTCATCACCACAAGATCTTTCATTGATACCAAAATACAAACAAATTCATCGATCTCAGGTTGCCCGTACCCCATATTCTGCATCGCAGCGACTATGTCGCCACCCGCCGCTAGAAAATCGGCATCTGTAAGCTTGAGACGTGCATGAGCAGTGGGCATATCACGCCCTTGATATACTTTGGGTCCACCGGTACCTGTTGAAACAAAATCAGCTACATTCTTGGCGAGTTTATCGCCATCAATACCTTCCATAATCCGGTCCAGATCCGAATTCTCGAAATGTAGCCTGACGACCTCAGTGGTAAAACGATGAATTTTATCGTATTCGCCCAATCGGAAATAAAGCGGATTGGCTGTATGACGATCGTTACGTGCCTGCTCTGTGTCAGCACACATTGTTTGCAGACCAGTAATCTGCTCTTCAACAGTGGGAGGCTTTTCTGCAGCACCAATTGAAGCTGACAACACGACACCAGCCATTAGAGTCGTAAAACAAGATGTGAGTTTGACTGTTTTCATGGTTCCTCCTGAACAAGCAATTATTGTTTGATGGATTAAATCTAGTACGGGAGGAAAGGCCTTTCATGAAAAACAGATGAAAAATCAGGTAAATTTTATATTCGCAGACAATTACTCCTGACTTCTCAGCCGATAGCCATGACCTCTGACTGTCTCGATCATGCCTGCTTGGTTACCCAATTTCTTACGCAGTGACTTCACTACAGCATCAATCACATTACTGCTTGTATCGAATATTTCTGTACCCCAGACCTCGTTATGAATCTGATCACGACTCGCTGTCGCTCCGTTCAGTTCCTCAAGGTATGAGATCAGTCGATATTCCAGTCGGGTTAAAGGTATTTTTTCACCATTAAAATCAAGGGATCGCAACTGATGATCGATGATACTGGATTGGGTTATACCCATTTCAGCGCCCACTAAACCCGCAACCCAACCGTCCACTGAATCAGGTCCGAAATCCAGTAACGCGGTCTGATAGGCTACGCCATCAAGTTCGCAAGTAGCATCAGCTATGTGTTCAAATCCAAGCTGGATTGCTACAGGCGCATAGGTTGGCAGATCTATAACCGTTAAATAAACACGGCGAAGCTCAGGTCTTAGAGACATGTATGTACGCTTTACATCGAGCCAACATGCTGCCTGTTCAGGAGATGGCGCCTCTCCAGAGTCCTCTCCGATCCAGCGACGGAGTAATAATGCTCGATTCGATTCAGCGAGTGGATTCGCGGTTAAATGTTCCTGCCAAACCGCAGCAATTGGATCTGCGTCGCACAGAATTGAGGGCAAGACTGCGGCTTCACACATACAGTAGAAGGCAACCACTCTTCCCTCACTGTTCCGCGCTACCTGGAAAGCCTGAGGCATCGATTCCCACCAGGCTTCGAGAGCCTTTGTACTTTCAGCACCTTCGTGTTTACGAGTAATGTTCAGGATGCTTTCAAAATCATCTGGCTGCGCCGGTTCTATAGCGAACTCCTGATGCCCCGATG
This sequence comes from Neptuniibacter sp., assembly GCA_049596335.1. Taxonomy (GTDB): domain Bacteria; phylum Pseudomonadota; class Gammaproteobacteria; order Pseudomonadales; family Balneatricaceae; genus Neptuniibacter. The sequence goes on from JBMYLM010000108.1 coordinate 1,823, forward strand.
GAAAAAATGCCTCTCGGACCACAGGATTCTCTGCCAGATAGAGCATATCTGCTGTGTATCGCCACAACTCACTCCGAGGGGCTGCCTTAAGCTCTTCTCGCAACTGTTGCCAGACACAACGCCTTGAATTCAGATACGCTTCCGGATCGCTGGCATGGAGTGTCTGGGCGATAGCCTCTCTGACGGTATCGTGTATACGTAAACCATCTCGTCGACTATCAATAAAAGCCAGTTTTCGTAATTCGTCCCATTGTTTCTCTCCATCCGTGATCAGTACACGTAAAAGCGAACGAGTAATCCGGCGAACGACACTGGCAAGCTGCAGTGCTTTACGCGTATCAGGATCATCAACGTCCTCTAGATTTATTTCTGCAAGAACCTCCATCACTTCATGAATACTTGTATCTTCAAGCCGCAATGAGAGATGGGAAGAAGCCGTTGCTGCTGCGAGTTTTAAAGCTAAGGGATTGCCATGAGTCATGGCTACAATCTGATCGGCCTGCACGCCTTTAATGCCAGACTGATTGAGCAATTCCAACGCGGCCGTTTGATCAAGTGGGTTTAGTGCGATGGCCTTAAATAGTCCATGCCATCTCGGAGAAGTAACCCATATAGGCACAGGAGGTTGACGCGAAGACAGAATAAGACGGAAATTTTCAGGTAAAGCAGGCAATAAAGTTTGCCGTATCCAGGTGTCCATCAAGCCAAAGGCTTCGTAATGATCGAGGGATATAAACACCCTATCAGAATATGAATTTAACGCCTTTATCGCTTGTTCAAAATCCGCTAGCGATTGCTCTAGCAGATGAGCAAGTTCGTTAAGAAACCCTCGTTCTGTAGGCTCGATCAACCTGCAATCCATTTCAATAACAACTACACCCTCTTTACGGGCGATGTCAGAGAAGTTACTGATGAGCGTTGATTTGCCCTGGCCTGCGATACCATGAATAAAAACAACCAAGGGGCCATCATCACCCTGCAACTGCCTTAATGCAGCAAGTTCAGAATCACGGCCTACAAAAGTTTCTTCTGCCCGGTCAGATAGACGTTGTCCTAGTGGAATGCTCACACCTGTTCCTTTGATGGTTACATTAAGCCCTACTTGAAATACGCCATTTAAGATTAGACAACCAATGTATCTAATGACAGTTAATGCACGAATAAGTGGAGCTCGTGAAGCTGTTGTTGAAAAATAGGTTTAAAAAGTCGCAAATTGATTTACTGATTGATTCAGTCGCCACTCTGTTCAATAGGCTACGCTTATGCATACACCTAACCTCTGGAGATCAGCATGAGCGTTAAAATAGCCATTACGCAAAAGCCTCCTGTACTACTCGATTTGGAAGCTTCTATTACTAAAGCGGTCGACATTATTTCTGAAGCGGCATCAAACGGTGCACAATTGATCGTGTTTCCAGAAGCCTATCTGCCAGGTTATCCCACCTGGATCTGGAGACTAAGCCCCGGCAAGGACATGGGCTTAAGTAACACTCTGCATTCGAAGTTACGAGAAAACTCGGTAGACCTTAAAGCCGGAGACCTGGACAGGATCTGTGATGCTGCAAGAGAACATCAGGTCGTTGTGGTTATGGGCATGAATGAGCGGGACTCAGACTTCAGCGGTTCAACCCTGTTCAACACTCTGGTGGTTATTGGTACAGATGGCTCAGTGCTTAACCATCACCGTAAGATGATGCCCACAAACCCAGAACGCATGGTTTGGGGTATGGGCGATGCCTCAGGCCTTAAGGTTGTTGACACACCTTATGGGCGCATTGGTACCTTGATCTGCTGGGAAAACTACATGCCTCTCGCCCGGTATTCTCTGTTTGCACAAGACATCGACATTTACATCGCCCCGACATGGGATAGCGGCGATGTTTGGATATCCTCAATGAATCATATTGCCCGGGAAGGTGGCTGTTGGGTACTGAGTACAGCAACGGCCATGACTGGCTCTGACGTCCCTGATGACTTCCCGGAAAGAGACTCTCTCTTTGATGATAACGAATGGATTAACCCCGGTGATGCCGTCGTAATCAAACCTTTTGGCGGGGTTGTTGCCGGACCTTTGCATGAGGAAAAAGAGATTCTTTACGCGGATATTGATCCAGAAGAAGCAAGACGTTCACGTAAAGCTTTAGACGTTGCAGGTCATTATAACCGCCCGGATATTTTCAATCTTGAAGTGGACAGAAGCTCTAAACCGGCCATCAAGTTTGTTGACGAAACTTAAACGCATGTAATTAAGAAAAAGCCTGCCGGATTATCACTAACTATAACCCGGCAGGCTTTTGTTGTTTCTGGTG
>JBMYLM010000109.1:0-3905 GCA_049596335.1 Neptuniibacter sp.
TTCTTTAGAAGGTGGATCTTTACTTATATAGAATAAAAAAAGATAAAAGTAGGGAGCAGGCGCTATGGCAGGTCATTCCAAATGGGCCAATATCAAACACCGCAAAGCAGCTCAGGATGCAAAACGCGGTAAGATTTTCACTAAGCTGATCCGTGAGTTAGTTGTTGCAGCAAAAGAGGGAGGTGGTAATCCGGAAGATAATCCTCGCTTACGTGCTGCGGTTGATAAGGCGCTTGGCGCAAATATGAAGCGTGACACCATCGACAAAGCAATCCTGCGTGGAGCGGGTGGTGATGGAGAGAACTACGACGAACTGACATACGAAGGTTATGGCTCTAATGGTGTGGCAATTCTTGTGGAGTGTATGACCGATAACGTTAACCGCACGGTGGCTGCTGTGCGTGCTGCTTTCAATAAATATAACGGTAATCTCGGTACCAGTGGTTCAGTCGCGTACCTGTTTGATAAAAAAGGCCAGATCACTTTTGCTGATGATATGGATGAAGAAACCATAATGGATGCAGCCTTGGAAGCGGGTGCAGGTGATGTGATCGCCAATGAAGATGGCTCCATTGATGTCTTTACAGACTGGCATGACTTTCTGGATGTTAAGCAAAAACTGGCAGATGCAGGACTTGAACCGGTGCATGCTGAAATCGCAATGATTCCATCGACAACCGTAGATCTGGATGTTGAGACTGGGCGTAAGGTGATGAAGCTTATTGATGTTCTGGATGATCTCGATGACTCCCAGAATGTATATCACAATGCAATTATTCCCGAAGAGGCGATGGAAGAATAATAGCCTCACTGTTTTCAATTAGCCGGGAGTTATCCCGGCTTTTTAGTGCAGCCAGAAAAGCCTTTTTAAACAGGAATGACTCCTGTATGCTAGCCTGTATAAATAACCAGTAATTTGTTTTTTGAGTTAGATGCTGATTTTAGGAATAGACCCAGGTTCCCGTGTCACAGGATATGGTGTGATCAACTGTATTGGTAACAAGACAGAATATGTTGCCAGTGGCTGCATTCGAATAAAGGGCGAAGAGCTGCCTGAGCGTTTACAGCAGGTTTATTCTGGGGTATCTGAAGTGATTGAACGTTACTGCCCGCAGGAAATGGCCATTGAACAAGTCTTTATGGCGCGCAATGCCGATTCCGCGCTTAAGCTCGGGCAGGCGCGTGGAGTAGCTATTGTTGCGGGTACCAATGCTGACCTTCCGGTCTACGAATACGCAGCTCGAAAAGTAAAGCAGTCGGTTGTAGGCAAAGGCTCTGCTGATAAAAGTCAGGTGCAGCACATGGTGGCTCATATTCTAAAGTTGCCAGGTTTGCCTCAGGCTGATGCTGCAGATGCTTTAGCGATTGCGCTTTGTCATGCGCACACACGTAATAGTCTTGTGAAATCTGCGGGTTCAATGTCTACCCGTAATGCTAGCTGGAGGCATTACAGTCCATGACAGACCTGAGTTATGCGGAATTTATCTATATTGCTGAATTAGTCGGTGTTGCTGTATTTGCAACAGCGGGTGCTTTAGCTGCTGAAGGTAAACGCCTTGATATTCTCGGCGTCGTTGTTCTGGCGATTGTAACTGCGTTAGGCGGGGGAACAATTCGTGATATCACACTGGATATTCACCCGGTTGTGTGGATTGCAGATACAGCTTTTTTGTGGACGGCTATTATATCGGCTGTAGTCGCTTTCATCGTGTGTCGTTATATCCAGTATCCAAGAAGATTGCTGCTCGTTCTTGATGGCATGGGTTTAGCGCTGTTTGCCATTCTGGGTGGTGAAAAAGCGCTCTCGCTGGGTCTCCCGCCACTGATTGTTGTGATGATGGCTGTTATAACCGGGTGTGCTGGCGGTATGATCCGAGACCTGCTTACAGGACAGATTCCCTTGATTTTGCAAAAGGACGCTGAGTTATACGCAACCTGTCCACTGGTCGGAGCAATCTTTTACATTATCTTTGAGCCTTATATGCCGGGGCAGATATTAGCTCTGACTTCTATGATGATTATCTTTGTCTTGCGTATGGCGGCCATGTTCGCTGATCTTAGATTGCCGGAATTTATTGTTGCCGGGCATAAGTTAGAAAAAATTAAAAAGGATAAACACAAGTGATAGGGCGCTTAAAAGGTGAGCTGATTGAAAAAATGCCGCCGCAACTGGTCATTGATGTTAATGGTGTAGGTTATGAAGTTGAGGCTTCAATGAATACCTTCTATCGATTGCCGGAAACAGGCAAGCAGATCACACTGTTTACCCATTTTGTTGTTAGAGAAGATGCTCAGTTGCTTTATGGTTTTTTCGATCGTGAAGAACGTTCACTGTTCCGAACACTGATTAAAGCCAATGGTGTAGGTCCTAAACTGGCGATAACCATCCTGTCAGGTATCTCCACTTCTGAGTTTGTTCGTTGTGTGAATGATGGTGATACTGCGTCGCTGGTGAAGTTGCCGGGTGTAGGTAAGAAAACCGCTGAGCGCTTGATTGTTGAGATGAAAGATAAGATTAAAGCTCTGGGCCTTGAAGAGTCTGCTGAATTTCAGCTATCCGCTGCAGATGGGCCGGATATGGCATCTTTCGAGCCGACTAGCGATAATCGTGCGGAAGCGGAAAGTGCTTTGGTTGCACTGGGCTATAAACCAGTACAAGCATCTAAATCTATATCTCAAGCGCATAAAACTCTGGGTGGTGATGCCAGTTGTGAAGAACTGATCCGCGTAGCGTTGCGGTCAATGGTTGGGTAATCAGAATGATTGAAGCAGATCGATTTATCTCACCCCAAAGTAATCCGGTAGAAGAGGCTCAGGACCGTGCCATCCGGCCAAAATCTCTGGAAGATTATGTTGGCCAGCCCGTTGTTCGAGAGCAGATGGAAATCTTTATCCAGGCTGCGAAAATGCGCTCTGAAGCCCTCGATCATACTCTGATCTTTGGTCCGCCAGGGCTAGGCAAGACCACTCTGGCTAATATCATTGCCAATGAGATGGAATCTGAGATTAAAACCACATCAGGCCCGGTGCTTGAGAAAGCCGGAGATTTAGCTGCCCTTCTGACAAACCTTGAGCCTAACGATGTGTTGTTTATTGATGAAATACATCGTCTCAGCCCGAATGTTGAGGAGGTTCTTTATCCGGCGATGGAAGACTATCAGTTGGATATCATGATCGGGGAAGGCCCAGCAGCCCGTTCTATTAAGCTTGAATTACCACCTTTCACTCTGGTTGGGGCGACCACGCGTGCAGGTTTGCTGACATCCCCTCTGCGAGACCGTTTCGGGATTGTGCAGCGCTTAGAATTTTACAATGTTGAAGACCTGACCAGTATCGTCTCTCGTTCCGCAAATTTGTCTGGAATGCAGATTGATGAGCATGGTGCTCGTGAAGTGGCGAAACGTTCCCGGGGGACGCCACGTATCGCGAATCGCTTGTTACGTCGTTCCAGAGACTATGCGGATGTTAAAGGCAATGGCGTTATCAATGATGATATCGCTGATCGCGCTTTGAATATGCTGAATGTTGACCATCATGGTTTTGATCATCTGGACAGAAGAATGCTGCTGACCATGATCGAGAAATTCAGTGGCGGCCCGGTCGGTGTAGAGAGTTTGGCAGCGGCGATCAGTGAGGAGAGAGACACGATTGAAGATGTCTTAGAGCCCTATCTGATTCAGCAGGGGTTCGTGATGCGAACACCGCGCGGAAGGGTAGTCACGGATCACGCATATCGCCACTTTGGTATCGATAAACCTGACACAGAACAATAAACCATAAAAATAATAGGTTTTTTTGCGCTTACTGATCCTGATCAAAACAAAAATCGATATTAACTGTCTATTATGCCCGTAACTCTGATAATAAATTACGGGTAATCCCATGACGGCGAGTTTAAGCCTTAG
>JBMYLM010000110.1:0-3815 GCA_049596335.1 Neptuniibacter sp.
TTCTAATAAAAAAAACCAGCTTCTAGCTGGTTTTTTTTATTATGTTCTTTCCTCCCTGAAAATTTTAGCGTTCCTTACTGCTTCTCTAGAGGCTTAATTTGAGTCGCATGAGTCCCTTTAGGGCCCGGTTTGGTTTCAAATTCAACACGTTGACCGGCTTTAAGGCTTTTATAACCTTCAGTGTCGATCGCTGAATAATGTGCAAAGAGGTCTTCTTCATGTTCGTCGGATAGGATAAATCCATAACCCTTCGAATTGTTAAACCACTTCACTTTCCCTGTCTGCATAACTAACTCCCATATCCAGTACAACATTTCGGATTGCAAACCAGAACGATTTAGCTGCTAGAATATCGCTAAAGTCTGTTCGAACATTTACAGGTACTACAAGGTTGAATCCTAATCCTGCTTTATCCGAGTATAGCACTAGGTTTCGTGTGCGTTACATCTGTATGAGAAATGTTCAACATAAAGTCTAAGACAAGCAGAGAAGTATTAATGAGTGATTTTTTGGAACATCGGCATATAAGGCTGTCTAATGATGATCATGATAGTGAATTCGATCAGGATCACGGCATTGCAACCCAGGAAGCCGATCCAGAACTTAAACGCCCATCGATGTACAGGGTTGTGCTGATGAATGATGACTACACTCCGATGGATTTCGTCGTTGCGGTGTTGATGATGTTTTTTTCTATGGATCAGGAAAAGGCAACACAGGTAATGTTGGCAGTTCACACCCAGGGAAAAGGCGTGTGCGGTTTATTCACAAGAGATGTAGCTGAAACAAAAGCTGCTATAGTGAACCAATATGCAAGAGATAATAATCATCCCTTGCTTTGTGAAGTCGAGAAAGTCTGAAGAGGAAAAGCTATGTTAAACCGAGCACTCGAAGACACACTCAGTTCTGCATTTCAGGCAGCAAAAGAAAAGCGGCATGAGTTTATAACAGTTGAGCATCTGTTACTTGCATTACTGGATAACTATGAAGCGCGTGAGGTTCTTTCAGCCTGCGGCGCTAACTTTGAAGGTATTCGCAAGAATCTTCTGGAATTTATTGAAGAAACCACACCTCTGATATCTGAGGCAATGGCGGATATAGATACTCAACCCACCTTAGGATTCCAGCGCGTACTCCAGCGTGCTGTATTTCATGTCCAGTCATCCGGCAAAAATGAAGTAACCGGTGCAAATGTACTTGTAGCCATTTTCAGCGAACAAGAAAGCCAGGCTGTCTATATCCTTCAACAACACGGTATTGAGCGTATCGATACGGTTAATTACATATCCCACGGAATTTCTAAACTATCAGAAAACAATTCTGAAGAGGGTGAGCCCGCGCTGGATAACGAATCCGCCACAGAAGATAAAGAAGACAGTCCGCTGGTTAAATATTCCGTCAATTTGAATCTCGAAGCAGAGAAAGGGCAAATTGATCCTCTTGTGGGGCGCGATTCAGAAGTAGAACGTGTTGTTCAGATCCTGTCCCGTCGTCGCAAAAACAACCCATTATTAGTGGGTGAAGCTGGCGTTGGTAAAACCGCCATCGCAGAAGGGCTTGCGAAACTGATCGTTGAAGGCCAGGTGCCTGAAATAATCAGCAACTCAATCGTCTATGCCCTTGATCTGGGCGCTTTACTCGCAGGCACTAAATACCGCGGCGACTTTGAGAAGCGCTTAAAAGGCCTTCTTAATGAGATTAAAGGTAAGGATCACGCGATCCTGTTTATTGATGAAATCCACACGATTATCGGTGCTGGTGCAGCATCTGGCGGCTCAATGGATGCTTCCAACCTGCTTAAACCACTTCTGAGCTCTGGCCAGATCCGTTGCATTGGTTCAACAACCTTCCAGGAGTTCAGGGGCATCTTTGAAAAAGACCGCGCGCTCGCACGTCGCTTCCAGAAAGTAGATGTGCTTGAACCAAGCGTGGAAGATACCTATCAGATCCTCAAGGGGCTTAAACAGCGCTTTGAAGAGCATCATGAGCTTGAGTACAAAGATGAAGCGCTAAAAGCTGCAGCCGAACTCGCAGGACGTTACATCAATGATAAACATATGCCAGACAAGGCAATTGATGTCATCGATGAAGCTGGTGCTTACCAGCGACTTCTGCCAGAAGAGCTACGCAAGTCAGAAATAGACGTGACTGATGTGGAAGCCATCGTCGCTAAGATTGCTCGCATACCACCTAAAAGCGTATCCGCTTCCGATAAATCTCAGTTGGCTAAACTCGACTCCAATCTCAAAATGGTTGTACTGGGTCAGGATCAGGCAATTGATACCTTATCTTCCGCGATCAAGTTGTCCCGTGCGGGGCTCAAAGAACCTGATAAGCCTGTTGGTTGCTTCCTCTTTGCAGGTCCAACGGGTGTAGGTAAAACAGAAGTTACCGCTCAGCTAGCTCGTATTATGGGCATAGAGCTGGTTCGCTTTGATATGTCGGAATACATGGAGCGTCATACCGTATCTCGGTTGATTGGTGCGCCTCCGGGGTATGTCGGCTACGATCAGGGCGGTTTGCTAACCGAAGCCATCACAAAATCACCGCATTGCGTTCTGCTTCTTGATGAGATTGAAAAAGCACATCCGGAAGTATTCAACCTGCTGTTACAGGTAATGGATAACGGTACGTTGACTGACAACAATGGTCGCAAAGCCGATTTCCGTAACGTCATTCTGGTAATGACTACCAATGCGGGTGCAGAAGAGATGAGTCGTGCCTCTATCGGCTTTACCAAACAGAACCATGCTTCTGATGGTATGACAGCCATCAAGAAGATGTTTACACCTGAATTCCGTAACCGTCTGGATGGCATCATCCAGTTTGAATCACTTTCTACTGACATCATTAAAGGTGTGGTTGATAAGTTCATCGCCGAACTTCAGGTTCAGCTTGAAGAAAAACGCGTTGTGCTGCATCTGGATGATTCAGCAAGAAGCTGGTTCGCAGAACAGGGTTATGATGAGCAGATGGGCGCTCGCCCGATGAAACGTCTGATTCAGGAGAAACTTAAAAAGCCGCTGGCTGAAATGATTCTGTTTGGCGAGTTAGCAGAAGAGGGCGGCTCCGTTCTCATCTCTTTAGACAGTGAAGGCGAGCTGATCGTTGAAGCAGAGAACGCCTGCGTTTAAACATTGCGTCAAAACCAAAAAAGGCAGCTTAAGAGCTGCCTTTTTTTGTGCCTCCGGGTAAGTTCGGAGGAGAAGAGAGCAAGGATTAACGTGCGCGGTAAACGATGCGACCTTTACTCAGATCGTAAGGTGTTAGTTCAACCTTAACTTTATCGCCAGTCAGAATACGGATGTAGTTCTTACGCATCTTTCCAGAGATGTGCGCAGTTACAACGTGACCGTTTTCCAGCTCAACACGGAACATAGTGTTTGGCAGCGTATCAATTACGGTGCCTTCCATTTCAATGCTATCTTCTTTTGCCATTACCTTACCTTGAATTGGGATCAGAATAGGCCGGAGGCCTTAATAATTGCGCGGTATTTTGCCTTAATTAACCGGTCAGATCAAAGCAATTATGGAAATTGTGTAATTTATATTCAGGAAGGGGTGTCGTTATCCGCTTCAACCAACGCCCAATCGCCCTCAATTAGGAGTTCAAATGGGTGATAGTCGATTTTATAGTTCATTTTTCGACAGTTTTTTACCCAATAGCCCAGGTAAAGATAATTGAGCCCGTGGCGTTTGCAGAACTCAAGCTGCCAGAGTATGCAGAGCTTACCTAAACTGCGTTTATTTTCAGAAGGGTCGTAAAAGGTATAGATAGCGGAAAGGCCGCCTTTAAGAAGATCGATAACACTGAC
>JBMYLM010000111.1:0-3785 GCA_049596335.1 Neptuniibacter sp.
AACAGGATACGCCATCCTTCTATCTCCCCATACACCAGAAATCACCATAACTCATGGTTTTGCCGAGCTGGCTGAATATGATGAAGATGGTAATCAGTTTATTGATGAAGCAGATTCGATTTTTAGTGATCTTGGTATATGGACTAAAACCCCGGAATCAGAAAATATTGAGTCACTGACCGATAAGGGGATCGGCGCTATCTATCTTGGCAGCTCACAGACTTCGTTTGATATAAAAGGCGAGGACAACCAGATAAATGGCCAGGTCATCTCCAGCGGTGTTTACCTCACGGAATCCGGACAGGCTGGGACAATACAGCAGATTGATATGGTTGTTTAACTTAATTCAGGAGTGCCTATGGCGCTCCTTTTCTATTAAACTGGATCAAATCTCTAAGCACGAGCCCTTCACCATATTCTTTTATGAGCAACAAACACTCTCTTATGTTCCAGTTTGGCTTGCTGGCAGCGCTGATTCTTCTCGTTGCCGGACTCATAAGTCCAATGCTTACCATGAGCAAGTTTTACTTCTTTGAAAGCTCTTTCTCAGTACTAGGAGGCATCTCTCAACTGTTTCAGGAGGGGAAATGGCTTATTGCCATTATCGTAGCCTTATTCAGTGTTGTGATTCCTTTCATCAAACTGGCATTTTTGTTTCAAATTAGTCGCTCACTTAATCATGTTGGAACTGAGCAAAAAAAGTATCTGAAACTTATGCATGATTATGGTCGCTGGGCAATGCTGGATGTTCTGGTAGTCGCGGTTCTTATAGTCACTGTGAAGCTAGGTGCTGTTGCCAGCATTGAGATTCACTGGGGCTTATATGTATTTGCTGCTGCGGTAGTATTAATTATGTTCCTTACACATACAGCAGATAAAGTTGTTCATGAAAGAACTTGATCCTTTTTTCAGGCTTTTGCAGAAACGCAAAAACACCCTGACCGTATTCAATCCATACCGGGATGAGATTAAGTTAAACAACCTGAAGTCCTATCTCGATTTAATATTTCAACAAGAAGGCCCCAGGGTCCTACTTGTAGGCGAAGCCCCAGGTTTCAAAGGTTGCCGCCTAACCGGAATTCCATTCTCAAGCGGCAAGCTTTTTGATGAGGTCCCGCATCCCTTTTTAGAAGCACTTAAACCGCGGATCTATATTGAGCAGTTAGATTCTGAGAACACCGCCTCCATAGTCTGGCGTCATCTGTTGAACCACAATTCAGTGCCATTGTTCTGGAATTCTTTTCCATTTCACCCACACCCATCCCGGATACAAAAAAAGAACCGTGCTCCAAACAAGGCCGAGATAGAAGAGGGGGCTATTTATCTGCAGATGCTATTTGATTTCTATAAGCCTGACCTCGTGGCCGGGCTAGGCAGAAAGGGAACCGAATGCGTGCAAAGAATCATGTCCAATGAAAGCATTCGCTATATCAGGCACCCATCATATGGTGGAAAAGCTGAATTCTGTTCAGGGATAGACGATATTTTCAGCTCATTTAACCCTTCACAAAATTAATCAGATTCATTAAGTTCCAATTAAGCTGATTAAATCTAATCTAACGATGTCTATTTGGGGAACTGTGATGAATATTCTTAATTTGATCTTAGCAATACTGCTTCCACCTTTGGGTGCCTTTTTGCAAGTCGGTGCAACAAAGCACTTAGTTATAAACATCCTGCTCTGCCTATTAGGATGGCTCCCTGGCGTTGCCCACGCTGTTTGGTTAGTTGCTACAAACAAAAAAGGCTAAACTTTAAGGCTACCTGCGGGTGGCCTTTTTTTTCCCAGATTTAAATCGGTTAACCGGCTTTCCACCTTTACTCTTAAAGCGTGATGCGTTGTTTTTAGGCACAGGCACCTTAATATCCACCTCAACCAGCTTGCTTTGCCCCGGCTGAAGTTCACCAATAGTCCACTCACCAATGGCATAACGCACAAGCCTTAGAGTTGGAAAGCCTACAGCAGCAGTCATTCTTCGGACCTGCCTGTTTTTACCTTCCGTTATTTTAAGCTCAATCCAGTTGGTTGGGATGTTTTTTCGTTCCCGAATAGGAGGGATGCGTTCCCAAAGATCAGGCTCAGGAATAACCTTTACTTTAGCAGGGCGGGTTAGACCATCCTTAAGCTCAACTCCTTTTCTCAAAAGCACTAGAGCTTCATCAGTAACTTCACCTTCGACCTGTGCCCAGTATGTTTTTTCCATCTTAAACTTGGGATTTGCCAAATGATTTTGAAGTGGACCGTCATCTGTGAGCACCAACAAGCCCTCTGAGTCATAATCCAGCCTACCTGCCGCATAAAAACCTGGCTGGTTTATATAGTTCGCGAGCGTGGACTTATCATCATCGGTAGTAAATTGTGTAAGTACCTGAAAAGGCTTATTAAAAAGAAGGATTTTAGACATTAGGATTTCTTTGTAGTTTTTCTACAGTATCAGCAATCAGATTATAAAAGCTGTTCTATACTGACTCTTCAGAGGCATAACAATAATAACATTCTGTAGTTCAAATGGAGAAGTTCATGGGATATCAGCACATTACTGTTCCAGCAGGTGAGAAAATTGGCGTTAACTCCGACTTTTCACTCACCGTTCCTAACAATCCAATTATTCCCTACATAGAAGGCGATGGCATCGGCATCGATGTAACACCACCCATGCTAAAAGTTGTCGACGCTGCCGTTGAAAAAGCCTATGACGGTGAAAAAAAGATCGCCTGGATGGAAGTGTACGCCGGGGAAAAAGCAACCACTGTTTATGATCAGGACACCTGGCTACCTGATGAAACTCTTGCAGCGTTTAAAGAGTTTGCCGTAGGCATCAAAGGCCCCTTGACCACACCGGTTGGTGGAGGCATCAGGTCGCTGAATGTCGCCCTGAGACAAGAACTCGATCTCTATGTATGCCAACGACCTGTACGTTGGTTTAAAGGTGTTCCCAGTCCCCTAATAAACCCTCAGGATGTGGACATGGTGATCTACCGTGAAAACTCAGAGGATATCTATGCGGGTGTTGAATGGAAGGCCGGTTCTGCTGAAGCAGATAAGGTCATTGCTTTCCTGAAAGAGGAGATGGGCGTAACCAAAATACGTTTTGACCAGATGTGCGGTATCGGTATTAAGCCTGTTTCAGAAGAGGGCACTAAGCGACTGGTGAGAAAAGCTCTGCAGTACTGCATCGATAATGACCGCGACTCTCTAACTCTGGTGCATAAAGGCAACATCATGAAGTTTACTGAAGGTGCCTTCAAAGACTGGGGCTACGAACTGGCTAAAGATGAGTTCGGTGCTGAACTGCTCGATGGTGGCCCCTGGATGCGCTTTAACAACCCCAATACCGGCAAGCAGATCATTGTAAAAGATGTGATTGCCGACGCCATGCTTCAGCAGATTCTTTTACGCCCAGCCGAATACGATGTCGTAGCGACGTTAAATCTGAATGGCGATTACATCTCAGATGCGCTGGCAGCTGAAGTGGGCGGTATTGGTATAGCACCAGGTGCCAACCTGTCTGACAGTGTGGCTATATTTGAGGCCACTCATGGGACTGCGCCTAAATATGCCGGCAAAGATATGGTGAATCCAGGCTCGCTAATTCTCTCCGCAGAAATGATGCTACGTCATCTGGGCTGGATAGAAGCCGCAGATCTGGTTATCAAAGGTATGGATGGGGCAATAGGCGCCAAAACCGTGACCTACGACTTTGAACGACTCATGGATGGCGCAGAGCTACTTTCCAGCTCAGAGTTTGGTGATGCAATAATTAGTCATATGTAATGAGAAATTG
>JBMYLM010000112.1:0-3705 GCA_049596335.1 Neptuniibacter sp.
CAATCAGACAGGAACGCAGCCTGATGTCCGTACACCAGATTTGACATTAACTCGGGTTAAACTGGAAAGGGATATACCGCAGAGGTAATTGATGTCTAAGAAAGGAAGATGGCTCCTGAATAAAAGCCATCTTATGTTAGATCTACTGGTTTGGATTGCCTGTAAAACTTAAGCCTTCCATATCTTTAAGCGCTTCTGTTTGCTGTACTAACTCAGGGTAAACCCGGTAAACGATCGCACCTAAGCCAACAGACATTTTCACGTACTTCTCTTCACCGGAATGAAGCTGAAATGTCAGCTTTTTGTCAACCTCAGTAGAGAGTAGAACTTCATAATCACCGGGCTTACGATCTACAAAGAAAAATCCACCGGGTTCAGACTGGCCGATTACCTCTCCGTTCAGTCGCACTTTCGGCTGAATCCCTGAACCAATCAGGTTTCCAGATCTGTAAAAGTAGACTCGCCCCTCTTCCGAAGCAATAGCTGGGAAAGTATCAACAACTTCTGTGTATTTAGGTCCACTGGCACAGCCAACTAACATACTGGAGCAAAGTAAGAATAATAGAGCCTTGATTTTCATAAGCGTTTCTTAGCTTTAATAGGCAAATTGAGTTGAGGTTCAAACTGAGAAAATGCGTTTTCTCCGGGGAAATAGAAGCCGACAAGTGTTTTCTCCTGAAGCGTTAGATAGGCTTCATGCACGTGCGCACCTTCTACCGTAAAAACCTGATCAACCGGTCGAAACACATTTCCTTCCTTGATGGTGCCGACAAAACGCCAATCACTACCCTTATCAATTTTTCGCGAATAGCCGGTTGAAAGTTTGATGATTACTTGGTCTAAAAAAGTAATGGTCTGGATAGGTTGCTCAGGGAGCGCCTGAGCAAGGTCTGAATGCATGCGGGAAACATCCGACGCACAGCCTGCAAGCGAAATAGAAACGATAAATAAAAGAGATCTAAGCAAGCTTTCCTCCTTGATTGCTTTTTGGCGTCACTGCCCGAGATTTTGTAGCGCTGATACTATCAGCTCCTTCAAACCTTTCATAGAAACATCTTTAGTAAAACCATGAAGGTCTAATAATGAGTATTAATTGCCAGAATACCAATTTTCCCTTCGATCACTTGGGAAATAACTCCACGCTATAAACCTGCTCTGTTTCTGACCCTGCGCCATCTCGATCACTTTCACTTCGCAGGCTGAGGTTTTACGCAGGGCTTTTTGCAGAGCTTTAAGGTTATCTTTCTTAGACACCAGGCAAGTGAACCAGAGGCACTGCTCTTTAAACTCTTCACTCTCAGCAATCATATTTTGGATAAAAGCCAGTTCACCACCTTTGCACCACAACTCTGCACCCTGCCCGGCAAAGTTCAGAGTAGACTCGTTTGAACCCTGAGTAGCCATAGAACCTTTTTGGGCTGCTGAACGATTCAGATTTCTGATCTTACGCTGTGTCCCCTGAGTCGCTTCCTCAAGTGAGGCATGAAACGGAGGATTACAGAGAGTGAAATGGAACAGATCCTTATTGTTGATCACACCCTGAAATATCTGCTGCTCATTCTTCTGCAACCGGCAGCGGATCTTCTTTTTGATGGGTGCATTAAACTGCACAATCTGCTCAACCATAGCCACAGAAACAGGATTAATATCACTGCCCACAAATGACCAACCGTAGGCCTGACTGCCGATAATCGGATAGACACAACTCGCCCCCATCCCAATATCCAGACCACGAATCAAACCACCTTCAGGTACCTCACCGCCATTATCTTCCGCCAACAGATCCGCCAGATAATGAATATAATCCGCCCGCCCCGGCACCGCCGGACACAACGCCCCTTCCGGAATATCCCAGAAATCGATGCCATACACATCCTGCAACAATGCTTTGTTTAGCGCCTTAACCGCTGAAGACTGGCTGAAATCGACAGTCAGACTCCCCTTTACCGTCTTAGTCAGGAAAGGTTTTAACTCGGGGGTGATCGCAGCGAGATGCTCCAGGTCGTAGGGAGCGGAATGGACATTCCTAGGATGAAGCAGGGATTTTCTTGGTGCTGACATGGGTTCAGGTTTCTTAGGAAAGGATAGAGTGTGATTGTAGCAGTTTAGTGATTCTGATCGGTAGAAAATCCAGCACGCCGCCCTTCGGGCAGCTACGAGTGGCGAGAACGCGGCTTCGCCGCTGCTAGTGGCTAGCAAAACCTTAAAACCCTTGCTGAATAATTCCTTTTTATTGGGGTGGTTTTTATAAATGGCTGGAGTATATTAAAAGCTCTTCAAGAGTATGGAATGCTCGTCTTACACAAAGGAATGATAACTTCTAAACCGCCTTCCATATGATCGAAGTTTCAACCAGCTCTTATCAAAACTAAACGGAGTACAAGAAAATGGAATGGTTTTGGTGGATCGTCATAATACTTATCACCTTTGTTGCTTTTAACTATTTTCAGACCAAATTGAAGAAGGAACGATTACTGGAAAAATACGGTGATGAGCAACTTGTTGATAAGTTAATGCAAGGCATGTTTTGGCAAGGACAACCCGAAGAGCAACTTCTCGACTCTCTTGGGAAGCCATTAGACATAGATCAACGAGTAATGAAAACTAAAACAAAAGAGGTCTGGAAATACGATGAAACTGGAAAAAACCGCTACGCCCTTAAAATCACATTAGAAAATGGTGAAGTGGTTGGTTGGGATAAAAAATAGCGCCATATAAGCAATAATTTTTCATGCAAAATCACGGGCTATAAGTATGACGGAAAAAGGAAATGCTGCTTATCAAATATTTCTATTGTGCTTGAGTCTTTATGTCCTATTCATAGTTTTTCTTGAGACCTTTCTAATCACGGACCCAGAGATTTCAAAAGTCTTGCAAAGAATAGATCTATGTTTGTGCATGTTTTTTCTAAGTGACTTTTTCTACAACTTATATTGTGCAAAGAATAAACTTTCATATCTAAAATGGGGCTGGATCGATCTTTTATCTTCAATTCCATTGATAGACCCACTACGTTGGGGAAGGCTTGCAAGAATTGTGAGAATTTTAAGGTTCTTTAGGACAATAAAATCACTCAAAATACTCTTTACTTCAATTCAAAATAGCAAATTTCAAAGCCTATCACTTATCGTTTTATTGACAACTTTCGTTGCCTACACTGCCTGTGCTAGTTTGATTCTCGAGTTTGAACGGGGACACCCCGGAGGTATCACTACCGCTAATGATGCTCTATGGTGGGCTTTCTTAAATATTATGAACGCAAAAGTTGCCATTACCCAAGCACAATCCACAGGGGGAATGATCACTACAGTTGTGTTAAATAAAATTGGCCTTCTTCTGTTCGCCTATATGAACGCGATAATTATCGCATGGTTAATCCAAAAACGTATTACGGTAAAGCAAAACACAGAAGCTAGTTCGTAACTATGTGCTGCCAATGAAGAATAGAGCTAGAGTTAAATATCCAAACCATCCCAATATGCCTTTAATGATTTTCCTAGCCACTAGCAGCTGCTGAAAGCAGCGTTCTAGCTACTCGTAGCTGCCCAAAGGGCAGCGTGCTGCCAAATCAGATTCAGTAACTGAATCTGATTCTGGCATAGATATTCGAAGCGTCCTCAAACTGACCAAAAAACGTATGAGCGTCCGCGCCGCCGAAAACGTTCCCACCAACAGTCAAACTCACCTGATCATTAAACCGGTACT
>JBMYLM010000113.1:0-3703 GCA_049596335.1 Neptuniibacter sp.
CTTTGGAGTTAATAGAAAAAGAATTGAGGAGCTCAGATGTGAGCTCTCAGAATCGGTTAGTTGTTAGCTCTTTTAGATGTCAGCTTTTTTAGCCTTTTAGCAACGTTCTTGAGTTTGCTTTTCATCCGTTGTTTTTCTTCTGATGTCTCTTCCGTATCTTGATCAAGACGTTCTTTCCTAACCAGCGCCAGTTTAGATTTAAGGCGATGGATAGTGTTTTGTAATGCAGCTGGTATATGAGAGTCCATAGTTAAATCCCACGTTAGTTAATCAATACAACTGCTATATACTTGATAAGTTTAGTTGGTTATCACCTTATAGCCATTGAGGATTATTCCCTTCTTTTATGACTATCATGACCCGGATGCAGTTTTAGAAACATTAATCAGTAACTCAACCATTTGATCCGAAGCGCCTAAGTGCGAAGCGATCTGAATATCTACATCAGGATAACCAGGTTTAGCACTGTTCACGATTGCTGGAATATCTTCAGTAACGTGACGGCCAGAATTCAAGAAATATGGCAATACCACAATGGAAGTTGCTCCCTGTTCTGCACACTGTTTGATGCCCTCTGGAATTGAGGGTTCAGCAAGCTCCAGAAAAGCCGCATGCACAACTTCATACTGATCTGCACAGCGGTCTTTTATTTTATCGGCCAGAATCGCCACTTCTTCATTTGATTGTGCTCTGCGACTGCCATGGGCAACCAGCAATAATGCCTGCATTTATAACTCCATACTCAAGTAGCTCCATTAACAGAACCACTTAAAAAAAATCATGTAATCAAAGCCAGCTTTTGTATCAGTTAGCCGCCAAAGCTGGCCGTAATTTATTCATTTAAAGTAATTCACTAACTCGCTCAATTCCTCGGCTTTAACCCGCATACTCATACTGGCCGCTGATGCCTGCTCCACCAGCGCAGCATTTTGTTGTGTCATACCATCTACAGAGGTAATTGCTGTGTTTATCTGGCTTATGCCTTTACTCTGCTCCGTTGCAGCGGTTGAGATCTGGTTGATGGTATTGCTCACGGTTTCTACAGAAACAATAATATGCTCCAGAGCTTCTTCTGAAAGGCTTACCTGTGATCTTCCCACTTCAACCTTTTCCAGACTGGTGTTAATCAGTTCTTTAATTTCTTTCGCTGAGGCAGCTGATCTTTGGGCTAAATTTCGAACCTCACTTGCTACAACCGCAAATCCACGCCCGTTTTCACCTGCTCTCGCCGCTTCAACCGATGCATTTAATGCCAGCAGGTTGGTCTGGAAAGCAATCTCATCAATCACGTTCACTATGTTGGCTATCTGGCTGCTACCTTCACTGATATCGTTCATAGCGGAAATAACTTCCTGTATCACTTCACCACCATGAACCGCTTTTGACATCGCCCCCTTGGATTGAGTTTCAGCCTGGACAGTATTTGTTGCTGTGTTA
The DNA here is from genome assembly GCA_049596335.1 of Neptuniibacter sp. Lineage (GTDB taxonomy): Bacteria > Pseudomonadota > Gammaproteobacteria > Pseudomonadales > Balneatricaceae > Neptuniibacter. The sequence continues at coordinate 1,438 of JBMYLM010000113.1, forward strand.
GAAACACTGGACGTCATCTCTTCCATTGTTGCCGAGGTTTCTTGCAGGTCCGCTGCCTGTTGTTCGGTTCGTGCTCCCAGATCATTGGTACCCGATTCAATCTGAGTTGCGCTGGTAGCTACCTCATATGAGGTTTGCTTGATCTTGTCGATGATATCGGTGAGTTTGGAAACTGTAGTATTGGTATGGGTTTTCAAATCTGCATAGGTACCCTGATATTCTTTTTCTATGCGAGTATCCAGCCTGCCCTGAGCTAAATTGCCCATTACATTATCGATATCAGAGAATACATCTTCTACGTTCGCTAGGAGATCATTGACCTGTTCACTGAGCTCAAGGAAGAAGCCCTCTTTGCCCGTTGTATCAATCCTTCCACTGAGTTCACCACGAATCGCTGCTTGTACCACATATTGAATGTCCTGCTCGATGATCTCTCTGATCTGTTCAGTAGTCAGATTGATATTTTCCTTAAGGTAGTTGAAAGACCCTTTGTACTCTTCGGTAATTTCCTGGTTCAGATCCCCGCTAGCTATGGCGGATATGGCGTTACAGCTGTCTGTCACAATGGAATCACAAGAATCAACAAGCTCATTAATACTGGTACTCAGGTCTTTATAGAAACCTTGTTTATTGTCTGTATTGATTCTATTACTAAGATCACCCTCTTTAGCATTGGAAACAATCGGGTAAATATCTTTATTAATTGTGATGTTGATCTGCTCTTGCAGGGTCAAAACAGATCGGTAAATACCCGTTGTATGTTCAATCGAGTCACCATTATTGACGATATTACCCGAAGCGATAATCTCGGTTATCTCCTGGATATCTTTTGGCTCGCCTCCGATCTGTTCACGAATAGTTTTGGTTATCACTAAACCAATAACTAGAGTTAGCACTACTCCGAGAAATGCAAAAAATACTTCCAGATAAAAACTCAAAGTACTGCTCGCTGCAGAGTTTTTAACTTTTGTGATTAATGCGTCTTCTATGTAGGTTTCAATATCTTTCAGGATATTGATTTTCTGAGTCTGTTTATCAAACCATAAGGTAGGTTCAATACCAAAATTACCAACCGTCGCCTTTTCCATTGCGACACTGCGCATTGCTTCAACTTCAGCGATTACTTCATTTTCCATAGCGTTGAAGTAATAGTCAGAAATATTTTCAGGAGCCAGTGAGAGGAAAACGTTAATGTAGTTCTCTTGTGTATTTACCAGTTTGATAAAACGGTTATACAAAGTGCCAAATTCATTCTTGCTGAACACATTGGCCAACACTGCTCGCTCAATGCCTGCTCTTTCCTTGCTCTGCAAGAAGTTTGTGTAAGCGGTCGCCATGTTCGCCAGTTGAGGATCGTTGCTGATTTTAGAGAGGTCTGAAACCAAACTCAGGAAAATACTGTTTATATTGGTGTAATAACCAAGCGCTTGCCCTAGGGGAAGAGATTGGCCATCGATAAGCGCTCTTTTATCATTACGTTTGGCTAACTCAGCCTGAACCTGCTGAAGCTTAGTATTGAACTCCTCATCCATATTGCTGAGATCCAGATTCTGCAAAGACTGCTCAGCTAATTGGAGGTTTGAGTCCGTTGTTTGCCTTTGTGCAACCAACTTATCTCCAAACTTAGCGCCTTTACTGCCGATAAACCCTGCAGTCATTCCCCTTTCTTTTTGGAGCTCATGTACCAGCTTACTTGAAATTACCGCGAAGTCCGTGACCTTTTCCATATTTTGATAGGCTTGTTTATTAGACCAGGCTAAATGAGCCAGGATCGTAGCAAATCCCGTCATCAGTATTAGAGGGATCACCACCATAATCATTAATTTAACTTTCAAAGACATTGTCTCAAGCAAAGAGCTGATACGATCCATGCACTGCATCTCCTGAATGTTTAAACAACTGACGAATCACTATGAAATTAAGACGAATTAATACCTGTGATCCAAAGCCCTTATTTTGCGATGAAATGCTTCATCAGAATCTTTGGAAACATACTCAAATTGGAACTCTTCGTTGAAATCCAGTTTTACGAAGTTATAGGCATCGGAAACAGCGATCATAAAATCATCGGCGTCTACATGTGCGTATAGCCCTGCTAAAAAATGATTTTTATCGCTTACCTTTCTGCCTTTGTTGATGATCTTCCCATGCACGCGCTTTATTAGATTTTTATTTATATGCTTCAACTGCCAGCCCTCAATGATCCTATGAGTGGAGACCCAGAGCTCGTTACGAAACAGTTCATAAATCAGATCAGTTTTTTTGA
>JBMYLM010000114.1:0-3672 GCA_049596335.1 Neptuniibacter sp.
AAACTGAGATGGTTTGTTGGGTTTTGTTGTCATTAAAACCCGCAGACAGTTCTATGAGAGTACTGAAGCTGCTACCGAATAGTCAGGAATTTAAAATGATTAAGGGCGCATATGCGCCCTTAATCATTCATGATAGATGCAATTATTTTTCAATGAGTTCCAGATAAGATTTATCAATATCAGCATCGTAATAAGCCATACCTAATTTGTTCAGATAATCCATGCGGTCAGCATTCATCAGATCAATGACGGGTGCCTCTTTCGAATTTTCCTGATAGATAGAAGCGATATACGCCAAAAACGCTTCGCCTTCTTTTACCATCAGTAAGCTCGCAGCGCCTACATCCGTTTTAACTTTACTGTTCAGGTCTTCTGGCAGTGTTACTGAAAAAACAACAGGTTCTTCATCACCTTCAATGCGCACGCTGCGGTCACGCACCGTTTGCTGTGCCCAGTAGTAAGCCAGTTCTTTACTTTGTGTCAGGAACACCGGTTCGATAGTTTCGGTGTAGTTATTACCGATGGTCGCCATGGTCTGTTTTGCGGCTTGTTTTAACGCTTTATCGCCTGAGCGCTTCAGGCCCTGCTCGTTGATTGAGTTGACCAGCGCTGAGGATGTACCGTGATACCAGACATTGCTGGTGGCAAAACCTTGATCAGTTAACAGATCTTTAGCGTCTTTAAGAAAAGCAGGTGTAGTCATAGTCTAAATCACTTAATCAGTTTGCAGTGGAAAGCAGGGTGGAGAATTCTAACGCAAAATGACTGCTGATTCTCTATCTACTCTCACAGAGGTTTTTCTGGGTATAAAAAAGGCGACACCTTAAAAAGGGGCCGCCTTTCTTTGCAATTTACTGGCAAAGGTAGTGCCCTAGCTAGCCAGAGCACATCCCTTAGCTAGTATTGCTTAGCTGAACTGGTTAGAAGTGTTCTTCGCACCACCAGCTTTCAGAGCGTTCTCACCAGCGTAGTACTCTTTGTGATCGTCGCCCAGGTCAGAACCAGCCATGTTCTGGTGTTTAACACATGCGATACCCTGGCGGATCTCTTTACGCTGTACGCCTTCAACGTAACCCAGCATAGCTTTGTCACCGAAGTACTCTTTAGCCAGGTTATCAACAGACAGTGCAGTTGTGTGGTAAGTAGGCAGAGTGATCAGGTGGTGGAATACGTTCGCTTCGCGAGCAGTATCAGCCTGGAATGTCTGTACGCGAGCGTCAGCAGCGTCAGACAGTTCAGAACCGTCGTATTCAGCAGACATCAGGTTGTCACGGTCGTATGCAGAAACGTCTTTACCTTCAGCAGCCCATGCATCGTAAGTCTGCTGACGGAAGTTCAGCGTCCAGTTGAAAGATGGAGAGTTGTTGTAAACCAGTTTCGCATCTGGGTGTACTTTACGTACTTCGTCCATCATGCCTTTGATTTCGTGTACTGTTGGTACTGCTGTTTCGATCCACAGCAGGTCAGCACCCGCATTGATAGCTTCGATACAATCGAATACGCAACGCTCATGGCCAGTGCCCTGACGGAACTGGTACAGACCAGATGGCAGACGCTTAGGACGTACCAGCTTGCCGCCACGGTTGATTACAACGTCGCCTTCGTTCATGTCAGCTACGTCGATCTCTTCAACGTCTAGGAAAGAGTTGTAAACGTCACCCTGATCGCCTGGCTCTTTAACTACAGCGATCTCTTTAGTCAGGCCAGCACCTTCAGAGTCAGTACGTGCAACGATAACACCGTCATCAACACCCAGCTCAAGGAAAGCGTAACGCAGAGCGCGCAGTTTAGCGTGGAAGTCATTGTGAGGAACAGTTACTTTACCGTCCTGGTGACCACACTGCTTCTCGTCAGCAACCTGGTTTTCGATCTGCAGGCAGCATGCGCCCGCTTCGATCATCTGCTTAGCCATCAGGTAAGTCGCTTCAGCGTTACCGAAACCAGCATCGATGTCAGCTACGATTGGTACAACGTGAGTTTCGTGGTTGTCGATTTTGTCCTGGATTTCAGCTTCCAGAGCAGCATCGCCAGCTTCACGTGCTTTGTCCAGTTCACGGAACAGACCGCCCAATTCACGAGCATCAGCCTGACGCAGGAAGGTGTACAGTTCTTCAACCAGGCCAGCAACAGCAGTTTTCTCGTGCATAGACTGGTCAGGCAGAGGACCGAAGTCAGAACGCAGAGCAGCTACCATCCAACCAGACAGGTACAGGTAACGACGTTCAGTAGAACCGAAGTGCTTCTTGATAGAGATCAGTTTCTGCTGACCAACAAAACCGTGCCAGCAACCCAGAGACTGAGTGTACTTAGTTTTGTCTTTGTCGAACTCAGCCATGTCGCGACGCATGATACCAGCAGTGTACTTAGCGATATCCAGGCCAGTTTTGAATTTGTTCTGAGCGCGCATACGTGCAGCGTATTCTGGAGTGATGGCATCCCATGGGCTGCCAGCTTCAGCTTTAAGAGCTGCGATAGATTCGATGTCTTGATTCAGTGTAGACATGGTCATTCCTTCCTGTTTTTGTTGCTAGCCTGTTAAATGGCTAACGCTTAAAAGTTTCGAAATCCATTCTATGCCTCGTTAAATCATAATTGAAATAAATGAATATTATTTGTGGTATTTATTAGGTGAATGATGACGTGTTACTATTCCGTAATCTGTTAATTGCTGGGGCATTGTTATGAATCTGGACAAGATAGATCTGAATCTATTGGTGTACCTTGATGTTTTGCTAAGGGAGCGAAATGTAACTCGCTCAGCAAGCTTATTAGGTATTACACAGCCAGCAATGAGTAACGGCTTAAGACGATTAAGGGAAACCTTTGGAGACCCCTTATTAGTGCGTACCAGTGAAGGGATGGTTCCGACTGAACGTGCCCAGGCTTTACAACCGCTGTTGCGTCAGATTCTGGCTTCTGTCGAACAGGTGATTGAGCCAAGAACTGATTTTGATGCCGGCTCCAGTGATCGTGTGTTTCGCATCATGACCAGCGATTATGGTGAAGCGACCTTAATGCCGCGGTTATTAAAGCGTCTTAGAAAAGAAGCACCCGATATCGTTCTGGATATCCTTACCCCGAGTGATATGAGCTTTCAGGAAGTAGAGCAAGGCCTGGTTGACCTCGTAATCAACCGTTTTGACACAATGCCGCAATCCTTCCATCAGAGAACGCTTTGGCGTGACAGCTTTTCCTGCTTATTCAGTGTTGATAATGCCATATCACATGACTTCCGACTCGAAACTTATCTTAAAGCCAATCATGTCTGGGTGAGTAAAACCGGCATGGGAGCGGGTATGGGCATCACTCCTAAAGACACTAAACGTTTAGGCTGGGTTGATGAGGCTCTGGAAAAAATAGGCCATAAACGCCATATCACGGTGTTTACCCGACACTATCAATCTGCCGCGATGCTGGCTGAGCAAAAAGGTCTGGTTGCGACAATTCCAAGTAAAGCAGCCGCCGCGCAATCCATGAACCCAAGGCTGGTCATTAAAAAGCCGCCATTTGAAGTGCCTGACTTTGAATTTAAGATGGCATGGAGCCCCTTGCTGCAACATAACCACGCTCATCAGTGGATTCGAAGAGTGATCACAGAAATCGCGCAAAACACCGGGTAAAGGTGCAATGCAATTCATTTAAGACAATTTATCGATGAAGTCATCCCTGCGA
>JBMYLM010000115.1:0-3627 GCA_049596335.1 Neptuniibacter sp.
GGATAACTTCCACTTCAGTCATATGCCACATATATATGTCGCTTTTTAAGTCATCTGGGGCTGGGTGATTTATAACCCATAAAGACAGTGTGAAGATTGTGCCCAGATAACCCGTCTTTAATAACGAAGGGTGACGGTGGAGCTGTTAAATTGCATGAATCATTTAGAGGCCAGCATGCAATTAACGTAATAACATGCGGCTAGAAAGAAGTTCTGGAAAGCGGAATAAAAAAATGAATAGATGAAGCAGGTCAGATCTGTTTAAAAAACACCCTACTAAATGATTACTCTTTTTAATAAAGAAAATGTCTCAAGGCATCTATAATAAAGCGCCTATACATTACAACCAATGTATACCAAATACAAGCTGTTGATTTTATTGTCATTTTTTAAATCTATAGCGACTATAAGCTGCATTTAAATAGTTTTCATTGAGCTGTTTGCAACTTTTTTTTTATAATAAATCAGTAAATCATAACTAGATTTTAAGTGAGACGTAAGACGCCATGAGCTACTATTCCGAGTACCTAGAAGAAATTGAGGTTCGTAAAAAGGACCTGGGTCTTAACCCAAAACCAATCGATAGCGCTGACTTGCTATCCGAAATCATTGCTCAGATCAAAGACACGGGCAATGCAGAGCGTGAAGCATCTCTGAACTTCTTCATCTACAACACTCTGCCTGGTACTACTCCAGCGGCTGGCGTTAAAGCAGCTTTCCTAAAAGACATCGTTCTGGGTAAAGAAACTGTTGCAGAAATCTCTCCTGAGTTCGCTCTTGAGCAACTGTCTCACATGAAAGGCGGTCCTTCTGTTGAAGCTCTGCTGGACATCGCTCTTTCTGACGACGCACAAGCTGCTGCTGCAGGCGAAGTTCTGAAATCTCAGGTATTCCTGTACGACGCAGACACGACTCGTCTGGCTGACGCTTTCAAAGCGGGCAACGCGATCGCTAAAGAGATCCTGGAAAGCTACGCTAAAGCTGAGTTCTTCACTAAGCTGGACGACATCCCAGAGAAAATTAAAGTTATCACCTACATCGCAGCTGAAGGTGATATCTCTACTGACCTTCTGTCTCCAGGTAACCAGTCTCACTCCCGTGCTGACCGTGAACTTCACGGCAAGTGCATGATCTCTCCAGAAGCTCAGCAAGAAATTAAGAAGATGGGTGAAGACAACCCAGACGCTAAAGTGATGCTGATTGCTGAGAAAGGCACCATGGGTGTAGGTTCTTCCCGTATGTCTGGTGTAAACAACGTTGCACTGTGGGCAGGTGAGCCAACTTCTCCATACATCCCGTTCGTAAACAACAAGCCGGTTGTTGCTGGTACTAACGGTATCGCGCCTATCTTCCTGACAACAGTTGGTGTAACGGGTGGTATCGGTCTTGACCTGAAAAACTGGGTTAAGAAAACTGACGCAAACGGCGAAGTTGTTCGTGATGAAAACGGCGATCCAGTGCTGGAAGAAGCGTACTCTGTTGCGACAGGTACCGTTCTGACGATCGATACTAAAGCTAAGAAGCTGCTCGACAGCGAAGGCAATGTACTGGTTGACGTAGCGGACGCGTTCACACCACAGAAAGTTGAATTCATGAAAGCGGGTGGTTCTTACGCGGTAACATTCGGTAAGAAACTGCAGACGTTTGCTGCTGAAACTCTGGGCATTGAAGCACCAGCAGTTTACGCACAGTCTAAAGAGATCTCTCACGAAGGTCAGGGTCTGACTGCTGTTGAGAAGATCTTCAACCGCAACGCTGTAGGCGTTACTTCTAAGACTCCTCTGCACACGGGTTCTGACGTTCGCGTTAAAGTGAACATCGTAGGTTCTCAGGACACTACGGGTCCTATGACTTGTCAGGAACTGGAAGCAATGGCTGCTTCTAAAATCTCACCAAGCGTTGATGGTGCATTCCAGTCTGGTTGTCACACAGCGTCTGTATGGGACAACAAAGCTAAGGCTAACACGCCTAAGCTGATGGCATTCATGAACGCGTTCGGCGTAATCACTGCTCGTGACCCGAAAGGCGTTTACCACTCAATGACTGACGTTATTCATAAAGTACTGAATGACATCACAGTTGACGACCGCGCAATCATCATCGGTGGTGACTCTCACACCCGTATGTCTAAAGGTGTAGCGTTTGGTGCGGACTCCGGTACTGTTGCGATCGCACTGGCAACTGGTGAAGCAGCAATGCCAATCCCTGAGTCTGTAAAAGTAACCTTCAAAGGTTCTATGAAGCCTCACATGGACTTCCGTGACATCGTACACGCGACTCAAGCACAGATGCTGAAGAAGTTCGCTGGCGAAAACGTATTCCAGGGTCGTGTAATCGAAGTACAGATCGGTACTCTGCTCGCTGACCAGGCGTTCACGTTCACTGACTGGACTGCAGAAATGAAAGCGAAAGCTTCAATCTGTATCTCTACTGACGAAACGCTGATCCAGTCTCTGGAACTGGCTAAGTCCCGTATCCAGATCATGATCGACAAAGGCATGGAAAACGAAGCGGGCATGCTGCAGGGTCTTATCGACCTGGCTGACAAGCGTATCGCTGAAGTTAAATCTGGCGAAGCACCTGCTCTGGCTCCAGACGACAACGCTAAGTACTACGCTGAGCTGGTTGTTGACCTGGACGCAATCGACGAGCCAATGATCGCTGACCCAGACGTAAACAACGATGACATCTCTAAGCGTTACACGCACGACGTGATCCGCCCAACATCTTACTACGATGGCCGTAAAGTTGACCTGGGCTTCGTTGGTTCTTGTATGGTTCACAAAGGCGACATGCAGATCATCGCTGCAATGCTGCGTAACCTGGAGAAGAACGGCCCAATCACGTTCAACGCTCCTCTGGTTGTTGCTCCACCAACGTACAACATCGTTGACGAGCTGAAAGCAGAAGGCGACTGGGACATCCTGTCTAAATACGCTGGCTTCACTTTCGATGACGAGCATCCAAAAGAAGAAGCACGTACTTCTTACGAAAACATTCTGTATCTGGAACGTCCTGGATGTAACCTGTGTATGGGTAACCAAGAGAAAGCTGCTCCTGGTGACACTGTACTGGCTACTTCTACTCGTCTGTTCCAGGGCCGTGTTGTAGAAGACACTGCTGAGAAGAAAGGTGAGTCTCTGCTGGGTTCTACTCCAATGGTTGTTCTGTCTACTATCCTGGGTCGTTTCCCGACTCTGGAAGAGTACAAGTCTGCTGTTGACGGTATCAACCTGACATCTTTCGCTCCTCCAAGCGAAGATCTGAGCGTTGCGCCTAAAGCGATTCCAGCTGCACGTATCTAATCGCTGATAACGTGTACCAGCAAAAAGCCTCGATTATTCGGGGCTTTTTTGTGTCTGGTGAAAAGTAGTGGCTATTCGCCCCTAACGGGACAGCACGGCTACGCCTACTAGAACGCCTTCGGCTGCGAGTGGCTAGGAAAAGCAAATTCCTTGTTGCCGGATACCTCTGAGCACACCCGTCATTCCAATTCAGGCTGGCATCTTGTTTTAATCTGGCCTAGGGCATATATACACCCCGTCATTCCAGCGTAGGCAGGAATCCTGTTTTCATCCCGCCTAAGACAAATACCCCCCGTCATTCCAACGCAGGTTGGAATCTACC
>JBMYLM010000116.1:0-3108 GCA_049596335.1 Neptuniibacter sp.
GGATTCCCGCCTTCGCGGGAATGACCCATAACCCCTTTAAGTGAACAGCATTGCGGGTAAAGGAGCGCTTTAATCTATATCTTTATGTAGTTATTACGTGTTTTGTTGCTCTTGCTCAATATTTCCTCACAGCGTTCTTTCGCTTGCTATTAGCTTTTCTATACTCAAATGGGTAGGTAACTGCTTTTCCTAATTTAGTTTGCTTTGAATTACCCTTAGGAAAGTAAAGTTCCAAGGGCTGTAGTATGAAAGTAACACTTAAATTCAGCACGCATCTGATGATTGTGATTCTTATTGCAACCACTCTCATTGTGACTGGCGTGTCTAATTTCTTGTTGTTTCAAACTGCGTTTACGCAGGAAGAACTAAGATTGCAGCAGCTGGCAAAAAGCCAGGCACGGTTGATGGAAGCCGTTGCTGAATTTGATGCACGATACAGTGTGTATGCATTCCAGGGCGATGCGGAGGAGGCAACGCTCTCTCAGATTAAACAAGCCCTTGATAATTATGACGGCCTTGGAAGAACAGGTGAATTTACTCTGGCGAAAAAGAACCAAGGTAACATTCTGTTTCTTCTTCAGCATCGAAATTCAGCGGTGACAAACCAGAACTTCCAGGAAGAAATACCTATAGGTAGTGACTTGGCTGTTCCAATGCAGCTCGCTTTGGAAGGTAAGTCGGGCACGATAGTAGGCCTGGACTATCGGGGAGTTAAGGTCCTGGCTGCTTATGAACCAATTCAAAAACTAGACTATGGCATTGTTGCCAAAATGGATCTGGATGAAATACTCCAGCCATTTATCCGTTCTGCAATTCTGAGTTTTGGTATTGGGATCTGCATCATCTTTTTAGGTTCAATATTTTTCTATGTGTTGATGAACCCTTTAATTCAAAGAATCACAAAAAGTGAAAGCGATTTAAGATTAATTCTGAATTCTGCTGATGAAGGTATCTTTGGTGTAGATCGTACAGGCGTCTGTATTTTTGTTAATGAAGCTTGTCTTAAGTTACTTGGGTACACAAGTTCAGAGGAGTTTCTTGGTAAGCAAATGCACAGTCTTATTCACCACCATCACGCTAATGGAAGTGTCTATGAAGTCTCAGACTGTAGCTTGATGAAAGCATTGCAGAAAGAACAATCTGCCGTCATCGATGATGAGGTTTATTGGCGTAAAGATGGCAGTTCTTTTTATACAGAGTCACGTTTATTCCCAATGTATGAAGGTCGTCATTGCTGTGGCGCAGTTGTAATGTTTACTGATACCACACAGATCAGGCAAGCGGAAGAAAGCCAACGGTTGGCGACTTCTGTCTATGACAATGTAGATGAAGGGATTCTCGTGACAGATGCTGAGGCGAATATTGTCTCTGTTAATAAGGCCTTTACTTCGATCACCGGTTATTCAATGGAAGAGGTCATTGGTAGAGACCCGCGAATATTGAAATCAGGTAGGCAGGATACCGAGTTCTATCAAAAAATGTGGAAGGACCTCAGGACTAAAGGGTTTTGGAAGGGTGAGATCTGGAACCGCAAGAAAAATGGTGAGATTTATCCTCAATGGGAGACCATTTCCGAGGTGCGCGCCGCAGATGGCACCGTTCTTAATTATGTTGCAGCTTTTTCTGATATTACCCCGTTAAAAGTCAGTCACGAGCGAATGGAATTCCTGGCTCATCATGATCCACTTACTGGGCTGCCTAACCGATTGCTTTTTAATGCTCGTTTGGACCTGTCTTTGCAAAACGCAAAAAGGAAAGGCCGTAAGGTCGCAGTACTCATGATTGATCTTGATGGATTTAAAGAGGTTAATGACCTGTTAGGGCATCAGGCCGGTGATCAATTGTTACAACAAGTTGCATCAAGATTAAGCGGTCAGGTTCGGGAAGAAGATACCGTCACAAGGTTGGGCGGGGATGAGTTCGCTGTTGTTTTGTATGATGTTGGGAATATGTTCAACGCCCAACTCGTTGCAGAAAATATTCTGGAAAATATAGGCAGAACGTATTTTTTAGAAGATGAAGAGGCAAATGTCAGTTGCAGTATTGGGGTAGGGGTTTTCCCAGAGCATTTTCATACCCGGGAAAGTTTATTAAAAGCCGCTGATATGGCGATGTATACAGCTAAGAGTAGAGGCAAAAATTCTGTAGTGGTCTATAGCTTAAAGTAATGGTTTTTGTAAGGAAGACGATAGGTAAAAGGACCTTGTGCAAACGTACAGCAGTAGGTATCCGGATGTGTAACATTATTCAAAACGATCTTATGCCAAGATGGACCTCCAATTCGAATGGGTGGAACTATGTTGGCTAGTCTTAAATACGGTTTTTATTCCATTCTGTTTGCTTTGTGTTTTTGCGAAACGGCAGTTGCAGAAAGAAAGCATAAAATACTGGTTCTACTTTCCTATCATCAGGGATTAGAGTGGAGTGATAACATCTCCCGAGGCATCCGCTCTGTCTTTAGCGATTACCGAGAGCAGTACGAAATTCATTATGAGTATCTCGATACAAAAAGAAACACGGGTGAGATATACACGCAAAAGCTGCTTCAGTTTATGTCCTCAAAGTACGACGAATTGGAATATGAGGCGGTTATTGTCTCCGATAACAATGCGTTGAGGATGCTCAATGATGGGCAGGTTGTTTTCAGTGGCAACCCTCTGATCATTTTCTGTGGCATAAATAATTTTACAGACACACTCACAGATAAACTCTCAAATACAGCTGGGGTTGTCGAAAAAGCAGATCATAGATCCAATATCGAACTCATCAGACAGTTACACCCAGATAGTAAAAGAATCACAATCATTCTTGATCAGACACCTACTGGCGATGCTATCAAGGCAGAATTAAAGCAGGTTGAGGTAGATTTTGAAGATGTGGAGTTTAATTATCTCCGGGATTTTATTCTTGAGGAGGTTGACGAGCTTTTGACCTCATTAGGTGATGACGAACCCATCTATCTGCTCACCTTCAATCGCGATCGCAACAATCAATTTATCTCATATACAGAAGGCATTGAAATGCTGAATAAAAGTGCTAAAGGGCCAATTTATGGGAGTTATGGTGATTTCTGGTGTATGGGGAGATAGAAGGATGGCGTATCCTGTT
>JBMYLM010000117.1:0-3042 GCA_049596335.1 Neptuniibacter sp.
TGCTTGAAGCACAGGTCATAGCCAGCAACATAAGGCTGAAAAGAAACAGCTGAGGAAGCGAGAACTTATGCAGACTCATCACAAAACTCTCAGTCTGCTGAGTTTAGGATCATCGTTTCAATTTGCTGCAGAATAGCGGCCGCCGCCAAAGGTCCATTGGCACTGCTCCACAATGTGCCATCCACTGCATAGACTTTTTTCTTCTGCACAACCTCAAGTCGCTCAAATGCTGGAGATTGTTTTGCTGCCGCTAAAGCCTGTTGGGCATCTTCGTCGAGCGTAGCGATAAATAACCAATCACGGTCAATCAGTGAGAGCTTTTCCTGACTCAGGGGAGAGCTGTGCGGACGTCCCGGTTTTATGATCCCGGCATCTGTAATTTCAAAGCCAACGGCTGTAAGTAAAGTGGATGCAAACGTACCCGGAGCCATCAGCATGGCACCCTGCGGCATCCAACGGATCATGGCAGTGCGTTTGCCTTTGGTATTTTGTACAGGTGCCAGTTTGGTTTTCAGAACCTCTATCTGCTGTTCTACATCGTAAATGACTTCTGCCATCTCAACGGTTTTAGACATTGACTGCGCGTATACCAGACTCTCTTTTTTCCAGCTATCTGATTGATAACGCTGAACATCTGGAACAATCGTTGGGGCCACCGCAGACAGGAGCTGAAACTGCTCCCGGTTCATTGTGGGTGCTGCAAGAATAAGATCTGGTTTCAGCGCAATGACCGCTTCCAGATTGATTTCCCGAGGGCTTCCCACGATTGCAATATCCGGAACCTTATCTTGAATATATTCCGCTACTCCGTCTCTGCTTCGGGTATTCACAGCACCCAAAGAAGTGACACCCACGGCAATTGCCGCATCTAAAGCCCCTTCATACAGGGTGACAACACGCTTAGGGGCACCATCAACATTCACAGCACCAAACTTGGTATTGATGGTACGCACATCAGCTTTGAGGCTTACAGGAAAAACCATAAAACTGAGGATCATTACTACCGAAAGGGTACGCAGCATAACTGACATAGACATTTTTCAACTCAAAGAAATAAGACTCAAAATCCGTCTGGGTCTTGATTGCAAACGCAGTAAAAAGAAGCACAGCTCAGCAAGAAACTCTTACTTATGAAGGGCTATAAAATTTAGTGATAATAATAACGATTATTATTTGAATTAAAAGATGTTAGCATTGGACGCCGTGTTGCAAATAACGGAACGGTATTGATCAGTGTTTAATCTAAAAGAGCTCGAAACTTTTGTCTCAGTCATGCAGAGCCATAGCCTGACCGAAAGTTCGCGGGCTTTGAATCAGCCAAAATCGACATTAAGCCGCAGGCTCAGTCAGTTGGAATCTGTATTAGGACAACCTTTATTCCGACGTGAATCCAACAAAGTCATTCCTACTGATGCCGGTCATCTTTTTTTCAGGTATGCGCAGGAGATTTTGCTTCTGGCCGACAGCGGTCATTCCGCTTTGGATAAACTACGTCAGGAAGTAAGCGGCTCTCTGTTAGTACGCTGTCACGATACTCTGCTCAGATCCTGGTTTGGCCCTTTGGTGCTGCAATTTATGAAAGAGCACCCGGGGCTTGATATCACCATGCAGAATCAAACTCAGATTCCCGGACCAGAGCTGACAGATGGTATCTGTCTCTGGTTAGGTAACGAACCTGAGACCGGGCTTAATTGCGAACGCATTGGCTCTTTAAGGCAAAGTATTTATGCCAGCCCTCATTATCTGGAACAACAGGGCTCCCCTTCCACTCCGGAAGAGCTGGCCGCTCATGAGTGGGTTGGATTAAGTGACGATACAAAATTTGAGATTGAACTCAGGCATCATCAAAGGGGTAAGTTTCAACCAGCCCTCACTAATTGCCGTTTGAAGGTTGATCGTTTGTTAATTCAGGTGGATGCCATCCTCAATGGTGGCGGTCTGGGTTTGATACCTGACTGGAACGCTGCGGCCCGATTGAAACACCACCCGGGGTGCCTGACACGCTGTCTACCCGAATGGCAGGGGCCAACGCTTGGCATTTATCTGTTATTCCCTCACGGTGCGTTACCTAAAAGGACTCATGTGTTTATCAACTATCTGCGACAGTCATTGCCTTCTGAGTGGTATGAATAATGTGTGATCAAGCAACGGTGTCTGCAGCTTCCTGTCGGGTAAAAAACTCTCCCAGACGGACAAAGCCGGAAATCACTGAACTTTTAATCTCTATCGCCCTGCCCTGATGATCCCATTCAGCTATCCAATGTTCAGGTAAACCATCGATCATGTGGAACGGCGCCAGGCGACCATCACAAAATCGGGAAATCTCGACTTCACCACTTTCACTGTTTTTGAAAGCGGGAACAAAACCTGCGGCTGAATTATTCTGGCTGATACCTGATGTATCTGCGAATTCACGGTTTTCTTCGACGAGCCTGTTACTTTTTTCCAACATGATAAATACCTTATTTAGGATCCATCCTGTTATTTCATTTTCCCCATGCTTAGGTTCTTACAAACGGCCAATAGATTAAATGAAGCTTTCTGTTCAATAATTAACCACTTTGGTATTAGTTCACTTTACGTAGAGCCGGTTTGTATAGATCTCAATGTTTTCTGCTGATGCGATTAAGCTCAGCCATTTCTGAACAGATCCAACGATAGATTCAAAAAATCTATATACTCTGAAAATCCATTGTCTGTATTGAATTGAATTTGGAATATGATTTTTAGCCATAAAGAAAAACCGCGCCTCACCTTAAGGCGTAATGACCCGGAAAATCCTCTGTCCTCATACTCCCCATTTGCTTTTGAACTGGATGGCTATGAGTGGCCTACCGTTGAGCACTATTACAACGCCATGAAGTATGGCGATGAAAAATACGTGGAGAAGATTCGTAACGCTCCTCTGCCTGCGGATGCAGAAAAGCTGGGCAAAAGCCGATGGCACAAAAAACGTAAAGACTGGAACAAAGTTAAGCTGACAGTCATGACCCGGGGCACCTACATTAAGTGCCGTACCCACCCGGAAATAGCAAAAATGCT
>JBMYLM010000118.1:0-2668 GCA_049596335.1 Neptuniibacter sp.
ATTTGTGAACTGAGCAACCAACTCAAGACCCAGATCCACCCAACTCATCAAACCACCGGCAGTAATGATATCCACATCGTTTATCAGCAACTTGTTACTATCAAGAGACACTTCCGGGTAGCGGCGGGCAAACTCTTCAGAAAGAGCCCAATGGGTGGTTACCGTCCTACCGTCCAACAGGCCCGTTTCTGCCAGGATAAAAGCCCCAGCACATACCGAACAGATAATCGCTCCGTTTTCATGTTGCTCTTGTAACCATTGGATCAAATCTGGCTGCGGTGCCAGATAGACATTCTCGTCCAGACATGGCGGTAAAACGATCACCTGAAGCGGCTTTAGAAGCTCTTCCCAGGGTTCAGACAACTGGGTGCTGTCACAAATATGTGTTTTAAAAACCGACCCCAGCCCCTGCTGCTCACAAATGCTATTGGCAAGATAAAACTGTTCGGCTAAGCCCTGTACGGATGACAGCAAAGCTCCAGGGTAATGCACCACACCGACTTCAACCTGAGATTTTGTCACTTTTACCACCATTTATGCCAGTTTTGCCTCCAGTATAGAAAATTACTTCAGCAAATAATATGAAACACACTTAATTCAGGGAGTTTCGCTCAAGTGGCGGATTCCATTAGGACTTAATCGGGGAATAAACATGAGTGACTTAACTACGATTCGCGATCTGGCAGGGCTGGGTAACGAAGCTTCAGCGATCAGTGATTCGGCTCTGATCATCATTGATGCACAAAACACCTATTGTGAAGGGGTAATGAAACTTGATGGAGTGGATGCAGCAATGGATGAATGCAAAAGCTTGCTGGAACGTTTTCGTGCCGCGGGCAGACCTGTTTTTCATGTTCGTCATGATGCAGGCCCTGGCACTCCTTACGATGTTACCGCGCCTATAGGCCAGATTGCAGCTATCGTTGCTCCCATTGAGGGCGAAGCGGTAATCACCAAAAATTACCCAAGCTCATTTGTGCAAACAGAGCTGGACAACTTGTTGAAAGAAGCCAACGTCAGCAACCTGATTCTGACCGGCTTTATGTCACATATGTGTGTCAACTCAACCGCCCGTGGCGCCTTTTCACTAGGCTATAACCCGACGGTAGTCGCCTCAGCGACAGCAACCCGCGCATTGCCGTCAAAAGTGACGGGGAAGGATGTGCCATCCGATCAGGTTCAGGAAGCAGCGCTTGCAGCGTTGTCAGATCTGCCCTCAGCAGTTGTAGCCTCCGTATCAGACGTTCCAGACTAAGCCTGCCGAAGAACAGGCCGCTTGCTCAAGAGCGGCCTGTCCCAAAATAGCGCTAAAGTACATTAGGATCCCAAAGCACTCTTTGTCATAGTAATGGCCGTTTGCAAGAAATTGTTGTCTGCTTTAAGGAATCCGTCATGCCAGTATCCAAACTCCAAACTCTTTCCGTCACCTTTGCTCTGACAACCAGCGGTTTAACAAGCATGGCATTCGCAGATGAAGTGGGATGTAACGAGAAATACAACCTGTATGTGGAAGCACAAACCAACTGGCAAAACAGCAGCGCGGCACGTGCCGGCGAGCTGTTACCTGAGCATAAGGAGCGCATCAATCAATACCGCGATGTTCAGCTCACCATGATTGAAAGGCGCAAGCTGGCTGTAGAGCTTGCTCTGAAAAACTATCCAGATCAGGTAGCCACTTGGGGCAGCATCAACCGTTGGATCGAGTTATCTCCCGAGTTCGAAACTAAACTCTCTAACCTCAGCCCTGAGTTTCAGAAGCTAACTGAACAGTATCAGGCTCTGATCTCAAAACCGGCATCCGCTTCTGATGATGAGTTCTCCGCGACCTTCAGAAGAACAGCGATATCGGACCCTGAATTTATGCAGTTGATGGATGACTTCAACCTTAAATCCAGAGAGATTAACTCCCTTTCCTGTAAGAAGTAATTATCCGACCCACTCGATAAACATTCAGAGTTTAGTACCTCGTCCTCGGAATAAGTCCTATGGGTCAGATTCATTATAGGAATTTGACTCAAATCAGTTTGCCGACCGTTTGGTTGGCTCTAACCATAATTCACACCTAAACTAAACGGAAGTAATAAAAGATGAGTTTCCAATGGTTGTGGATAAGAAGTACACATCTAAAGCTTGCTCTGAGTGTTTAATGACTGCCATCAAAATCAAGTCTGGATCAAGCCCCAAAAGCTGGAATGACCTAGGGGATATTGGCCCCCTGTGCGAACCCTGCCTAAAAGCCATCAGGTTAGAATTGAGTTCAAACGATAATAAGGAAATTAAGGTTACTCATTTACCCTGACCTAAACCTTGGTGGGCTATGGGGTTATCTTTGATTGTCCAAAAGTGTTCTTCGTAAATACAAAGCTATTAATACTAATTCATGAGAAGTTCACGCCAGAAACGTTCTCAAATCAATTCAACCACAAAAAAAATGGATATTTCGTTCAGCTCAATTAGTATCTAAATTAGACACACCAGATATAAGAGGGAAGGTATATGAGTCGTACTGCTGTGGCTGTTATTGGTCTTATCGGTGTAGCACTGTTAGTTCTTGTTTTATTTGGCACTACAAAAAAAACCATAAAACCCGTGCAGCTCCCCCCATCAAAAGCGACCCACACCCTTCGCTTTGGTCATAACACCCCTGAAGCCAGCGCCTTGCATCAAG
>JBMYLM010000119.1:0-2324 GCA_049596335.1 Neptuniibacter sp.
CAAAGCCTAACCGGATGATAACCACCTACTGAAGTAGGTGGTTTAGGGCTGAAAATAAAAAAACCGCCAATGGGCGGTTTTTGTTATTTAATACCTTAAACTCCGAAAAAGATGCGGCCCGAAGACCGCCTGCACAGAGCTAAGGGTAATACAACTTGCTCTGTTTATTTTGAGATCAGACCATTACGATCCATAACATCTTCCATTACAGAAAGGCTGGTTGGATCATCAATGGTTGAAGGCACTGAATAATCCTGACCATCAGCAATTTGACGCATCAGTTTACGCAGAATCTTACCTGAACGAGTCTTAGGCAGACGATCAACGACAACCGCTTTCTTGAAGCACGCCACTGCACCAATCTCTTTACGTACCAATGCGACCAGTTCCGCTTCAAGATCAGCTTCTTCGATCTCTACACCATTCTTAAGTAGCACGAAACCAATTGGCTGCTGACCTTTAAGAGCATCGTTTACACCAATTACCGCACACTCAGCAACCGCAGTGTGACCTGCAACAATCTCTTCCATCTCACCCGTAGACAAACGGTGACCAGCAACGTTAATCACATCATCGGTACGACCCATGATGAATACATAACCGTCTTCATCTTTATAACCGCCATCACCTGAGCAATAGTAGCCTGGGAAATCAGTCAGATAGCTCGTACGGAAACGTTCGAAATCACCCCAAACAGTTGGCAGACAGCTTGGTGGCATCGGCAGTTTAACCGCGATAGCACCTTGCTCTCCTGCTGGCAGCTCATTACCTTCCGGATCAAGGATCTTCACGTTAAAGCCCGTTACTGGCACAGTTGCAGAACCCGCTTTCGGCTCAAGCGTTTCAATACCCGTCATGTTACCGCAGATAGCCCAACCGGTTTCAGTCTGCCACCAGTGGTCAATTACTGGTTTGCCTGTGACTTCCATAGTCCAGTGATAAGTTGGTGGATCCAGACGCTCACCTGCCATAAAGATAGTGTTCAGGTTAGACAGATCGTAATTGGCAAGAAGCTTACCTTCCGGATCTTCTTTCTTAATCGCACGGAACGCTGTTGGAGCAGAGAATAGAACCTTGGCTTTGTACTCTTCACATACGCGCCAGAATGCACCAGCATCTGGAGTACGAACTGGCTTACCTTCGTAAACAATGGTTGTACAACCCGCCAGAAGTGGCCCGTAAACAATGTATGAGTGACCTACAACCCAACCTACATCCGATGCCGCCCAGAAAACATCACCTGGCTCAACGTTATAGATGGATTTCATGGAGTACTTCATCGCAACCGCATGACCACCGTTATCGCGCACAACACCTTTTGGCTTACCTGTAGTACCAGAGGTGTATAGGATGTACAACGGATCGGTACCTTTTACTGGCACTGGGTCAGCCGGTTCTGCAGTAGCCATTGCTTCAGCCCAGTCAATATCACGACCTTCAACCATTGAAGCTTCAGCCTGTGGACGCTGAAGAACGACACATGCATCTGGCTTATGGGCAGACAGCTCGATTGCCTTGTCCAGCATCGGCTTGTATTCAATCACTTTAGCGATTTCGATACCGCATGAAGCAGAAACAATCACTTTGGGCTCAGCATCATCGATTCGTACAGCCAGCTCATTTGGGGCAAAACCACCAAATACAACTGAGTGAATTGCGCCCAAACGCGCTACTGCAAGCATCGCAACCAGAGCTTCAGGCACCATTGGCATGTAGATAACAACACGATCACCTTTTTCTACACCCTGCGCTTTAAGCACACCAGCAAACTTAGCTACATCATCACGCAGTTCACGGTATGTGATTTTTCTTTTTGTATTGGTAACAGGGGAATCGTAGATAATGGCTGCATTATCTGCCAAGCCATTTTCAACATGGTAATCCAACGCCAGGTAAGACGTATTCATTTCACCATCTGCGAACCAACGGTAAATACCGTTTTCATCCTGAGACAGGATAGTTTCTGGTTGTTTATACCATGCCAGGTCTTGTGCTTTCTCTCCCCAGAACAGCTCAGGGGTTTCGATAGATTTCGAATACTCTGCTTGATAGGACATGTGTCGAGGCCCTTTATTATAAGTTAACGTCAATCGTTGCGATGGAAGCAATATTGTTATTGTAGACACTTCCGTGAATGTGTTGACACACTCTAACCGACTTATAAAGAGATTTATCTAAGACAAAAGGTTTATATGCAGCTGCAACAAGGCCTAAATCGTTAACAATTAAACCCCAGAACATGTGTAAAAACAGCACTCAAGCACAGGATTGGAGTTATGGTGATTTCTGGTGTATGGGGAGATAGAAGGATGGCGTATCCTGTT
>JBMYLM010000120.1:0-2209 GCA_049596335.1 Neptuniibacter sp.
CACCCAGAGCCAGTCGTAAAACTGTTGCAGCATAGAAAGGTTGAAGAGCCATTTTTATTTCCTCATTCATTGTTCGTTCGATGAGTTAATTTTTGACTAATCAACAAAATCAAACAATAATCCATTTAATTAAATCATTATTAAATATTACTTAAGAATACTATGGACAAACTCAACCTTATGTCCTCCTTCATCGCTGTAGTAGAAGAAGGAAACTTTACTGCAGCAGCGCGACGTATAGGTAAAACAACCGCGCTGGTCAGCACTCATATCAGCCAACTTGAAGAGAATCTGGATGTACGTCTGGTCACACGTTCAACCAGGAGCATTAAACTGACCTCAACCGGTCTCAGTTATTACGAGGAAGCCAAGCGGGTACTGGACGATATCGCCTCACTAGAGGCAAAAGTTCGTCAGGAGCACGAAAGTCTGGTGGGAGAAATAAGGATCACAGCTCCAACAACCTTTGGTGAACTGGTCCTGGCACCACTGTTTGCAGATATGATTACAAACAATCCGCAACTAAAGATTGATCTGTCTTTAAATGATCGATTTGTGGACATAGTGGCGGAAGGATTTGATATGGCAATCAGGATTGGTCAGTTGGAAGATTCAGCTATGATCGCCAGAAAGATAAGCATGACTAAGATGGTTCTGTGTGCCTCTCCTGAATATTTAGCTAAGCATGGCCACCCTAAACATCCTGAAGATCTGCAAAAAATGCCCTGCATTTTTGATACAAATAACCGCAATAACTACTGGTCATTTAAAGATGGTAAACAGGATCTAAATATAAAACCAAACAGCATTATGAAGGTAAACAGTGCGGTAGCCGCAGGAAAACTGGCTAGCTCGGGCCTGGGGATCTGCTCGTCGCCCCAGTTTGCGGTTCAGGATAAACTTGATGCGGGAGCTTTGGTTACCGTATTGGATGATTTCAACCATACTGAAATTCCGATCAGTGCAATCTACTCTCACAGAAGGCATCTATCTGCAAAAGTAACTGCAATTCTAGATCTGCTTAAAAATGAGATCTGACCTATAGAGAAGGGAGTTACTATCCCAGTAAGAGATCGCCTTGGATTGGATAATACTCGCTTGAAGCATTGATTAATGAAGTCGCGGTTAACGCCTGTACACCGTAGACCTCGACCCGCTTTCCTTTGTCGATTCGGAGTTTGTTAACCAACAGATCGAAGTCGCCATCGCCAGAAACCAGCACAACGACATCCGCATCTGTAGAATAATCCATGGCATCAATGGTGATACCTACATCCCAGTCCCCTTTAGCAGAGCCATCAGAACGTTGGATGAAGGGCTTTAATTTCACCTCAAAGCCGATGGCTCGCAGGATATTCTGAAACTGTTTCTGCTTTTCATCACCGCGATCGATCGCGTAAGCAAATGCATGGGTAACTTCTCTGTCTCTAGTGACCTGTCGCCAGAATTCGTTGTAATCAAAGTTTTTGCCGAAAGTCTGCCTCGTTGTGTAATACACATTCTGAACATCAACGAACAACGCTACTTTTTTCATGCCTGATTCCAAATAGATAAAAGCGCTTCACAGTATCCCGTTTCTATCACTCGAAAGATACTGTCAGAATCACCTACTCAGACTTTAACCACTCCCTGACCTTGTCAGAAACAGGTATCGAACCTGAGTGAACCACCTGATCATCTATAACAACCGCAGGTGTTTTCATCACTGCATAATTCATAATAGCCTCAGGATCGGTTTCTTTTTGTATGTTCACTTCCGCATGAACTTCGGCGGCAATTTTCTCGATCAGTTCAGCGGTTTTTTCACACTTAGCACAACCACTTCCTAGTACTTTTATCTGTTTCATATCATGCCTCTCAGGTGGTTGGGATCAGGTTCAGTATCCAGCCAACCACAGTAAATGAAATTAATAGTGTGACGAAAACAACAGCAAGCAGTTTCCAGCGCATTACCTGTTTCAACAGGACAAACTCAGGAAAGCTGGCTGCCACAGTGCTCATGCAAAACGCCATTGTTGTACCCAAAGGCAATCCTTTAACAATAAGGCTCTCCATAACAGGAATCACCCCAGTCGCATTGGAATAAAGAGGAATGGCTGCTAATACAGCTGCCGGTACTGTCCACCACTGACCTTGGGAAAGATGAGTTTCAAACCAGGCATCGGGCACAAAGCCATGCAAAGCACTCCCTAACCCAACACCTATAATT
>JBMYLM010000121.1:0-1976 GCA_049596335.1 Neptuniibacter sp.
CGACCTTCGGGTTATGAGCCCGACGAGCTACCAAGCTGCTCCACCCCGCATCAATAAGTCTCTAAAGTGTTTCCCCGAAGGTCGAGACTCCCTTCGGCTCTTTTTGTGTAGGAGCCCAACAAGCTAAGCTGTCTGGCGCCCTGCATCAATGTGGGGCGCATAGTATAGAGGTCAGGTTCCTTTAGCAAGCACTTTTATTGCAATTGCGTAATATTTTTTAGCGTTGCATTAAATGCATCATAGCGATCTATATATATCATTTTACGCGACATCTTTGATGTATTAGAGTTGCCGCATAATAAACCAACTGTCAGTTTTAACTGACTTAACCTTTACGGAATTTTGAAATGTCTAACAACTATTTCAACACGCTGCCTCTGCGTGAGCAGCTGGAACAGCTGGGTAAATGTCGTTTTATGGCTATGGACGAGTTCAGCGATGGCGTTGAAGCTCTGAAAGGCAAGAAAATGGTAGTAATCGGCTGTGGTGCTCAGGGCCTGAACCAGGGTCTGAACCTGCGCGACAGCGGCTTGGATGTTTCCTACGCTCTGCGCCCTGCTGCAATTGCTGAGAAGCGTCAGTCTTGGAAGAACGCGACTGAAAACGGTTTTGTTGTTGGTACATACGAAGAACTGATCCCTACTGCGGACGTAGTTCTGAACCTGACTCCAGACAAGCAGCACACACCTGTTGTTGAAGCAGTTATGCCACTGATGAAAGAAGGCGCTTGCCTGTCTTACTCTCACGGTTTCAACATCGTTGAAGAAGGTATGCAGATCCGTGAAGACCTGACTGTAATCATGGTTGCTCCTAAGTGCCCAGGTTCTGAAGTACGTGCTGAATACGTTCGTGGCTTCGGTGTTCCTACACTGATCGCTGTTCACGAAGACAACGACCCTAAAGGCGAAGGTCTGGCTCTGGCTAAGGCATACGCTGTAGGTACTGGCGGTCACAAAGCAGGCGTTCTGATGTCTTCTTTCATCGCTGAAGTTAAGTCTGACCTGATGGGTGAGCAGACTATCCTGTGCGGTATGCTGCAGACTGGTTCTATCCTGTGCTTCGACAAGATGGTTGAGAAAGGCATCGATGCTGGTTACGCATCTAAACTGATTCAGTACGGTTGGGAAACTATCACTGAAGCTCTGAAATACGGCGGCGTGACTAACATGCTGGACCGTCTTTCTAACCCAGCTAAGATCAAAGCATTTGATCTGTCTGAAGAGCTGAAAGTGATTATGCGCCCACTGTACAACAAGCACCAGGATGACATCATCGACGGTACTTTCTCTCGCGTGATGATGGAAGACTGGGCGAACGATGACAAAAACCTTCTGGGCTGGCGTGCAGAAACTGCTGAGACTAACTTCGAGAAGACTCCAGCGGGCGACGTTGAAATTTCCGAGCAGGAATTCTTCGACAACGGCATCCTGATGGTTGCTATGGTTAAAGCAGGTGTGGAGCTGGCATTCGAAACTATGACTGCTGCAGGCATCATCGCTGAATCTGCTTACTACGAGTCTCTGCACGAAACTCCGCTGATTGCTAACACAATCGCACGTAAGAAACTGTACGAAATGAACGCGACTATCTCTGATACTGCAGAGTACGGTTGCTACCTGTACAACCACGCGTGTCTGCCACTGCTGGGCGACTTCATGAAAAACATCGACACAGACGTTATCGGTAAAGGTCTGGATGTAGCAGACACTGGTGTTGATAACGCTCGTCTGATCGAAGTCAACGAAGCACTGCGTTCTCACCCAGTTGAAGCAATTGGTAAAGTACTGCGCGGCCACATGGCTGACATGAAGAAGATCGTATAAGTAATTATTACTTAAAAATTTTCTTTAGCTAGAAAGATAAAGCCAGGGCTTGTGGCCTTGGCTTTTTTTTGCCCTTTTACTGCGTTTTATCGAGCTATTTGGGGTACTAGGGATTTTCCCTCGTAAACGGACAAAAACCGCTGGAGCCCTTGT
>JBMYLM010000122.1:0-1961 GCA_049596335.1 Neptuniibacter sp.
CGCAGTCTGGATTTACGGTTGGACAGTGAGTTAACAGAAGCTGATTCAATAGAACGGCCGGGTTTTTGATAGTTCTGTGGAACGCGGTGACCCCATTGAATTTGGATTGAATCAGGTCATCAAGGGCTGGACTGAAGGTGTTCAGTTAATGTCTAAAGGTGATAAATTCCGCTTCTTTATTCCTGCTGATCTGGCCTATGGTGATGGATCTGTATCCATAATCACTCCGGGTTCTACACTGATCTTTGAAGTCGAGCTAATCGATTTCTCGTAGAGCAAGCTTACATATCTTCAACCAAAGCCATCAATAACCCCTTTTCCACCCAAACAGAAACTTTAAGGCCTTTAACCATTACCGTTTGAGGCCTTTCACCTTCGCTAATCATCGGCAGGTCCCCATATAGTTTCTGATCATAACCCACTTCATAAAGAGTACTGTGATTGCCCTTAGAGGTTTGATAACGCAGTTGAGCAGCAGTCTCGCCTTGAATGGAGCAGTACCTTGCGCCTATCAAGTCTGACTCAGCGAGGTTAAAATGAGATAACAGATGTTCAGAATTAGCCGGAGAGAATTCCAGTTCCTTAAAAAAGCTTTGAATCTGAGTCATCGACCGAGCATGTAACTCCATTGGCCGTTGTTTTATATGGTTAACTGCAACCTCATCGACAATTTCCTCAAAACTATTCGTCCCCGCTCCCTGCCAGAAGAATACTGTCAACATCACCAACATAATCACAGAAGCAACTAAGGATCTGTGGCGAGATACAAGCTGCTCAGGCTGAACGCTCTGCTCTCCCTGAAGAATATCAGCTTGCAGTTCCAGTAACTTATTTAGCTCGGTTTCATTTAACTGGTCAGTTTCAACTTTAACTGCAACCTGCTCCTTCAGAGGCCTTGGGGTGTTCAGGTAGTTCTGTTTCATGCCCTTACTCCCGACGCCGTTAACTCTTCCTTTCGGAAGCGCTGCCTTAGCCTATGTATTTTTGATAAAAATGTTCCTCTAGGTAGATCAAACAGGCGACATACCTCATCAGTGCTGTAACCAAGAACCGCCCAGTGGTACAAAATATCTCTCTCCTGAATGGAAAGCTGGCCCCACAGGGATTCCAGTTCTTTACCTGTAATGGTGATCTCTTCAAGGTTATCAGCAGAAATATCGTAAATATTAGTCTCTTCGTAAGGCTCACTTTGCCATCGTTGAGCATGACGGTAATGATCAATAAAACGATTACGAATCAGGGTCCTGATAAAGCCTGGCGGATTATCTATAGGTTCCTTGCCTCGCTGCAACCGGATCAGGTAAGACTCAACCGCTGATTGCAGAAGATCATAAGCATCTTCACGATTTTCACTTAACACCATTGCATACTGAAACAGAGACTGCAGCTGATCTGCATTTAAAAACTTATCCATGTTTTATGCTTAATTTTTTCCCGCTGCAGTCAGAACAACCTTTAAATCCTCACGCCATATACAGATCTGGCGAGCACCAATTACTTCCGACGAAATCAGAGTATATGGGTGTAATTGGCTAAAATGGCTAAAATACTCTTCCTTTAACTTTGCTATCTCATGGACCTCAATACATAGCTTCTCACCACCCAAACTCAGGTCAAAATCTGCGTAATACTGCTGAGTGATAAGGTATTCCAGATGCGCAACCTCAGAAATTAGTGACCAGTTATAGTCAGCCCCTCTTGGGCCATTCTGTTGAGCCAATAAAAAACCTGGCAACGAGACGCCATAAAGATTCAAGTCCCATTGGTCAGTTGGGTAATGCTGAGCATAAACCTGGGATAAAGCAGAAAAAGCATGTTCACCTAACATCTCAGCTGTAAAAAGATAGATATTTTTCAACGCTGATGCATGAACACCTACAAAGTTATCTCTATAGGGTTCTACCAGCAGATCTCCTTTCAGAATCAAGGATGAAAAGTGCTGGAGACTATCAGAATACTGT
>JBMYLM010000123.1:0-1890 GCA_049596335.1 Neptuniibacter sp.
GTTTTGATTAGCCTGAATTATCTCATGTGGAGGGACTTAATCGCATCTTCCCTAAGGGTAGTTGTAATAAACAAATAATGACTTATTATTTCTATCTATATAACCCCAATCATTTTTAAGGACAGCAATCATGAAAAAACTAGCGATCGCATCTGGGCTCGTATTAGCAATGGGTCTGGCTACAGGCGTTCAAGCTCACGAACAAAATGCTGGTTACTGGGATGAAACCCCAAATGGTACAGTCTGGAAAACCGGTACTGGCGGTTGCTGGCGCCACAGTTTCTGGAAAGAAGAAAATGCTATTGAAGGTTGCGACGGTTACAAAGCACCTATGGCGGAAGCTCCAGCCCCAGCTCCAGCTGCTCCAGCTCCAGCCCCGATGTCCGTAGTTGAGAAGCACATTGTTTACTTCGATTTTGACAGTTCAGACGCAGGAGATGTTAGCGACATTTCAGGCTACATTAACTCTCTGACTACGGTTACAAGCGTTAAACTAGTTGGCCACGCTGACCGCATCGGTTCCAACGCATACAACGATGCTCTATCTCAGAAACGTGTAGATGCAGTATCTTCAGCTTTACAGGCTGGCGGCGTATCTGGTTCTGCAATCAGTACTGATGCTATGGGTGAAGGTGCACCTGCAAAAGCATGTGATGGCTTACGTGGTGCAACTCTGATTGACTGCCTACGAGCTAACCGCCGTGTAGAAGTTGAGATTTCTGGCACTAAGTAATATAAAGGCTATATCTTAGCGCACAAACAGCTGGGAATGGGAATTCCTGGCTGTTTTGTGTTTATATGACCCTAATGGCTACCCGTTAGGACCGACAACCTGCCTCAGAGGTCTGGATATGAAAAATATTACACTTGCACTTTGCCTTGCTAGCGCTGCTGCGTTTAGTGGATCAGCATTCGCTCACCCAGAATGTACTAAAAAAGAGTTTTGGGATAACACTCCGGATAATTGTGTAACTCACACTTTGGTTGGCGCTGAAGAAAAACACATTGTGTATTTTGACTTCGATAAAGCTATCGTAGGAGATATACAAGATATTACCGATTACATTTCAGGCCTCAAGGAGCTTAACAGCATTACTCTGATTGGCCACGCTGACCGTATAGGCAGTGACGATTATAACGACGCCTTATCAAAACGCCGAGTAGATGCAGTTGAACAAAAGCTACTGGAAAGCGGAATTGATGGCTCAAAAATCTCAACCGATTATAAAGGTGAGAAGGTCCCTGCACAGACATGTGAAGGTGATTTCGGACCTGAGCTAATTGACTGCCTTCATGCAAACCGCCGTGTTGAGATAGAAATCATTGGCGAGAAAATAATTGAGCAACACACGCACAATTAATACCTAAGAGGTTCCTAAATATGAGTAAGTGTCATGAAGTTTAAAACACTGCCTTTTTGGATCCTTACCGGTATTACGTGCTCACTACTTTCCAATAACCTTATTGCGGAAGGATACCTTCCGCAAAAGGTTCTGTACCACATCAACTACGATGATCCTAAACGCATCTCCGCCACGTTCACCAATATGACCAACCATATCAATGAACTTGGTGAAGATAACATTGAAATAAAAGCTGTAGTCCACGGGCCTGCGATAAAATACTTCATGGAAGCGATAGATAATCACGCTAAGCAAACTGCTATCGACTCTCTTCGTCTGAATGATGTCCAGTTTGTCATTTGTGGTAATAGCCTGGATGGTTTTAAGGTGACTCGGGATAATTTGTACGAAGTAGAAGAAGCAGACGTTGTTAAAGCGGGCTTGCCAGAAATTATTCGCCTACAACAGCAGGGGTACTTTTACGTTCGCCCCTGATTTATTTCCCGCAATAAAAAAGGTGGCTTAAGCCACCTTTTTTTGTTTTCAG
>JBMYLM010000124.1:0-1733 GCA_049596335.1 Neptuniibacter sp.
GAGTTGCTACATGATTTTTCTAATATTCAGTCATGATCATAGTTTTGATGCAAGACACACGCATTGATATGCGTGGGACGCCATCATCTGTTTGGCTTGGTTTGTCTGGTATACTTATTGCTCGTTCGCCGAGTACTGGAATATGCAAAAGGCTATTACTCAGTTGACTAAGATATCAGTAGATCAGGCTCTCATGAAAGCGAAGTCACACGCTAAGAAGGGTAAGCTCGAAGAAGCTAAGGAATTGCTCAAACAAGTTTTAAGTCATTACCCTAAAAACAAAAGAGTTCAGACTGCATTAGCTGCGCTGGTGGATCAAGCTCACAACCAATTTCCTCAATCCGCCCCTGAACAATTAATTAATAAATTGATTGAGCTCTATAATGGTGGATATTTGAACGCTGTCGTTGATGAGGCTAGAGTTCTTACAAAACAGTATCCTAATGAATTTGTGATATGGAATTTATTAGGAGCCGCCGCAGCCCAAACAGGACAGTTAGATCGAGCGCTAGATGCTTATCGAAAGGCGGTTTTACTGCAACCAAATTCTGCTACTGCATATAATAACTTAGGTAATGTTTTGATATACAAATGTGAGTATGCAAGTGCGATTGAGGTTTTCCAGAAAGCGATAGAAATTAAACCAGACTACGCTGATGCATATAATAATATTGGTAGCGCTTTCAAAGAGCACGGGAGGTTAGATGATGCCTTAGAGGCGTATTCAAAGGCAGTTTTATTAAATCCAGATTATGCCGAAGCGCATGATAATATGGGCAGAGTTTATTTGTTGAAGGAAGATTTCGTCAAAGCATTTGAATTGATGGAATGGCGTTGGTTATCTCAGCAAAAAACCATTGGTGAGCCGTTTAAGAGTCGCAAACCGCCTTGGGATGGAGCAAGCAGTGGTGAAATATTTGTTTGGAAGGAACAAGGCATAGGTGATGCTATCGTTTTTAGTTCAATGTATTCTGAACTAAATGAAAAGAGCAGTAAGCTATCTGTTGAGTGTGACGCTCGGCTTTTACCACTCTTTGAACGGTCGTTTTCAAATAGCATTAAGTTTTTAGATGACCGAAACAAGATAAGTGAGCATGATTATGATTGCCAGCTTCCTTCTGGATCTTTGCCTAGGTATTTTCGACGAAACCTAGAAGACTTCAAGCAAAGTTCGTCAGGATGGCTAAAAGCAGATCCTGAGAAAATGCGCACTTTGAAGGCGAAATTATGTTCTGATGGTACAGAAAAGATATATGGAATTAGCTGGTTTACAAAGTCTGTTCAGGCGAGGGCAAAGCAACATAATGTGCCTGTAGAGTTGTTAGCGGATTACCTGGCTAAAATGCCTGGAAAATATGTAAACTTACAGTATGGCGATACATCGTGCGAACTTTCACGTTTGAAGCGGCAAACTGGTATTCAAGTTGAGTCTTTGGATGAAATAGACTTGTACAATGACATAGATGATTTGGCAGCGTTGATTTCCATCTGTGATGTAGTGATATCGATTGATAACTTAACCGCTCACTTAGCTGGTTCATTAGGTGTTGATACTCGCGTATTGCTTCCTAATATTCCAGATGAGCGTTGGAGTTTTGAAGGTCGTGAGAGTTATTGGTATGATAGTGTGACTCTATACCGTCAGAGATCATTTGGTGATTGGACAGTACCATTGGACGAGTTGCTACATGATTTTTCTAATATTCAGTCATGATCATAGTTTTGATGCAAGA